>JBBDQZ010000001.1:0-2096 GCA_040905705.1 Balneolales bacterium
GCAACAAATACCTTAACCATTGACGGAGGCGATTCTTCACAAACCATATTAACACAAAACGGACAAAGTTTTGCCACTTTAACTTTTGATGGAGTGGAATATGTAACGGTGAAGAACATGACCATTCAATACACCGGCACCTACGGAGATGCAATCATATTTGCCAATGGAGCGAATTACAATCAGGTGACTAATTGTGTGTCCAGAGTGAATGTGAACACTACCACTTCAGGGATATACAACATCTCATTCTCCGGTAGCGCAACCTCCAATGCCACATCAGCAGATGCGAATAACAACTTGATCGCAAACAACCGCATCATTGGTGGTTATTATGCTGTTCGTGCGTATGGTTCATCAACTATACTAAGTGTAGGAAACCGCATTATAGACAACGAAATTGATTCGGCTTATTATTTTGGAATTTATTCGTTTTATGGCGATTCAACAGAAATTATTGGCAATAGTTTAAATATGCTAAGTCGTGGTAACTACAGTTCGTATGGCATATATGTATTCTATACGGAAAACTTCTTGGTGAAGAAGAATAATATACAAGCCGGATATATGGGCATGTATTTATATAATTACAACACTTATGCCACTGCTAATCGCACGAATGAGGTGAGCAACAATATGGTATATACCACCGGAAATACCTCCGGATACGGTTATGGAGTTTACCTTGGGTATACTGATGAAGTGAACATTTGGTATAATAGCATTAATCATCAAGGATCCTATGCTGGAATGTACATTGTATCAAATACATTTAGTACGATATCGAATTACGATATTCGCAACAATATTTTTGCTTCAGCCATCTCTACGCCATTTGAGACGAATACCTCAGGCTTTATGAATGATTTTGATTACAACATTTTTTACAATGAATCAGGCGGAAGCATCATTACTGATCCATCGAACAGTTATGCGACCTTAACTTCATATGTAACGGCAAACCCAACTTTCAATGTGAATTCATTGCAAGGTGATCCGGAATATGCTGCAGCAGATGATTTGCATATTTTCGGTATTTTGGCGAATGATCAAGGCGATGGAAGTGTAGCTATATACGAAGATATCGATGGCGATACACGACCAAGTACAAATGGATTTGGCGTAGACATTGGAGCTGATGAGTTTGACCCTCCAGGTTTGGATGCATCTTTAAGCGCAATCTATAATCCAAGTTTCCCATTCTGTGCAGGAAGTTTCTTAACCTCAGCAGTAATTACGAATGGTGGTATGGATACTTTAACAACAGTAAAAGTATACTGGGAATTGAATGGCGTATTGGACTCTACGGTTTATAACGGCTCCATCCTTACTGGAGATACCGGAATTGTGACCTTAGATAGTATGACCTTTACCAATGGTGTAGCTTATGACTTAAAAATCTATACTGCTGATCCAAACAATGGTATTGATGAGCGTCAGGTGAATGATACCTTGGAGTATATTGGCTTGCGCACAGCCTTGTCGGGAGTGTATACCGTAGATTCAACTCAGGCGACTTCAGGATCTAATTTCCAGAGTTTGACTGAATTGACTCAAGCTTTAACAGAGTATGGGGTTTGTGGTCCAACGCGAGTTAATGTAGCAGCAAATGTGTATAATGAAGCACTATTCTTGAGTGATATTGACGGTTTGAGTTCAAGCAATTATTTGATCATTGACGGAGGAGACTCCTCACAAACCATTTTGAGACAATCCACGCAGTATGCAACACTAACCTTTGATGGAGTGACTAACGTTATGGTTAAGAACATGACCATAGAGAAGTCGAGTGGATCGGGAGATGCAGTAATTTTTGCTGCAGGAGCACGACACGATACATTGTCGAATTGTGTAACTCGCGTACCGGTTCCATCTAATTGGGCCAATTACAACATTACATTCTCCGCTACCACTACATCACACTCCACCAATTCAGGAGTTGATTATGCAGTTATTCAAAACAACCGCATAATCGGAGGGTATTATGGAATATGGATGTACGGAGGAACAGGAGATTTGTGTCGATACAATCAGATCTTGAACAATGAGTTGGACTCAGCTTATTATTATGGGATATATGGATTTTACAATGACTC
>JBBDQZ010000002.1:0-60464 GCA_040905705.1 Balneolales bacterium
GGTTCCTCCGTTTGGTGATTGTTAGTACTGCTTACTATTATTATACAAATAACTTATTTTTTTGCCTGAAAACCCCTCGAGACACGGTGATTTCCTGCCCGTAAACGAACGATCTCCGGTCAGCCTATATGTAAGTGTACCTTTCATAATTGAACCGTTTAAAAAGTGCCGAAACTGTCAAATTTTGGCACACAGTGTATAATGGATGAACCATATAAAGTTGTCCGACAGCCGGGCAGAATTTGTAAAATCCCAGCTGCCGGACTGTGATCGGGAAAAATCCTCGGGGGTATGAGAACCCGGGGCAAACAGCCCGACCATGATCCACGCGTGGAGGACGAGTGAACGATATTTGTGTTAAAAAAATCATCCGGTTTTCATCCTTTTTTCAAGCAATTCATCCTCCACCTGATCTATGGTTTTGGAATTTTCCGGCCATTTCGGTAACTGTTCCGGTTTCACTCTTCGCCTACCCGGATGCTCCTTTTTCCATTTATTGGTCATTTTGGTATACTCCAATAAAGGCATTTTGTAGAACGGACTTTCGGTATTTCCAACAAATGGAATGCCGGATTTTGAGTAGGAAATATCCTGATTGGCAAGTCTCGGAAACCTCCGAATGGACTCCTTTTTCTTTTCTTTCACTTCTTCGGCTTTCAGTCTTTCCCATTCTTGACGTAATACGTTGGCTTCCATATGCTTAACATCACAACGGGCTTCAAGTTCCAGGCGTTTCTGGTGCATGGTCTTCGGCCATTCTTTTTCTGGCTCGTATGCCTTGCCCTCACGGATTCTTTGCTGTTGCCAGTCTTTAAATTGCTGGTGAATATCAGCTAATGCGTTTTCCGCAATCAGAACATAAGAGGGCTGGGTGTGTCCTTGAAACAAATAATAGCCAGAACCGGAATTACCAACTTGTTTAACCAATTCAACTTCGACAGATTTTCTGTCTGTGAACATGGTAAAATTTAAATGATCCCGTTGCCTGCTTTCCTTGCTTAATATCGGGGAAGACTCTGATAACCGATTGTACACATGGTCATAATCCCGGTGTTTTCCCGGCTCGTATCGCCTGTCTCCTGTATTCTTTTTTTTCGTTTGTTTGGTCATTAGTCCTCTGATTATTCGTGAATGATGGGAATGAGTATTTCATCCGTATTGTTCTGCGGATCATCACAAGGTTTTTGGTTCTTTTTTTCCAATTCTATTCGTTCCTGATAGGTTCGGATTTTACCACAAGAACCTTCGATCATCCCTGTGGGAAGTAACATTTCATCCGTGGCATTACCAGCATCATTGTACTGGTTAACTGTTGGAGTACCTCCGTTGTTACCAGCTTCCTCACGGTGGTTCGGGTGAAAATTCATTGGCAAAAGTGGTTCCGGATCTTCTTTATTTTTATTTACCTGCACCGTTTGAGTAATTGGCTTGCCGGGCAGGTCTTTAAAATCTATTCGCCCATTTTCGTGCATGATTCTTAATTGATATTTTTTCATGATTTATCCTATTTATTGGTGATTAGTTTTCGTCTTTTGTGAGTATGCTTCATCGCTCCTTGCTCCCGGGTTTCAGTCCAATCAATGGACTCTCCGAGTACGTTTTCAAGTTTTATTTTGGTGCTTTTATGTGGTTTTGAATATCCAGTTTCTATTTTTGATATCGTAATCCAGAAAACACCAGCATTTTCAGCAAGCTGTTTCTGCGTCAAATTATTATTGATTCGTGCGTTCCTTAAAGTATTCATCATTTATCTGGTTATCGTCTGGGTATGTCTCTACTAATATAACGATTATCTTGTATTTATATTATTAATTATTTTTTTAAAATACAAATTTTTTTCTTGTTTATATTAATTAATCAATCCGTTCCTTTAACCACTTATCTATTATAATAATTCTTATAGTAACGTACATATTTACATACATCCCATCATTATATATTAAAATGAAAAATTTATTATATTTAGACATGGAACAGCAAACCGAAATACTGCTACAGATCATCCGGACAGGGAAAAGGGGTGAAGGAACCACTGTACTGATCTTGGAGCATAGGGATGAATTAATCGAGCATCTTTCCCGGAACTATGATGAACAGCTTGCCGGGTTATTAGAGGAGCATCTGACTGATGTAAAAATGCCCGAATATCCATCTGTCTGACGGTGTATAGGCAGCTTAAATTAACGATCTGGACAGGAGATATATATTGTTATACCTTCGCCCAGATCGTGCCTTAGAAAACGAGAAAACAAAGGTTTTTAATAACATTTAATTATCAAAAGTCTAATTTTTAGACATATACTGATTACCTTGTTCCGTTGATTGTGGTATGAACAAACCTTCCCCGCCTTGAAGCTCTTTTTTTAATGTGGTTAACTTTTCTATGATCTTATTAATTTGTTGAATAAGTTTTTTATGTTCCGGGTCAGTCGGATCAAACGGGAAATACCCTGCCATCTGTCGGGCTTGTTCAATAGCAGCATCTAACCGTTGCAATATATCTCCGAGACCAAAATACAGGGGGCGTCTCATATTGCCATTGATACGGTGTTTTGTTTTGCCCATCTGTATATCCGTTAATTCTTTACCAAGCTCAATAATATCCTTTGTCTGTTTCAGAAAGGCACTACCACCAATCGTTCCGCTCTTCAACAGATTATAGCAATCCTTTACTTGCTCAAATTCCTTTTTCTGTATAGTCTTTGGATCGTTATTTATCTGCTCCGTTATCATTTTACGAGTATCTTCCGGGAAATTATTTTCTGTCAGAATAATCAGATATTCCGTTGGAATGTATTGCAATGCAGTTCGATCATCTTTAAACGTCTTGTACAATCGCATGTAAAAGTATGCGGTCGAATATGGCAGATCATTATCGAACGTTTTTTTTATCCAAGGTTTGAAACTTCCATGCGGTAGGATATTTTTAGCGTTATGCAATAATTCCCCGATATGGTAGCTGTCTTTTTTGATATTGATTAATCGGGTCTGAATTTCCCCTTCAATATCAAGAAGTTGTTTTTTGTCCGTCCGATCCATGTCCTCATAGAAGTCATAATTCGAGTGTCCGTTAAATTTTGTTCGTTTCATTATTATCTCCTTTTGTTATTAGATTTCGGCCTGCCTGATGCAAGCCTTTATCTTATTATACAAGAAAGGCAAAATTTTATGAGGCGATTTTCGGGTATTTTGAGGCATTTTACACCCCTTTATAACCGCAAGTAACCACCGGGCAGAGGATTGCGGATATGAAAATATTTTTAAAAATCTTTAATATCAGTGACCTTTTATGACAAAATGACCAGTTCCAAGATTAATAAAATGAGTCTAGATTATTTTGAACTAGATTCGAATTCTGAAATTCATATGATCATGAATGATGGTTTTCTACCCAATGCAAAAAAAATTATAAGTTGTTTATTTTTTAATTCATTAGCTTGCTGAGTGGAGTTTAATAGTTCAAGCAAAAAGAAGGGGGAAAATGAATAAATTATTAGTTATACTATCTTTAGCTTATTTATTGAATATCTCATTTGATACTAATAATCAGCATTTATTTTGGGGTGTTGATGTTTTAAACCCAGAGTCATATAAATGGGAAAGTGTTATCGATATACTTTCTGAAGAATGGGGTGCTGATAAAGAAGCGGTTAAAAAAGCACTGGGACAGGATTACTATCAGTTATCAGATTTGGATAAATCATTGGAAGAGCCGTTTATTACGTTTGATGCAGTTACATATTACCCTGAACAAAGCTATCATTTTGAAAAAGCAGTTGAAGATGATGCAGAACGAAAGTTAATGTTTGATCAAATTGAAGATTATTTGACTAATAGACTTGGTGACTCAACCCCCGCAATCGGTGGTCTTATGTGGAATCATGGTTCACCAGAAATCAGTTACGTTAGTTTAGATGAGGTTGATGACCTTGTTGGGGTAGGTATAGATGGGAAGGGAATAAGAGTTGGCATTATTCTATAATGGGTCTTTGAAACTCCATTTTTAAATTTTGGTATATGCGTTATTTAACATTGAACAAATCTCAACACAAAAAGAACGAGATATTCAGGTCATTCGAGCTGAATTTTAGCCTATTGCGCCTGGATCAAACCAATATCGGATCTAATATGAAAATATTATTTTTTTTATCAATAGTGTTGTTTGTGCCGTTCTTGGCATATTCACAGGGATTAAATAGCAATGCCACTCATATTAGAGAAACTTATCCTGATGAATATCAGAAAACAATAAGAGCGTTTGCCGTTAAAGAATGGGAAAATGATCATACAATGGTTGTCTATACAATTAATCAGCAATCAGATGCACTAATTAGTCTAATCCGTTCTTTTAAAAGTGAACATACAAACATTTTATTTAGAGCTATTCAAGAATGGAGTCATAGCGGTTATAAAGCAACTAATATCGAAAAATTCCGTGAATTATCTATTATTAATTTAGAACAAATGATAGGTATATATGCAGATTGGACTATGGTTAAATATGTTTATGACCAGCAGACAGCAGCATCACAAGCATATTAATATATTTATGCACCTCTTACACCTTTGATTTAACCCTCCAATCAATAGTATAAGACCTATTTACGCCGTTACCTCATCGGTTATAGCATACAGATCATGTCCAATCATCAGCTCCATCAGCTGTTCCAGTTCATTCCGGGTCCAGACTTTGCCACATGGATTATTGGGGGTAGTGATCACAATGGCCTTCGTCTTCCCGGTAACAAGCGACTCGAGCCGCTCGAAATCTACCTCCCATGATGGCGGATACATCGGTAATGTCTTTTGTTTAACCGATCGAAGTTTTAGCAGATGGCTGTGATATCCGTACCAGGGTTCGAACAGAATGACTTCATCACCGGGATCAAGAAGTGCAAAAATGGCGGTGACGAATGCTCCGGTGGAGCCGGCAGTGACCAGAATATCACCCGTTCCTTTAACAGGAATCCCGTTAAACGACATCATTTTCTCCAAAATGTGTTGTTTTAAAGGTTCGATCCCGTCATACGGAGCGTAAATTGATTTATCGTTGTCAATAGCAGCTTTAGCACCATCTTTGATAGAATCCGGAGTTGGCATATCACATATCCCCTGGCCCAGATTGATCCCGTTCACAGCGTTGACACGTGCGGTAACTGCCCGTATATCACTTTGACGAATTCCGTTGGAAAGAGACGAAAGTGGTTTCATTCGAATGTCTGGTTATGGATTCATAATTTGGGACATATTCCGAAGCTTTCAAAGCTGCGTTAAATATGAACGTGAATCGTGGCCATCCTGTTTGTTTGCCATTAATCAAGCTGGCAGCCGGCCTGGATTTTGGATTTGATCTCGCGTTTTAGGGTATGATCCTACTTTAAACAAGATCACTCAACATTCCAAAAAAGATCCACCAGCTCTATCCGGGATGTATGCCTGTGAAGGTTGCCTTTGTACTTTGATATTGTCATAAGTGTTAGTTATATAGTTTTGTGCACAGATATACAGATATATAGTTTTTGTGCACAGATTCCTATTTTTTAATCATTCACTGCCCGGTGCAAGTATGGAATCAGCCATACGAACATGTACAGTAAATCCATCTTATGAAGTCTTCCTCGCTCTATGAAAAAGCCGCTCGGGCTATTGATGAAGCCAACAGCAAAGACTCCAACCTTGAATCGGCCGATGGCAGGCTGCAACCCAAAGAGTTGCTGTATGCCCACAGGATGTGCGAGTGGCTTGAAAAAATGGAACCCGGGGCTTCGGAATCGTTGAAACTGGCCGCCAGGTCTCAGCACATTGAACGATGGGCTATACCGCGGGAAGAGTACCCTATGGACCGGAACGGGTATATCAAGTGGCGTAACGCCCTGAAAAAATTTCACGCCGATCGTGTCGAAGATATTTTATTGAACGTGGGCTATGATGAAACAACCATCAGCAGAGTTCGCGATCTGGTAATGAAAAAAGGGATCAAGTCCGACCCGGATGTACAATTGCTGGAAGATGTTATCTGCCTGGTTTTTCTGAAGTATTATTTCGAGGACTTTTCCCAAAAGCATGATGAGGAAAAAATCCTCCGCATTTTGCAAAAAACCTGGCGCAAAATGTCTCAGAAAGGCCGGGAAATGGCGATGAAACTGGAGATGCCGCCTTCTGCAAAAAAATTGGTGGAGAAAGCACTGGCATAGATCAGATCTTTTTTTCTTTCGAAAATTCCATACCATCCTGTTTCTATTAAAAACATTCCCAGTTAAATCACAAAATAGGGATAGTGCCCGTTTAACTCCGGCACATTTTTAAAATTCATACCTTATATGCGGGAAAGAAAAGTCAACAGAAGCCGGACGTCAACGAAATCGGCGTGTAGAGGTAATCATTCCCGACCAGGACGGGAATATAATGGAACGTGGATTCACCACCACAGAGGGATTATAAAAGTTACATCTGCTGGTTCGATCTGGTTTGATTAAGCAAACCATCAAATAGCGCACGGAATTCTTCGGCACTGAGGGCTGATTTATTTGTTTTAAAAGTGATATAACCATCCCGGTTTATGCCTACAGTCGTAGCCTGACTCGTAACTCCGAATTCCTCCATAATTCCAGGGATCCCTGCTGTAACCGGGAACGTAAAGTTTTGTTCCCGGGATAGCTTTCTCATTACGGCTTCATCGTCGTCCGGATCAATACCAATGGCTACTAAATTCAGCCGGTCTTTGTAATCGGGATATAGCTCGGAAAGTACCGGCCAGTTTCTTGCACAGACAGGACACCAGGAGGCTGTAAAATAGATAACCAGGGGTTGTTCTTCGTCTATTGTTGCCTGTAGACTTATCTTTTCTCCATCAATGGTCGTCACTTCAAAATCGGGAGCTTTCTCCAACCCGGATACACTATGGTTTGCAGGTGGATCATCTGCTGATCGATTTAAAGATGAATCATCTTCTGATCGGGGATCATCATTGGAACAAGCACTTGTCAGCAGAATAAAAGCTGATATTAATAATAAAGATGACGTTGAGTTAGACATGATCATATAAGCTCGTTTATGTATTATTACCATTTTTATTTCAACAGAAATTACTTCAGCACTTGTTGTTCAGGTTTCACTAATTGAAGAACGGACAATAGCCAGAGACTGGCTTACAAGCTCTTTTATTTTTCCATATTCCCCGTTTTTTATCAATTTGAGAGGAGTCATCCAGGAGCCACCCAAAGCCTGCACTACAGGTAACTCCAGATACATGGATAAATTGGAAAGCCCGATACCGCCCATTGGCATGAACGTGACACCGGTATGACCATAGGGGCCTTGAAGGCTGCGAATATAATCCGGGCCGCCCAGTTTATCGGCTGGAAAAAGCTTTAGAAACGTGAGGTTTTTCTCAAGTGCCTTTTCAATTTCCGAAGAGGTCATGACTCCGGGAATGAAAGGGAAATCTCTTTTTCGAGCTTCATCAACTACACGCTCATTGAATCCTGGCGCCAGCCCAAACTGAGCACCCGCATCCATGGCAATCGCAATCTGGTCGGGATGAAGTATCGTTCCGGCACCAATAGTTATTTCCGGAAATTCTCTGACAATGGCTTGTATGGCCTCGGCCGTAGCATCTGTACGAAATGTGATTTCCATAACATCAAGTCCTGACTCAAGCAGGGCTTCGGCAACCGAAAGAGCCGAATCAGCCTCCTCCAGCGTAACGGCCGGTAGTAATTTTTTTTCAAGATAGTTCAAGGTTCACCTCCATCGACTAATAATGTAAATATAATCATTAGTTAAATAACTCTTTGAATGAGTTCCATCACTGACAAAAAGGCCGAATAGGAAATGATACATGCAAAAACCAGAGCTCCCAGCAAGCCCGCATTCAACAATAGCCCCGCACTGTGTTCTCCCATATAATCTTTCCTGTTCACAAGATAAGCCATGGACAGTATAACAACCGGCAGGATAAAAACATTAGCCACCTGGGTAACAATCTGAGCAAATATCGGATTGCTCCCCAGGACCGGAACAAGTAACCCCACAATGCAGCCCAATGCTGTCAGTATCTTGAAACGGTTTGAGGTGGTATCCATTTTCCCTGATTCATAATCTGATAATAGCCATGGCAGCAACATGATAATCGGAAATACGGATGACAGGCCCGCGCTCATCACACCAAACATTAATAAAGACACGGCAAATTGCCCCGCGAGTGGTTCCAGTGTATTAACCATGTCCAGCACTCTTACAACACTCAGCCCGTGATGGTGAAGGGCTCCCGTAGCCGTAATCATTATGGCACTGCATATCAGAAATGTGAGAACAGCGGCCGTAATTGCATCTCTTCGTTGATCCTTCAAATTCTGTTTGCCCCATTGTTTTCCTTTCATCAACAACGGGCGCACAACAAAAGTGGGAGCGGCCATGGTTGTGCCTACCATTGCGGCTATCATCAATCTGGTATCCACTCCGGCTGGAACACTTGGTGAGAAGCCGCGTACTACTTCCGCAGGATCCGGTATAACAATAAACATGGAAATGAAAAAGGATATCCCCATCAGGGTCACAAAAAAGATCAACACTTTTTCAAAAAACGAGTATCTCCCCACCAGCAACAGCGAATACATTATGGATATAGTCACAACAGCTATACCGAGAACAGCCCAGTAATTGTCCGGATCCAGGGCTGGAAAAAACAAACAGATGGTTTCCCATGTAGCATTAGCCGTCAGTCCCAATATACCTGACAACGAAGACCATTGAGCAAGCGCAACACCAACAACAGTTAAAACGGCAACAAGTTTTCCGAATGTTACCCCGAAACCCAGCCTGTTTTTAAGACTGTTGATCGTCGTATTCCCTGTCACAACAGCATAACGACCATATGCTTCCATCATGACAAAAGAAAAAATACAGGCAATGGCAAGTATCCATAATAAGTGTGTTCCGTATTCGGCACCGGCTACGGTCATGGTCGTTACACTTCCCGTTCCGATCGTATGACCGATTCCGAAAATCCCGGGTCCAACCGATAACAGAAAAATTCCGATTTTTTTTATGATTGATTGCATATCCGTTTTTCATTCAATGAATGTTTTTACGATTTCGGGCTAACAGCAGTGTGGTCAAGTGGCTGAAATTCATTACCAAACAGATCACATCCGCCTAATGTAATGATTATAATACAATTGCGCTTCGGCGTCATGACACATTCATGTTGAAGCTTCTATGCACAAATGTATTTTTCACACCTTACGGGTATTTTACAGGATGTGTTGAATCAGAAAATGTTAAATACATGAATATGTAAACAGGTGTTATTGATTCGGAAAGGAATCAGGTAAAGGCATTGCTGATTGAAAAACAGTATAATGTGTCGAAATCTTTCTGAATCATTTGTATCGTTTTCGCAAAATTGTATTATTATGTAACTTGTATCTGAATCCACATTATAAGTTATTTACAGACTTCCACTTAACATGGACTTAAAAAGACTCATTCAACCCTGTTCAACCATGAGAAAATTTATCCTGACTTTTCTGTTGCTATTTACACTCATGTCCTATGCCGATATGGCTTATGCAGAAAACGACGGGCTCGGAGTAGGCTCGGCTATTGGTGGCCCGGATGGCCTGAGTTACAAATACTGGCTTGGAGAATCATCCGCCCTTAGCGGTTTGGTTTCCTTTTCGATTTCAGCAAATAACTCCAGGTTTTATACCCATATCGACTATCTCCAGCACAAGTTTTATGACGAAACCGACTGGGAAGTCGGACGCCTTTACTATTACTATGGCGGCGGTCTCGGATATGAATGGTTTGAATGGGCAACGGATGACGTTTTTACACTTCGTCTGCCCTCCGGACTGGGCTTCGATTTTAATGATGTCCCGTTTGATCTGTATTTTGAACTGGCCCCAACGATCGGCATTGCTCCGGATTTCCAGTTTTTCTTCAACGGTAACTTCGGATTTCGCCTATATTTGAATTGAAAAGCGAATCAGATAAAAATGCGTAACCGTGTTACGACCGCGATCAATCGGATCGTGACAGGGTAACGGGCCAGTCAGGCCAAAATCCGGTCGGTGCACTCGGTTGCATAACTTTTTTCTTCGCACCATACCAGTCCAGCCACTCCCGGCCAGCCGCTTCAGTCAAATGATCAACACGATATGAAGCTCCACCGCTGCCCGATGCCACCGTCACCTGCACCGTACAGAGCTGCTTACGCCGTTGAAACCAGTTCGACGAAACCGACATGGACTGTACCCTCTGCCGATGGTACACCACCGTTGTGCGTGCCAGGCGACGAAAACGCATAATTCCCTGTTCCCCTTCAAAACCTGCAGCGGCATCTCTGTAGCGGAAAAAACCGATCATCCCGGCTGCCGCAAAGATCACCGGGATCAACCAGTAAAATCCGAAATACCAGACTACCACCGAGGCCACGGCCAGTGCAGGCACTACTGTCCGGATCTGATAACGTAACAAGGCCCGTCCGGGCGGACACACTCCCGGAAGTTGTACATCATACTCCGGCAGCATTTCCTGCATAAACCGCTGTAACTTCCGTCGGTGCAACAATGGGAACAACACTGTTGTCTTCCCGCCTTCATCTCCGAATCCGGCATTTTCCACATACACCATCGAAAACCCGAACGGTTGTCGCAAAATCCCCTCAACTACACGTACGGCCTGAATCCGGTGAAAAGGAATGGTAATCTGCTTCTTTTCGAAAAGCCCGCGCCGGATATGCAGTTCACGATCATTGCGGGTCAGCGTGAATCCGGAAAACCGCAGTAATGTCCCGAATAGGGACAAAAACCAGGCCGCAGCCACAGCAAAAATCACAAAAGTAATCCAAAAATCAGTTGTAAATATGCCGGCATAACTCTCTACAAACGCAATGAGCTGTTCTTCAGTTACAACCTGGTTAATTTGTGCAGTCACCGTTCCTACAATGGACAATGCAACACCAAAACTGCTGGCTGTTGTGGCTGCCAGTAACAATTTTTTCCGTGTGAGCCGGTACACCGGCCAGTTATAACTCGAATCAGCAAGACCCCCGGTTTTTATCTCCACCCGAAGTGCTTCTTGTATGGCACGGGCATCTTTTCGTGATATGGCACTGATCTCCGCTTCCGGTGACGATCCACCGGCAGTGAGCACGTTCACCCGGACCAATCCGAACAACCGCTGTACCGGACCTGAGCTGATGTCGATCGCCTGAATACGATCACGCGGTACATAACGTTTTTTTCGCACAAATAATCCTTGCTCAATGCGCATTTCTTCTTTATTTACACACCAGGTAAACCGAAGCCAGTTGACAAAGCCAATAACAAACATTACGAGTAACATCAGCAAAATTCCCTGCCATGTGAAAAATGGTGAGCTCCCGCCTTGTCCCAGAAAAAAAATGAGGATAAGCGGGATAATCATATCACGCACACTTCGTAACACAAAAGTGAATGTAGCTACCGGATGCTGACGACGAGGCTGTGCCAGCGGATGTTGCCCCGGTCTCTCCAGATACGATGTTTGTGGAGAATCCTGCGAAAGACCTGTATTTTGCATGGATGGGCGTTCCTTTAAAAAAAATTTATATCCTTTCATAAATGTGCTGCATCCTTCACAAATCATCCCGTGCCATTCGGGCGTATTCGGAAATTTTAAGCCTGAGTTCATCCGCCACTGTTTCAGAAAGGGCCGGAATTTCATGGGTATCCCCTGCGGTCGATATCGTAACGGAGGCAAGACCGAATTGCCGGTAAACCGGGCCTTGTTGCGTGTCGACATGTTGCACTCGCCTGATCGGAATCAGCGTTCGAATAATCACAAAGATTCCGCGCTGAAGTTCGATTTCATGTCGATCTACATTATATCGCCAGTGTTTCCATCGGATGTACGGAATAAATGTCGCCTCAAGCATAGTAATCATCAGAAACAGTCCTCCCAGCACATACGCCGGCCATTCCGGCCAACCTAAACCACCCACCGCTACCGCACCGTACCCGAGCGGAATGATCCAATAGGTCATAGAACTGATGGCACCGGTAATACGCCAGGCATTAACAGCCTCGGGGGAGAGAAAATGAAGACCGGCCTCATTTCTCTGTTCGTATTCTGCATTTAATGGTTTCGTTCCCGGCACACCTTCCAGCGATTCCTTTTCCTTAAATTCATATTCATTCATCGACATGTAATCTACCCATTCAAATTTTGGAAATCGAATTTCTTCCGTTTCATACTCGCCCGGCTGTAAAAATCTGCTCTGTCCCAACCGGCCCGGATATTTCCCTGGCTCCGGATTGGTTCCGAACAACATAACAATGCAAAATAGCACATCGCATCAGATCATCAAACTGCCTGCTTGTATCATCAATAAGCAAGAGATATGGATGAACAGGTATCATCGTAAACTAATTAATTGATCCCTGATATAATCCACCATAATCCTTAAATTGCCAGGCAAATGAACAGGCATCATCAGGATTTAACTATAAAACTTAATCCGATAATCTATTATGGCGAAAGAATTTGACGTATGTGTGATCGGTTCGGGGCCGGGCGGCTATGTAGCAGCTATCCGCGCTTCCCAGCTTGGACTGAAAACAGCAATAGTGGAAAAACGTGATCTGGGGGGAGTGTGTCTGAATATTGGATGTATTCCCACCAAGGCACTATTAAAATCTGCCCAGGTGGCGGAATATCTTCAACATGCCGGCGAATATGGCTTCGAAGCCGGTAAAGTAAAGACCGACTTCCCAAAAATTATAAAACGAAGCCGGGATGCAGCCAGCAAAATGAGCAAAGGCGTGCAGTTTCTTATGAAGACGAACAAAATCCAGGTTGTGAAAGGTAAAGGGGTGTTCGACTCGAAAAAAGAATTAAAAATCCTTGACGACAAGGAGAATGAAACCGAACGCATCAAGGCGAAACATTTTATCATAGCCACGGGTGCACGTGCACGCTCATTGCCCGGTCTGAAATTCGACAACAAGACCGTTATCGACTATGAACGAGCTATGAAACTTGAAAAACAGCCTAAACACATGTTGATTGTCGGTGGTGGCGCTATCGGGATTGAGTTCGCCTATTTCTATCATTCGATCGGAACCGATGTAACGGTTGTTGAAATGATGAAAAACATTCTCCCTGTAGAAGATACCGAGGTCAGCAAGGAACTGGAAAAGATTTATAAGAAAAAGGGGCTGAATATTCTCACTGAAAGCACTGTAGAGAAGGTCGAGAAGAAGGGCCAGAAAGTGGTTGTGACTGTTAAGACCAAAAAAGGCCAGGAGAAAATCGAAACCGATGTGGTGTTGTCAGCTGTTGGTGTAGTCGGTAATGTCGAGGGTATGGGACTGGAAGATGTGGGTGTACAAATCGAAAAAGGAGCGATCCAGGTAGACCGTAAGACTTATCAGACCAGTGTCGAGGGGATCTATGCAATCGGCGATGTGGCCGGAGCACCCTGGTTGGCACACAAGGCATCGCATGAGGGACTTCAATGCGTGGAGCGTATTGCCGGACACGATCCTCAGCCCATTAACTACAATAATATTCCCGGATGTACGTATTGCCAGCCCCAGGTGGCTTCGGTTGGGCTTACCGAGGAAAAAGCCAAAGCAGCCGGCTACAAGATTAAAGTAGGCAAGTTCCCGTTTCAGGCTAACGGCAAGGCTGTCGGTGCCGGACAGACCGATGGTTTTGTTAAGGTGATTTTTGACGAGAAATACGGTGAGTGGCTCGGTTGCCACATGATCGGTGCCGATGTCACCGACATGATCACAGAAGCGGTGGTTGCACGCGATCTGGAAACGACCGGACACGAAATCATCCATGCGGTTCACCCGCATCCTACGCTGTCTGAAGCTATCATGGAAGCCGTCGCCGAAGCCTATGGCGAAGGCGTTCATCTGGGCACGCCTCCTTCTTCAAAGAAATAGCCATACCAACATACACATGCATGAACACATAATTATCGGTTGTTTGAAAACTATCCCGCCGGCTACTCAACCTGTATCGATGAAATGAGATTGTACATATACAGAGCTCTCCATTCGGGTACGAATCCTACTTCAGCACCGTGTACGGATCCTTGTATATATTCGGGGCAGCTATCAAACATCTCGTTTCTGACTCGGTGAGCTCCCCTGGCTTGGATCATGTGCGATTCGCGGCGGTAAAAACCCCTCCGGGTATTCCGTAACATAACTCATCCCGAACAGTCGGTTGTGAACAACGGTATTCCTGTGGACTTCCCAGTCGAATTTTCCTTTCTTCCGCAGATAAAGTGTGACAAATGAAGAGGTCATAACAATGAAAGTAGAATAAAGAATTGCCAGCCACAACATTTGACCCTGGATGGGTTCTGAAAAACTCAATAATATGATCGCGAATGACACAGGACCATTCTGTATTCCTGTTTCCAGGGATATGGCACGTTGAAACAATGGCTGAACAGCAAACAACCGGGAGACCCAGTAGCCGAACAGAAAACCGAGCACTCCAACTAAAATTGCGGCTAAATAAATCTCGGGTGGCGTCCGCAAAAAGAGATCGCTATGACGGGCAAAAGCCGTTCCAAGCAGATAAAGTATCACAATAATAGCAACAAAACCGGCGGTATCCTCAGCCGTTTTCGCCCAACCCGGCGAGAACCGGCGCAAGACCATTCCACCGCCTACCGGTACCAATACCAGAATAAGAGACATGATTATGTTGGCTGTGGGAATAATAAATTCCGTGCCGGTGCCATCAGCCTGCATCGCATCGCTGATCTGTTGAGTAAAGCCGGATGTGTAAAGTTCCAAAAGCAATGGCATCATAATAAGTGCCATTAGAGTAGATGCTGTAGTCATGGATATGCTCAATGCGACCGACCCCCTGGCAAAATAGGCAAACATGTTGGAAGTCGTTCCACCCGGCAAACAACCAATTAAAATGAGTGCTATCGCAAAAGCCGGGGAGAGGTTGAGTACTACGGCAAGGCCAAATGCGATGAGCGGCATTACCCCGAATTGTGACAGAAATCCGATAAGCACACCGCGCGGCCGACGGGCCACCGCTTTGAAATCGTTGACGGTCAGACTGGCCCCCATACCGAACATGATAACAAAAATCATGAACGCCAAAAGGATCTGATCAATATTATGCAATAATTGGGTTTCAATTTCCATATGTCAATCTTACTCCACACTCACCTGTTTTGATGAAAACATCTCACGAATCGTTTCTTCATACTTCTTTTCAATAACGTGACGTTTCAACTTAAATAAGTTGGTCATCTCGTCGCCCACTTTGAAGCTGTACGGCAGTAATTTTATCTCTTTGATATGTTCAAATCGTCTGAGCCCGTTGGAACGGCTGAGAATATTTTTGATCTCATGACGAATGATCCGATAGGCTTCGGGGTGACGTGACAATTCTTCCAGAGACTCCGCAGACACGGAATCGTTCCGAAATACATCCAGTTTCGGAACAATCAGAGCACCGAGAAATTTCTGATCTTGTCCCACTACCATACACTGATCAATGTACCTGCTTTGTCGCAATTGCATTTCAATGGGCTCCGGCTCCAGATTTTCTCCGTTTGAAAGCACAATAGTCGATTTACTGCGTCCGAGAATCTTCAGACAATCGTTGAAAGTAATCATACCGAGATCACCTGTGCAAAACCATCCACCTTCACGCATTACGCTTTTTGTAATTTCCGGCTCCCGATAATACCCTTTCATGACCTGCGGACCACGCACCCATATCTCACCCCGCAAACCACGTCCTCCATGGGGATAATCATTATTGGGGTAGAGTACTTTTTCTGTTTCCAGCTCCACAATACGCACATCGGTGTCTGGTACAAGTGGCCCTACGGTACCGGCAACAAGCTGTTGATCCGTGCGTACGGCAATTACCGGTGAAGTTTCAGTTAAGCCGTATCCTTCCAAAACCGGAATCCCAATGTAATTGAAAAACTGATCGATCTCCAGCGGCAGTGCTCCGCCGCCGGATACGGTTGCCTTGATCGAGCCGCCCGCATTTTGTCGAACACTTTCCAACACTGCTGCATTGAAAAAACCATACCATGGCAGCAACAAAATCAATCGGACGGCATGGCCGGTGTAAAACAGTGACCTTACCCAGATCGACCGTGGATTCATTTGCAGGTCATTGTTCGTAAGGTAAAAACCTGATTCTTTGTAATAGTGGCCAAGGAAATAGGCGATATGAAAGAGCGCCCGCCGGACGGGGTGTGCAGCACGAACGCCTTCCAGAATTCGTTGATGAAGACTCTCCCAGAGTCGCGGTGCCGAACCCATGAACGTAGGCTCAACATTTTTAAGATCCTCTCCGAGCGTTCGAATGCTGGTATAATACGTACAGGTTCCACAACTGATTGTGTAAACTTCAAACACACGCTCAAATATATGCCAGATAGGCAATATGGAAAGTACACGATCGGTACAGGATAAATCGATGGGAATAACCCCCATCTGGGACATCATATTGGAGTGAGTGAGCATAACTCCTTTCGGGCGGCCCGTGGTTCCTGAAGTATAAATCAACGTGAACAAATCATCCGGGCGAATTGCATTCATGCGTTCTTCGACCTTCCGTTCGCCTTGTTTCCGTTGCCAGGTACCAATGGCACGGACCTCATTCAGCGCCCTGACCCCTTTAACCGCTTCGATATCGGGATCCATCAAAATTATTTCTCTGAGTTCAGGAAGCTCTGGCCGAAGCCTCAGTATTTTTTCCTGCAAAGCAGAATTTTCAACAAAGGCCACGCGAATTTTTGCGTGATTAATGATGTAAACCATTTCGGAGTCGGTTACATCCGCACCCCGGGGTGTATTAACTGCTCCGCTAAGCTGAATACCGTATTCAGCCAGCATCCATTCATACCGATTATCACTAAACAACCCGACATGCTCGCGGGCATCGACCCCGATTTCGATCAGTCCGGCAGCCAGATCGAGCCCCTGTGTATAAATTTCACTAAACGTCACCGGTTTCCATTCAAGGGTTTTAACTCTTGTAGCAAAAGCAGGCAGTGATTCGTACTTGTCCGCTGCTTGCCGGTAAAGATCTGCCAGATTGGAAGCGATGATACGGGATTTCATATATCCGCAATAAATGTATGTAAATTTAGATACGTCTTTATTCCTTCCCGGAAATATATAACGGATGTAATGGTCACGCTTCTTTTCCTGTCCGCTCACTTTCCGGTACTCCCGAAAATACCAGGGATGCCATCACCTCCATACCGGTTTTCATACTTTGTTCATCAACGTTATACTTTGGATGATGCCAGGAATAGCAGCTGTCGGCTTCGTCGCTACCGCTTCCAAGGAAGAAAAAAGTACCCGGAATGTGCTTCAGATAAAAGGCGAAATCCTCCCCGGCCATGACAGGCTTTTCGAGCATGTGGATCCGGTCTTTGACCAATTCACATAATATGCGAGTGGTGTCGGGATGGTTGATGACCGGGGGATAACCGGTGATCAGTTCTGTTTTTGCTTTTCCACCAACTGTTGCCGCGGAATGTTCAGCGATGCTGGTAATAAGTTCAAAGATCCGGCGGGTCTTCATCTCATCAAAAGTGCGAATAGTACCTTCAAAGACCGCCTTTTCAGGGATGACATTACGGGCTGTTCCGGCTTCGATCTTACCTACCGTTACTACTGTTGCCTCTATGGGATCCATATACCGGCTAACAATGGTTTGAAGCTGCTGAATAACCT
Organism: Balneolales bacterium; assembly: GCA_040905705.1. Taxonomy (GTDB): domain Bacteria; phylum Bacteroidota; class Rhodothermia; order Balneolales; family Natronogracilivirgulaceae; genus JBBDQZ01. The sequence goes on from JBBDQZ010000002.1 coordinate 17,742, forward strand.
GCGCAGCAATAACAATCGGGTCCACGGAAAGATGCGGCGCTGCAGCGTGCCCCCCCTTTCCATGAATTTCAACAACAAATTCAAATGCTGATGCCATCATCGGGCCTTCCCGTATAGCAATCTGCCCAGGCTCAAGACCGGGATACGTATGCAGTCCAAAAATTTGTTCTACCCCAAGCTCATCAAGAATTCCCGTTTCGGTCAATAAACGACCACCCCCCGGAGGTTTTTCCTCACCGGCCTGAAAGATCAATACAACCGTCCCCGGTATGTGTTTCTGTAAATCCGATAACAACCGGGCTGTACCCAGCAAAATGCTCGTATGAACATCGTGACCGCAACAATGTGCCACACCTTCGTTTTCAGATAGAAAACCCTGTTTGGCATTACCCTGTTCCCGGACAGGCAATGCATCGATATCGGCTCGCAGCGCAATGACACGGTGATTTTCTGTATCCCGGGAATCTCCGGCCCGTTCACCTTTTAACACCGCCACACACCCGGTTTCACATGGCCGGTGCACCTCATATCCCCAATGATCCAGTTTTTCGACAATCCACCGGGTGGTCTCGTATTCCTGAAAACTGAGCTCAGGGTGTCGGTGCATATAACGACGCCAGGACACTACATCCGAATAAATTTCTTCTATTCGCCCGGGTAATTGTCCGGATATATTTGCCTCTGTTTTATTGCCGGTGTTTTCGAATTTCATATTATGACCATTAGAAGCCTTTATTATAATAGATAACTCATAAACAGGATCATTAAAATAGATGATTTAAACTCAACGAACTCCTTTAAATTATCATACAAAATTCAAAGACCATACTCATATTATTTTCCGCTTACCATTTCCAATACCTGATTCATCCGTTTGACAAACTCACCCGGTGATGCCAAATCGCCTTGCAGCAATAACGCCCCCTCGTAAAGTTGTCGTGCTATCAATTTCACTTCTTCGATTTGGCCGGCCTGCTGCATACGGCTCAGATTGCGGATGACCGGATGGGTCGGATTGATCTCAAAGATTCGTTTCGAAGGGCCCATTTTCTGATCCATCATTTTCATCATACGCTCTATATGGCTATCCATACCTTCTTTACCGATGGTCAGCGTAACCGGTGAATCTACCAGCCGGCGCGAAGCCACTACATTTTCGACATGATCACCGGTCTCTTCCCGAAAGATTTCGATGAGCCTGGTAAGTGCATCGCCTGAAACTTTCTCCTTTTCCTCGTCAGCCTCCACCTCGTCAATATCCAGATCTGCTTTTTCGATGCTTTTCAGTGGTTTTTCCATATAATCACCGATACCCGGCACCAGAAAGGCATCTACCGGATCGTCGAGCAGCAGCACTTCGATCCCTTTCTTGCGGAAATATTCCAGCCGCGGATCTCGCTGTAACTCCTCCAGGTTATCGCCGGAAAGGTAGTAAATCTCCTTTTGGCCTTCGGTCATGCGTTCCACATAAGTCCTGAGCGCAATGCGATCACCGGGAACGCCGTTTGAAGCCGTTTCGGTGTCCGCTTTACCGGAATTTTCTCTCGTAGCAAGCTCTTCGACGGTTTTGGTTGAATGAAACCGCATCAACTCGATCAGTCGGTCGCGATTAGCAAAGTCGGAATTAAGCCCGGACTTGAAAAGCGGTCCAAATTCATCATAAAACGTTTGAAATTTTTCTGGTTCACTCTCCGCCCAGTACTCGATCATTCCGTAGATTTTACTCACAAGTACATCCCTTATTTTAGCCATCACCGGAGAATACTGGGTCACTTCACGAGAGACATTTAATGGCAAATCTTCGCTATCTACCAAACCTTCCACAAACCGGAGATATTCCGGCAACAAATCCTTGCAGTCATCTTGAACGAATACACGGTTGGAGTAGAGTTGCAGCGATTTTAAATTATTTGTGTTAAAAAAATCCGTTTTTGCCTTTCGGGGCACAAAAATGAGTGCCTTAAAATTCATTCTCCCTTCCATAGCCAGGTGCAGGTGATCAAGTGGCTCCTGAAAGTCGTTGGAGATAAATTTATAGAACTCATTGAGTTCCTCTTCTGTTACTTCTTTTTTGCTTTTATGCCAGAGCGCTCCTTTGGAGTTTACCTCCTCGCCATTCACCAGAATGGAATAGTCAACAAAATTAGAATATTTCCGGATGAGCTGCTTGATACGCTCCGGCGTGGCGAACTTTTTATACTCATCCTTGAACCGGAAGGCGATCCGGGTACCACGCTCAACCCGTTCGATTTCCTCTATCTCGAACGTGCCCTGGCCATCGGAAATCCATCGCCATCCTTTCTGGCCCGGATCGGCATGACGCGTTTCCACTGTTATTTCGTCCGTCACCATAAATGCCGAATAGAATCCTACGCCAAACTGGCCGATCATGTTGCCGTCCAGCTTGCTTTTCTGTTCTTTGAGCTGTTGAATGAACTCCATCGTACCCGAACCGGCAACCGTTCCAAGCCGCTCGGTCAGGTCTTCAAAGGCCATCCCGATGCCGGTATCCTCGATACTGAACGCCTTCGTCTTCTCGTCCACCTCAATTTTGATTTGATGTGGCAGTTTGGGCGATTGTACCTTTTCGCTGGTTATCTGTTTAAATCGTACTTTATTGAGTGCGTCTGAGGCATTTGAAATAAGCTCCCGGAGAAATACTTCCGGATTTGTATAGAGTGAGTTGACAATCAAATGAAGCAACTGCTTCATTTCAGCTTTGAATTCAAATTGTTGTCGTTTTGTCTTGGTCATTATTGATTTTATTTTATTTCCAGATTTTCAAAGATATCACTTCCTGAGAAATTCTACTTCCCTTGCGCGGCCTGTTGATACTACAAATCCCTGGATTCCGCCCGTATCATCGCGCTGAAAAACAAATTCCCAGGATGAAATACTCCATTTGTCGTGAGCATCCTCGGTCATAAAACCATTTGGATGGAGTCTTCGGTGCAGTTTTAGCCCACCGTTCTCCACGGTAAGCGTGTATTCCACCTGAAGTTCCTCATTGTAATACGTTCCACTATAAGGAGACAGATAAGACTCGAATCTCTCTCTCAGAAGCAGCCTGGCGATTGAACGGTTTTTATCACCGGGATCGGCGTCTTCCCGGTTGCAAAGTGTCACCACCGCCAGTCCATGCTCCGGAAACCGTCGTACATCGGTTTTGAAACCCATAAAACTTCCGAAATATCCCTGCATACTTACCCCCTGCCAGGTTTCCAGCTGCAGACCCATCCCATAATCGATGGTGTCTCCGTTGACAACCGTACGTTCCGTCATGATTTGTCTCAGGTGTTGAAAATCTTCTGATCTATTTCGAAGTGCATCCTGCTTGTCCGGGGATGTCTCTTCCCTGTCGTTCATCTTCCACTGTTGTTCGCGGGAGCCCTCCTGTAACCCGGTCCCTGTTTTCTTTCTCCGGCTTGTGCTGTCTTGAAAATCATAGTGTCCACTCCAGAAAGCCTCCCAATGCCTCCAGTCCCTCAAGCTGGAATAGAGTCCGCCTGGACCCACTCCCTGAAAATTACTCCGATACGTCTGGCGAAAAGCGGAGCCGGATTCCGTCGGTGCATAACTGATTACCCGGTTCGGAATAACCCGGTACCGGTCGTTATGGAAATGGGTGGCGGCCATGCCGAGTGGTTTCAGTAATTCTTTTTCGACAAACACCGAAAAATCGTCACCGGAGACAACCTCAACAAGCTTGGCCAATATCGTGTAACCACTATTGGTAAAGCTGAAACGCGACCCGGCCGTATGTTTTAATGATTCGCCGTTTTTAATCACAGATACATAGTCGTCGAGATTCATTACGTTGCTCAGAGAAATGCCGGCAATCTCCATCAAGTCATAGAGGTCAGGCAAACCCGAAGTATGATTGAACAGGTGTTTTACACGCACCTCCTCTGCCCATGCGGGCCAGTCTTCCAGATACCCGGACACTTTCGCTTCACGATTCAACTCGCCACGAACGATCAGTAATCCGGCTGCCGCAGCCGTTACCTGCTTCGACACTGAAGCCATATAAAAGGTCGATGAATCGCTCAATGGAATTCCATAATCCAGATTAGCCATACCGAAAGCCCCGTGGTAGCGCGTTTTTCCATTACGATACACCGCGACCACACATCCCGGGGCATCCTCAGTGTCATATTCCCTGTAAAGCTCATAAATTTCAGCATACAACGTATCTTCGGGTTGTATTACCTCAACTTGTTGATCCTGTTCATCATCAACCTGGCTATTTTCTTGCACCTCCTCCGGCACGATTTCGTTTTGAATATCCTCCGAAGAATCTTTACCCGGATCGGACAACTTCTCTTGTGTATCTACCGAACATGAAATCAGGAAAAGGCCCGCCATACACGGCAAGACAAAACCGCCGTATGCTGTAGCACAAAACGACACAGAAAAAAAACGAATGGGGAAATGACTTGTAAATTTCATTGTTCTGGCATTTGATAAATAATTTCGCTTTTCACTTGAATCAGAAAATTTCAAGGCGGCGGATGCGGAAAGTGTCCTGATCATTTACGTCGAAAGGTAATTTCCCCGGTGCCCGGAGCCTCAATGGTAAGCCGGTCGATGCGATTGCCGGAACCCCGTTTAAACCGGATATCCCACTGTTCGACCCTGAAACGGTCATTATCCTGCCAGAGCATTCTCAAAGGCTCTGGCTGAATAGGTGGCAGCTCATCGCCACTCCGCCGCAAATAGAGATCTCCTTCTTTAAGCGACACTTCGAACTCAGCGGCAAGAGACTCATTATAATACACTGCCGGATAAGTGCGAAACTGATCTTCAAAATAATCCCTCAGAAAGAGGTCGGCAATCTGATACGCATATATGGCCGGATTAATGTCACTTTGGTTGCAAAAGACGATCACAGAGAAATTGTACCTCGGAAAACGCAGGTATTGGGATCGAAACCCCATGTAACTGCCTCCATGCCCAATCGTTGCAAGGGATTTATAACGGTTGAGCCGGAGCCCCGCTGCATAATTAATTATGTTGCCTTGACTGGTAACACCCGGCCGGGTTAGTTTTTCATTGAAATCTTCAAGATGCGAGAGATTAGTAATAAAGTTGGCATCCCATTTGGCAAAATCCTTAATGGTGGTGAAAAGGCCTCGCGCTCCGACACGATCCATATTGCCTCGATAAAATTGTCCGGAACCATACGGCCTCGGCAGGTAACTGATAACCCGATTTGGCACTACCAATTCGGTATCATCGTGCCAATGGGTGGCATTCATACCTATCGGTTCAAAAAAATGTCTGTGTGTGTATTCACGGAGGCTCAGGCCGGTGATCTTTCTGACAAGTACCGAAATCAGGAAATATCCGCTGTTGCTGTACAGGTGCTGACTCCCCGGCTCGAAATTGAGACGCTGCTGTCGACCAAACATAGCCAATGCCTGTTCACTGGTGGTGGTAGGGTCGAGCCCGACATCGGCGAGTGAAAGCAGATTATAAATATCCCGAATTCCTGAAGTGTGATAGATAATATGCCGGGCGGTGACTGGCCTTTCAAATTCAGGAAGTTCCGGAATATAGGTACGCAGGTCTTTATCAAGATCAAGCAAGCCTTGCTGTTCCAACATCAACAACGAAGCGGCAGCAAACTGCTTGGAAATGGAAGCCACCATAAAGCGGGAATCAGGCCGAATCGGAATATTGTAATCAAGATTAGCGATGCCATAACCGGCGGTAAATACAAGTTCGCCTTCATCTACAACACCGACCGCACAACCTGGGGAATTTGGCCGGTTGAATGCAAAAAAAATACTGTCGAGATCCGATGGTGAGACATGACTGTATTTTGAATTCAGATCGGCCTTTTTATTTACACGAAGATCGGGAACAAAAGCTGTTCCGGTGCCGGATGAGGCTTTTGTTTCTATTCCGGAGCCTGGATTTAATTCTGATCCCGGCCCGGATTCTGCCTTGTCCAAGGTCCCAATCCCGGATCCGGAATAGCCGGCCGGAACAACAAAAAATAACAGAAATGCAAACAAACTGTATTTCACCATCGCTTGAGCAACAGAAAGACTGAAATTGATTTATAATTTCCGGTTAACATCGTGACGTTCAAAATAACAATATAGAAGGTGCTATAAAAAAGGTGTAAACATACAATTACAAACGATTATTTGTATTTTGTCACCTATATTCTGTACCCTTTAACATTACTTATGAATATTAACAAATTAAGTGTTTCCGGTAATTGTCCGGAGTGTTTGCATGGCAACATTTCATCCGTTACAAATTTATCCCAAAACTTGAAGTACCTGTATTGAGATTTCAAAATACACGAGTATGATAATTATGGCACAGGAATATGACCTGACATATTGTATCAGTAAATTATAAACAGATGGAACCCGTCATCTATACGATTGATCTCGGCGTCATGCCATACAACGAATCCTGGCAATATCAGGAATTGCTCCAGCAAAAGCTGATCAAGGTTAAACGGGAGCGGACGAGTATAACCCCACCCTCCGGCTATTTACTGTTCGTTGAACATCCACATGTTTACACCGTCGGAAAAAACGGTAATTGGGATCATCTTCTTTTCACCGACGACATTCTGGCACAAAAAGGTATTGAGTTAATCAAAACCGACCGTGGTGGTGACATCACCTATCACGGGCCGGGCCAGATTGTAGGCTATCCAATCCTGGATCTTGAACAATTCGGACTTGGAGTGGCACGTTACGTCGAAAACCTTGAAGAAGTCATCATTCGAACTGCAGCTTTGTTCAACATCACCGCCAGGCGTATCCCCTCACAACCGGGAGTCTGGGTCGAAAATAATAAACTTTGTGCCCTGGGTATAAAATGTTCGCGTTATGTCACCATGCACGGTTTCGCTCTGAATGTACACCCCGACCTTGATTTTTATCGCGGAATCATTCCGTGCGGACTGGACAAAGGTGGCGTAACAAGTTTTGCGCAACTGCTGCATCATCCTCCTTCTCCTGACCAGGTTCGTAGCCGGCTTTTAAAAGAATTTGAGCAATTGTTTGAATGTCAAACCACTCAAAAACCCGTCCACTTATGATTTTCACACGCTTCCATTGAAACAATCAGAACAATATTTTTGGTTTTTTGATAATCTCATCAAAGTACGTTAAGATGAACAAATCCTTTACAGCAGTTTCAGAATCGGCTGGTTGTGTGTATTTTATGTGTCTGTTTTTATAATAATTCTACTCATCACTTATTAATACCCGGATTTTTCGATGATCAAAGAACTTAACGTCATTTCATCTTCCATCATGACTCCACCGGATGGCAACGGTAACAGTCGACAGAGTAAGCGGCGTCCTGAATGGCTCCGCTCTCAAATCCCGGGCGGAAAGGTGTACAAGAAAATTTCCGGTATTATTGATGACCATTCGCTTCACACTGTTTGCGCCGAAGCCCGCTGTCCTAACATGGCAGAGTGCTGGAATGCCGGTACCGCCACCTTTATGATCCTCGGAGATGTGTGTACGCGGTCGTGTGGATTTTGCGCTATTAAAACCGGCCGTCCGATGAAAGGGCTGGACTGGGACGAACCTAACCGTGTAGTCGATGCTGCCAGGCTGATGGATCTCAAACATGTTGTCATTACATCGGTTAATCGTGACGAACGCAAAGACGGGGGTGCTCCCATTTTTGCTGAAACTATCCAGAGGTTACGTGAGGAAATTCCCGGCGTAACCATCGAAGTGCTGATCCCTGATTTTCGCGGGCTTTGGGATGCACTACAGGTCGTACTTGATACCCGTCCGGAAGTGTTGAATCACAATCTCGAAACCGTTCCCCGCCTATACAGGCGTGTCCGGCCGCAAGCCAAATATAAACGCTCCCTTGAACTGTTACGCATCTCCAAAGAACAGGGTATGCGCACCAAAACCGGCATCATGGTCGGCCTTGGTGAAACACCTGCTGAAGTTTTTGAAATCATGGACGACATAGCTGCTATTGGCGTTAACATCATGACCATCGGCCAGTACATGCAGCCAACCAAAATGCATTTAAATGTTGAAGAATATGTTCATCCTGACATGTTTGAATCTTACAAAGAAATCGGAGAGAGCAAGGGCATCGAACATGTAGAAAGCGGTCCTTTTGTGCGATCTTCCTATCATGCCGAAAAACACCTGGAATCACCGGGTTGATTCGATTAATAATGATAAATTAACCTACACTATCACTTTCACACTATCTGATCAGGGTTCGTTTACAGAATCACTTTATGCTGTCATTTATTGTCATTATCGTTTTAAGTTATCTGCTGGGATCCATACCCACCTCGGTATGGATCGGTAAGCTGGTAAAAAAAGTGGATATCCGTCAACACGGCAGCGGAAATGCCGGTGCCACGAATACGTTCCGCCTTCTCGGCTGGAAAGCGGGTATGCTGGTGAGCATGATTGATGTCGCCAAAGGTTTTACGGCCGCCTATTATATCAGTCAGCTCGGATACCATATGGGTGACGTTCCGGTCTCTCTGGGAGCCTGGGAGACCGATATATTTATGCGGCTAATTGCCGGGGCTGCCGCCGTAGGTGGACACATGTACCCATTATATGCCCGATTTAGGGGAGGTAAAGGTGTGATCACCGCAGCCGGCATGCTCTACGGGATTGAACCTATATCCATCACACTCGCCCTGGCCGTTTTCTTCATTTTGCTGTTTTCCACGCGCTATGTTTCTCTGGGCTCGATCTTATCCTGTTTTTCTTATCCGCTTTTTTTATTAATGCTAAAATATGTTTTTGATCACCCTGTGGATGGAAGCCTCATTGTGATCAGTGCGGCAGTGGCTTTAACCATCATTATCAAACATCACGCTAATATCAAACGTCTGTTGAAAGGCAACGAAAACCGCATCCGGTCTTTCAAACCTGCGAAAGGCCAATTAAACAGGGAACAATCCTCGTGAAAATCAGTGTCATCGGCGCCGGGAGTTGGGGTACGGCACTTTCCATATTACTGGGTGAAAACAGACATGAAGTACGTCTTTGGGCAAGAGAAAAGGAAATTGTCGAGAATATCCGGAATTATCATAAAAACGGAATTTATCTGCCTGAAGTAACCTTGCCGGATGCTGTTATCGGTTATTCTGATCTTGAAGGAGCTCTTCTTGATACCGATGTTGTTGTATTTGCCACGCCATCTCATGCGATCCGGGAGATAGCCGCACGAATCCGGCCTTTACTGAAAGGCAACGAGCGCATTGTATCGGTGGCCAAAGGCATAGAAATAAATACTTTTCTAACCATGAGCCAGGTACTGGCTGACGTACTCCAGGATGTGATCAGTGATGACCGAATCGGGGTCCTCTCCGGACCCAGTCATGCTGAAGAGGTCAGCAATCATTTACCTACCACCGTCGTCGCTTCTTCCAACTCTAAGCAAACCGCCCTTTATATCCAGAAACTCTTCATGGCACCAAGCTTCCGGGTCTACGTGAACCGGGATATCCTTGGTGTGGAAGTTGCCGGAGCTGTAAAAAATGTACTTGCAATCGCCACCGGTATCGCAGATGGAGCTGAGTTAGGAGACAATGCCAAAGCAGCACTGATTACCAGGGGTTTAACCGAAATGAGACGCCTGGGAATTCAACTGGGCGCTTCGCAGGACACATTTTCCGGACTGGCCGGTATCGGAGATTTGATCGTAACCAGTACAAGCAGGCACAGTCGGAATAGAAATGTCGGTTATCGCATTGGAAAAGGCGAAAAACTCAACGACATCATTGCCTCTATGAATATGATTGCGGAAGGGATAAAAACAACAAAATCGGTATATGAGTGGTCCCGATTACTGCAAATCTATATGCCGATCACCGAAAAAGTGTATCAGGTACTGTTTAAAAATATATCCCCTGGCGAGGCGGTACACGAACTGATGACACGGGAACCGAAAGACGAAGTCATTTTTTAATAAATTCTTCGTTACCATAGAATCCTGACCTTATTGTTCTTTCACAAACTCGAAACAGAGGAGTTTGTATAATGTATCATGAACCCCCTATACCCAGTTCCATGGATTTGCGGGATCTGAAAAACCTTATCCGTTCCGGGGAAGGACTCACCCTTGAATTTAAACGAGCCATTTCATCACCAGAAAAAATCGCACGTGAAATTGCCGCTTTTGCAAATACTCATGGCGGCCACCTCATTATCGGTGTAGATGATAACCACACTATTGTTGGCGTCGAAAGCTATCATGAACAGGATTTCTTTTTGGAACAAGCAGCGCGTGAGCTTTGCCATCCACCGCTTTCATACCGAATGGAAATTGTCCCCTTTTATGAGAAAGAAATTCTGATTGTCTATATCGATGAGTCGCTCGTCAAACCGGTCACCGTTCAAAATGGCGAAGGCCGGGTTGCTTATATTCGCATCAAAGATCAGAGTGTGCGAGCCGGGGAAGAGATGACCGATCTGATGATATCTCAGTCATCTGATACCGGAATTACATTCCAATACGGAATCCATGAACAAAAACTTTTTCGATACCTGAACGAGTATCCAAATATTACCGTCCAGCAGTACTCCTCACTGGCGGATATCACACGTACCAGAGCTTCAAAAATACTGGTGAATTTAACCCGTCTGGGCGTACTTAAACTGTTTAAAAAAGACCGGAGAGATTTCTTTACTTTGTCTCCCTGAACAATCGAATTGGGATATACCCAAACGCATAGATTGTGACTTCCACATTGTGATTGATTACCATCGATTCCAGCTGCCCTTAATGCAAAGTCAGCATTTATACATGATTGCCCTCTTTTTTTCTAACCGCTCTCCAGTATCTCTTTTTCCTGACTGGATTAAATCTGCAGGAACTTATCACTGGTATTTTGACGTTATAAATTCTATATTTAGAATCTGTATAAATAAAGTAGCCCATGACTCCGGATTGATTCAATTAATACCGGAATCGCACAAATAAAATGGTTGCAAGCTGTATGGATCTCACAAATGAAATCAATACAGGCCGGGAAACAAAAGCTCCTGTAAATCTGACAAAGAGAGCTTGCCGGCAGGTAAAGAAAATTATTAAAGAAGAACAAATTCCAGAGCAACACAATCTCCGAATCGCAATCAAAGGTGGTGGATGTTCCGGCCTAAGCTACTCCCTCGGGTTTGACCATCAGACAGAGGACGACGAAATTTTTTCCATCGAAGGTGTCAATATCATCGTCGACAAACGACATCTCCTCTATCTGAGCGGTATTTCCATTGATTTTTATGATGGGTTAGACGCCCGGGGTTTTGTTTTTGACAATCCGAATGCCACCAGTACTTGTGGCTGCGGAACGTCATTCAGTGCCTGAACCTGATTATGGATGCTTTACTAAAAGCGTTAATTGAAGATTCACGTGGAATTGAAAACGAGCTCATCCATCTAAGGCACACTCTGCACCAGTACCCGGAAATTGGCTGGTCTGAATTTCGAACTTCCAAAACCCTTCAAAATCACCTTGTCAATGCCGGTTTACCCACTCCCGAACAAGCGGCCGGTACCGGATTCTATCTGGATATAAAAGGGAAAAGCGGAGGTCCGATCATCGCTTACCGGGCTGACATCGACGGGTTGCCTATACAGGACCGGAAAGAAAAATTATATGCATCCCGCCGTACCGGTTTTGGACATCTGTGTGGCCACGATGTTCACAGCACAATAGCTGGTGGAATTGCCCGGCTGCTACACCGGTACCGTAACCGGATGGAAGGATCCGTTCGTATTTTCTGGCAACCGGCAGAAGAAGTTCTTCCAAGTGGTGCTCCCCGGATGATGAAAGACGGTGTACTTGACAATGTTGAAGCGGTCTACGGGATTCATTGCGATCCTACACTTCCCAGTGGCTTGTATTGTGCCCAACCAGGTGCCGAAACCGGGTCATTCGATACGTTTGAGGTGTCTATAGACGCTCTTTCCACCTCACACTCCGCCCGGCCACATGAAGGAAAGGACACGATCTGGATCGCTCATCAGATCATCCAGCATATGTATCAAATCGTCGGACGAATCACCGATGCACGAAAACCGGCTGTCATCTCCATTTGCACTTTTCATGCCGGGAACGCTATGAATGTCATACCGCACCATGTCACTTTTGGAGGCACCCTCCGAACAACGAACGAACAATTACGACAAAAACTCCGGGAATACATCAAGAAAATGACAGGGGAGATCGGTTCACTGAACGGTGTGGAGACTAAAGTAAAATTTGGAGAAGGTGCACCTGCAGTGATCAATAACTATCAATTGTTTCGATTTATGCGAACTTTGATCACTTCGGAACTGGGAGATGAGAAGTTCTTCGAAGGAGAACAAAGTCTCGGAGCTGAAGATTTTGCTCATTATACCCGAAAATACCCGGGTCTGTACTTGCGAGTCGGAACGGCCTGTTCACCTGAAACCTCGTATCCGTTACACAACGCAAAGTTCGATGTGGATGAACGAATAATCGCCCCCACTGCAGCAATGATGACCTATGCACTTATCCGGCACTTGCGGGACAAGGTGTTGCATGCACGAACCCGGGTCAGTTCAATCGAACCATTGCTTTCTGAATAATTTCTTTCAACTCTTCGGGAGTAATCTCATAGCGTTCTCCACAATAATGGCAAACCAGTTCTTCCGTTTTGCCTTGCATGGCAAGTAGTTCTTCGGGATTGACCAGAGCCAGTGAATTTTTGAATCGGGCCCTGGAACATCGGCAGAAAAAATCGATCGGATAACGAGCGAGCTCTTTCACGTCTATATTACCGGAAACCGTTTTCAGCACTTCACCAAGGTATCCCGAAGCAAACTGCTTGCTCAGCAACGGCATAGTGCGGATATTCTCTTCCAGCTGTTCGGTTTGATCCCGTGTGGCACCGGGCATGGCCTGAACAAGCACGCCACCCGCTTCCGATATCTCACCCTGATCATCCAATCCGACATCAATAGACACAGCCGACGGAATTTGTTCCGACTGTAAAAAATAATGAGCCAGATCTTCATTGACATTACCACGAGCCAGCGCAACGGTACCGGTGACTGGTCGAGCTTTATTATAGAGGATTTTTGAAACACTCAGCACTCCGATACCGATTCCGTCGCCAAGCTTGTCATCATTCAAAAGATCCAGTTCGGCCTCAGGATGCACCACATATCCGCGAACTTCACCATGTCCGGTTGCCTCAGTGATAACAGCTCCAATTGGCCCGTTTCCTTCCAATTTGAGCTGTATCCGTTCTTCACCCTTAAGATTTGCGGCCATCAATATAGTCCCGGTCAGTGCCCGCCCCAGTAATATCGAAGCAAGAAGTGACAAATTGTGCTTTTTCCGGGCTGTACGTACCAGGTTTGTGGTTTTCGCAATGGATATCCGATAGTTCCCATCCCGTGTTACAGCCCTTAAAAGCCGATCTCGATGTAAAAATCGTTGCTTGTACATATTTAATTATCGGCTTTAATTATCGGCGCACTTTATTTTCTTCAAATCTTCCGGATAAACGAGGCTGTGAGGCATAAATTGAGTGCCCATTGCCAATCTATGAAAACCGCAACTCCGCCATCCGGTTGGATGCGACATTTGTAGGAACATGGAGTTCATCGGCAAAGTCGAAAACGCCGGAAATCGTATCATAAATTCTTTTAACCTGCTCATAGGCATATTCACGATTATATCCTTCCCGTTCCCCGGATAAATTTATTACCCCGCCGGCGTTAATAACATAGTCCGGAGCATACAAAATTCCACGATTTTTCAGCATGGATCCATGCACCCATTCATCATCAAGTTGATTATTGGCTGCGCCTGCAACTATGGCACACTTCAGCCGCGGGATAGTATGGTCATTCAAAATTCCGCCAAGGGCACAGGGACTGAATATATCCACATTCAGATCGTAAATTTGATCAACATCTACCGAAACAGCGCCGGTTTCATGGACCAGCTTTTGTTGTTTTTCCGTATCTATATCGCTGATGAAGAGTTCTGCTCCTTCTTTTTGTAGATGGCGGCATAAATGGGTACTTACATGACCCGCACCCTGTACACTGATCTTACGGTTCTTTAATGAATCGGATCCGAATATCCTTTTGGCGGATGCCTTCATTCCCATATATACTCCAAGAGCAGTCGCTTCCGATGGGTCACCACTGCCACCGAGTTCCGTTGATATTCCTGTAACATACTTCGTCTCCCTCCGGATCCATTCCATATCCCGAACCTCCATACCCACATCCTCAGCAGTAATATAGCGTCCGGCCAGGCCTTCTATAAATCGACCAAAGGCTCTAAACAGCAATTCGGTTTTGTCTTCGGCCGGATGACCTATGATTACCGCCTTGCCGCCACCGTAATTCAATCCCGCAACAGCCGCTTTGTAGGTCATACCACGCGATAGTCGAAAAACATCCTTCAGTGCATCATTCTCTGTAGCATAAGGCCACATACGCACTCCGCCCAGCGCAGGACCCAGTTTTGTGTTGTGAATGGCAATCAGTGCCCGGAGACCTGTGGCCGGATCCGAACAGATAACCAGCTGTTCGTGCTCCATTTGCTTCATCGTTTCAAATATGGGAAACCCGATATTTTGTTTTTTATCATGCTTCATTTTCGGGAATGTCTTCTCCGGGAGTTTTTTCTGTAATGTTGTGTTCTTGCATCCACTTGCCACTTTTCATTCAGAGGGTTCCCTGTACCGGTGGTTATTTCTTAGAAACCGTTTTTTTAGGCCCAATAGAATAAGATATATACTCACAAGGAATTGAACCATTCATAACATTAAAAATTTTTCCATGCTTCATAGGCATACTATTCTTGAAAACGGGATCGGGAGTAATAAAATATGCCTTGTAGCCCCTGGCTTTATAGCGAAGCACTCGTCCAAGCTCCTCATACATTTTACGTAATTGATCCTTTTCACCGATGTGCTCACCATACGGAAGGTTGGAGATAATCACGCCATTTCCATCGGGAATCCATATTTTTTCAAAAGGTTTCTCGGCAAGCTGAACATTATGAGTTAATCTTGCCGCTTTCACATTCTGTTTACATATACGGATCGCAGCCGGGTCCTGATCACTGCCATAGATCCAGTCTACATCACGACGCTCCATCTTCCTGGCTTCCTGAATCAGCCTCTTCCAAAGTGTTTCCCTGAAATGCGGCCAGCGCCGAATTCCAAAGTCTTCATTTAGCAATGCAGGTGCCCTCATTTTTGCTTTCATCGCCGCCTCAATTATGATCGTCCCCGACCCGCACATCGGATCGACAAAGGGCGTTTGAGGGTCCCACATACTGAGTGCAATAAGCCCGGCTGCCAGCACTTCATTGATTACGGCTTTTCCGGATTGTTGCCGGTATCCGCGCTTGTTCATACTGCGGCCTGAAGCATCCAGGCCAATATGTGCTGTACCATCCTGCGAGATATGCAGATTAATGCGCACATCCGGGTCTTTCGGATGCACATTCGGACGCATATCGTACTGTTCACGAAACCAGTCCACAATCGCATCTTTCGTTTTCTGTGCCAGAAAAACAGAATGATTCATCTCCGGATGGAAGGAAACAACATCCACCGCAATAGTATGTTTCAAAGTGATATAGTTGCGCCATTCGATAGTCTTTACCCATGTATACAACTCATCTTCATTTTTAATTTTGTTTTCCTGTAATCGCACCAATACTCTCAGGGCAATTCGGGAGTGAATCAGAATCGTGTACAGTGTCTCATCATTTGCGATACACGAAACACCCCGATTACCGACATAGACATCCCTTGCTTTCAACTCACGCAACTCTTCCGCCAGGACCTCTTCCAGCCCCATCAGGGTCTTGACAAACAGGGAATTATCGGTTGATGCATTAAGAGACATCATTATCGGATGCTGTAAAAACAGTAAACAGACTAAGCAGAGAAGAATTCAAAAACTGGCAGCGGCAGCAAATATACACATTTTTTTGTACGTGAAGCAGGGAAAATAAGCGCAAACCGGACCTCACTCGTAATATGTTTCCAATTCACTTTTTCGTACATTGAAACCATAGTGACACCGATTCTGTAAAAAAGAATTTTCAGTAATAACGGTTATACTGTAAACCGCAATGACAGGTACATTGCCAACACTGATATAGCCGATTTTCAGCAAATCCTATATACTTGTGAGACAGGTGATAATTACCCGTTTATTGCGATTAATATAAGGATGCATCTGCACCTTGTGGTTTGTTGGCCTGGCCGCCATAAACCTTTTCATGATTAATAATACAAGACACAAACCATTATGTCATTCCGTTGGAACTATGTCCAACCGGATCACGAGGAAGCTGTATCCAGGCTTCAGCAAGAACTTGGTGTTCCTGCATCTATTGCACGCCTCCTGGTTATCCGGGGAATACAAACTTTTGATGATGCGCGACTTTTCTTCCGACCATCTTTAGAACAATTACATGATCCCTTTTTAATGAAGGGGGTAGATACGGGATCCAACCGCCTTGCGGAAGCTATTCGTACAAACGAAAAGGTGGTAATCTACGGCGATTACGATGTGGACGGAACCACAGCAACCGCTATCATGTATACCTTTCTGAAAAGGTTCGGCGTCAACGTTCAATATTATATTCCACACCGTTTTAAAGAAGGATACGGTATCGGCACAGACGGTATCGATTTTGCAAATAAGGAACAGGCGACCCTGATCGTTTCGGTCGATTGTGGAATCACGGCTGTCATGGAGACCGAATATGCCCGGGGAAAGGGCATTGATTTGATTATTTGTGATCATCACAACGCCGGAGAACAAATCCCTGATGCCGTGGCGGTGCTTGATCCCAAACAGCCGGAATGCAGATATCCTTTCAAAGGGCTGTCCGGTGCAGGCGTCGGTTTCAAGCTGATTCAGGCTACATTAGTCAAGCTTGGACTCGCGCCCGAAGTGGCGCATCCGTATCTCGATTTCGTTGCCATTTCCATCGCTTCGGATATCGTTCCTATCATCGATGAAAACCGGATCCTGATGTGTGAAGGGCTCAAATTGATTAATACCCGGCCACGTACGGGGATCAAAGCATTGCTGGATCGTATTCAACTCCGCTCATCCAACATTACTACCACACAAATTGTCTTTTCGCTCGGCCCGCGTATCAATGCGGCCGGACGTATGGGCGATGCCGCTGTGGCCGTTGCCCTGTTGATATCCGAAACCGAAACAGAAGCCCGAAATTTTGCAGACAAACTGGAGAACATCAACTTTTTGCGTCGCGACACCGATACAAAAACCATGGAAGAAGCGGTTCAGCAACTGGACAGGCAAATGGATGTCGAAGATCGATCCTGCCTGATTCTGCACGATCCCGAATGGCATCTCGGAGTCATCGGTATTGTTGCATCCCGCCTGGTTGACCTGTACTGCCGGCCTGCAATTATGCTCAGTACGGTAGACGGGATGATCAAGGGATCTGCCCGAAGTATCAACGGATTCAATATATACGATGCGCTGAAAAAATGCGATGATTTACTGGTTCAATTCGGTGGTCATAAATATGCGGCAGGATTGACCATTGCCGAAGACCAGCTCGAAAATTTTATCCACAGGTTTCAGGAGATTACCGGTGGAATGCTGTCCCAACAAGATTTCGACCCCGAACTTCCTATTGATGCCGAATTGCCATTTTCAGAGATCACCCCTCGTTTCTGGAAACTGCTGAAACAATTCGAACCCTTCGGACCCAACAATCTCAAACCGGTTTTTGTAAGCAAAAATGTAACAGTCAGCGGCCGGCCGGCCATTGTAGGACAAGGCCATCTGAAAATGCGGATCTCACAAAATGGTGGTTCTCCTATGGAAGCGATCGGTTTCAATATGCACAATTTTGCCGATCCCTTGCGTGATGCCGGATCCGATCCGGTAGATATTGCCTACGCACTCGAGGAAAACACCTGGAATAACCGTACCCACCTGCAGTTACGGCTGAAGGATATTCACATTGGCGGCAAGCGGGTTACCCTTCCTGAAAAAAAAGGCACCCCGGTTTCTTCAAAGTGAAAAAGCGCGTATATTTGAGTCCTGATTTGGCATTTTGTACTGTCACGGCCTGGAACCCCGGAGGGTATCTGGCCAAGCCGGAATTCCGGAGTTCCATTTTCGATAAGAGGGACTGTAGCTCAGTCGGTAGAGCAATGGACTGAAAATCCATGTGTCGGCGGTTCGATTCCGCCCGGTCCCACGAAACAGCAATGCCTCGCAGGGCACTGCTGTTTCATATCTGGCGTGTGGTAGCGGTATCTCCGGGGGATACCAGGCACTGGTTTTCCCTTCTGTTGATCTTTTAAAATTGCATCCGGAATCCGCTGTATATCGTAGTGGCTCTGCCGGATGCATCTCCGGAACCATTGTTTTCCGCAAGTTCAGCGCCGAGCATGAACTTCAGATTATCATCAAAAATATAATAGTTCAATCCCGCATAAACGGCATAATATTCATTTCCTGCTCCATACAGATTTGATACCCGGTCTGCATAGCGATTGTGTCCCAGACTTATTCCGGTATCGCCACGAACGTTTTCATACCTGACAACAAGCTGCAGGGTTTCGGTAAGGATAAACCAGGAAGGCATGAAATAATACCCATTCACCCGGTTGTTGTCATGGCGGGTACCCGTCATATATTCGGTGCGCAGGTCCATCTCATTTATACCGAACCGGCCGCTTATGGCAAACGCATTTTCATAGCCATAATAGCCGCTTTGTGCCGGACCGTGCAAGTAGTCCGAACGTAATTGAATCCGGAAATCACTCCCTGTCCATTGTCCGGCATCCAAACCAATACTCGCATTATACAGGTAGCTGTCCGATCCGGCACTCATTCGCCCGGTTCCGGGCATTTGGCCGTTATAAACTCCGAGATAATAGGAAATGGAATTAATATTACCGTTAATACGAATCCCAAGCGGTTTCCCACCGTTAAGAAGGCCATCCAGACGTGTTCGCTCCATAGTCAGAATACTGACCGATGAAGTATTCTGTTCCAATCCGAATTGAGGTTTTGATTTTCCAAAAGAGATGTTCGCTTCCGGATACCTGGTATAGGCAAGCATGGCCACATCCAGATCAACAGTCGACAGTACATTGGCTTCAGCCATAAAACTCCAGTGTCCATAAATCTTGCCCTGGACCCCAAGGCGCATCCGGCGCAACTCAAAACTGCTGTATGGTTCGGGATTAAGATTTGCGTCCCGGTTTGATCCGTCGGAAAAGGCAAACTGGCCATGGATCCGCCCCCGAAGCTTAAGTTCACTGACGGATGACCGATTCGGTACTACAACCACTCTTTCTGCTTGTGAACTCTGAGCCCGGGCAGAGCTGATGGATTCAATCTTAACTGAACCCAGAATAAAAAGGGCTGCCAATGCAATTGTGTATATATATTTCATGTGTTTAAATTTTTGATGTTTACGGTCACATGTAATGTCATGACCGTATTTAATCATGCACCTGTGTGACCGGCCAGATTGGGCACCATGAAATGAGCCATTCCGAATATAATCGCTGCCATTATGCTGTTTCCGGACTTTATACTCGAAATCAAATTAAATCCGGAACATTGCAAATCTATCCACCCCGGATTAAGCGATTGTAACCGGAATATTATGGATTTGTTATCAATTCAATTTTAAACCAACATAGCGGTTCTTCATCAGGAAGACGGACGCGAAAGCCCCGGCACGCTCATTTCTTAATAATTTCATAACACTTAGATAATACGCCGATAAAACACCCTCCATAAACTGTGGACGTTCAAGTTCATGATCCTGATTTATGCATGCTCCAGAGTTGAGACGCTTAACATAATATATATGATCAAATCAATAGAAGTCGGAATTACCGAATTATAACCAAAACAAATAAAAACCACCCATGTATTCCATACAGACATATATGAGCGTGATACTGCTCTCATTTCTTGTATTCTCCTGTGGCAGCAGAGACGACGACACTTCCGGCAAGCACCAAAATGGCCAGCAAGTGGATCTGCTTGGTGCAGGAGCAACGTTTCCGGCTCCGCTGATTACAGCAATGGCTGACGAATACCGTGATCTTACCAATAACCGGGTGACGCTGAACTATCAATCTATTGGATCCGGAGGAGGGATTCGCCAATTCATTGAACAAACCGTCATGTTCGGGATGTCCGAAGCGTTCCTTTCGGATGAAGTAATGAACAATATTCAACAAAGCACTGGTGGACGGGCTTTCAATATGCCGATCACGCTTGCCGACGTGGTCCCCACTTATAATATTCCCGGGATTAATTCCGGTCTTGTATTTGACGGACCTCTTTTAGCAGATATTTATTTTGGTGATATCACTCACTGGAATGATCCAAAAATTGCCGAGTTAAACCCCGAAATATCACTACCAAATCTTCTTATTACCGTAGTGCACCGTTCGGACGGTTCCGGCACCACCAATGTTTGGACCAGCTACCTGAGTCGGGTTTCGGATCGCTGGCGTGAACAGGTGGGATATGCGACCAGTGTGAACTGGCCTGCCGGAATTGGTGGAAATGGCAATGAGGGAGTTGCAGGCGCGGTTCAGAATACTATAGGCGCTATTGGGTATAACAGCCTTGCTTATGCTTTTCTAAATAATATGTCATATGGATCGGTAGTTAACGCTGCCGGTAATGTGATCAGGCCGTCATTCGCAGCTACTTCCGAAGCCGCCAACATTGATTTACCCGAAGATACACGCATTCTGTTTACCAATACTCCCGCAGAATACGGTTATCCGATTGCCGGGTTTGCCTGGATGCTCATTTATGAGAATCTCAATGCCAATAATGCCATTTCTAATCGCCGTATTGCCGAAGAACTTATTCGATTTTTAATCTGGAGCATCACGGACGGTCAAACATTGTCGGAATCCCTTGGATTTGCACGCCTGCCCCAGGCAGCTGTGAATCGAAATATGGATATGATACGGCAACTGAAGTGGGATGGGGAACTAATTGGCCAGCAGGTACTTGCGGAAACATCTATTGGTGTTTCGAATTAATAGTACATATCAACAAAATAAAACAGAAATAATACAGGAGTGGTTAGATTCCAAGATCTCATTATTTCTGTGATAAATGTTTTGACATTTTTTTTAAGAAAACGGACACAGAATGAAGACTGAAAATGATCCGAATCTTACAAGGGATCTTTTGCGGCGTCCACCAACGGCTATATACCGTTGGCTTGGTGACCGAATTTTTTCAATTTTGGTAGTAGTACTGGGGATGACTATTATTTTCCTGGCTCTTGGTATGGCTTTGGTACTTTATGGAGAGGGGGCCCAGGCTCTTCAACTGTTCGGTTTCTTTGGTTTTACCAGAGGCACCACCTGGGATCCTGCGGTTCAGTTAGTTTTTGGTGCACTTCCATTTCTATTCGGAACACTCACTACCAGTTTTTCAGCCCTGCTCATCGCATTATTTCCGGCCATAGGGGTGGCTATCTTCTCTGCAGAATACGCTCCACGGTGGCTAGCCGCCATTATTGATAATCTGGTACAACTGATTGCCGCCATTCCGAGTGTTGTTATTGGCATTTGGGGAATTTTTGTTTTGGCACCATGGCTGCGTGACAGCTTGTATTTACCGGTTTTTTACTGGGCTGAAGCAAGTTCCCCATGGCTGCTCCCCATCCTGGGTAATCCTATGGGATACGGAATGGCCACTGCCACCATCGTGCTTTCACTCATGATTGTGCCTTATACCACAGCTCTTACAAAGGAAGCCATACGCTCAGTACCGGTGGCGCAAAGAGAAGCTTCCCATGCACTCGGGGCTACCCGATGGGAGGTGATTCGAATGGCCGTACTGCCCTATGCACGTGGAGGAATACTGGGAGGAGCCGTTTTGTCGCTGGGGCGCGCCCTCGGTGAAACCATGGCTGTGGCAATGCTGATTGGCAATAAAAATACACTGCCGTTTTCCATCTTCGGCGCCGGGGCTACCATGCCTTCCGTAATTGTTAACGAATTCCGTGAGGCGGTCGGAAACCTTCATCTTTCAAGCCTGATGGCCATAGGCTTTATCCTGTTTATTATTGCCCTTATTGTCAATATGCTTGCCGCATATATTACCCGGAAGTTTTCGATCCGGGGAGGGCAGCTCGTATGAAACAGCTAATTTTAAACAGATGAAATGGATATGACCGGGCAAATGCCCGGACACACAAGCGCGTGATTAAGTACGGTCATGACATTACTTGTGACCATAAATATCAAAAATTTATACACATGAAAACGCTGCTGCAAAGAAATATTCGTGATCGTTTCATGGAAGGATTGCTGGTTTTTAGCACGATCATCGTACTGCTTCCCTTGCTCATCATTATGATTCACGTCATCATTCATGGCATACATGCGCTGACCTGGGATTTCTTTACACAGGAACTGGGTTCGCCATCCCGCGCCGTACAGGGACGTCCGACCGGACTCATACATACCATTCTCGGGACAATAGTAGTCGATACGCTGGCTTTAGCCATTGCGATGCCAATCGGAATCGGAGCGGGTATAATGCTTTCGGAATTCCCGGACCATAAACTGAACCCGACGCTCCGTATCATGAACGATACACTCAACGGAATGCCTGCCATTTTAAAAGGTCTTATGGCTTTTGTACTGATTGTTAAACCCATGGGCACTTTTTCGGGTTTGGCCGGTGGCGTTGCACTTGCTTTTGTCATGCTTCCTATCATTGCACGCTCTACCGAAAGCGCCTTGATGTCCATTCCATGGTCTATTCGGGAAGCCGGCCTGGCCATTGGCTTACCCCGCTGGCGGGTTGTTCTCTCGACGGTAATGCCGGCTGCGAAATTTGGGCTGGTCACCGGTATCCTTATTGCTTTTGCCCGTGCTGCAGGGGAAGCGGCACCCCTGTTATTCACGTCTTTTGGAAACAATTATTTACCGAACCACTGGTCGGGGTTGATTTTGGGACCGGTTGACACGCTCCCGCAGCGACTCTACAGTTTGGCGATCAGTCCTTATTCTCATTGGCATTCTATGGGCTGGGCAGCGGCAATTGTGTTATTTGCATTAATCATATTGACTTTTGTCGCTGCACGATTCCTTACTCGAAAAAAAATCTAATCTATGAAAACAGGCTATGAACATGCTCCAAAAAATCTCATCCGGTATATCAGAAATGTCATACTTTAATTCAGCTTCAGCTGGTGAATCAACCGGATTAAAAAACAAAATTCCATCCGATCCGCTATTGCGAATGGAAACTCGAGATCTGACGGTCAAATACGGATCCGTTACCGGTGTAAAAAATATTACCCTTCCTGTTTACAGTAATAAAGTACTGGCATTAATTGGCCCTTCCGGATGCGGAAAAACCACCTATTTGCGTGCACTGAATCGGATGCATGATCTTACCCGCGGAGCTGTCGTTTCAGGAGAAGTATGGCTGGACGGGCATAATATTTATCATAGTGATATGAATCCGGTAATCGTTCGGCGCCGCATTGGCATGGTTTTTCAAAAACCGACACCCTTTCCCACAATGTCCATTTATGACAATGTGGTAGCCGGTCTTAAATTGGTTGGGATTCGCAATAAAAAATTACTTAATGACGTCTGCGAACGTGCGCTTCGGCAAGCAGCCCTTTTTGAAGAGGTCAAGGATCGCTTGAAGGACCCGGGAGCCAGCCTGTCTGGTGGACAGCAGCAACGACTCTCAATAGCCCGCGCTCTGGCCGTCGATCCCGAAGTATTGCTCATGGACGAGCCTACCAGTTCGCTGGACCCCCAATCAACCAATCGGATTGAGGAATTGATTCATACCCTGAAGAAACAGGTTACTATCGTTATAGTAACACACAATATGCAGCAGGCAGCCCGAATTTCCGATCATACCGCTTTTTTCTATATGGGCGATCTGGTGGAGACGGGTCCGACCCAGTCCATCTTTACCAAACCCAAAGAATCCCGGACCGAAGAGTATATTACCGGAAGATTCGGATAATTAAATAACCAAGTAACATTTATGATATGAGAAGCGCATTCCAGGAACATCTCCGGGAGCTTGAATCCGAGCTCTTCAATATGGGCGATATGGTCATTACTTCTATCAATCGTTCTGTTTCTGCATTAAAAGAGCAAAAACTTGAATTAGCCAAACAAATCCGCAGGGATGACAGCCGGATTAATGACAAGCGTTGGCAAATAGAGGAACAATGCATTCATCTGATTGCAACACAACAACCCGTTGCTACCCAGCTCCGTGAAATCATTGCCGTACTAAGTATCATCACCGATCTGGAACGCATGGGAGATTATGCTGCAGGAATTGCCAAAATAGTCATTAAAATGGGTGAAGAGCCACCCGTTAAACCTCTTATTGATATCCCCCGAATGGCGGAAATAGCTACCGCTATGATTAAACGGTCACTTGATGCTTATGCTGGCCGGGATGCAGAAAATGCCCGCCTGATCTCGGCTGATGACGACAAAGTCGATGAGCTCTATCATCAGTTGTTACGTGAACTAATCTCCATCATGATCGAAAACCCTCGTATTATCACTCGTTGCACATATTTGATGTGGACAGCTCACAACCTTGAACGCATTGGTGATCGTGTTACCAATATCTGCGAACGAATCATTTTTCTGGTTACCGGAGAACTGGTCGAAAATCTGGACAAGCCGGAGAATCAGACCTGATCCTGTTTATTTACAACCTGTCAGTGTGTACATTGTGGCCATACCACCTTTCATAGAATCCGATAACTCTTTTGAACCCATTGCAAATACTTGTCGTAGATGATGAACATGATATACTTGAATTCGTAGAATATAACCTGGTTAAACAGGGATATCATGTCATCAAGGCGGATAATGGAAATGATGCCATCTCCCTTGCCCGCCATCACAAGCCCGATTTGATACTACTGGATATCATGATGCCGGGTATGAACGGGTATCAGGTCTGTTCTCAACTCAAGTCCGACAGCCATCTCTCACACATACCGATAGTCTATTTGACAGCACGCAGCGATGAGACGTCGGAAGTGTTGGGCCTGGATCAGGGAGCCGATGATTATATTATCAAACCTATCAGTATCTCCAAGGTTATCTCCCGTATCAAAGCTGTTTTGAGGCGGACAAAAGTACCGGAAGAGATCACACGGAATGTAATTCATATCCATGATCTTCAAATTGACCGTGAAAGTTTTATAGTTGTTAAAAATAAAACGGAAATTCGCCTTCCCCTAAAAGAGTTTGAGATTCTTTTTACTCTTGCCGCCAATCCCGGAAAAGTACTCAGCAGACAAGTATTGTTAAATAAAATATGGGGAACGGATATTTATGTCATTGACCGTACCGTGGATGTTCATATAAGAAAAATCCGGGAAAAAATTGGCGATGAATACATTGAAACCGTCAAGGGCGTAGGGTACCGCTTCAAAAAATGATGAAAAAGAAAAATTCACTGGTTTTCGATACCGGAATACGACTAGCCCGATTTCCAGCCGCTTTTTCAGGAATAATCTCCTTTTCCCTGATATTGTTCCTTTTTAATGACGTATTTATGGCATTTTTTGTAGCCGCGTCTGTTTCAGTCATCCTTTTCATCACTATTTATTATACAGGTGTCCTTCTCCTGAAAAAACGCCTGGGCACCATCCATTCTCTGATAAAGGACAGCTACAAAAATCGGGATCCTTTTTTGGTGCAAGGTAAAGAGGATGCCATCGACGAACTGGATATATTGATTAACGATGCCGAACGTGGGAAAAAAGCAATCCACAAAGAATTTGAACGAATGTTTCAGACAGAAAATTACCGAAAAGAGTTTATAGGTGATATATCCCATGAACTGAAAACCCCCATTTTCTCTGTTCAGGGATACCTTGAAACACTTGAAACCGGAGCACTTGAAGATCCGGCTGTTAATTACCAGTTTTTGAGGAAAGCCATGAAGAATGTCAACCGGCTCATTTACCTTACCAGGGATCTCATGGAAATTTCAAAACTTGAAACCGGAGAACAGAAACCGGTATTACAGTTGATTCCCCTGAATATAATGATCAAGGACGTCATCGATTCACTTCAGAGCAAAACCAAATCTTCCAATATTAAAATCACCTTCAAACAACAATATTCCAATATTTTTGTACTGGCCGATCGTAATCAAATCAGGCAGGTACTCACAAATCTTATTGATAATGCGATTAAATACAACAAGCCTGACGGATCCGTGTTGATCGGATATGCCCAGTATGAACAGGACCCTTCCAGAATGTTGGTTTCCGTACGGGATACGGGTCTTGGGATCGCAAAGCAAGATCTTCACCGTGTAACCGAACGCTTTTTTCGAGTTGACAAATCGCGATCAAGAGAGCAAGGCGGTACCGGGCTTGGGCTTGCTATTGTAAAACATATCATTGAATCGCATAAAGAAAAACTGATAATCGAAAGTGACCCTGGCCAGGGATCCAAATTCGCATTCACACTTAAGAATGCTGATTATCATTCCGATTAAATCTCAGTGTCAACTTTTGCATTGGTCCGCAATTGACACACCCTGTTACCGGAATTTTGAAAGGGCACTGCTTTTCTAAACTTTTCGCAGCCTCTTGATTCTGTTCATCACCAAAAACGATCCAACCAGCCTTTTTCTTCCGGCAAATCACCACTAACCTTATGAAATTTGGTATCCGTCTGTTTTTTGTCAACCGGTTTTTTTTCAACATCATCCTTCGATTCCCGGTTGGTACCGTTTTTCTGTGATGCTTGCACGGATGGTATATTTTTTTTGCCGGCAGCTTTTGCATCAACATCCGTAGCAGCAGACTCTTCCTTCATAGCCGATGACCATGTTGAAGCTGTCACTTCTCCAATTGCCATTTCAAAATTACAGGTAGCCCCCTCTTCAATAGTCAGAATTCGGGAAGCGATGCGCCCCTTGACATCTCCTGTTTTACCAATCATCAACTTCTGAGCAGCTATAACATCACCGTTAACTTTCCCGTAAACTTGAACATCCACTCCTTTGATATTACCATTCACGGCACCGGAATCGGTTATTACCACTTTCCCCTCACTCTCAATGTTCATCTTGACGATGCCGGATATTTTAATGTGTGATGGAACGGATATTTTGCCATTTGCAACTACGGAATCCCTTCCTAACAAACTTACATAGTCAAGATTTGTATTCGCCATAATGCTATTTACTCTTACCGCCGGGAAACGTGATAATTGCGATACCGAAAGTCAACTTATATCGGTTTCGTGACTAACTGAAGGACCAGAAAATTATTGCGTATCAGTTTTGTTCAAAAATACTGACTGTTGTATGAGCATTCCCGATATCGATTCCCACTGCGGCATCATCAGCACCGGCAATATTCCTTGACCGGATGCAATAACCACGACTCACTACAGTAGTCGGATCATCAGGTACTTCAATATTGGCAAATCCGCCGAACTCTTCTGTAAAGTTGTTTACAATTTCAGGGTAATGGGCACCACCCCCAACCAGAATGATGGCATTCGCACGATTGAAATCTTCGTCTACCCAGGTGTTTCTCATCAAAGGAGCAACTACATCTTTGTAATAGTGATTAAGCGCTCTTTTGCGTATATCAGAAAGATCAATACGTTTTCGGTTGACTGTTATGCTTCCTTTTTGGAATGCCGTATCAAATTGATGCTCTGTACGTAACCCAACGTAATAGTTTTGCATCAACTCTTTCATCGCCCAGTCAATTGCATACCTCAAACCGGGCCCGGTCCCTTCTGTTCGTTGAACAATACCACCATCTGTACTCAGGCCGATTTCAACCGTTCCATAACCCAGGCTGACCATGAAGAAATTACCTGTCCGTTGGGTGCCTCCGCTACGCATGGCAATAATACCCCCGATCAGCTCCGGAATGACCTCCACACGGTTAACCAATACCTGAGCAATTTGGGCATTGCGACCTCCAAACGAGCGGGAGTCAAACGTTATGGACTCCAGGCCGGAAATATATTCTTTCGCCGCGTTATTGTTGATATTAATCGTTGAAAATGGAAAACCGGTCGTAATCACCATCGGTTCTTTGACAAAGTTGGATGCCATCAAAATACCGGCTTTGATCAACAGCTTGTAGTCCAGCTCATCCGGAGAACTGTTAATTGCTTTATGTGGATTTCTCCCTTCTGAAAGAGCAAGATTTCCGATAATGTAATCATCATCGGCTTCACGGACTTTTAGGCCGTTCAATTGATCTTTGGCTACATTGACCAATTCTGTGTTATGTCCTTCTACAACACTTGGAAATGAAATAGATCTGATATTCATGTGAAGTTACAATTTGCGTAAACAATTCTTTTTAAAATATGTGAACCGGATGCTTTTGAAAATCTTAAAAATGTTCGGCCACACGCATTACCCATAAAAATTACTGATAATTTAAACGATTCTATGAATATTGCATCCGAATTTCAAGTTATTTTTTTCTATACGAATATATAACTAATTTTTTGTAAAGCAGTTATATCAATTCGTTTCAGGATTTTTATCATAAAACAGGTTTCAAAAAAAGACCGGTCAGGCTGTCCGGACGCTCGGCGATTTCCTCGGGAGTGCCTTCACAAACAATGGTACCACCACCGAATCCACCTTCAGGGCCGATATCAATCACCCAGTCAGCCGATTTGATTATATCCAGATTGTGTTCTATGATAATCACTGAATGCCCCTGATCGATCAAACGATTAAACGACTGCAGCAGTTTTGTTATATCTTCAAAATGCAGGCCGGTCGTAGGTTCATCAAAAAAATAGAGTGTGTGGTCTTTGTCCTTGCGCGACAGAAATCGAGCCAGTTTGACACGCTGTGCCTCACCACCACTGAGTGTAGTTGCACTTTGTCCCAGCCGGAGGTAGCCAAGGCCAACATCTTCCATAACCTGAAGCCGGTTAACAATCTGCGGCTCGTCGACAAAAAACTCAAGTGCTTCTGAAATAGACATTTCCAACACATCATGGATGTTTTTTCCCCGGTATTTAATGCCCAGAATATCTTTCCGGTATCGGGTGCCTCCGCATGCTTCACATGGCAGCTCAATATCGGCAAGAAACTGCATTTCAATAGTTTGAACGCCTTCACCCTGACATGTCTCGCACCTTCCTCCTGTAACATTGAATGAAAAATGGCCGGCTGTGTATCCCATAATCTTCGCTTCACGTGTACGGGAAAAAAGGTCACGGATACCGTCAAATGATTTGGTGTATGTAGCCGGGTTGGAACGGCTCGACCGGCCGATAGGTGTCTGATCCACCATCTCGGCACCATCAATATTGTGTAACCCTTTCAGTGACTGGTAACGACCCACTTTATCATTGTATACGCCCGATTCTTTCATAATTCCTGCATACAGTGTACGATGGATCAATGTCGACTTTCCGGAACCGCTGACCCCGGTCACACAAACCAGCTTGTTAAGAGGCACTCGTAAATTGATACTCTTTAAATTGTGCTCTGTGGCACCCGTAAGCACAATCTCCCTGCCCTTTCCTTTTCTCCGCCTGGCAGGAATCGCAATGTTTCTGCGGCCGCTCAGGTATTTGCCTGTCAAGGTCTTGGAGCTAAGAAAATCACTATAACTTCCTGAAAAACAGACCTCCCCTCCGTGTATACCCGCAAACGGGCCGATATCGATCACATTATCTGCGGCTCGTATCATTTCCGGATCGTGTTCAACCACAATGACAGTATTTCCGATGTCTCTCAGCGACTTCAAAATGCGGATCAAGCGGTCGTTGTCGCGAGGATGAAGTCCGATCGTCGGTTCATCCAATACATACAGACTTCCGATCAGTGAGCTCCCCAATGCATTCGCAAGATTGATACGCTGCGCTTCACCGCCGCTAAGCGTATTGGTCAGGCGGTTCAACGTAATATAGTGCAGGCCAACTTCATCCAAATATTTCAGTCGTTTTCGAATCTCATAGAGAATTTGAGCACCCACCTTCATATCGTAACCGGAAAGTTCCAGCTCGTCAAAAAATTTCCGGGCATAGCCGATAGTCATCTCCGATATCTGTCCGATATGCATATTTGCTATTTTTACATAAAGCGCATCTTTTCGCACCCGATATCCGTCACACTCCGGGCACTGCGAATAGCCGCGGTAGCGTGCATAAAAAACCCGCATATGTACCTTGTAAAATTCGCTGCGGATCTGCTCAAAAACAGCGTGAATACCGGGATATTCATCCTTTCCGTACCAAAGAATTCGTTTCACCTCTTTTGACAGCATATGGTAAGGATCATCGATCGGCAGGCTGTATCTTGCCGATACTTTGATCAGCTGCTTCAGGTTGTATCCGAATTTGGGGGAATTGAATGGTGCTATAGCTCCGTTGCGGATAGACAACTCCGGATCAGGGATCACTTTCTCCTCATCTATCCCCTGTACTCGTCCGAAACCTTCACAACTTCGGCAAGCTCCGAACGGATTATTGAAAGAAAACATCTGCGGTGTCGGTTCGGTAAAATCGATACCGTCACGCTCAAATCGCTCACTAAACAATAGCTCATCTCCATGGTGCTTGCGAATATAACACCGCCCCCGACCCTCAAGGAAGGCCGTTTCTACAGAATCCACCATCCTGCTGCGAAAGGTATCGTCATCCTTTTTTACTGCAAGCCGGTCTGCCACCACCCGTATTTCATCGGCATGATACTTCT
Source organism: Balneolales bacterium (assembly GCA_040905705.1). GTDB lineage: Bacteria > Bacteroidota > Rhodothermia > Balneolales > Natronogracilivirgulaceae > JBBDQZ01. The sequence continues at coordinate 48,495 of JBBDQZ010000002.1, forward strand.
TGAGATTGATCTCTTCCCGACTCAGATCAACCAGTTGCTCGTCCGGAAGCAGTACACGGTTGAACCCTTTTTGGCGAAAAATATCGAGTTCTTCCCGCATTTTTTTGTTTTTCTCCATACTCAACGAAAACAAAACATAAAATCGCTGTTGTTCATCAAACCGATTCAGAATATCGGTGGTGACCGTCTGTGGCGTATCCATTTCAACGGGTAACCCTGAAACCGGCGAAATCGTCTGACCGACCCGGGCAAAAAGCAGCCGCAAGTAATCGTAGATCTCGGTAGTGGTTCCGACCGTGGACCGGGGATTGTACGTTGTGCTTTTCTGCTGTATCGCCATAGCCGGCGATATACCCTGCATAAAATCCACATCGGGTTTATCCATCCGCTCCAGGAATTGCCGGGCATAGCTGGACAAACTTTCCACGTATCGACGTTGTCCTTCGGCATAGATGGTATCAAAAGCAAGGCTGGATTTTCCAGATCCGCTTACTCCTGTCACAACGGTCAATTTATTGCGAGGAATAGTGACATCCACGTTTTTAAGATTGTGCACCCTGGCACCTTTGACTACAATCGGCAGCATTGGTTTGGATGTCGATAAAATGGATTCACTTTTGGGTTCAGCCATGGGGTTAAAATACAAGTTGCGCTGTCATAGAAACAACGACGATACTATCATTGAATTTATAGATTTCTCGATGACCGTACACTCTCCCTTTAAATGAAAGCACCTGGACCGGCGATTATCGGTCTGTTGTTTCGAACTGCAGGGTGGCGGATTGAAACACTCATGAATAAAAGGATCCGGTACAAACGGTTGATGAAACCAGGAATGATTTCCCTATCGGGTCACTTCCATAATATACTGTTCCAAACCATTCTTAATGGATTCACGAACATGGTCGACTCCTTCATCAATATACATGGCATGGATGAATAACTCTTTTCGGTCTTCGGAGACTTCCAGGCTGAGCGTTCCAGGTGTCAGGGAAATCATGTTGGCAAGCAGCATAATCTCAAAATCAGATGTTACATCAAGCGGAATGGCAACAACACCGGATTCCATCCGGAATCCCGGCCGCAACACATCCTTAGCCACTCTGACACTGGAAACAAAAAGTTCTTTAAGAAAAAAGATAATCAATATTGCCGCTTTCCACACCTTACGTGTATAGCCGCTTTGATCTATGGTCGAGCCTACCACCAACAATACAAAGTAACCAATAATCATCCCGATAAGAAGATTTCCAAAAGAAAAAGTGGCGGTAACTGCCATCCAGATCATTGCCAGAATAATATTGAACAAAAAGATTTTCATTGTGCTCCCAATACAGCTTCAATATAAACGGATGGATTCAGTAGTTGCTCGGCAGCGATCAGGCAAACTTCAAGCAGTGGCTGTGCAACTAACCCGATCAAAATGATCAATCCGGCAATAGCCATGACCGGCAATACCATAATGTACAGGTTACCGGGCCCAAACAACGGCATTTTACCAAAATGATCAGGTACTCCTTTTTCCGGAACCGGCCCCCAGAAAGCGGACATCCAGATCTTGGTCATCGAAAAGAGGGTGAGCAGCCCAACCAGAATAGCCACAGCAGTAATTACATAGGCCTCAATCGAAAGGCCAGCTTTCACAAGAGACAATTTTGCCCAAAACCCGGAGAGTGGCGGAAATCCGGCGAGCGCAAATGCGGATATCAGAAAAAGTACCGCCAGAAATGGATAATGTTTATAGAGCCCACCCATCTGCTTAAGCTCAAATGTACCTGTTAATCGCTGAGCGATTCCGCTGATAAGAAACAGGTTGGATTTGGCCAAAATGTTGTGCAATACATAAAAAATAGCTCCCATCAACCCGAGTTTCGTGTTAAAAGCCAATCCCATGATCATATACCCGATCTGACTTACTATATGGAAGGAAAGAATTTTCCGGAACTCATAGTGTGAGGCTGCGCCAAGAACACCTGTGACCATAGTGAAACCGGCAATCCACAGCAAAATCGTGTGTGTATAACCTACATCCTGTGTAAACAACAATGTGAATGTCCTGATCAGGGCATAGACCCCGACCTTGGTGAGCAGCCCGCCGAAAATCGCAGATATCGCTACTGGCGGAGTATGATAGGAAGCTGGAAGCCAGAAAAACAATGGAAAGATGGCCGCCTTGATGCCAAATGCAATCAGAAAGATCATGGCGACAGTTGTTACCAAACCGACATTTTCCACTTCCGGCAATCGCAGAGCCAGGTCTGCCATGTTGAGAGATCCGGTTATGCTATACAGCATCGCTACGCCGAACAGAAAAATCAGTGATGAAAATAAATTGATGATAACATATTTTAATGCTCCCTGAAGCTGATTTTTGCTATTCCCAAGTGCAAGCAATATAAAACTCGCAACGAGTAAAACTTCGAACCATACATACATGTTGAAGATATCACCTGTGAGAAAGCTTCCGTTCACTCCCATCAATAGAATATGTAACAGTGGATAGTAGCCGAACTGTTCACGCTCTTTATCAATATCATAGATGGAGTAGACAGCTATGATCAACCCCATAATCGCTGAGATTCCGAGCATCAGCATACTCAGCATATCCCCCACCAATGTAATCCCGAAAGGTGCCTCCCAGTTACCCAGCTGAAGCACCTGAATACCGTCAACATAGACATCACGGAAGAGGGCCGCCACCGACATCAAAATCGCGACCATTCCAGCCACACCAATCCAGCGCTGAATCGAGGAATAATTACGGAAGATCAGCGCCAGGGTAGCCGTCAGCAGCGGGAGAGCGATGGGAAGAATAAGCAGACCGTTCATGCGTACTTTGTTTCGTTGTTAACGGCGATTTTTAACATGTTTATCGATTGATTTTTCCACGGTTATCGTTCGTCACATTTACAATGGCTTTGGAAGTGTCTTCAGGATCTTTCAGGAGGGTATCCTGATCCACCGTACCCAACTCCTTGTAACTCCGGTACGCCAAAGCCAGTACAAAAGCCAATAGTCCAAACCCAATCACAATTGCCGTCAGAATCAAAGCCTGTGGAAGTGGATTGGCAAAGGGTGTTGCCGGTATTAATTCTCCGTTTGCAACAAGCGGAGGGTTTTCCCTGGTAACTCGGCCAAGTGAAAACAACGCCAGATTCACCGAATTGCTTATCAGCATAATTCCGATGATGGTCGTGATCAATCCTTTTTTGAGCAACAGATAAACCCCGGCTGCGAAAATAGAACCGGCAATAACAGGAAGTAATGCTTCCATCTATTTGCCCTCCCCATGTTTATATCCTCTGTTTTTCCCACTTCGTGACTTTCTCTTTTTTGACTTTCTATTTTCAAGAATTCCGTGGTCAAGTTTTTCCTCTTCAAGGGAGAAAATCACGACAACAATAAAACCGACCACGCATAAATAGACTCCAATATCAAATAGCAATGGGGAGCCCAGCTTTGTTTCACTGCCTCCCCAGTCAAGAAAAAGCCATTTCCCGGTCAGAAACGGGTCGCCCATGACCACCGGGATAAACCCGCTGATTAACAGGCTTAGTAATCCGAACCCGATCAGTGTAATGGGTTCAAGTCGTAAAACTTTGCGGGTGGCTTCCGTTCCGAATGCGACAGCATATAAAGTGAACGCTGCGGCACCCATCAGCCCTCCGATAAACCCGCCTCCCGGTTCATCGTGTCCGCGGAAAAAGATAAAAAGCGAAAACAATACCATAATTCCGATTAGCCAACGGGTGGCTGTCTGCAAAATCAGGCTTTTCATAATGCTTTTCCTTTGGGTGTGGATCCGGACGTTGCAGATTTTTTCTTTGCAGATCCCGGCTTCCCGGAATTAATTTTTTCAGATCTGTTTTTGGCGGATCCGGTACGAGTCATCTTGATCAGCGCATATACAGCGATACCGGCCACACTCATCACCACAACCTCACCCATCGTATCCAGAGCTCTGAAATCTACAAGAATTACATTGACAATATTTCTTCCGTGCGCCAACGGATAGCTTGCTTCTGCATAGAATTCGGATATGAACATATCAAGCGGCGTTGAAGTGGCCGTATATATCAGCAAGGTCATAAGCAAGCCGGAAGCAACAGCCACAAAGGCGTCACGTGACTGTGAAATGAGATTTCGTGTAGCCTGGAGCTGTGGAACGTGGATCAACACCAGCACAACCAGTATAACCGTAAGTGTTTCCACCATCACCTGGGTCATTGCAAGATCAGCCGCACCGTGAATAAGATAGATGAGTGCCAAATTAAAGCCGACCACTCCGGCACCTATGACCATCGTCAGACGGGAATGCCCGAACGCAAGTATGATACCCAGTGAAGTGAAAATCGCTATAACCAATGCCCATTCATAAAAATAGATTTCTGTAAAATCGGGATTCAGGATCACACCCGATCGACTCACAAAAGTATATCCGATACCGATCAGTGCCGCAATAAGAATGGTAACCAGATAATTTGAAATCAGGCCGTTCTGTAATACACGGGTCTGCCAGCCAGCCAGCCCGAGCATACCGTTAACAAGATTTTCATAGACTTTCACCGGAAACTTTGCGAATCCGGTTTGATATACCCTCATTGGTATTGAGTCACGCAAATAGTCCCAATGCCAGTAAACAAGGATTCCACCGGCAAGGGTAACAACACTCAGGATCAGTGGCAAATTAATACCATGCCACAAAGAAAGATAGAAGTTCATCGGTGCGCCCCAAACTCCGGAAGCTGCCGGCACCATCAGGTTTTTATCGACAAGAAATGGCCATATCCCAAAAATCATACTGAGCACTGCGAGAACAGCCGACCCGATCCACATGGAAAAAGGTGCTTCATGGGCTTTATGAGGTGTTTTTACCTGTTTCCCAAAAAACGGACGAATCACAACGATCGCCGAGGCCGCCACAATAGCCATATTGGCAATCACGGCAACAGATATAAACAGCACCGGCCAGCCGGCCACCTCCAGCGCTGATTCATAAAGCAGTTCTTTGGCAATAAAACCATACAGTGGTGGAATACCGGCCATGGACAGTGCTGCAATGATCGCAGTTACCGCTGAAATGGGCATCAGGCTCCACAGGCCGCCCAGTTTCAGCACATCTCTGGTACCTGCCTCGTGATCAATGGCACCAGCCACCATAAAGAGTGCCCCTTTATACATGGCGTGAGTAAAAATATAAACGACCAATGCTTGCATGGCCAACCCGGTACCCAACCCTATCAACATCATCATCGTCCCAAGCGACATAACCGTGGAATAAGCCAGTATTTGCTTCATGTCAGTAAAGCTGATTGAAAGCCAGGCACTCATTAGCAGGGTTACCAGACCGAAACCACCCACTAAAATCAACCAGGGTTCTGTTGAACCAAGCACCGGATGGAGTCGCGCCAGAATATAGACTCCCGCCTTGACCATAGTTGCGGAGTGCAAATAGGCACTGACCGGGGTCGGTGCCGCCATGGCGCTGGGCAACCAGAAATGAAAAGGGAATTGAGCGGATTTTGTAAATGCCCCACCGAGGACAAGCAAAAGAATAGGCAGATAATGTAAATGATTACGGACGATATCGCCCTCGTTTAGCAGAGTGGACACCTCCCAATGCCCCGTTGCAAAACCCATCAATATCATTCCGGCCAACAGCGCCAACCCACCAATTCCTGTAACCAGTAATGCTTGCAAAGCCGCTTTCCGGGAAGCTTCCTGTTCGTGGTTAAATCCAATCAACAAATAGGATGTGAAACTGGTCAACTCCCAGAATACAAATATACTGATAAGATTGTCGGCCAGGACCACCCCAAGCATTGACCCCATGAAGAGCAGATTGGTACAATGAAAACGGGGAAGATAAATGTTATCATGCAGATAGCCATTTCCATATAAAACAATAAATGTTCCAATACCCGTGATGATCAGCCCGAACATCAGGCTGAGGCCGTCGAGATAAAAGGCAAGATTGACCTCGAAATAATCCATAGAAACCCATACAGTCGATTGAGTCACCGTACCACCCGTGGCAATTTCAGGTATCCAGGAAACGAGATAGATAAAGCTGCTCAGTGGTAACAGTGCCAGCACCCATCCGGCTTTCTCCTTCAACAGGCCGCTCAACCATGGTGTCACCAGGGCCACCCCGAAAATAAGTGCAATCATGATCAGCATAAAAGCCTCCATCCGGTATGGATCCGGGCAGAGAACAGATCAACACCGTACAATAACAACGGTGAATCCTTCTTTTTCATCACCCGGGACAACGACAACATTCGACCATGAAATTCACGGAAGTTTCGGAATAGGGTCACTATAATTAAATCAGAACGATAATATTGACCTTTCATGAATTTATAGCTCTATATCTGTTCCGGTTGCCATTCAGTGCGGATCCGGGTGATTACCGGATGAAAGTCCGGCTTTTCTGGATCGCTCATAATAAGATTTCAAATCATCCACGATAGTGCCTTTCCAAAATTTGATCCCATGATAATAGGCGGCTCTTCCTATAGTATGGGCAGCTACAGGTGCTGTCATCAGAACAAAGATAATGGTAGCAACAGCACGGGATACGATACCGATTTCAGCATAGGTAAATGCCACAGCAAGGAGTATAAGTCCTATGCCAAGGGTACCGGCTTTCGTGGAAGCATGCATGCGCATCAGAATATCAGGTAACCGCAAAATACCTACAGCGGCAACAAACATAAAAAACCCACCTAATATCAGACATATTCCCGCTATGATCTCAAACATGTTGATCCTCTCTTCGCTGTGAAGCCCGTAAAAATATATATCGGGCAAACGCAACGGTGCCAAAAAATGCGATCAGGGCCAGGGCAATGGCAACATCCAGGTAGACAGGATGCCCGGAGGATATCGAATAGGTTGCGATGTAGCCCATCACTACAAATGCGATCAGGTCCAGGGCAACCACACGGTCGGGCGGTGTGGGACCGATAATCATTCTGACAAGCGAAATCAGTAGAGACAGGCTTAGAAAAACATAAACAACAATAATAGCAATCGAAAAAAAGTTCATAATAATGTTAGTCTCAAAAACCAGATACTACAGAAATGGAAAGGGTGCATCCGATTTTCAGGTACGGTTCGGGATTAAATATAAGAAACCGACTAATACGCAACAAGAGAGAACAAATTGAACATTTATCAGGCTTTCAATAACCGTATCAAAAATTAACAGCATATGACCTGTAAATTGACTCTTCCTGGAGAAATTATCGGCAACATCTTATCATTTTTAAATGTACATGAAGTCACAGACATCATCTCCAAAATGAAAGTCAGCTCTTTCTCTCGTCAAATATTTTGTCCAACGCCTTGATGACTTCTTCAATGCCTTTCTGAAGTTCGGCATACTCCAGATTACGCTTTCTGGATTGCAGATGATTCCACAAACCTTTGAGTATGCGAAGATCCTCATCCTGAAGATCGTTATATGCCGTTTCAAAATTTCCAGTGGGTTTCAAATACAAGTCGATAGTTCCTTTCGACCATACCATGATAAAATCCCTGCTTTTACTGATAGAAACTTTCATGCTAAATATTGATATAGATTCCAGTGCATGCTCGCATTAAGCGGGAGTAAATGCAACAAAAACACGTAATTAAATATTAAATATTTTCACCCGCTTGTTTCATTACACATGCATCATCTGTAAAAACTTTTTGATGCAATTACTACTACAGGGAAATAATATAATACAAATCTGGCTTTTCGAGTCATTACGGTTTGCCATATATAGTGCCCCCACCACTCATTTCCAGCTCATAATGCCAATGGTACAGTCAATCACAACCGTAATCCCAATATACCCGGCGAGTCGTTTTCAAACCCTTGCTCCAGACAAATTTTCAGGGAATTGATGTGGATTGCCATGCTTCAAACAGCCACTCTCCGTCACGATTCACATAGACAATAGTAAACCGAAGCGGTACTACAAGTTCCTCGCCTCTAACTGTCACATACACATCCGATATTCCGTTCAGTATACCAACATTGGGAGTGATAAACCGCGCTTCCAGATTCCTGTGTACAAGGTTTTGATAGATGACCTCGCCACTGCGAAGAGGCTGCATGAACTCCTCTTTATGATCTATTGATGAATTGGAATGAGTATAAGTGAGAGTTGGTGACAACATCGCCTCAAGATTGTCGTAGTCTTCAGATGCCAGGTACTGTATCCGTTGCTGTTCCCTTTCAATCAACAACTCCGTATCCGGCATCTCAACATCTTGTGTCAAAGATTGATCAGGTTGTTCACAACCCGAAAGAATAAGTACCGTCAAAAAAAGTACAGGGAAGTATTGTTTAATCAATATCATTATCAAGGTGTTTCGTGTGGAAATTATCAATGAATCAATAAGCATGATTCCATTATCAATTCAAAATTTTTTTACAATCATAACTGAAAAACGCTATCGCCTGATAATAATAAATTTAAACAAAAGTATTAAATCGCATTTGGTACCATCCCACTGGATCACATGATTTCACAGACGTTTAAAATTTGCAAGACCTTATAACGGCCTATTTATTTCCGCATCATTTTCTTAGATCTTAATTCTAAAATATTAATGCAAATACACATTTGGCTGTATTTGCGAATTTTTACATTTAAGGATTAAAAGTCTTATATTTGAGGGCTTTTCAACGGCTTGTTTAAAAAAGCAGGAGGAATCTTTTATTATTTTTAGTGGCCGTAAGTATTTTATACAATAATTATTTAAATACATTTTTATTCCATGGAACCATATGAACAATTAATGACCGATGATAATCTCATTAATTTATATAAAACGGTAAAACGACGTAATCCGGGAGAAAAAGAATTTCAACAGGCCGTTCATGAAGTTTTTCAGTCTCTTGGGCCGGTACTTGAAAAATATCCTGAACTGACGAATCGTAAAGTTCTTGAACGCATTTGTGAGCCTGAACGCCAGATCATTTTCAGAGTACCCTGGCAGGATGACAATGGGGACATACAGATTAATCGTGGGTTCAGGGTAGAGTTTAATAGCGCTTTGGGGCCATATAAAGGGGGCTTGCGTTTTCATGAATCTGTCAATCTGAGCGTTATCAAATTTCTCGGGTTTGAACAGGTATTTAAAAATGCCCTTACCGGCATGCCTATTGGTGGAGGAAAAGGTGGTGCCGATTTTAATCCCAAAGGTCGATCTGACGATGAGATAATGCGATTTTGTCAAAGTTTTATGACAGAATTATATCGGCATCTTGGTGAATATACGGATGTGCCTGCCGGTGATATAGGAGTCGGTACACGCGAAATCGGATATTTGTTCGGGCAGTACAAACGTATAACAAATCGTTATGAATCGGCTATGATAACCGGAAAAGGCATCGATTGGGGAGGCACCCTTGTACGAAAAGAAGCTACAGGTTACGGTCTTATCTATTTTGTCCGTGAGATGCTGAAAATAAGAAACGAAACTTTTGACGGCAAAAAATGCCTGGTATCCGGATCAGGCAATGTTGCTATCTATGCAATTGAGAAAATTCATCAATTAGGAGGAAAAGTAATCGCCTGTTCCGATTCCAACGGGGTAGTCTATGATAAAGAAGGCATTGACCTTGAAGCCATTAAACAAATTAAAGAAGTGGAGCGCGGACGTATTGCTGATTACCTGAAGTACCGGCCCAATGCCAGTTATACAGCCAATGCCAATATTTGGGAAATAAAATGTGATATCGCTCTTCCGTGTGCCACGCAAAACGAATTAGACGGAAAAGATGCCAAAATACTGGTTGAAAATGGTTGCTCGATCGTTGCTGAGGGAGCCAATATGCCCACTACAGAAAGCGGAATTAAAGTTTTGCATATTGCAAACGTTGCCTTCGGGCCAGGGAAAGCAGCAAATGCCGGTGGTGTGGCAACATCAGCCCTTGAAATGCACCAGAATGCCAGTCGTGATGTCTGGACTTTCCAGTATACAGATGAACGCCTCATTGATATTATGAAACGCATCCATAATAATTGCTACAAAACAGCTGAGGAATTTGGAACACCGGGAAACTACATTCATGGGGCAAATATTGCCGGTTTTATAAAAGTAGCCCGTTCCATGATCGCGCTTGGATTAATATAAAATCTCCATATCCGGTCTGAAAAATAAGTTGATTATTCCTGTACCGTTATCCTTAAGGGTAAAGTAGAAGTCAGGGATATCGGCAGCATTGCCGAAACAGTCCCTTGTGCGTTATCCGTTCATGGCATAATCTGGTGTTATCATCCATTTTATGTAACTAACCCCCGTGGGATCGGCATGCCGAAACGGGGATAAACTCTGTTTTTTATGAATGTTCCGGATTTTAAATATGAACTTTTCTTTGAATTATCACCCGATTTATTATGTATAGCAGGATATGACGGTTATTTTAAAAAAATTAACAGAGCCGTTTCAGAACTGCTGGGCTATACGATGGAGGAATTGTATTCCAGGCCTATCAATGATTTTGTATATCATGCCGACAAGGATATTACCGCCAGGGTCCGTGGGGAACTGACCCGGTCAAAGCCTTTACTGAATTTCGAAAACCGGTATGTAACCAAAGACGGTAAGATCGTATGGTTGTCCTGGACTTCCCTTCCGGTTGACAGCGACCAGCTGGTTTTCGCCATCGCCAAAAATATTACCCATAAGAAAAAACTGGAATCTGAACGGAATGAGCAGCTTGCCAATCTCACCCGGGTTAACAAAGACCTCAAACAGTTATCTTTTACAACCTCGCATGACTTAAGATCACCCATTCATAATTTACTGAATGTTTTCAGCCTGATCGATATTTCCAAAATCAGCGATAAGGAAACATTGGAACTGATAGAGATCCTGAAATTATCAGGAGAGCAGCTGAATCAGACCGTAAATAATTATGTCGATGCTCTTAGTGAAAAACAGACGACACATGCCAGTTTGGAAGAAATAGACTTGAAGGAAATTCTGGATGGTGTGCTCCAGTCCATTAATTCTTTAATTCAAACCTCAAAAGCAACCATCCATGTTGATTTCTCCAGGCTTCGAACCATCAGATTCAATAAATCGTACCTGGAAAGTGTATTTCTGAACCTGATCACCAATTCCATTAAATACGCCAGACCCGACAGACCACCCGTCATATCAATTCATTCCGAGAAGATAAACGGTTCTGGTCGTCTGATTGTGTCTGATAACGGACTGGGTTTTGATATGAAGAAAGTAAAAAACAAACTCTTCGGCCTGCATCAAAAATTCCATGACCACGTAGACAGCAAAGGTATCGGCCTTTATTTAGTATACAACCACGTCACCAGCCTGGGAGGGAAAATTAGCGTGGAAAGTAAAGTTAATGAAGGTGCAAAGTTTATTATTTCGTTTAAAGGTTAGAGTTTTAAAGAGATGAACTCGCTGAATTATTGGGAGGGGGTCACAAGGTCAAATAGTGCTACTTTTGACTGGGTAAATTATGGAGAGGGGCCCATCTATCTGAAGAAAACGAAAACCTTCGATATGATTTTTAAATATAAAATTTATGAGAAATTATTGGAAAATAATAAATTAGCATATTCAATTAATGGGTAAACAATTACTGTTGAAAGTTATCAACAACCATAAAAATTATTGTATTAAGTTCGAGGTTAGGCTATGAAAAAAGTATTTAGAGTAAATGAAATCAGGTTAGTTGTTGGCCTGGTGTTGACAGGCTTGTTGTGTGCCGCATGTACGGGGATGGCTACCGGAGACGGCATTGTATTGAATGATGCGGATGATAGTGAAGTCGCCCCGCTTGTGTCACAGGCGCTTGACTATACGGAGAACCCTGTCGATATCCCGAATCCGGACAGAGGCTTTTACCGGCCCCAATCATATGTCGTTCCGGTCGACAGTGGAACTCCGGGTTTTCCTAATTTAGGAGCCGTTATTAGTGGTACCACGGCCTTTGTT
>JBBDQZ010000003.1:0-12326 GCA_040905705.1 Balneolales bacterium
GTCGGGATGACAGGATTTGAACCTGCGACCTCCTCGTCCCGAACGAGGCGCGCTACCGAGCTGCGCTACATCCCGGATAACCGGTGACTCCATAATATGTAATCAACTCACCGGAGATCACAGAAATAAAAAAGTTACAACCGCCGGGCGATCCGGATTAACCGGATCACACCCGACTTCAGACATAGTCAAATTTATCCGATACGGACAATAAGATCTGCCGTACGGGCTGAATAACCAGCTTCGTTATCATACCATCCGACCACTTTCACCAGGGTTCCATCCACTTTTGTAATACCGGAATCATAGATAGTAGAATGGGGATTCCCTATAATATCAGTAGAGACAATCGGCTCGTCCGTATATTCCAAAATACCTTTGAAGCCGCTTTCGGATGCCTTTTTGAACACATTGTTGACTTCTTCCAGGGATGTTTGTTTTTTCACGACAGCGGTGAAATCGGTAAGTGAACCGCTCGGGACAGGTACTCTCATAGCGCCACCGTCGAGTTTGCCGTTCAAATGCGGAAGGACGAGGCCTACCGCCTTGGCCGCACCTGTCGAAGTCGGTACAATATTGATGGCCGCAGCGCGGGCACGACGCAAGTCTTTGTGTGGACTGTCGACCGTATTCTGATCACCGGTATAGGCATGGATAGTAGTCATAAAGCCTTTTTCCACACCGAAAGCATCATCCAGGATTTTTACCATGGGTGCCAGACAGTTGGTAGTACAGCTTGCGTTGGAATAGATATTGATTTTGTCGGAGATTTCATTGTCATTCACTCCAAGAACGACAGTCTTCACATCGCCTTTTGCCGGTGCGGAGATAACCACTTTTTCAGCTCCGGCCTGCAGGTGTTTGGAAGCAGCATCACTGCTCGCAAAAAAACCGGTACTTTCAACCACGGTACGAACACCATCGCTACCCCATCTCAAATTGGCCGGATCTCTCTCGGCTGTAACTTTAATGGATTCACCGTTTATGATCAGATCGCTCCCCTCCGAACGAACTTCCCCGTTAAATTTTCCGTGCACAGAATCGTATTTGAACAGATGAGCCAACGTTGCGGCATCGGTTAAATCGTTAACTGCCATGATCTGAATTTTATCACTGTAATTGGCCAGAATGGCACGAGTTACAAGCCTTCCGATTCGACCGAAACCGTTAATTCCTACTTTAATTCTTGACATATTGTTTGTCCTTATTTGACTTTTTGAATAATGTTTTGGTTTTGCCGGGCATGTTGAAAGCCCGGGAGCTTCTTTATGTAATTTTATTTAACAAATTTCTGAAAGATACCATTAAATGCGACCTGTTTCAAGTTAATTAAGAACGTTATCCGTCAAAAATCGCAAGGCTGGAGGCGGTTCTATTCAGTCAGATATACCCTGGCGGTTGCTGTCCGAACCACAGTCAAATGGAGAGCGTTGCAAAAAAAAGGCGAAACCGGGGGGAGCTGGTTTCGCCTTTGCTTGTGGAGGCGGAAGCACCTCCATCCTGGATATGAATACAATTCTGACGGATCACTTCATCCCAACCTGTTACGTGTTGGAAAAAACAGTTTTCTATACCGGTATCGCCTATCTGTCGGCCGTACCACAATAATTACACGGTACCACAGCCAATAGCCGCCACCAGAATATTATGATCTCCTCATAATTTAGATTTACTGGAAGAGACAGAAATTGTATCTTGATATGTTTAGCCTGTTTCTGTTGAAACAACAAGTGGTTGTACTCTCTTTCCTCTGCATTGATCCGTATACGGAACACCCGTCGACTGCAATGCCGTTGAAATCAGAGTATGCCAAAGTATACCATCTAATGATCTGAAATAATATAATCACATAATAACAAGTTGTCAAGTAAATATTCATATTTTGATACATCCGTATTAGATCGACTCAAAAAAGCCCTTCATATTAAAACAGACAGCGAATTAGCTGAGTTCCTGGGGGTTATGCCGACAGTCGTTGCAAACTGGCGCAGCAGAAACAGGATCAATACCACCCGAGTGATATCAAAATGTGAATCCCTGGATATTCATTGGCTGTTATTTGGAATAACTGCCGAACAAGCCGGGTGGAAAAGCAGGAAGCCATACCGAATGAAGCCTGAATTAGTTGAAAAAGAGGTAGCCGAAAGCAGTATGGTAAAAGACGATACGGAAAGTCATGATGAGCCCGAAGAAAACATAAAGCGCTTAAAGGCATTGCAAATGGAGAGTATTCAGCTGAAAAGCAAAGTGGAGGCTTTGGAAAATGTGATCATCAGAATGAAACGCGAACAAAGCCGTTAATGGTCCCATTTCACCCTGTTGCATGGCCTCCTCCATGCCGCTGTTTCTTCCCATTGGTTATTCCGGCCTAAACCGCCCCTCCCAATTGAACATCCCTGGTTACTGAAAGTTTCCCCCAATAAAGCCCATCGGATTCATTGATCATCAACCGGCCCATCACTCTCTTCATCCATCATGTCCTCTCCCAGGTCAAGATCATCATCAGGAGTATCGGTTTCATCGTCTTCCTGTACAACCGTTGACTGTTTTTTGTTGTGGCTTTCAGGTGCCCCGGCGCTGCGTAGCACCACCGCAACATCCGACTGTTCATTTTCAACAGCGTGATTTAATGCTGTATTGCCATTTTTATCCTTTATTTTGACATCTGCACCATTCACTACCAGATATCGAACCACATCCAGGTGTCCCTCACGAGCGCCAAACATCAAGGGTGTTTGTCCCCAATGCTGTTTTGCATTGATATCGGCCCCCTTTTCAAGCAACAGCTTTACTGCCTCAAGCTGGCCTTCTCTGGCAGCTATAATAAGAGCAAGCGGCCCGATCTCTGCCGCATGTTCAAACAGTAAATGCATCATTTTCAGGTTACCGTTTTCTGCCGCCCTGTTTAAAGCCGTACCCCCAATTTTATTTTTCACATTTACTGCAGCCCCCTTTTCAAGCAAAAGTTTTACTGCTTCCAGTTGATTGTTTTGAGCGGCATAAATCAACGGTGTGGATCCGGTCACGGACACAGCATTTATATCTGCACCTTCCATGATCTGTTGTTTCATCGTTTCAAGGTCACCCGACTTGCAAGCTTCTATCAAAAGCGATGAGTCCATAACTCAAAAAGTGATTTTGATCAAGTATCTGATAATTTTATGCAATGATCCGGAGTTGTTCACAATCTTGCAAATATTTTTTTCGTATTTGTAAATATATTATTAATAAATACTTGTGAATTAAATATATGGCAAATTTAGAATACTGAAACGGGTAAAAGCATAGATTTGAAGTGAATCTTGTAATCCCTGGTGTCAAAGACCTCATCTTTTTAAAAATTGCGCACGGCCACCTGTTCCGTTCAAAAAGTCATAGCCTTTCATTGGCCTTTTTCCCTCTAATTGAATTTCCAAAAGCGTAATACTCCCTGAAATGCATCCGGCATAGCCGCTGCCACTTATCAATTCCGCACGTCCTGGCGGCAGGTTGATATTCGGGGCCGGTTCCGACCGGAATATTTTTATTTTTTTCCCTTCAAAATTTGTCCATGCACCGGGAACCGGACTCATACCCCGAATCAGGTTATGAACGGATACACAATCCTTCTCAAAATCGATACGAGCATCTTCTACAGTAATTTTTGGTGCCGGACTTGCCAAACGGCTGTCCTGCGGTTGCGCTGAGTAACGGCCTTCTGAAATTTCATCCACTGTATTCACCAGCAATTTTGCTCCGTCATTCATCAATTGACGATACAACTCTCCGGTTGTTGTCAGAGTCGGAATCGGAGTTCTTGTCTGGCTGAGCACAGCCCCCGTATCCATGCCCTGATCCAACATAAAAACAGTACACCCTGTCTCCGATTCTCCGTGGATGACAGCATGATGTATCGGAGCTGCTCCACGGTATTTTGGTAACAATGAGGCGTGCAAATTCACTGACCCGACAACCGGGATAGCAAGTACTTCGGGAGGAAGAATTTTAAAAGCTACCACAACAAACAGGTCCGGATGCAATGCTTCCAGACGAGAAACAAATGACTCATTTCGCACATCTTCGGCTTCAAGCACCGGAATTCCTGCGTTCAATGCTGTTAGTTTAACAGGTGTGGGAGTCCGTTTCCCACCACGACCACGTCGTTTATCCGGGCCGGTCACCACGGCACTTACCCGATGGGAACTATTCAATAACCGTTCGAGGCTGGGAACGGCAAAGTCCGGATTCCCCATAAAAACTATATTCAACGATTTAACCGTCATAAGTCTCCCACTGAAGGTTGGAATATGTTCAAAATTCGAGTGTCTTCCGGTTACAACGATCCCGTTTCGATACAGGTTTGAGCCAAATTAATATACATATATGAAGTGACAAGGGCATGAAGTGACACGGCCATCCAATACCGCCCTATTCCCTCGTTGCAACCAGATATTCCGTTTCGACTTTTCCAAGCCTGATGTTTTCCAGTTTGCTTCGCAATAACCGCTTACGAAAGGCCCCGAGGTAATCGATAAACAGAATTCCGTTCAAATGATCCATTTCATGTTGCAACACCCTGGCATACCAGCCTTCATGCTCCTCCTCATGAAATTGAAAATTCCGGTCGTAATAACGGATATAGATTTTTTTCGGGCGGGTCACTTGATCCCTCACATCCGGAATACTCAGGCATCCTTCTTCCGAATCCCATGTTTCATCGCCCACCGGTTCAATCACCGGATTAATAAATACCCCCCGGCCAAGCTTGATCCCATCCTCCGATTCGGTCACGGCATCGGCATCCACCACAAACAGTCGGATCGACTTGCCGACTTGTGGTGCCGCCAACCCGACTCCGGCTGCTTCATACATCGTTTCAAACAAATCGTCGATACATGCCTGAAGCTCGGGATCGTCGGAAAGCACCGGTTTAGCTTTTTTTTGCAAAACCGGATCGCCAAAGGTAACAATGGGCAAAACAGCCATGATTAGCAGATTACTTGGTGTCGAGATAATTTTGCAAGAGTATAGCAGCTGCAGTAGAATCAACCAAATCTTTTCTGCGCCGCTTTTTTCTTTTTGCGCCGGAGTCTCTTATCGATTGCTGTGCCATAGTAGATGTAAACCGCTCATCGAGGGTTTGAACCGGAACAGAACCGATTCTTTTTCTAAGCGTATCGACAAATTTGCGGACCATTTGTACAGAGTCTCCTTCTTCACCCCGAAGTGTAAGTGGCCAGCCAACAAGAATCAATTGTACCTCCCCCGATTGGCATCGCACTTCAATCTGTGAAAGGGCCTCGTTGTACGAAAAAGTGCCCAGCGGACTGGCCAGTACTCCGGTTATATCCGACTGGGCAATACCAATACGTTTCAGGCCGACATCAATACCGAGAACACGTTGCTTGGCCATGCCAACCCAATGATTGCTTTTTCAGCTTATACTTCTTCCAATTGTTCGGACATCAGTGGCTTGCGCAGAAATTCCTTCAATAGCTTGCTGGGCTTAAAGTGTGTCTTCCGGTGCTCAGGCACATAAATCACTTCATTGGTTTTGGGATTTCGCGCCTTGGGTTTGGCTTTGGTTACTTTTACCTCGAATACTCCGAAATCGCGAATCTCGATACGACATGTGGGACTGGCTTCCATCATGGTATCTCGCATGGATTCAATAACGGCATCAACCCAGGGTTCAACCTGAACCATAGGTACATGTTTCTTTTCTGAAATACGGCGTACGATATCTCTTTTGGTATAAGTCATGACTAATATTTGATTATAATGTTTCGGTTAATAATAAATGCGTTTCAGGGTATAGATGGAACCTGCTTTTCAATAGTACCACACGAAAAAACCTGTTGATGTTCCCGATAACCCGAAACGTTGTTGGGTTCTGCAATTCAACTTAAGAGGTAATGAATTGATTAATATTGAGTTAATATATAAATTTTGTACATATAAATAAATACGTATATCTGTTATTTTTATTTACTCGTAGCGATAAACCTCCTTGATACCTTCGATTTTCTGAAGCTTCGTAATAATCTTATCCAGGTGGCTGACATCCTCGACCATAATAATAAGTATTCCTTCAAACATCCCGCTGTCACTGGTTACATTAATACTTTTCATATTGGTTTTCAACGACTTTGAGATAAGGCTTGATAAATCGCTGACCATTCCTACCCGATCTTCGCCAACCACCTTGATTGCCCCCATGAACTGGGAACCGGTATTTCGTGCCCACGCAACATCCACAATACGCTCCCCGTCGGTTTTAATCAGGTGCCTTGTATTTTTACAACTCACGCGGTGAACTTTGATGTCTCCGTCCCGACTAATAAAGCCAACGACATCATCACCCGGTATCGGATTACAGCAATGTGCATAGGAATAGCGGACATCCGTCAGCTGTCCGTTCAGGACCAGGCCTTCATTTCCACCCTCCGGGTGTCCGACATGGTAGGTGATTTTGGATGATTCCCCTGACGTAGAATCTGCAGATCCCTTGCCATGATCCTCATCCACCCGTCCCTTGCTCATAAAACTTTTTACCGCCTTCAGCAACTTGTTGGCATCATATATCCCTGAACCCATATCAAAAAAGATCTTCTGAAGGGACGAATATTTCAGCTTGTTCGCAACTTTTGCCAACTCCTGGTCAGAAATTTCAATATTGGAACGCTCGGCCTTTTTATCCCAGAGTTGACGGCCTTCATCGGCAACTTTCCGCTCTTTCTGTTTGATAAACTGACGCAGCCGGGCACGTGCCTTATGTGTAACCACATCATTAATCCAGTCCGGTGTCAGGTTGATCTGTTTTCCGGTGATAATCTCGACCTGGTCGCCACTTTTCAGTTTCTGCCTCAGCGGGACAATTTTTCCATTCACTTTGGCCGCAAGTGCCCGTTCCCCAATCTCACTGTGTATTTCGAATGCAAAGTCGATTGGAGTGGCGCCTTTCGGCAGGGTATTGAGTTCTCCTTTGGGAGAAAAGACATATATCTCATCGGTATAGAGATTAAGCTGGAAGTCTTCGACAAATTCGGTCGCGGCATCGGGACGCGGATTATCCAGTACATCCCGCACCCAGTCAACAAACCGGTTAATATCTCCTTCGTTTTTATCCCCTTCCTTGTAACGCCAGTGTGCGGCAAACCCTTTTTCAGCGATCTCGTCCATCTTTGAAGTCCGTATTTGTACTTCCACTTTCTGGCCGGTGTTGGTAATAACCGTGGTATGCAGCGACTGATATCCATTTGCTTTGGGCACCGAAATAAAGTCGCGAAAACGTTCGGGAATCGGAGTATAGGAATCTGTGATAAATGAATACACCCTCCAGCAGTCTTCTTTGGTATGGGGTTCCTGAAGAATAATCCGGATAGCAAACAAGTCATAAATCTCCTCGAACGGCTTCTGTTGCCGGGTCATTTTGCGATAGATGGAGTATATATGCTTGGGGCGCCCTCTGATCTGAAAATGAAATCCTGACGCTTTTAACTGCCGCTCGACCGGTTCCATGAATTTTTCGATCAACGCTTCGCGAGCTTCTTTTTTTTCACGAAGCTTTCGGGCAATGAATTTGTACCCGGTAGGATCAAGGGTCTTGAAGCCAAGATCCTCCATCTCACTTTTAATATTGTAAAGCCCGAACCGATGGGCCAGAGGTGCGAACAACTCCATGGTTTCGGTGGCAATGCCAAGTTGTTTTTTTCGTGGCAAATGCTGGATAGTCCGCATGTTGTGCAACCGGTCTGCAAACTTGATCAACACCACCCTCAGGTCTTCAGCCATGGAAAGCAGCAGCTTCATGAATGCTTCAGCCTGCTTGACTCCCTTGTTTTTAAAGACTCCGGATATCTTGGTCATGCCATCGATCAGATGAGCGACAACCGGGCCAAACACCGAACGGATATCGTCAAGTGATATTTCGGTATCCTCCACCGTATCATGCAGCAGAGCTACGGCAACCGACAAATCATCCATACCAATCTCTTTCACTACAATACGGGCTACTTCAAGCGGATGCAGGTAATACGGTTCTCCGGAAGCACGGGTAACACCGCGGTGTGAAATAAACGAGAGCTTAAATGCTTTGGTAAGCATCTCGTCATTGCATGATTCCAGGTGTTCATGACACTCCTTTAGCAGGGCATCCAGCTCCAACTGTTGGGCGGGTTTCAGCTGAAACGCATCCAGATCCTGTTCGATATTTAGTTTCTCGGTCAACATTTCGCACTAATTATTGACTGACCCGAAAATAATCATATTCCTCCATTTAGTTGTAACATTCATTGGAATAAACGGTCAGGGCCTGTCCAATATGGAAGAGGCATGGGAAATATTTCCAGTCACTCCACCTATGGTGTAAATGGGTAAATCTGATGCATAAGCACACATATATGGCTGTTAAACGTTCTCATCAAGTAACGTACAGTACAGGTTGTACGTATGTATTTGAAATCCGGCGAATTATAATCTCAAGAGTAAAAAAACAATCCCCATTTCCTTGCGTACAGATCCATAAACAGAATAGCAATTATATGTTAAAATTACATGTAGTTGTACATGAATCATTTCATTGAAAGTAAAGCCGCAAGCATGACCCGGCATCCATTTAAAACAGTTGGATTTCGATATATTAAGTTGTGAAAAACAAGTTGATTATGTGAATATCACCCGGTGTTCAATCTGCGAATTTAAATCCGTGTTCAATCTGCGAATTTAAATCCGTGTTTATTCTGTGAATTCAATTTCGAATGTAGCGGGCGGATATAATTGTATACGTGGCTGAAATGACAATGACCGGGTTTATTTAATTACGGGCGTTGATCCCACATGTACCTTTATTGTAGAAATTGTAAATCCACCTTATCTTGATGCCGTAAAAAAAGTGCCGCCGTGGTGGAATTGGTAGACACGTTGGACTTAAAATCCAATGGAGTTTAAAGCTCCGTGCCGGTTCGAGTCCGGCCGGCGGTACACTTAAACCCTTGTGTTGCAATAACAAAGCAATGCAGGGGTTTTTTGTTATCAGTAGCATGGATTCGCAATATTGCCATTTGGGACACACATGGGACACAATCCAGAGACGCTGCCACCCCTTTTTTTTAGGATTCAAGCTATGCATCTTTTTTAGATTCAGTCTAAATAACACCCCTCACATATAGAAAAACATATAAGGTCAAAAAAATGTCAGGAGTTTGGTCACCAAGTTACAAAGTTAACATTCTCACCATAGGCAGTTTGTAACCCTCTCTTTCAGGAATCCCCGTTTAAAGCAAATATGAGATACCCCTCAAATTTAAAAGTGTTGTTGGGGTCGCCATTTTCACCATTGTCACCATTCCAATACATAGATTTTAATTCCTGACTTGGTTAATTTGATACGGTCAAGTGTTAACCAATCTACTATAAAAAGGAAAAGCCCATGAAATTCTATATGTTCAATGAAAACCGAATTAATCTTGAAATGATCGAATGGTATCGTCCCGGGTCAGATAAATATATTAACATCTCTCTAAATGCAAATGACGAAGTGTTTACGATTCAATTTAAAGACGAGAAGGAAAGAGACGAAGCATTAAGCGAATTGGATAAGATAACCGGACTCGGTGGCAAAGGTGGATCATTAGGCCCTGAAATAGCCAACGTTTAGTTGGTTATATATCCAATATCATAGGCATTAATGATTCGTTTCTCCGGTGCAGAAGTCCGTACCTGCATGCATCCGCTCCGTGATCCGGCGCTCTGGTGTCCAAATCTTCAGCATGGCGCGGATCTCTGCCTAAATAGGGAACTGTTGACCAGAAGTATTCACAATTACGGGCAATATACAGGCCGGGTTTGTCGGGTTTACCTGCATCTTGTAGCATCCGTCGCATAATCTCCCAGCCAGATTTGCGGTCTGCCTTTTTCGCTTTTTTGAAGTAAACTCCCTCTCTCTTAAATTCATCAGCTATACTACCGCTCCATGAACCATGTTGGGAAAAGATAGCATCGTCGGCAACCCCCCGCGCGCTTATATCCCATTCGTCACACATTTTTTTTATGTGTTCGGCAAGGTGCGGTACGGTATAGCCTAACCCTTCATTTAATGCTACCGGGTCGGCTGTTGCCAGTTCATCCACAATAAGAATGGAGTCTTTCGGATAGTATGTACCGTTCAACTCCGCGCCGGGGCTTTCTATCATTATGTAGGTTACACTTGGTGCAGATGAACCGTAGTCGTGTGCCAGCCAATGATCCCATTTCTTTTGACTGGTTTCTGTCAGATATTCCGGTATGCTTTCGATCGGGTCAATAGCGTTCCTGCTTTCTTCAATCACAGAGGCAAAGAACGCACCCCGTGCAACGCTCCAATCACCTTTTAACCATGCTCTCAATAGTTCAGGGTCGGAAGGGCACGACGCTTCGAGCTGATTATGATATTCTGTATGATCTATAAAAGGATTGTCTGTATATAAAGACGGTGCATATACCCAGGTACGTTTTGAATTTTCTTCCGTAAACGGTTTCCACGGTGCGGATTTAAATACATATCGTTTCGCTACCCAATGATGTCCCACGTCTCCGGGGTTTGCAGCCATAACAATCCTGATCGGCATATCTTTCGGCCCCCTTAAATTGGATCGGAGCCGGTCGATTAGTTCCGGGGTCGCATATTGGGATGATTCGTCAATTAATAACAAGGTGAAGGAACGCCCCTGATATTTGGTGTAGTCTTTTGGGCTTTCCAGTTGGCCCAATTCGATATAACCGCCGTTGGGTAGCTTCCAGATATGTTCCGTCCCGTTATAAGTCGCCTTATTCCCGTACAGACCACCAAAGATTTCACGGGTCATATTCTCAAAGTCACGAAGTCCGGCGTATGTTTGCCGAATATATAGCACGCGCGCTTTTTCCCCGTACTGTTCACAGTGCCGAAGAGCAAGTATAGACATTGTGAAGGATTTTGCACCACCACGGCCACCACCTAAGAAAACATCATATTGTTCCGGGATAGCACAAACCTGTTTTTGAAAGTCGGAAAGTTCAATCTTGTTTTTCATCCTTTGATACCTCAATTAGTTTTTGATATTCTTTTTCGGGCATGGCCCCCGGTACGGTTATTTGAACGTTCACTTGTTGCGCTTGTCCGTGTTCCCGGCCCTCAACATACCCATGCCGTGCCTTTAACAGGAACATGGCAGCAGTGATATTTTTCTGTTTTGTCGCGCTCTCATACAGCACCCCGACGAGCGTTTCCTCTTCAATCTTTCGGGCTTCGGAAAATACCTCAATAGCGCGTTCATCCTCTGACTTCAAACGTTTCCACGTCGGGAATGAAACACCCAGCGCTTTACAAATATCTATTTCTTTAACGCCACGTTCTGCCAGCCGTGATATTTTGTCGTAATCGGTTTCTGTAAGTTGTTTCTTTATGCGTCCCATATATTTCCTGAAATTATAGCAGTGTGATTAAAAACCGGGGCTTCGGCGTAACACGATAAACACGTCCACCCCGGTCGGCGAGAGAGCACCTCGTCAATTTTAAAACCCGCCCCCCTGTCAAAAGGGACGGGATATGTTTAAAGTAATCTAGCCTGTTAGCTCAGATACTTTTTCGTTTTGATCGAGACCGGCCAGCCTTGCCTGTGCGTTTAGGTCGGTAACAACTTTTGATGTTGCCACTTTGGCTTTTTCTACATGCTCATGCATACTTTGAAGCGCTTTTATCGCCTGTTTTTCTTCGCTGAAAACGTGCGATTTGTACTGTTCACGCAACTGACTGTGCTGTTCATCAGAAAGACCGGAAAAATACCCCGGAGTGCCTAAAGCGTAAGCGGCTGTTTTCAGGTCATTTCGATGAATCGCCTGATTAACAAAAGATGCCCTTTCGCTTTTAGGCATCGACGATATACGTTGTCGGGCTTCCCTGCCATACGCACTATCTGCCGTTTTTTCCAGCGTATCGGATATTTCGTCGTCGATCTGCTTTGCAACAGCCGACAAGTCAGGCAAATTATTATATGTCTTTTGTAGCTCCGCAAGTTTTTTTTGTGCGTGCTGGTAAGTAGATACCGTCCGGCCTTCCGGCGTTTGTGTCCTGTCACTATTATTCGCCTTCCGCATGGATTCTATAGAAGTAAAAACTTCGTTGCCTTTGTCGAAGTACGCTTTTGCACGATCCTTGCCTTTTGTTACTTCATCATTATTGGTGCTGGATTCCGGGAATTGCTTAATCAATCCATTCGAAAATCCAGCTGCAAAATACATTGGGGTTTCAATTCTGTGTTTCATTGTTTTTCCTGTTTGGTTTGATGTTGTGGTGTAAAATCTTTCTTCCAATGTGGCGGTTTGCCAAC
>JBBDQZ010000004.1:0-1999 GCA_040905705.1 Balneolales bacterium
CCCTGCGTCACGTCTATAATGCCACACGCATTGTTGAAGAGCTGGAAAACTCCAGATATTGATTTTATCGGTCGCAAGATATATAATGCATGATTATGCATTCCATCAAGAACAAGGATGGTATTCAACAGGGAACTATGAGAACCAAAAATTTTATTTTAGCGACCTTTATCCTGCTGTTAATTTCAGTGTCAATTCAAGCTCAATCATCATCACCCATCGTAATTCCCAAACTGACCGGTACGGTCATACTCGATGGTAAAGTTGAAGAACCTGCCTGGGAAGCTATCCAACCGCTCTCATTGGTGACGCACTGGCCCTCGTTTGGTGACCCTGTCAATATAGATCAAACCCAAATCAGGATTGCACATGATGAAGAGTATCTCTACGTAAGCTGCCGGTGTTATGAGAATAATCCAAATAGAATAAGTGCACCAACATACAAAAGAGATAATGTGAATATGTCTATGGATGGTCTTTCGATTATCCTCGACACATTTAATGATAATGAGAATGGACTGTGGTTTAATGTAACTCCTGCAGGCTCAAGAATGGATGGAGCTGTGAGTAATGACGCACAGAACCCACCCAACCTTTTTTGGGATACGATTTGGGAAGCTGAAGCTGAGATCACCGATGAAGGCTGGACAGCGGAGATGCGCATTCCATTCAGCAGCTTTCGGTTTGAAAGTGAGGATGGCCGGGTGGAAATGGGATTAATTGCTTATAGATATTCTGCTCATAATGTAACGATGCATATTTTCCCTGCTATCCCGGCAAATTGGGGTTTTTGGAGTTTTACAAAACCTTCTCAATCCCAAAGAATTGCATTTAATGAAGTGGAAAATACGAATCCGGTCTTTATCACTCCTTACCTGCTTGGTGGTTTTCAGAGATCTGCTCAACTAAACAGTGATGCCACCGGTTACCGGCGCAAAACGGATTTGACTTATGAGGCGGGGTTGGACCTGAAAATGGGGCTGACCGATAATACAACCCTTGATCTAACTATAAACACCGATTTTGCTCAGGTTGAGGCTGATGATCAACAGGTGAACCTGACGCGATTTTCGCTGTTTTTCCCCGAACGGCGACAGTTCTTCCTGGAGCGTGCTTCAATATTTGATTTTTCATTTGGTGGCAGTGATCGCCTGTTCCATAGCCGCAGAATAGGTCTTCATCAGGGACAACCGATACGTATTTTAGGGGGTGTCCGAACAATTACACGATCTGGAGGATGGGATATAGGTCTTTTAACAATACAAACGGCACGTGAGTTGGATTTGTCGTCAGAAAACCACAGTGTATTCCGTATCCGGAAGCAGCTTTCTAATCCACAGTCGTATACAGGCGGTATGTTAACAAGCCGTATTGATGAGAGGGGAAACTATAACCTGAATTATGGAATTGACGGGATTTTTAACCTTTGGGGTGATGATTTTCTGAATTTCAATATTGCCCAAACCGCTGACAGTGATCTCAACAATTCAATTATAAATTCTGAAACTCTTCGATTTCAGGCAGAGTGGGAACGGCGGCGTTTTGTGGGACTAAACTATAACTTTAATTTCAACTATTCCGGAGAGTTGTATGATCCTGCCATGGGTTTTCAGTTGCGGGATAATTACATAAAATTTGGCGATCGTGTTTCTTGGGGATGGACACCAAGAGGTGCCTCTCCATTTCAACAGATTCAAGCTTCCATGAATGGTTCACTTTTTTTGAGCAACGTAGATGGAAATCTTGAAACTTCAGAATATGGGCCCTCTGTTGAACTGACCTGGAAACGGGGAAACTTAGCCACCGCTGAGTTTTTGTACATAACTGAGGATATCGTCCAAACATTTAAACTGGCGGATGATGTGGAGATACCCGCAGGGCGATATTCCTTTCCTGAGGCACTATTAAGCTATCATACACCAAGAGGAGAATCATTAAGGGCAATCTTTATTGCAGGAGGTGGAGGATTTTATGACGGAAACCGCTTCACGGCAAGTAT
>JBBDQZ010000005.1:0-1878 GCA_040905705.1 Balneolales bacterium
GCCATTAGAATGATTACGCCCAGAACCACCTCAAAGACATAAATGTCTATTGCAGTGTAATTGACCATAATCCCTGCCTTGTAGAAAAAGGTGAACCCTGTAAGAAAAAGCATGGAAAGCAGGGTAAACATCACATAATAGCGCAATCTTCCGGTTTGAATGCGCTGGGTTTGCCAGTTTGCAAATTTCAGCATTCCTCCAATCAGAAGATCATACAAGCGCGATGGCTCAAATGCCTTATAGACTCCAATTCCCCAATCTATATTTAATTTTTTCCCCTGTAAATAATACAAACCCGCTCCGGCAATTATTGAAACAAGGCTGAGCAAAAATGCCGTGTTCACCCCATGCCAAAGCGCAAGGTGTTTTTCGGGCAAATTCCCATCCAGGCTCTGCGCTGCTCCCGAAACCAAATGGGACAGGATATTTGGAAACAATCCGAAAAATAAGCCCAAGGCAGCAACCAACATTGGCGCGGCATAAAGCAAAAAGGAAGCTTTGTTGATATTTTCATTGGCATCGCCCTGCTTTTTGAAAAAGGTTTTGTGCGTTAGCATCAGCAAAAGCGCCACAAACAAAGCCCCGGTCAGCAATAATGCCGCAGACAAAACACCTGACACAAAGGGAGCAGAAAGTGTCATTTCCAGCAACATTTCCTTGGCTATAAATCCAAAAAAGGGCAATATGCCCCCCAGCGATAATCCCGCTAACAATACAAGCACAAACAGCATCGGCATTTTTTGGTACAGGTTCCCAGGCAATCTGCTGATCAGCCTTGTGCCGCTGTGTTTGTCAATAATCCCGGCCAGCATAAACAAGGCGGATTTGTATAGGGCATGTGCCAAAATATAGGCCATTCCGGCATAGATGGCGGCTTTTGTGCCAATGCCAAAAGAAAGCACCATTATGCCCAATGCGCTGATGGTGGAATAAGCCAGGATTTTCTTCAGATCATCGGAGCGGAAAGCCATAATGGCTCCGGTGAGCATGGTCAATGTTCCGAAAGTGGTCAAAATCAGCGACCATTCAAAAGTGTCGCCCAAAACGGGGAAAAAGCGCGCCACAAAATACACCCCGGCCTTTACCATTGTAGCAGAATGCAAATAAGCACTAACGGGCGTTGGTGCGGCCATGGCGTTGGGCAGCCAAAAATGAAAGGGCACCTGTGCCGATTTGGTAAATGCCCCTGTCAATACGCAAAGCAGTATGGGCAAATACAATTTGTGGTTGATAAGCGTTTCGCGACAATGCTGCATTTCGGAAATACTGTTTTCACCTGTGGTGACACCAATTAAAACCAAACCCGCCAATAAGGCCAAACCGCCTGCCGCAGTTACGAGCAAACCCTGTAATGCCGCATAGCGCGCACTTTCCTTTTCGTGGTTGTAGCCAATCAACATAAAGGATGTGATGCTGGTCATTTCCCAAAAAACAATGATGCTCAGCAGATTATCGGCCAATACCAAGCCCAGCATAGAGGCCATGAAAACCGTAAGGAATATGAAAAAGCGGCTGTAGTGGTCCGTGACTTTCATATAATAAGCCGCATAGAAATAGATCAATGTGCCAATGCCTGTTATCATTAGGGCAAACAAAAGGCTAAGCCCATCTAAGTAAAAATCCAGGCGCAGGTTAAAGTAGCTGTTCCATTCCAGGGAGCTGCGCAGTGGCTCGTCCAACACCCCGCCAAAATACTGTGCCATAAACCAGCCAAAAGCCGACAGCGGCAAGAGCGCAAGCAGATAAGCCGTCTTGTTGCCCAATATGCGGTGCAATAGCGGAATGCAAAGTGCAGTAAGTAAAATGACGAGCAGAATTACTATCATCGAGCTTGATTAGTATTGATGCAGCAAATGTATGGAATTCAGAATTTAGGCA
>JBBDQZ010000006.1:0-1873 GCA_040905705.1 Balneolales bacterium
TGAGCGAATATGGAAACGATGGCACTAAATTTACCGCTCTTATTACCGATGTGCGTGATTATGATACGCTGGAACATCATTTTGCAGAATATAAGCCGGATGTCGTCTTCCATGCGGCGGCTCACAAACATGTGCCATTAATGGAGTCTAATCCCGATCAGGCCATCAAGAATAATGTCGGTGGAACACGCAATCTCGTTCAACTCGCCCTTAAATACAAAGTTTCCCGTTTTGTGAATATATCTTCGGACAAATCGGTAAATCCGACCTCGGTTATGGGTGCTTCGAAGCGTGTCGCTGAATTTATTGTCTCCTGGGCGTCTTGCCAGGCTTCTCCCGGACAGGCGTTTGTCTCGGTCCGGTTCGGTAATGTGCTGGGCAGCCGCGGCAGTGTGGTGCCGTTATTCAAAAAGCAGATCCGCGAAGGCGGCCCGATCACCATCACGCATCCTGAAATGACCCGGTATTTTATGACCATACCGGAAGCCTCGCAACTGGTGCTTCAGGCCGGCGGTCTGGGTGGTAACGGTTCGGTGTATGTTTTGGATATGGGCCAGCCGGTTAAAATTTCTGATCTGGCAAATGACCTGATCCGTTTGTCCGGATTTCTGCCCGGTGAGGATATCAAAATAAAGTACTCCGGCATTCGTCCCGGAGAAAAATTATTTGAAGAATTGCTTACAGCTGAAGAAGGGACCAATGCTACGCATCATTCCAAGATTTTCAGCGCCAAAACGACCGGGCTTCCATCGGAGCGGTTCGAAGATATGATCCAGGAATTATTCGATGTGGCGCAGACGCGTGACGGTGCGGAAATTCGCCGGTACCTGAAAAAAATAATTCCGACCTGCAATTTTAATTCTTTTTCAGAATCCAATTCAAAAGATTCCGGAATGGAAGTGTTGACAGAAGTAATTAAAGTGGGGTCCCTGAATGTAGAAGATATTTTGTCCAAAGGCCTTACAAACGGCCATTCGAACGGGAATGGCAATGGCCATACGAACGGAAAAACCAACGGCCATACCAATGGACTCACAAACGGACATTCAGAAGATGATCCGGATGAGAATTAATTAGTTTTGTGAACGTAGAAATACTGGTAAGCCGCAATGCCGGTTTACATTTGTAATTACCTGGAAAAAAGCTGCCTCAATTGGGGTGGCTTTTTTTTTGTCCGGATTACATTTTAAGTCAGAGAAATATTACTTTGATTATCAATCGATGCAATTGAGCGTTATCAGTAAAAATAATATTTATACCTGAAGGATTATGCAAAACAAAACCTGCAGCCTTGTCACCGGTGGGGCCGGTTTTCTGGGATCACATCTGTGTGACCGCCTTCTGAAGGAAGGCCACCGGGTAATTGCCATGGATAATCTTGCCACCGGTACCGTTAATAATATTGCACATCAGATTGACAATCCTGCTTTTCGTTTTATTAAATACAATGTAACCGAATATCTATATCTTGATGAGCCGATAGATTTTATATTTCACTTTGCCAGCCCTGCTTCGCCTGTCGATTACCTGGAAATGCCGATACAGACATTGAAAGTGGGGTCACTCGGCACCCATAAATCGCTCGGGCTCGCCCTTGAAAAAAAAGCACGGTATATTCTGGCGTCTACGAGTGAAGTTTACGGGGACCCGCTCGTACATCCTCAAACCGAAGATTACTGGGGAAATGTAAATCCCGTCGGGGTCCGCGGGGTGTATGACGAAGCCAAACGTTTTTCCGAGGCGATGGCCATGGCCTATCACCGGTATCATCATGTGGATACCCGGATCGTGCGCATTTTTAATACGTATGGTGCCCGGATGCGGTTAAAAGACGGCCGCGCACTCCCGAATTTTATGTCACAGGCACTTCGCG
>JBBDQZ010000007.1:0-1832 GCA_040905705.1 Balneolales bacterium
AGTTTGTTCAGGATGGTTGTTGCTCTTTTTTGAGAAGCTGCTCTTCCTTCCACAGGGATTCTCCTTTATATGACTCTTTCTTCCAGATGGGAAGCTCCTGTTTGAGGCGATTGATCAGCTCTTCGGTGGCTTCTAAAACCGGTTTACGATGAGGGGCACTCAAAGCGGTAATCAGGGAAATTTCGCCTACAGGCGCATCGCCCGTTTTATGGAATAGTAACGCTTTTGTCAAGTTGTGTTCTTTAGTGATGGCATCCAGTAATTTCTTCGATTCTTTCAATGCCATTTCTTCATAACAGTCATAATACAATCCGGTAACTGATTTGCCATCGTGATGATTACGTGTCATTCCTGAAAAAATATTAACGGCTCCACACGATGGGTCCTGAACAAAGGCCCCCGCTACCGATAGCTCCGGCAGATGGTCGGAAATGAGAATCCAATACGTGCCGTTTTTAAATTCCTGCATTAGCGTTCAGCCTCCTATTGCAATCATACTTCGGTTGGGTTTATTCTCGTATATATTCAGCCCGCCATGGCCTTCCTTTTTGTCCCGAACACAGTTTAATATACAGGGACGAATATCTTCACCGGCCCTAAGCGGCGTTAATAAATCCGTATCCTCACTGGAAAACAGGCAATTGCGCATTTTACCGTCTGCAGTTAAACGCAGCCGGTTACATGTGCTGCAGAATGGAGCCGTCATAGAGCTGATCACCGAAAAGGTGCCGGCTGCATTTTTTACCCGGTAGCTTTTAGTCGTAGCATGCTTGTCGTCTTCAAGTTTTTCTATGATATATTCTTTTTTAACAGCATCAAGAACTTCAAAGTAAGAAACCAGTTTTGAATTATCCCACTCATTTCCCTGAAAAGGCATAAATTCAATAAAACGGACATGAACCGGCGTATCTTCTGTCCAGCGAATAAAATCTACGATCTCATCATCATTCTGGCCTTTCAGTAAAACTACATTCACTTTTACATGAAAATTATGTGAAATGGCAGTGTGGATGTTGTCAAGGACTTTGTCGAAACGATCCCTGCGAGTAATGAACTGGAATCGTTCAGGATTCAGCGTATCCAGACTGATGTTCAGGGAGGTCAATCCCGTCTTTTTAAACAGGCCGAAATATTTATGAAGAAGGATCCCGTTTGTGGTAATGGTGGTTTCAGGTACCCGTTTCGAGATCTCTTCGATAATAAATCCCGCATCTTTATGAACCAGGGGTTCACCACCGGTAAAGCGGATTTTTTTAACTCCCATCTCTGAGAAAATGGATACGACCTCAATCAGCTCTTCGGGGGTTGGTAGGTGAGAAGCCGGTGTTAATGGAATGCCCTCTGCCGGCATGCAGTATGTACAACGCAAATTGCAGCGTTCTGTCAGTGACACGCGGAGGTAATCATGTTTTCGCGCAAAGCGATCATATAACACGTTCTCTTTCTGCATTAAATTTTTCAGCCTCCTGAAACAGGGGTTATAAATACAACCTCGTCATCCGGTTTGAGCCGGGTTTCAAACGGGAGATATTCCTGATTTACAGACAAGCGTATGTAGGGCTTGTAACGGACCATTTCAGGATACTTTTTGGACAGCAAACCAAAGAGATCTTCCGCACTCATTTGTTTTTCCAGACGAATGACCTCCTGACTTTTGCCTGTAATTTTTTTAAGGACACTAAAATAGATAACGGATATATTCATGCACATGGCATGGTTAAAAGAAAGCTGGTTTTAACAGCTTATGAACTAATTTATTTTCATAATTTACCTGCTCTTAAAATATGGAATCAATGCTCCATTTCCATATTTTAATCTGATATTACGCTGAT
>JBBDQZ010000008.1:0-55634 GCA_040905705.1 Balneolales bacterium
CAGAGCACCTGCCTTACAAGCAGGGGGTCACAGGTTCGAATCCTGTACCACCCACATTAACGATATTAATTTTATTCTGTAACTGTCTTTTTAGCTTTTCAAATTCAAATCCGAATAACATTTTCTGAATTAAACCGGATTGCCTGGCATCAAACCCTGTATTCAATGTTCTGTTTCTGCTCCGCCATACCTGAACATGATCATCCAAATACCAAAATTACTCGCCAGCAATAGCTTTTGGTCCAGCCGGTCATTATTATAGAAGAAATCCACAGGAGCAGTATCGTTCGGATATAGCGGCGGCAGATACCAGGTTTTCATTGGCCTGACCGGACGGGATTCCGGGCACAGCTTTACAGGATCCACTACTAATCCAGAGACTTTTCATGTCCATTACCTCAAAAAACCATACAATTGTTCTTGTCGACGGATGTCGAATTCCATTTCAAAGATCCGGTACCGGATATCTTCATTTCCGGGCGTACGACCTTGCACGATTTGCCATCCGGGGGCTGATCAATCGTACAAAGATTGATCCCGGCCATATTGACCGCGTTATTTTTGGATCGGCCATTCAGGATATCCACACCATCAATGTGGCACGTGACGCGATGCTTGGAGCCACATTGCCTGCAACTATCCCTGCCCATACCGTTTCCATGGCCTGCTTATCCTCTCATCAGGCGATTACAAGCGGCATGGAACAAATAAAATCCGGACAAGCAGAAGTGGTATTGGCCGGAGGAGTGGACACTTTATCCGGCTACTTCAAGCGCTCTGTACGTTCCAGCCGGGATGTTCCTTCGAAAAAAGCTTCCGGCAGAAAATCAAAAAATCACTTGCGACAGCTGATGCCCTTTCGTTCACAAAATCCGTTACAGGAAATTCCCGTTACTACTGAATTCAGTACCGGAGAATCCATGGGGGTTTTTACCGACAGAATGGCCTCTATTTTCGATATTTCCAGGGAGTCCCAGGATGCCTATGCCGTCCGCTCACATCAAAGCGCATTCAGAGCGTATGAAAACCACCTGATCAATGAAGAACTGGTTCCGGTTACAGGGCCTCCCGACTTTGATCCCGTCACACAAGACAACGGTATTCGAAGAGACTGCACATTGCAAAAACTGGCTTCTCTCAAACCCTCTTTCACCAATTCCCATGGTACCGTAACCGCCGGGAACTCTTCGTTTTACTCCGACGGAGCTGCTGCCTTACTGCTCATGACCGAGGAGAAGGCGGACAAACTGGGGCTGGAACCGAAAGCTCGTTTAACACATTACACTTACTCGGCACAGGAACCCAAAGACCATCTTCTTCTTGGACAGGCGTATGCTATTCCTCCATTACTCGATCGCGTTAGGATCAAACCGGAAGATGTGGGCGTTTTTGAGTTGCATGAAGTATTTTCCGGACAGATACTGGCCGTTTTAAAAGCACTTGCATCCGATGACTTTGCCAAAAATCGTCTCGGGAAAAAGAAAAAAGTCGGGGTCATCCCGCTGAAATCACTGAATACTTTGGGAGGATCGCTGGCATTTGGTCATCCATTTGGCGCAACCGGTGCTCGACTGGTTATCACAGCGGCAAACCGCCTTCTCCGGGAAAAAAGTAAATATGCGTTGGTTTCGTCCTGTGCCAGCGGTGGTCAGGGACATGCCATGTTACTGGAGCCTGTGAGTCAGACTTAACTAATCCAACATAGCGGCCTGAATTCTGACAAATCGATCACCGTAGCATCCAAACAATAGAACTGATCCGACTCATTTCTTTTCAAACCAGACACATCAATGAAAACTTTGAAATTAACGGTAGACGATTACGTGGCTATTATTGCTATTGATCAACCAGGCTCCGGAATCAATACCGTCACCCTGGAAATGATAACCGAGTTCCATGATATTCTTGACGAAATCGAACAGGATAATACAATCCGGGCAGCGATCCTGTACAGTGCAAAAAAAGACCGGTTCATTGCAGGTGCGGATATCCAAATAATCAAAAGTTTTAAAATTGCTCAAAAAGCATTTGAATTCAGCCGGAAGCATCAACAACTGCTTAACAGGATATACCATCTGGGCATACCTGTAATCGCGGCCATTCATGGGCCGGCTCTCGGCAGCGGCCTGGAAACAGCCATAGCTTGTCATTACAGAATTGCTACTGATCATCCGGTGACACGTTTCGCATTACCGGATGTCAAACTCGGACTCTGTCCCGCCGGTGGAGGTACTCAACATTTGCCCCGGCTCGTCGGTATCAACGAAGCATTATCGATGCTGCTGAGTGGTCAAAATATTTACGCCCGGAGGGCAAAAGAGATTAATCTTGTTAACGAGCTGATCCATGCAGACGGGTTAATCCGGGCAGCTAAAAATGTAGCGGAGAAACTTACCGGGGAGAAATCCAATGCTGAAGATTACCATAATCTGAACGGCTCAGGGAATAATTCTTTAGTTTCCGGTACACGGGATCGTCAAAAGATTTCCAACTCCAAATTGAGCGGCCGGGCAGTCGCTTCCTCATCTGCCCGAATAGGATTCACTGAAAATAATCCGATCATGCGCCGATTGATATATTCAAAAGCGGAAAAAGATATTCAGGTTCGCACGCGTGGTCTGTATCCCGCTCCAAAATCCATACTTAATTGTGTAAAGTATGGTCTTCAGCATGGCATGGAGAAAGGCCTCGGATTTGAAACTGAAACATTTGAATATCTTGCAGGTACTCCGGAATCCCAACAACTGATCGACAACTATATCCTGATTCAGCGCTCACGTAAAAACCCTTCCGAAAGCAAACCTGTACCGGTTTCACATATCGGGCTGCTGGGTGCCGGTTTAATGGGATCCGGGATTACATCGGTTAGTATCCAAAACGGATTTCAAATAACCCTTAAAGATCGGGACTTTTCTTCTGCCATCCGTGGGAAAAAAACAGTCTGGGAAGATCTCGAACCCGATGTTAACGCTGGCGCTATCTCCGAATTCGAACGTGACCGGCTCCTTTCCGGTATTTATTTAACTGATCAATTATCCGATCTGCAAAATCTCCCGTTAATCATTGAAGCCGTCTTTGAAGATCTTTCCGTCAAACACGCTGTATTGAAAGAGACGGAACCGATATTACCGGATAATGGCATTTTCGCCACCAACA
Organism: Balneolales bacterium; assembly: GCA_040905705.1. Lineage (GTDB taxonomy): Bacteria > Bacteroidota > Rhodothermia > Balneolales > Natronogracilivirgulaceae > JBBDQZ01. The sequence goes on from JBBDQZ010000008.1 coordinate 3,157, forward strand.
CATCAGCGATTCCCATTGCGGAAATTGCGAAAGCGGCAAAACGTCCGGAACGAATAATCGGGATGCACTATTTTTCACCCGTTCAGAAAATGCCACTTCTGGAAGTAATCAGAAGCGAAATAACCGATGAAGAAGTCGTCTCTACCGCATGTGACGTCGGTATTCGCCAAGGTAAACATGTGATTGTAGTGAGTGACAGCCCGGGATTTTACGTTACGCGTATCCTCATGCCGATGTTAAATGAAGCACTATTATTGCTTGAAGAAGGCGCCGATATTCGTATCGTCGATACAGCCATGAAAAATTTCGGATTTCCTGTGGGTCCGATTACATTGATTGATGAGGCAGGAATCGATGTTGTGCTTCACATAACCGAGACCATGAACAGCATATTCAAAAAACGGGAAATACGTATTTCACAAACGATCCATCGCCTGTATGAAGCCGGATATTCCGGCCGTAAAAACCTGAACGGTTTTTACGAGTATCGCAACAAAAAGAAGGTTCTCAATGAAGATATCTATCACTTTTTCGGTGGTTCCGGCAGAAAGGATTTTATACTGGAAGAGATCCAGGAACGAATCTCATTGATGATGATTAATGAAGCGGTGGTTTGCTTACAGGAAGATATCTTACAGCATCCAAATGACGGGGACACCGGAGCAATGCTGGGCATGGGCTTTCCACCCGTTCTGGGTGGTCCTTTCCGGTATATTGACCGCCTGGGTGCCCGCAGAATCTGGAATCGACTGGAATATCTTCGCGGCATACACGGAGACCGGTTTAAGCCGGCCGGCATACTGAGCGATCATATTCGTAGTAACAAGCGGTTTTATGCATAATTTTTTGCCTTCGAATATAAAACTGAACCTTCAGTTTTCCTTTTGTAGCCGTGTGGTATTTAACGTCTTTGTAGAGCTTTTTAAAAACCTTATATTTCTATAATACACCGGTTTTTATAAACATTGATATAATCCATAAATATTTACGTTATGAACTCATTACTCATGTTTTTTGCTGCTGATCCGGAAGGTGGCAGTGGCGGTTTCACCAGCCTTATTTTTCTCGCCGCAATTTTTCTTGTATTCTACATGTTTATTATCCGGCCACAATCTAAAAAACAAAAAGAGATTCAGAAAAAAGTTTCGGAAATGAAAAAGGGTGATAAAGTTGTTACATCCGGTGGGATGGTGGGCATCGTTTCCACTATAGAAGAAGATGCCATCATGCTTGAAGTGGACAAAGATGTAAAAGTTAAGTTGTTAAAAAACGCAATCGTGGATGTTAATCCTCAAAAATAACCTTCCATAGATCATTAACAAACCGGGCAACAGGTCGTTTCAATCTGCTACTGCCCCTGCTTTTCATTCAGTATATGTCGCAACACAATGACTTTCAGTTCGACACCATTGAGTCTGCCGTAGAAGATATCAAAGCCGGTAAAATGGTGATTGTTGTTGATGACGAAGATCGCGAAAATGAAGGCGATTTTGTAATGGCGGCCGAAAAGGTTACGCCGGAGCACATCAATATGATGGTGACTTATGGCCGGGGACTGGTCTGCGTTCCGGTCACACGGGGACGTGCTTACGACCTGAATCTCGAACCCATGGTCATCGAAAACACCGATACGCTTGAGACAGCCTTCACGGTATCGGTAGACTACAAGCACGGAACAACCACCGGTATATCCGCCGCTGATCGCGCAATAACTATTGCGGCTCTTTTACAACCCGATGCCAGTGCGAACGATTTCCGCCGCCCGGGACACATTTTTCCGCTTATCGCCCGGGAGGGCGGTGTGCTTCGCAGGGCCGGTCACACAGAGGCGGCAATCGACCTCGCCAAACTCGCCGGCTGCAGGGAAGGTGGCGTTATTTGCGAAATCATGAATGACGACGGTTCCATGGCCAGGCTTGACGACCTGATACATGTAGCCAAGCGTTTTGATCTAAAGCTGATCACCATCAATGACCTCATCAGCTACCGAATGAAACACGAAAGCCTGGTCCGGGAGATCATCGATATTGAATTGCCAACCATTTATGGCGATTTCCACCTGCATGCTTTTGAAGAAAAACTAACCGGTGGCGTACATCTTGCACTCGTCAAAGGGAACTGGAATGAAGATGAACCGGTACTGGTTCGTGTACACTCTCTCTGCATGACCGGTGATGTTTTCGGTTCGAAACGATGTGATTGCGGTGAACAACTCCACAATGCCCTGAGTATGGTGGAAGAACAAGGTAGCGGTGCCGTGCTTTACATGAACCAGGAAGGGCGGGGGATCGGACTACTCAACAAATTACGTGCTTACAAACTTCAGGAAGAGGGTATGGATACCATCGAAGCCAATGAAGCACTTGGATTTAAACCGGATCTTCGCGATTACGGTGTTGGAGCCCAGATGCTGCGATCACTTGGAATCCGGAAAATGCGCCTGATGACTAACAATCCCGCAAAAAGAGTTGGCCTTATCGGCTATGGACTGGAGATTGTAGAACGTGTACCGATGGAAACCGAGACTTATCCGGAAAATATGCGATACTTACGAACCAAGAGAGACCGCATGGGGCATGAGTTAAAAAATATTGATGCCCACGATCAACTGGATTTGCTCAAAAGTATTTTACATTGATGCCCTGACTCCAACTTCAGGAACAAGAGTCCGTCAATCGTGTAACATCTCTTCCAGTCCTTTCCATGCCAGATCCACACAGGCTATACGCATTGGAAACTTTTTGACCTCCCCGAGGGCAATAATTTCAGGTTGAGCCGGATAGCCATGTTCTGAATCGCAGTCAAGTTCTTCTCCTTTTCGCTGTTCATCACTCCTGGTCAGACTTTTGCCAGCCAGCCAGCTGCGAATTTTCCTTGTTTCTTCCAGAACAGCGGAGGGCTCACGTCCGGACATATAACTACAGGCTACCGACGCCGATGCCAGACAATAAAAACAACCTTCTCCTTCGAAACGAATATCTTTGATCTTTAATCCTTCACGACGAACCGTAAAAGAGAGCCGATCTCCACACTTTCTGTTAAGGACCTCATAATGCAAGTCTGCGTCAACAATCGCACCTTTGTTTCGCGGATGCTTAAAGTGATCAATCAGGATGGCCGTCCCTTCCGTTTCCATGGCTATAACCCTAACGGTATTTCTTCATTTCTCCAATCGGTATCGAGTATGTGCTGTCTGTTACTCGTATGATGTTCATTGACACCATAAGCCTGATAATCCATTCCGGAATAAACCCGATCCATGCCGGAATGCTACGAATTAATGCCGGATTCGGATTCCCTTACACCGGTTTTATACAAACCATCCCTTCCGGAGTCACTTTTCGCTAATTCCCCCGAAGTACCTGTCTCGTGATGCTGCGAATATTCGGGCATAAGTTTTTTATAAAAGACAATCAGCGTTAAGATTGCAACACTGATTGCAGAATCCGCCAAATTAAATATATAGGGGAACACATCGAAATCGCCGACTTGCAGGTTGAAATGGATAAAATCAATGACATGGCCATCCAGTACACCACCATAGCCACCTATACGGGCCATAAAAATCCGATCGGTGATATTACCCAGCGCACCCCCGACAATCAATCCCATACAAACCATATAGCCCATATGCGCAAAATTTAAAGTTTTCCACACATAGAGTAAAATGACACCTGTAGCAGTAATTGCAATCAGGCTGATAATCCAGGTGTCCGCCCAATGGATACCCATCGCCATTCCGGGGTTTTTGGTAAAATTAATTGCAAGCCATCCCTCTACAAGCGTATGGTAATGAAATTCCGGTGAAGTGCGAATCCAGTATTTGGTGAGCTGATCCAATAGCAAAACGACCACTGCGACCACTCCAAAAACGGTGATTTTTTTTCTCTTGTTATCCAAACCCATTAACGCCTTTTCAATTTGGCTTCAATACTTATCTGTGTATGGGGAACCGCCTCAAGCCGGCCTTTGGAAATTTTCTTCCCGGTAACTTTACACACACCGTAGGTTTTTCTGTTGATACGTTCGATAGCATCATCCAGGTATTTGATAAACTTTCGGGTACGATTATACAACATATACGTTTTTTCCCGCTCCTGGGCATCTGTACCAGCATCAGCCATATGAAAAGAATAGGCTGATTCATCCGATGAATTTTCGGTACTTTCCTTGAGCGCATCCATCAACAGGCTCAGATCGCGTTCCGCCTCATCCCGTTTTTTTAAAATAATCTCACGAAAATACTCCAGCTCTTTATCGCTATATGGAGATACGCGTTCCTCGTTGTTTTTGGTTTCCTTGCTCATAACTGCTGAAGCTTAGTAGTTATTGTTACGTTGAATGGCAATGGTGCAATGTTTACCATCGATATCCCATTGCTTAATGAAATCGCTTTCCCCGACAGGGCCAAAAATGATATCCCCGGCCAATGTCTCACTTTTAACATACTCTTTCATAAATTTCACAGAAGCCAGTGTCAGTTCATCACCCTCCAAATACATATCGATACGATCCGTCAGTTCGTAATTAGCTTCTTTTCGCATGCTCTGAACACGGTTGATAATTTCCCGCGCAATCCCTTCACGCGTTAACGCCTCATCAAGCTCCGTATCCAGTGCAACGGTAATACCATCTTCCGATTCGACAGACCATCCTTCCAGTCCATACCGGGTGATTTCAATATCCTCCAACTTCAGGGTGACGGATTCGCCTTGTTCGAATTCAAAAGTCCGTTCACCCTTCTGTTCAAACTCAGTAATTTCTTCGGTAGCAAGATCTTGTATAGCCAACGCAACCGGCTTCATCCGTTTGCCAAGCTTCTTGCCCAGTACAGGATAGTTCGGTTTGGCCCTTTTTTGAACGATACCCGAGTCATCGTCCACATACTCCATTCGCTTAACGTTTACTTCTTCTAATATAATACCTTTTACGGAATCTATTGCTAAACGCTGCTGATCACTGCCGGCCGGGACAATGATCCGTGCCAGTGGTTGCCGTACATTTATGTTGATTTTATTGCGGATGCGAAGCACAATGGAGGAGATTGTACGTGCCATTCGCATGCGATACTCCAGTTCCCGGTCAATGGCCGTTTCTTCCACCGTCGGATAAAACGTTAAATGCACTGACTCTTCCTCGAATTCCGTAACCGTATTGAGGTTCCTGTACAGCCACTCACTGGTAAATGGCGCAATAGGACTGGCTAATTTGGCCAAATTGACAAGACACTCGTACAAAGTCTGATAGGCCGCAGTTTTATCCAGGCTCTTGCCTTCCCTCCAGAACCGGCGCCGGCTGCGCCGTACATACCAGTTACTTAAATCATCGGCAAACCGTTCCACCTCCCGTACAGCACGGGTAGGCTCGTAATCATCCATGAATGCATCCACTTTTTTGATTGTGGTAAACTGGCGTGAAATGATCCAGCGATCCATCTCGGGCCTTTCCGCAATGGGTATCGGTGTTCCGGAATAGGTCCATTTATCAATATTGGCATACATGGCCAGAAAGGAATAGGTACTCACTAATGTGTTGAAAAACTTTCGCTGTGTTTCCTGTAACCCTTCCTCACTGAACTTCAGGTTTTCCCAAGGGGATGAATTGCTCATCATATACCAGCGCGTGGTGTCTGCACCGTATTTACTGATTACTTCAAAAGGATTTGCCGTGTTGCCCTTGGACTTGCTCATTTTTTCACCTTTTGCATCGAGAACCAGGCCGTTGGAAATCACATTGTGATAGGCCGGCGAATCAAATATCATAGTAGCGATGGCATGCAGTGTATAGAACCACCCCCGGGTCTGATCCACACCTTCAGCAATAAAATCTGCCGGAAAATTTTCCTTGAAGGCAGTCTTGTGTTCAAAAGGGTAGTGACGCTGCGCAAACGGCATAGCCCCCGAATCGAACCACACATCCAACAGCTCGGGTACCCGGCGCATAGTACCGCCGTTTTTCGCCGTCCATGTAATCTCGTCAATATACGGCCGGTGTAAATCTAACTCGGCATCGGAATCAAGACCGCTTTTTTGTTTCAGTTCCTCAATACTGCCAATGCATTCAATTTCATCCGGATGATCTTCGTTGACCCATATTGGAAGGGGCGTTCCCCAGTATCTCTGACGGGATATGGCCCAGTCAACATTGTTTTCAAGCCAGGTTCCGAACCGGCCGGTTCCGGTACTCGGGGGTTTCCAGTTGATAGCCTTATTCAACTCCACCATCCGATCACGGATTTGGGTAGTCCGGATGAACCAGGACTCGACCGGATAGGACATCAGCGGAGTTCCTTTCCGCCAGTCGTGCGGGTAGTTGTGAAGATATGTCTCGTGTCGGAACATCAACCCACGATCTTTGATATTACGTGCGATCCCCTTGTCAGCATCCTTGAACCATTGACCGGCAAATTCTTCAACAATCGGTTCAAAACACCCTTCCCGGTTGACAGGATTGAACATCGGAATACCCTCCTTCCTGCAAACCTCATAGTCGTCGGCTCCAAATGCCGGCGCAATATGTACAACTCCGGTGCCATCTTCCAGGGTCACAAATTCGGCCGGAACAATCCTCCAGGCCTGGTCTCGCGACAGCTCTTTCAACGCATAGGGAAACATGGGTTCGTATGTACGTCCAACCAGTTCGGCTCCGCGACACTCATCCACAATTTCGAATTCGCCCCTCAATACTTTGCCGGTCAATCCTTTGGCCAGCCAGTAATACTCTTCCTTGCCCTCCTCCTTCACCCGGACTTTTACATATTCAAGTTCAGGATGCACGGCCAACACCATGTTGGAGATCAGCGTCCAGGGCGTTGTTGTCCAGGCCATGAAAAAGCAGTTCTCCTCCCCATCAGCCCGAAATTTGATAAATACAGATGGATCCTGCACCTCCTCGTATCCGAGACTGACTTCATGCGAACTCAGGACAGTTCCGCTGCCGGGTGAATACCACTGTATTTTATACCCTTTGTAAATAAGCCCTTTGTCGAATAGCTGCCGGATCGCCCACCATACCGATTCAATATATTTGTTATCAAACGTGACATAGGGATCTTCCAGATCAACCCAATAGGCCATGCGATCCGTAAGCCGATCCCACTCACTCTTGTATCGAAGTACACTTTCCCGGCATTTTGCATTGTATTCAGCAATACCATACTCTTCAATTTGCGAACGACCCTGCAATCCAAGCTCTTTTTCCACCTCGATCTCTACCGGAAGACCGTGTGTATCCCATCCGCCTTTCCGGTCAACTTTACACCCTTTTAATGTTTTATACCGGCAAAAAAGATCTTTGACCGTTCGGGAAAGCACATGATGGATACCCGGCTTTCCATTAGCCGTGGGTGGACCCTCATAAAAGGTAAAAGGCAAGCCGTCCTGGCGAGTGGTTACGCTCTTGGAAAAGATATGGTTATCTTTCCACCACTCCAGAATTTCGAGCTCGGCTTTGGCATATTGTAACTGTTTGACTTCCTTGAATTTCTTGCTCATATAAAGAGAAAGTGTCCTCAGCTAAATTTCTTCACAAGTCAGGTAATATACGAAATAATTTACTGAATTCAGAGTTTGATGATGTTTAAAAAGAAGGCCCCAGATGATCAGGGGATTATTAATACCGGGATCCGAGTATTTGTGAATGGTTATAATCGACTTTTTTTTCTGTATCATCCGAATCTTTGGTTCGTTAACATTCAGGGTAAAAAAGATTCAGAAACCCCTTCTATAAATGTCCGGATTGATTGTTATGATAAGAGTAATTTTCAAGGCCATATTGAATCAATAACACAACCCTGTTATCATTAAAATTTAATTCACCGACAAGCCAGTATGCAAACTCAAACAAAGCTTACACTGCGGAATTTCAATCCCCAAAACCCCTTGAAGATTTGTTTTGTCTGTCTGGGTAATATCTGCCGAAGCCCAACGGCCGAAGGCGTATTCCAACACATTATCAATCGCGAAGGTCTGTCTTTATATGCAGAAGTGGACTCTGCCGGAACAGCGGCCTATCACGTCGGTGAACCGGCCAATAGCAAAAGCATCATGGTCGCCGAACAGAACGGTGTCAAACTACTTTCCAAAGCACGAAAATTTGAGTATACCGACCTTGAGTATTTTGATCTGATTATCGCCATGGATCATTCCAATTACCACGACCTTCAGGCACTGGACCGCCATAAAAAGTTTCACAAAAAAATCTTTCTGTTGCGTGAGTTTGACTCATTTCCGGGCGACAAAAATATTCCTGACCCTTATTATGGTGGCCTAAACGGGTTTGAACTGGTATATGAAATGGTACTAAGAAGTTGTGAACAGTTATTTAAGCAAATTCAACCTTTCATCTCTGATCGAATGTAATGCTGTATTTCATAAGTCAATGAATATGATGAAAATATCAGATAAACTAAATGACTATTTGAAAACTCATTTCGGAAGTACCATTCAGCAACTATCTGGTATCGGAGGCGGGTGTATCAGTGAGACATTTCGATTGGAACTTGAAAATGGATTCTCTCTATTTCTGAAGCAAAACCGGTATTCACTTTTTGACATGTTTGAGAAGGAAGCCAGGGGCCTGGATCTCCTGGCCAATGCAACAAATGAATTACATATTCCGGAAGTGCATGGCCTGATCGGGGATGAATCCAGCGGACAGGCCTTCCTGATCCTTTCCTTTATTGAAGAATCACGCCCCCATAAATCTTTTGATGAGTTTTTCGGCCATGCTTTGGCAAGGCTTCATCAAAATGTTGCAACAAAATACGGCCTCGATCATAACAATTATATTGGCAGGTTACCACAAAATAACGAATGGCGAAATAATTGGATCACTTTTTTCATTGAATGCCGGCTTGAGCCCCAGCTTGCCATGGCTATTAACCATGGTTATTATCCTTCTGCTTCTATCAGGCAAGCTTTTTCTCATTTATGTAACAGCCTTCCGGATATTTTACCCGAGGAACCGCCATCACTGCTTCACGGTGATTTATGGAGTGGAAATTTTATGATAGACCAGGAAAACAGGCCGGTACTCATCGATCCCGCTGTCTATTATGGAAACCGCGAGGCGGAGATCTCATTTACCCGCCTCTTCGGGGGATTCGGCCACGGTTTTTATCGTGCTTATGAAGAGTTATGGCCACTGGAACCCGGTTTTTCTGAACGAATTGACCTCTACAACCTTTACCCGCTACTGGTGCATGTAAATCTATTTGGCGGGTCGTATATTTCACAAGCTGAACATATCATTCGCCACCATTAACATAACCCTGCCGGTCGAGCGCATAAACATTCCTTTACCCCTCTTTACAACAGGAGTGGAATCGTACCATTCTTTTTGGAAACTCGTTATGAATACATCTTAAACACTCTTACTTTTTATATACACCGCGTATCCAATAAATTTATCGTCCAATCTATAACTGTTTTCCCATCCGATGAATCTTCGTTTCTCGCTGTTACTTTCTGTCCAAATTTTTTATCTGATAATTGTCGTTGTTGCGTGCTCTACAATTGAACCGGCAACCGGTCCCGAATCGTCTTCCACGACCGATAAGCAAATTGAAAACTCCGCTTCATCGGATGACGTTATCAGAGCTCGCTCCCATTTCATTCAAGGTATTACGGCAATGAAACTTGACGACCCGGAGGCTGCGGAGCAACATTTACTGCGGGCTTACAAAACACTGCATCATAGCTCGGGAGTAAATCAAGCACTTGCTGAACTTTATTTTCAAACAAAAGACTACTCCAGCGGGCTCTATTATGGCCATAAGGCCGTTGAACTGGAGCCTGAAAACAAATGGTATCGGCTGATGCTGGTAGACGGCTACCGGGCCATGGGTGATCACAATAAAGCCATCCATCAGATTGATTCCATTCTGGTCTTTAATCCGGCCGATGTCGAAGTGCTCTATCTTAAAGCAAGTATACAAACCAGTTTGGGCAACTATCAACAGTCCAATGAAACATATCAACGAATTCTGGATCTTACAGGCCCCGACCGGTCTATATACTATCAGCGTATCAGCAATTTTTCCCGTCTTGAAAATAATGATGCCATCATCAATGAGCTTAACAAATTGTTGAAGCTGGATGAAGGTAATATCAATACACTATTGATGCTGAGTCAGTTTTATATGGAACAGGGCCAAACGGACAAAGCCAGGGATGTACTGGAGAAGGCATTAAAGCGTAATCCCAGACATCCCGAAACCCTGGTTAATCTCACCGATATTTATATCGACAGAGATGAATGGGAGAAAGCCGGTGAACTCCTGCAAAACCTGGTCGGCGATACGCTTGTCCCCACAGACAACAGACTTGAAATTGTGCAATATATTATAAGCCGTTATTCCAACGAGCCGGAAAATGATCCGCTTAAATCTACAGCGGAGAAGCTGATATATACCTTGCTGGAAACTTCTTCCGAAAACGGCCTTGCCCATTCCATGGCTGCTGAATTCTTTATTATTGCGGAGGAGGGGGAACAGTCATTGCAACATCTGGAAAAAACCACGGAACTCATGCCGGAAAACGATGCTGCCTGGAGGAAACTTGTCCAGACACTCTATATCGAAGGATATTATGACAAAGCTATAGAGCGAGGGATAAAAGCGAATGAGCATGTTCCGGAGGATGCATTTATTCAGTTTTTTCTGGGTGGATCATATTTTTTGAAAGAACAGTATGAACATGCTGTCAATTGGCTCCGCTCCGCTTCGGATGCCCCGTCTCGTTCGCCGTTCCGTTCTATCATCCTTGGTACACTCGGGGACGCCTATTCTTCGCTTGATCGCTGGTATGAAGCTGAGGATGCCTATGAGGAAGCTATTATTCTGGACCCGGACAACGACGTGATATTGAACAACTACGCATTTCATCTCTCGGAGCGGGAGGAACGGCTGGAACAGGCAAAAGAAATGGCCACTCGCGCACTCGAATTAAATCCCGGGAACCCTGCTTTTTTGGATACGATTGGCTGGATCTACTTCAAGATGGGTGATTTTGATAAAGCCTACGAATACATCAAGGCCTCTATCGACACCGGAGGTGCCAGTGCGGAAGTGATGGAACACATGGGAGATGTCTACGACAAACTGGGCAAACCCGACCAGGCACTCTATTGGTGGCAAAAAGCGCTTGATGAGGATACCTCCCGGAATCATCTTAAAGAGCGATTGCATATTAATTGAAGCCCATGTATCGCAATATAGGCTCCCGTATCCTGTTTTTGTTGATTGTAGCTGTTTCCTGCTCACCACCGGAAATCCTGAGATTGGAGACGGGGGAGTTTAAACCGGCAACTATAGATAAGGAACGGTTTTATGAGCAATACGCTTCCACACAAAGCCCATTGGCTTCGGTGAGCGGGCGGGCTAATGTGCAGGTCAGCGAGCCGGGTAATACGGATCGATTTACATTGTCTTTCAGCTCCAATCGAAATTACAGTCTCCTGACTTTGCGCAATAACCTCGGTATGGAAGGCGGACGCATTTACAGCAATCCCGATTCTGTACTTATTTACAACCGTTTGGAAGAGAAAGCACATAAAATGTCCCATGTCGATGCTTCCCTGTTTTATCTGAATGGAATTACGGCATTGAACCTGATACAAATGATACAACCCATCACCGATCCGGAACATATTTCCCGTTTATATGAAAATGAGGATTATTTTCTTGTTGAAACAAATTCAGGTGAACGCCATTTCATAGAACGGGAGCAGATGAATCTCATTCGAACTGAGCGGGATGTTATTCAACCCGGAGCTTATCGTACATTTAATTTTGACAGCTATGCAGAAATTGAAGGATATCGTATTCCCAGGAGGATACAGATCTTGAGTTCCAAGGAAAATTCCAATATTTTTCTTGTTATACGATCCCTTGAAATAAATCCTCCCGATCTGGATTTTGACCCTGAAATCCCCGGAGATATTGAGATTATCCGAATATGAACCGGCTCCTGTTTGCTATATCTATTATTGTGTTTTGCACTGTAACTGCTCTGGTTTTGGGCTCTGTGGCCCAGGCACAAAACTATCAAAATATCCGCGTTGAACTTCAGGAACAACAGAAGCAGGCAAGATCGAATATTCAATCGATGCGTAGACAAATCATTGAATATGAAGAGCAGGTTTCCAGGGCACTGGATGAATATTCGCGAAATTATGAGCAATATCAAATTTTGGAGCGCGAAATTGTATTGCGTAATGCCGTCATACGGACGATGGATGAAGAACGATCGGCTATTGTGGAAGAACTGGGCATTATCCAGGATCAAATAAATGATCTGGTATCGGACCTGAACACCATTATTGAGAATTACAAGTCGACCCTGACTCACCTCTACAAGCATGGAAGAGTCCCTGAAGTGGTATTGTTATTCACCTCGACATCCATAAATCATATGCTCGTCCGGGCACACTACCTCGAACGTTTCACGGAACATCGGCAAAAACAGGCACAACAAATTATAGCCATGCAGAAAGAACTCGAACAACGGGAATCGGAACTGGATGATGCACGCCGGAGAAATCAGCAAAACATTGCGGAAACACGTGAGGAACAGGAAACCCTTGAGGAACGAAAACGGACTCAAGAACGCAAAGTAGCTGAAATGCGGCGCGACCGCGACCGCTTGCAACAACGATTGGAAACTTATCGTAATGAGGTAGAATCGTTAGAATCTACGCTGACTGAATTGATTGAAGAAGAATCACGAATTGAAACGGCGGAAATGGAACGGCTCGAGCGACTGCGGGAAGTGCGGCAACAACGTCTGGCAAGTGCAGAAAATATACGCAACAGCAGAGAACGGGAATCCCAAATTGCACGATTTTCAAGACCGATTGATAGCCCGGACTATCCTGATAACGAACAGTTAAGAATGCTTGAAACTTCATTTGAAGAAGAAAAAGGCCGTTTGCCATGGCCGGTTTCATCAAATGTAATTTCTGCGCAATTTGGAAATCGTGTTAATCCTGTTTATGGAACCCGTATCGACAATCCGGGTATTGAGATCATAACCGATCCGGGAAGCGATGTAAACGCAGTACATGACGGTTATGTCTTTGCCGTTCAACCAATTTCCGGATTTGGAAACTGTGTTTTTGTGAAACATGGCCGATATATAACAGTCTATGGTAACATGAGCGAGATCTCGGTCAACCGAAACACCCTGGTAAGAAAGGGGGAAATACTTGGACGTTCCGGAGATGAAAATTCTCTGAAAGGAGCTACCTTATTTTTTATGATCCGCGAACAAGATACCAATCTTGATCCCGAAATCTGGATTTCTAACAGATAACAGAACCTCCCCGGTTCATACTGACCCATATCCGGCATGTCACACACTAAACAACAACAAGCGCGCACTTTTGCCTTTACAGGTGCAGCCCTACTCATTGGAGTCATCGTTTTCTTTTTTTCTTATGGCATAATACCACTTGTAGAACTTCCCGATCTCGCGGGTCCTGTTATTACTCTCGGATTTATTCTGGTCTTTTTAAATCTCAGTTTTTTACTGGGAAGACGCTTTTGCAGCCGCACTTTTGAGATGGAATATTTTCCATACCTTCTGGGGTTCACTCTGATTTTTCCCACTCTTTTACTTTCATATCTGACAGAACGTATTTCGGATATATACGCACTGTTGCTCTTCTATTTGATTATCATGATTGCCAGTCTGACCGGCTCTTTTTTAGGCATCAAAAGCGGTCGTCGTAAACGGGACAAACTTATCAAAGAAGCGCTTGAAACCGGTAATTTCGATAGTGAATAATAACCCCTACAGTAAGGGTGCTGCTTGCCGTTTTGGAATACGCTCTCGGTTATTAGATGCCTGGTTCTGCGACATTCTGATGAGTGGCATTGCACCATGATACAAACAAAACGTAACTAAAAATCCGACAGGGTAACAGCTCGTCCTCCAGGTGGAGAGGTAAAAAGCAACCAAACGCGCGATTCAGGCATCCTCTTCTTACTGATTTTCTGATAGGCCTGACGATATAACCGGATCTGACGATCAAATCCAAATTGCCTTGCATATTCCAGAAGGCTATTTTTCCCCGGCTCACCACGACTTTCCGGGTTATCATTATCAGATTTTGATCCAATGTCCTTAACCTGAGAACTTTTTCCGCTATCGGCATCCCTGTGTCTGCTGATTTCATCAACCAGGCCTGTCTTAAAATCGACAATATGCTCCTTACCATCGCGATCCCGAATGATCATATCGATACTTCCCCGGACCGTCTTCTTGTTACTGATCAATACCGAAGGTCCCTCATTTTCAGATGAATTTTCTTCCGCACCATCCAAAGACCGTGCTGTCAACTCATATGATACTTCACTTCTCCTCGGCGCACCTGTACCAAATTTCTTTAAGATCCAATGGTAAGCATTTGTACAATGTCGAAGCAGCTCCTCACCATTTTTCTTCACTATGACTGAGGACTCAGGGTATCCCATTGTTATCAATTCCCTGCGCCAAAATTGTTCCAGTTTTTCTGGATTTTTATTCCCAGACATGCCTGTATTTTCATTTGAAAACCATATCTCTCCCATCTCCAGAGTACGATGGATCAACGTACCGGCATCAGCGGGTGACAACATCCTCCAGGTTGACGCTGCATCAGCTGCTTCATCATTGTAACTTTTGTTATTCTCACGGATGGGGCCGTGTCCGGATGGCGTAAGTATCAATTTGGATACTTCCTGCTCGGCATTTTGGAATATATCCGTACTTCTGTCTAAAATTGGGGCAGGTGATTGCCCTTCATTGACCACATCCGCAGCATATAGCGCTCTAATTGTGGCCAGTTGTTCCAGGTCCGGAGCTGTCAGATCTTCAATCCGGAACTTTTTCCAAAACTCATCCCGGCTGCTCCCCATATTTCCTGTTTCAAAGTGCTCATCGGAAGACACCTCTTTGAGCCATAACTCCAGCAAGCTGGCAAATGATCCATTTGATCGAGTCCGTTCCGGCCTTGCAAGACTCATCAAAAGATGCGTTTCTGCCCGGGTGACCGCCACATAAAACAACCGTTTGGTTTCCGCAAGATTTCGCTTCTTATTTTCCAGTTTCAATACCTGAAACAAAAAAGAAGCTTCAGCATCCTTGTCGTCTTCCCTGTTTCCCGGTTTATATGCCATTGCTGGCCATGCTATACTGTCGCTGTCGTCATCAGCGATGAACAGTTGCATACCCCCATCAAAATCACCGGCATACATATCCGGAAGTACCACCATCGGAAACTGCAAACCCTTCGATCCGTGAACAGTCATCAACTGAATCGGTGCCGGATCCGGTTGTTCTGCTTCGGAGTCGCCGGCTTCCTGACGGATCCGATCAGCCAAAAACTCATTGATCTCGAACAAGGTCCCCCGGCCACTGCTTTCGAGATTTCGAACCACATCCAGAAGTTTGACCAGGTTTTCACGGACACGGGTGTCCCCTGCACTGCCGCCGAGATAAGGCCCTTGCGTAAAAAATGCCCACTCAATCAGTTCAGAAACCCGCACATTCGGAACCATTTCACGTAAATTTTGCAAAAACGGCACTCCCTGTTCCAGAGCAAGCCGATCCGATTCTTTCAGCGATTCTTCGTACCAGGATGCATAATCGATGAGCGCACTCCAAAAGTTGGGATAATCACGTTTCGGGTCATCCATCACCATACGTACCGTCAGCAAACCTGAATCTGAAAATGAAATCATAGGAGATCTGAGTAATCCGACCAGGGATACATCGTCATAGGCGTCCAATAGAAAAGAGATCAACAACCAGGCGTCGCATACTTCCCGACGTTGATAGTAACGCGTTCCTTTAGCCACGGTGAAAGACAATGAAACTTCCTTCAGAGCCTGCTCCATTGCGAACATGTGTGTTCTGCGCCTATATAAAATACCTGCAGATTTTTCTCCCTTTTGCATTTTCTCTGTAATACTCCTGTATCGCGGATGCTTTCCCTCGTAAATTTCCCTTAGAAAACCGGCTGTTCTGCGTGCTTCCAATTGTATGGCATCGCCGGCCAGAGCTTCTGCTTCAATAGACAATCCCTCTGTTTTCAATTGGCGGCAATCAGTGCGATGTATTCGTATGTCGCCTTCTGCTTCAGCATTTTGTGACAACCCGGAGGGGGGAGCCGAGAGTGACTGATGATGAGCTTCGTATGAAGCCGTTCGGGACTGTTCTCCAAAAACATGACGGAACAGCCGGTTGGAAAAATCGATGATGGTTCGATTCGAACGAAACGAATAGGCAAGAGGGATCACTTGGAGTGATGAAGACCCTTCTTGCTTATCAAGTTCCGACAATTCAGAATGTACACGCCCCATCATGGCCACATCACCTCCGCGAAAACCGTAAATTGCCTGTTTAACATCCCCTACAATCAACAGCTCTTTGTCTTTAACAGCCGGTTTTCCGAAACCGAGTTTACGAATAATATCCCATTGTCTTTTGTCGGTATCCTGAAACTCATCAATCAGTATCTGATCAAACCGGCCCCGGATCTGCTCAACCACGGACGGGTTATGTTCAAAAAGCTTATGAGTGAGCCAGATCATATCATCATAATTGAAATAACCGGCATCAAAGCGCATGAAGCGCATCAGCATACCCCAACGCAACGCCAGTTCCGCCAGGTCACACATATTCCAAAAAGATTCGTGGTTGGGGTCAAACGCTTCCCGATCGGGATATTTTGACAATTGCTCTTCAACATCATGTGACGACAAGTAAGCATCTACACGCTCCAGTTCATCCAAATATTTAAACAGTTCCAATCCACGTGCGTTGATCTGTTCAAGTACAGGTGATTCGATTTCATCCTTGTTAAAAATTTTCTTTGAGAAACCATCTGTGATCCTGACCCTTAACATCTGATCCAGAGACCGCGGTATCTTGTCCGTCGATTTGAACCATTTCGGATGTGATGAAAACATATCCAGAAGTCCTTGCGCAATCACATCACTCTCATGTCTCCATTCCCCGGACAACCGCTGCAACAACCGGATATAATCAGATGGAGTCAACGTCGCCATGTGATATAACACATCTTCTCCAACACCGAATAATCGTTGCATAAACGATTCAAAATCATGGACAGACAGTCTTGAAAGCTGGCGTTGCAAACCGGAATGTTCTTTGTACTTTTGATAAAAACTTTCCCTCCATTCCAGCATCCAAAGTATTTCATCATAATCACTTAGTAATTCAAAGCCTCCATCAATCCGCTTATCGGAAACTTTCCCAAAACTTTTCATACCGGATTGAACGGGTTGATTTTGCACTGATATTTCGGTAACCTCATCCGGGAAATATTGAAGAATGCGATTACAAAAGGAGTGAAAAGTAGAAACATAATTTCTTGAAAAGCGGCGGCGTGTCATGTTAAGATGCTTGAAAACCGGATCGTTTCTGCTGCTCCGATCGAACTCATTCAGCCGGCGATTGACTGCCGCATAAATCCGCGTTCTCATCTCAGCGGCAGAAAAATCAGTAAATGTCAAGGCCAGCATTCGATCCAGCGGAACTTCCCGCTCAATCAATTGATGGATCACCCGCTCGATCAGGCTGAAGGTTTTCCCCGTTCCTGCACCTGCCTCAAGGATCAAGTCTCCCTGATGCCGACAGATCAAGCTGGTAATTTCGGCCGGACTCAATCCCTTAAAATCACTCATGGTTTTCCTCCAGGAATGGTACAGACAAATAGTAGCGATCCAGTTCAAATACCATCTTCTTTTTATTCCTCAACGACAGCTCACGGTTTTGTCTCTGTTGTTGAATACGTTCATCATGACGGCTGATATAAATAAAGTCCGACCATTTCGGTTCCCCGGTCAGACTTACATGAAACCGGCCTTCCCGGATAGCCTGAATGATCCACGAAATTCGCAAATTTTCAATAGCCTTCATAAAGGCCTCCAATTCTTCCAATGGTTTAAATTGAACCATATTAATTTTACGCCGTACCGGGCCGGCGGATCGTGGACTGGTATTTAATATATCCGGCTTGATCAGTTCGGCCGATCCCAGAGCAAAAATTGTTTTAACATCCTTTAATTTTCCGTTAATTGGCAACTGATAGTACCCTGCAAGAAAATGTAAAACCCCTGTTTTGCGCATATACATCCCGTAAACCGGGAGCTGAAAACTACCTCCGTTCAGGATATCAACATATTTTTTTACTCCCGATCGACCCGATTTGTAGTCGAGAATCAACCCCCTTTGACCGTCCGGACTCAGGTCAATACGATCGATCATTCCCCGGAATTCCACCATAATATTGCCAATAAGTTTTTCAAACGACCAGCGATGCTCCATGTTAATTTTGAATTGTGGATAAAACACAGCGGGGCGAACATCATCAAGGCCTTCTGTTATCTCTTCCCGCCTGTCCATCTCCCGTTCCAGAAACCAGCGTGTTATTCGTTCCAGATTCTTTTCAAGAATCCCGGGAAAGGGACTTTCCGGATTTCCGAGCTGGTACCTGTAGACTTCTGTCAGTCGTTTCCTGATGGCGGACATTCTAAGCCGTGATGCATCGGGATCATCGGGCGGCCAGACTGGAGGCCCCTCCTCAGGAGTTTTCGAGTAAAAATCCTGTAGTATATGATGCAACAACCCACCTTTGATATTGGGGTCGGCTTCATCTCTATACTCGTGTACAGGCTTTAAACGGAGAATGTATTTGAAAAAATAATCCAGAGGAGAAGTGGCAAATGTATCCAGACGGCTTATACTCATTGGTAAATACCCCCTGGAAATTTGCTGATCCCACCATTGGTTTGCTACCTCATTATCAATCATTCCGTCATACCGTCCCATTTCAAGCGTATTTTTTCGGCTGCTTTCCATGAGCGCCGCAAGTTGAAATGCATACTGAAAACGATCTGATCTGTATTTAACACTGTCCCGGCTTTCCGGGCTGGTTATTCCATCGGCCAAACCTTGTGATCCACTAATGCGACCAGCTTCATCCGTACCCAACATTTCAGAACCGGAATGATTTTTATTGATGACCATTGAACGATTCGTCTGTTCTGCAGCCATCATTCCCATATCATGTTCACACATGAGCCATTTTGTGCGCATTTCTGGCCAGCCCTGTACGTTCACTTCTTCACCGGATTCCTTTTTCATTTGACAATTTTCAACTATTTGATCCTCCAGCTCCAGCCACAGTGGAGACGGCATCACCTGCTTTTGTTCGATCAGTGCAGGTCTGCTCAGATATCTTGTACGTCCGGAGGCCAGCAGACGCTGAAGTTGTAACCTTGCGAGATCGTACAATTCGGTTCCATCCCGCCCGGTTAGCTTTTGCAAGGCGTTTTCATAACGAAATTGAAAAAAATCCGGCCGATCCGGTTTTGGAAAACCGTCTTCATGCAAACCGAGCACAAAAACAATTTTATCATGAACATCCGGCATATGTCTGATTTCTGTCAGGAGTACTCCGCCGGGCATTTCAAGAGGCCGTTCCCTTTCTTCTTTTAACCGCAACTCCAATAATCTGAAAAAATCCTGCTGTGTCATTTTCCGGTCCAGCCCCAGCCGATCCTGAGCTTTTTCCAGTTTTTCCAGGATACTATCCAATAATTCCCGAGCCTCGTTTCCCTGGCGGCTCATGAAATCCTTTTGAAGTGCCAGGAGTCTTGTGGCCCATTTAACCCACTCTTTTAAACTTTGCTGGCCCTTTGACATGTAATATCGGCGCAAGGTCTCAAGATGACGGATCACCGATTTATAAAAATCACGATCACGTTGCAGTCCGGCCCTTCTTTTATCCTCACGATCTTCATCGTCTTCATAATGAATACGCTCCAGCAGCCAGTCAAAAACACGATCTATACCACCGGACACCTCTTTGAGTGTTCGAAAATTGTGCTCACGGCAGAATTGTGAAAAATGACGAATATTCGGAGGCTTCTGATCATCATGATCTTTCAACTCTGGCAACACAACCCGATTATCCGCAAAAATCCGGAATACATCATCGACAGGAAAATCGTTTTGTTCAAGTTTCAAATAAGAGAGTAACCTCCGGATAAACGAATGGCTGATAAGCGAGAGCCCACGGCTGGCATAAAGCGGAACCTGAAATCGCTTTGATACCGATTCGACCATCCATTCGTACAATGAAAGGTCGCCGGTTAAAATCACATAATCATCAAATCGGTTGCCGAAATGTGACATATGGGCCAGCATTTGCCTGATCGATTGTTCGAGTTCTTCTCTGGGATGATGAAAAACCTCCCTGAATAGATGATTCGGTGGGCTAAGCGAGTCGGACGGTGCGTCTGATGCATTCCAGTCTGTATTGTAATGCTTTGTATTAACCGTATATATTGCGTCAGAAAATAGTTCCTCTTTGTCTTTTATTTCAAATCGGACGGACACAAATTCCGGTGAATTTTTATCGTCAGCGATCCTCTTTAAAACCTTCAACTGCAGGGGATTAAGCTCATCAATGAAATAAAACAGTACTTTATCATGACGCAATACATGTGAATTGATCTGCGTCATTTTTCCTATAAGTTGTTCACGATCGAGCCAACCGTTCTCTGTTATTTGTTTCTCATAGGCATTGAGCAGTTCAGCAAGGAGGTATCTTCGCCGGGTTGAAAGGTGGCCATGTCCAAATGTGTTTCCCGATATACCTCTATCATCAGCCACCTGTTTGCTTCCGTGCTCATCGTCTTGTGCGAGATTATCGGCTTTCTGACTGTTTTCTGATTCCCCGGCATTTTGCTTGAAATAATTAAAAAGTGCACCCGGATTCAGATCAGCCTGATAAAGGTTTCCTATGATATTGGAAATGGCTGTCACCGGCTTCATCCCGGAAAACCGTCTGAATTCGGGGTCATTATGTGAGGAGAGCCATTGTTCCAGCCACAACGTGCGTTCCCCGGCAGTAAGAACCACCTTCGGAATATCTTTTTCATCAATACTATGTAGTGCCAGTTCATCCAGCCACGACTCCAAAGTTCGAATATCGGGAGCAAAATCCTGCCGGGTGTTTTGCCATTTTTTGCGCAACTCCCTAACCATCAGCAGATTATTCACCAGGACGATTGCGGATGATCCGGCGCACTCCTTCATCAGAAGTTTCCACAAGTCCGCCGGATCCCTGCCGGTAATTTCACGCTTCCATATCATCCTGTCCTTGTGTTTTTTGCATTATCTGTACGCTAATTAAACTGAAGGAATTTAGCAAAATATCATCTTATTTCGGTAAGTAGTGTCTGAGTCGTCACGGTATTTCCGGACAGGTTAGTATAATCAGCAATTTTTCAAAATGATATTATCCTGAAATCATATTCATATTGCGGATTCCTTTAGTCCGGTGTCCATATATTTCTTAGATTCCGTTGATAAACCCCTGTTATCCATTAACCATTTGAAACAATGTCCTTACTCTGGTTCTTACTTGTTGGGTTGATCGCAGGCTGGATTGCCGGTCTGATTATGCGTGGAGAAGGTTTCGGAATCATTGGGAACCTGGTCGTCGGTGTACTCGGAGCGCTTGTAGGTGGTTATCTATTTGAATGGCTGAATATCACACCCGATGAAGGTTTTTGGGGGGCACTTGTTACCTCTCTGGCCGGTGCGATCGTTTTTCTTACTATCATCCGCCTGATCAAACGATCCTGACACAACCCATATGAAAATTTCTCTGCAAAAAGACGAAATTGTCCACATCCTTGAAGAAACCGGAACGCTTATGCGACTTGCGGGAGAAAATGATTTCCGGGCTATGGCATTTGACCGGGCCGCCCGTACAATCGAAAGTTTGGATGATGACCTCAATCAGTACATTACGGATCAAACACTTACGAAGCTAAAAGGTATCGGGAGTTCGATCGCCAGGGATTTGTATACCTATGCTGAAACAGGTGAATTTCCAATACTGGACAAGTTGAGAGAGCAGGTGCCGGATGCACTCATAGAATGGCTTGGCATCGCCGGATTGGGATCCAAGAAAATTTATAAAATTCACAAAGCGCTTGGTATTACGACGATCTCTGAACTGAAAAAAAAATGTGAGGACGGCTCGGTAGCGGCGCTTTCCGGTATGGGACAGAAATCAGCCGGAAAAATCCTGAAATCGATTGCATGGATGGAACAGTTTTCTGAACGCTGTCATATCAATGAAGCAACGATCATTGCTGAAAAGTTTATTCAAAACCTTAAAAACACGAAGGGCGTTCAACAAATATCTGTAGCAGGATCTCTGCGTCGCGCAAACGAAACCATTGGGGATATCGATATACTGATCGCTGCAGAATCACGCTATATTGAACCGCTGATGACCCGTTTTGTCGAGCAGGAAAATGTAGTGGAAGTAATGGGCCGGGGAGATACCAAAAGCTCGGTTCGTACCAAAGAAGGCCGCCAGGTTGACCTGCGCATTGTTGAACCGAAATATTATCCGGCCGCTCAGATGTATTTCACCGGCAGTAAAGAACATAATGTGGCATTGCGACAGCGCGCGAGAAGCCGCGGGCTGCAGCTTAACGAATACGGGCTGTTTCGTCAGAATGACCAGAAACAAGCAGATTTTGACCGGCCACTGCCGGCAGAAAGTGAACATGATATCTACAAACATCTTAATCTCGGATTTATTCCCCCTGAGCTGCGGGAAGACCATGGAGAAATCGAAACGGCAGAGGGTGGCCAAACTCCTGATCTTGTCGATCAAAAAGATATTCGCGGGGTATTGCATGCTCACTCCACCTGGAGTGACGGGAAAATATCGATTCACCAGATGGCGAAAGCCTGTATTGCACGCGGTTATGAGTATCTGGGCATCACCGATCACTCACGGACCGCGGCGTATGCCGGCGGACTCAGCATCGAGCAGGTATATCAGCAGTGGAAGGAGATCGATGCACTAAACAATGAGTTTTATAAAAATGATGTTGGCTTCATCATATTAAAAGGAATCGAATCCGATATCCTTTCAGACGGCAATCTTGACTATCCCGATGACATATTGAAAGGGTTTGATCTGGTTATTGGAAGCGTGCATTTCGGACTGGATAATCCACCTGACAAAATGTTGAATCGATTGATGAAAGCGGCTGCTCATCCCCATATCCATATGATAGGTCATCCCACCGGCCGGCTCTTGTTGCGCCGTGAAGGCAATAAAGCGGATCTCAACAAGCTCATTCCTTTTGCCGCCAGGCATAATACAGCCATTGAAATTAATGCACACCCATGGCGGCTGGATCTTGACTGGCGATATGGCCAAAAAGCGCGGGAATCAGGGTTGATGAGTGCTGTTTGCCCGGATGCCCATGATCTTTCAGGCCTGGATAATATTCGTTATGGAACAGGGATTGCACGGAAAGCAGGTTTTTCAGCCCGGCAAATTCTTAACGCCCTGCCTGTAGAAGAACTGAAAGTGTGGCTCGACCAGAAATCCTGATCTACGTCACCTGATTTTCAATTTTCAACAGAGTACATCTCATAATTCTTCTCACCGGCCCGGATCGGAAATTCAACCCTGTTTTGTTCAGGAGGGATAGGGCAGGTAGTATGCGGGCTGAATGCACAGGGCGGATTATAAGAAACATTAAAATCGATAGTTGCCGGCTGACCAGGTTCAGGACGGTCTATATAGAGAAAACGGCCGGACGCGTACGTTTCACTGCCCGCTGTTGCATCGGCAAACGGTACAAAAAGACGATCCCCTGAACCCAGTGCAATCAGATTTACATCCTCTCCATCCACACTAAACGTCAGGGTACCTGCCGATACCCATTCGACAAGCTGCCCGATAATATTTTCAATCAGAATCGTTGTTCCATCATTATGGGGTATAAATTCGGCTTCGACCCTCCAATCCGGATCGATATCATAACGTTCGATACCCTCGAAATGAGTCAAATAGGGACTGTTATCATCAAATAATCGTATACCGATCCCGTCCTCTCGCTGTACTACAAACCAGGTTAGGCTTCGGTAATGTAATACCATTTTTTCCTCTGCCTCTTCCGGTGTGAAGATGATACCCTCCTGAATCCGGTGACCATGTTGATTTCTAATGTCAATGTTGCCGGACACCTGTATTTTCACCGTGTCCGCTTCCAGATTTAAGATTCCGGCAAACTCCGGTATGGAACCCTCCGGAAACTGAATGCGTACATTCTCAGAACTCCCAAAAGATTGCTCTCCCTCTCGCAGCCAGTAGATACCCGCCGTTCGTAACCATCCCTGATCGGCTTTCAGAGCTTCAACTCGATCACTATGCCACTCCTCTACACTTGCACGGTAATCGTCATCGTCATCAAATGCATTCAGGGAAGAAACAACAAATATCCCGCTTAAAAAGACCCGGACAAGTAAAGCCATACTCAATATTCAAATACTGTTTATCATTATAATGATCATGAGCATTATGGATAATTAAATCGCATAATGATAATTCATTCAGGCTTACTAACCATCAAATTTATTTTATAACCCCAAACATAACGATTAAAGATAACCGATAATTTTGCTATTTATTTGAATTCACTAAATATATAGTATGTGTCGAAAGAATGTTTATTTTATATAATAGAAGGGAGTCAACTAAAACACTCCGGTTAAATTAAAATTAACCGGTTGAGGTCAACGAACAATCGAACTGTTCCGAATGATTGAGGACTGATTGTTATTGCCAATTAAAATCACCTAAAAACCAAATACTATGAATATGCAATCGCCAGAACAAAAGAAAGACATAGCGCTTTTGCTCCTTCGCATTGGTGTCGGTATCATTTTTATCATAGCGGGATGGAGCAAACTTACCGGTATCGATGGGGTACAAAATTTTTTCGGAAATATCGGAATTCCGTTGCCCGGACTTATGGCCTGGGTTGTCGGGTTGATTGAATTTGTTGGAGGGCTGATGGTACTGCTGGGTGCCTATATCCGTATCCCGGCCATACTATTGGCCTGTGTGATGTTGGTGGCTATTCTTACCGTAAAGATCGGACAGGAATTTACGGCCTCCCGGCTTGAAATAATGCTTCTACTGGTTAATGTGGCCTTCACCCTTGTAGGTAGCGGCCGGTTCTCGGTGGATGACAAATTGAATAAGCCGGATTCATAAGCCTGGATGTTATTTTGAAATTTTACGGGATACAGGCAAGGACTGTATCCCGTTTTTTTTATATCGATCCTTTCCCATAACCCGGCTAGTTGTCGTTCTGCATTTGTTGTTGCTGCTGCTGCATCTGGGTTTCCCGGATCAATTGTTGTACCCTTTGTTGAAGGTCCGGGTCCTGCTGAGACGCTACCTGCACTTCCTGGGCAAGCATTGACGCATTAACGAACATTTCCAACTCGTCATCAGATACATCTATCTGCGGAGCCGCATTCTGTGGAGGCTGATTGAACTGAGCCTGTACCGGGACGGCTAAAGTCAGGAAAGCTGTTGATATCATTCCAAAAAAAATTGCAACATCGCCGTGAAATTGTCAGTAAATTGATTTAGATTATGTCTAAATAGCGTTACAGAATAATATTATTAATCATGCATAAACCCCTGACAAATCTCAAGAGGAGAGAGTATGCCGAAATTGTTTCTTTTGAATGTGGCCAAATGCTCTGCAATCGTCTGGAAGGAATGGGAATCCGATTGGGAAAAATTATTACACGCATTAATGCTCCATTTATGAGTGGCAAAGTTATTGTGTTAATAAACGGACACCAGGTTGCCCTGGGAAGAGGGATGGCGGAAAAAATATTAGTAAAACCAATGGAAGCCGACGAAACCGGGAAAAGCCTCTAAAGACCCCTGAGGAGAAATGTAAATGCGTTATTTATTAATGGGCAACCCAAATGCTGGCAAAAGTGCCATATTCTCACGTCTTACGGGATCCCATGTGGTCGTATCAAATTATTCGGGTACCACCGTAGAATTCATCCGGGGAAAAATGAAGCTGGCGGATGAAACCGCCGAGTTAACGGATGTGCCTGGAGCGTATACTCTGGGACCTGCCAACAGGGCAGAACAGGTAGCTGCAGACATGTTGAAAGACGGAGATGTGATCATCAATGTCATCGATGCCACCAATATGGAAAGCAGTTTGTATCTCACATTACAGTTGCTTCAGACCGGTAAACCGGTACTAATTGTTCTAAATATGTGGGATGAAGTGCTCAAACAAAATATCAAGATTGACATTGGAAAACTTGAATCCATTTTCGGTGTCCCGGTGGTTTCAACCTCTGCTTTAAGTGGCGAAGGTATCATTTTGCTTAAAAAAAGATTGACGGAAGCACGTCCCGGATCGCTTCCTTTGGAAATAAGAAATGATAACTTGAAAGCCATCGGCCATATCGTCAGGAATACACAACAAGTGCCACAAAATGCTCCCTCCTTTTGGCAACAACTTGACTATATGACCGTGCATCCGGTATCAGGAACCCTGATTGCCCTGACAACACTTTTTCTCAGTTTTGCATTCGTTGGGTGGTTCGGGGATTGGTTGCAGGACGACGTGATAGAAGAACTTTTTAAATTTTTCTGGCTTCCTGTAGCCGAATCTATATCGGCCGGATTGGGAAGTGCCGGCTGGATACATGATATCCTGATTGGTGAGCGAATCGAAGGCCGGATCGATTTCATAGAATCATTCGGGCTACTGACCACCGGATTATTTATTCCCATTGCCGTTGTTTTACCATATGTATTCTGTTTTTTTCTGGTACTGAGCCTGTTGGAGGATATCGGCTATTTGCCTCGAATAGGGGTAGTAATTGACACATTGATGCAGCGTTTGGGATTACAGGGCCTTTCCATTGTACCCATCATGTTAGGCATTGGTTGTAATGTTCCCGGTGTAATGGCCGGCCGTGTACTGGAAACAAAGAAACAGCGGTTCATAGTGGCTACATTAATTGCGATTGTTGTACCCTGCATGGCACAACAAGCCATGGTAATCGGACTGCTTGGACAGGCAGGCATCACAGGCCTATCCATTGTATACGGTACACTTTTCATACTGTGGATTGTACTGGGCATACTGATGAATCTTTTTCTAAAAGGCAAAACACCTGAAATGCTGATGGACCTGCCGCCTTTTCGATTACCATATTGGGAATCATCGCTCAAGAAAATCTACATGCGCATGAACAGTTTTATTAAAAATGCATTGCCTTTTGTACTGCTAGGAGTTTTTATGGTAAATCTTTTATATACTATGGGGATAATCGATTTCATCAGTGATGCTTTTTCACCGGTAATTACCACGCTTTTCGGACTTCCTGGTGAGTCTGGTGCAGCACTTATAGTCGGTTTCCTGCGTAAAGATGTGGCTGTCGGCATGCTTGCATCACTTGATATGAATTTGCATCAGCTCATCGTCGCCAGTGTAGTTCTGATGGTTTACTTCCCATGTGTTGCCACTTTTGTTGTACTTTTCAAGGAACTGGGTATATGGGATTTACTGAAACTGATTATGATTATGATTGTAGTTGTGATAATCGTAGGCGGTGGTTTGAATCTCCTGCTTGGTTTAACGGATCAAATTTAATTATCCCGGTAACTCACATTGCGCCGCCACATTAATCCGTCAAAAAATAGATGATGCCTGACTTGATAAACCAACGTGTCACTTTTGGCATATGTAAAAAAGTCTGTTACTCCGGTCCATTTCCGATGCGATACGGACTATTGGAAATAGCAGGAAAGAACTCAACAATAAACATAAAAACCCTTATGATTTTGAAAAATGTTAACTGATCAACTTTCGTGAACAGATATTATTGAACTCTGAGAATACCCACCATACCGGATAGATAATGTCCCGGAAATGTGCAAACGTAATCATAATCGCCGGGAGTTTCCGGAACGGTAAATTCAATACTCGAGGTTTCTCCGCCGCCTATCATTTCCGTACGGGCTATAATTCCGCTTTCGAATTCAGGGGCAATGTACATGTTGTCACGCGCCATCATGGAGGCCATAGCAAACGCATCCAAATCAACATCCAGGTCAATAATCGCAAGGTTGTGCGCCATCGATTCCTTTGGCATATTACTTACCGTTTCGAAAATAATTTTAATTTGTTCACCGGGTTTAGCCTCAATCAGGCTAACATCAAATTTCATATTATCAGTCCCTTTCACATGAATGGTGCGAACATCATCCATGCCATTGACGGCTTTGGCTGAAAAAGCAATAAAAAAGACAATAAATATTGGAAATAGTGTTTTAATAATTGTTTTCATAGTAATTGATTATATTTACGTTATACGTGTATGTTTAAATTGACTTTAGTTGGATATTTCGGTTATGGTTTGATCGGAAACTGCTATGATTTTGCCCTTATGGCCCATTAGCTCATGGGGCAGGCAAAAATAGTTGTATTCGCCCGGCACGGTGACCGTCAGAAACCACTCTTCCCCTGCCGACAAAATACCGGAATCAAACGAGTCGGCTCCTTCGGGAATCCCAAGGTCGCGCCGGTTCTCCGGATGATAGGCGGTTACGGTATGCAGCCCTTCCTTCACCTCAAAACGTACCACATCACCCATACGGATTTGCACCGTCGCAGGTTCAAAACGTGCATTTTTATGAATACCCAGAACGAAAACCGAAACGGTATCCTGCTCAAGGGCCATTGTAGTCGTTAACGTTCCCGGAGGTGTCGATAACCCGTCGAAAGCATGCAAAAAAAGGATGATGATATAAATAAAAGCACCTTTCATTGAAATTTTTCTTTTGCAATATGTTCAATGTTTGTAACCGCTTCATCAAGCGATGCCTGAAGTCCGGATATTCTGACGGCAATTTTCCCCTCATCATCCAGCACCGTAATCAGGTTGGAGTGTTCAAAATGCCCGTCATTGCGTTCGCGATACTGAACACCCAGCAGCATTGCCAGTTCACGTATAGATGAATGATCTGCGGTTACGAAACTCCAATTCGGGATGTCCAGTTGTTCCCTCTCTGCATATTCTTTCAATGCCTTTGGCGAATCGTTTCGATAATCAAAGCTCACTGCGAGGACCTGCATCTGTTCTTTTACCTGTTGATCCAGCTGTTTGTAAAGATTCCAGGTCCTTTGGATGAGAACCGGACAGGTTCCCGTACATTGGCCATAAAACATTACAACAACGAGAGGTTGACCGGCAAAATCTCCAAGCACAAGCGCCTCATTATCCTGATTGATCCATTCCGTTTGGACATGAAAAAGACTCTGTTCATGCGGAACATTTACGGCTTCCAAAGAAACCGGTGTGTGTGTGCTGATCTCATGCTGGGCAAACAACTGAAGAGGCAAAAGCCCTGCGAGTGTGAGCAGCAGTAATTTTATTATAGTCATCATAATTGTTCCCGTTTTATATTTTTAGATAGTGGACGATCGTAGGCACAGCGGAATCCCATCATACCGGTAGTACTTGTTGCACGAAAACTCATCCGGGTGATATAGCGGATCGACATGGCATAGCTGTAAATAGTCGCATCTCCTTTCATTCGACCCACAGTGCCGCAATCAAGTGATATTTCCGATCCCACAGGTGGTTTGAAATCATCCACCCACTCCATAACCAGTCCGAACTGATCGCTAATTCCGTATCGGTTTTCGATACCGGTAGATTCCACGGGCTGCACCTGATTAGCATCCACCGCCGAATACCATCCGATCAATTCCGTACTGAAACGGTCAGCTTCAGCCTGGGACTCAAAGTCCATCGCCTGTGCAGAGTATTCCCATTCATTAATAGTGGGAAGCCGGCCACCTTTCCAACTACAGTAAGCATTAGCTGCAAACCAGGATACCCGTATCACCGGTTTGTTATAAGCGGATTCACTGTCGACTTCCATATCCCCCATCCAATGTCTCAGATATCCTGACGCTGCATACAGAGAAGGAATTTGTGATCTTCTCCATGATGGGTTATCCTTCAGAAATTCAAGATATTGCCGATTGGTTACGGCGGTACGATCGAGATGAAACGAGTCAACTACAATCGGTTCCCCCTCCACTTCGGGAAGCACAGAGTGAAAATTACCGCCGGGAATTTCAACGGCTGCACTTTGCGCATGAATCGATGTCGCAACCCCGATAATCGTCAACAGACTCAATAATATTTGTAAGTGTATCGATGACGGATTCATGTAGCTCAGATATATTAAATTTCCTGGATCGCTGAGATGCTTCCGGGGTTGTTATTGACGCGGGCCGGCTTTCAGTGTACCCGTGGCACCTTTTTCAGCATCGGCAAATTCATGGTCAATAAGAATGTAACTGCCTTCTTCAGGCACGATGAACTCAATAGTAGCTGAGCTGGACGCACCCAGTAAAACCGTTTGCATACCACGCATTTCATTAAAGGGGTGCCCTTCCATCCATACTTTATCAAATATAGCTCCGATCACATGGAAACTGGAAGTGAGGCTCGGGCCGTTATTCGAAAAGTGAATTCGCACTCTTTCACCGGCATTGGCTTCAAGCGGTTGATCGTGAAGTATGGTTTGATGACCATTGAATACAACATGAGATGGTTGCTTTTTCTGTGCACTCTCAAAATCGTATTGATAAAGATCGCCATTACCTTCTCTCAAATAGTATTCGGATTGAACAACTACCCATTCCCGGTCCACTATCTCATCAGTTTCAAATCCGTCTTTAGGAGATACCACGACAACACCATGTTGTCCCATGGCTGTATGCATTAATACACTTGGAGTACCGCAGTGATAGATATACGTTCCGGGATAGTTGGCCACCCAATCGAACCTGATTGTTTCACCGGGTGCGATGGTTCTCCATTTGTCATCTTTTGCAACCGTACCGGCATGGAAATCCATGGAATGCGGCATGGGCATAATAGCCGGTTCGAAATTCATATAATTGTTGTCCGCAATCTCTTTTAAAAAATCGGAGGAGGGATTCGATCCCGGTTCTGCAATGCTTACAATTTCGTCAGATCGATTTTTCATGGTAAATGTAATTCTATCTCCTTCACGAACATGAATTACAGGACCCGGAACCATTCCTCCGAACGTCCATGCCCGATACCGTTGGCCATCGGCTACATCCAATTCCTGAACATAGGTGTCAAGCCTGATATCATGATGTTTGTTTCCCTCATAGTTGAGTGGCTTTATATTCGGCAGCATGGTGACATATTCACCGACTACCGGAGGCCCGTCGTAATCTTCGGTGTACACCTCAGCTTCCGGCATCCCGAAGGTCATGCCGTCTAATGTATACTCCGTATGCTGTGCCTGAATCCGGAAAACTCCGGCTGTTACAAGTAAAATAAAGATTGGCAGGAATATTCTTATTAAAGGTTTCATGAGTTTACAATGTTATTGGTGGTTAAAGAACTGTTTAATATGATGATTTCTATCCGGCGTGTGTTAAATATGATCTTAAATAAGATAAAAGACTATTATATATTAATATATAATATTAATAACATATTACCAAACAAATTTATATTTCAACCAATCCGGCAGGCCTGCAAAATTCTGCTCCGGAATCTCAGGCAAAGGGATTTTGTGCTTGAACAGCGGAACCGCCCATTGCTGCCATTAAAATAGTAGGAAAATGTTTTTCATATACCCCCAATGTGACAGATACACAAGATCATAGCATTCAAAAGGGCATATACACTAATCCATATTATTAGAACGGCAACCACGTCCATTAAATGAATATTGAAATCGTCTTACTATAATCGTTATATTACGATTATATATAGTTATGAAATCCTTTCACGCAATGAACGGCCATGGCCACACTTGAAAGCACTCCGATCCGT
Source organism: Balneolales bacterium (assembly GCA_040905705.1). Taxonomy (GTDB): domain Bacteria; phylum Bacteroidota; class Rhodothermia; order Balneolales; family Natronogracilivirgulaceae; genus JBBDQZ01. The sequence continues at coordinate 34,944 of JBBDQZ010000008.1, forward strand.
ATCACCGGTGTGGATATTAACGATCCGGCCAGTATCCGGGCTGCGCAGCTTTCCAAAGCTTTGGGACACCCTGTTCGACTGGCTATTTTGAAATTACTTACGAAACAGGAAAATTGCTTTTGCTACAGTAGTTGGCCCACTGGTGGAAGTACCGGTATTGATCGGGCTGGTACATGTAAGCCTCTATTTTCTCAGAAAACATTTTGGTGGCGTGGCCTATAATGAGGGGCACGAGACAGAAGCCGTCATAAGCCCAGGCGAGATTTATGATAATTAAAGTTATTCCAAAAAAGATTTTATATTTACTCCACTTTTCAAAATACGTCCTCACCAAATTCTTCCATCATGCCATCATTCGACATTGTAAACGAACTCAACGAACAGGAGGTAGACAATGCCGTCAACAATACAATAAAGGAGGTTTCAACCCGATACGATTTCAAGGGATTGTATACGGAAGTAAACTTTTCAAGAAAGGAGAAACGCATCAATATTGTTGCCGCCGAAAACATGAAATTGAAGGCTGTCAAAGAGATGCTTGCCAAACATTTTATAAAAAGAGGGCTGGATCCAAAAGTACTTGAATTCGGCGGGGAAGAAGGTACCAGCTCCGGTGCCATAAAAGAGAGTGCCATCATCAAAGAGGGTATTGATCGCGATACAGCAAAAAAAATTGTAAAAGAGATCAAAAATACAAAGCTGAAAGTACAACCGGCCATTCAGGATGACCGAATACGTGTTACAAGTAAAAAAATTGACGACCTGCAGGAAGTGATTCAAGTTCTTAAATCCAAAAAATTCAACGTCCCTCTCCAATTTGTCAATATGAAGTAAAGATGGCCCATACCTGGAAAGCCGCATCAACCGAATGCTATTGAATCAATTACAATTGTTGGGGAGTATGTTGAATCCGGTACTATTTTTTTATATACCCACGATCAAAACCTGTAAGCGATTCGGATTGATCAAGTAATTTAGCCGTAGCAGAAGCTTTTATTTCGTTATCCTGGACAATTTCGGCTTCTAAAAAATACAAAGAATGCGAACTTCTTTTTATGATAGCTGATACCCATGCCTCTCGCTCTGTCAGAACAGGATGGTGAAATCTAACGTTCATTTCGGCGGTTAAAGCTGCTTTTCCTTGTGCAAACACACAATTACACATTGCACTGTCCAGGATCAATGAAACTATTCCCCCATGCAATATGCCTGAATAACCTTGATACCCGTCATTACATTGAAATTTGGCCGTTAGGCGTTCTTCTTCAATCTTTTCAAATCTTAAGTGCAGACCATCTTCATTTTCAGAACCACAGGCTATACACCTTGAGTGGATCTGCTCAATGTTTCCGGATACTGATTTTTTTGCTGGTTCCATAAAGATTATTTGTTTTTTCGATGAATGCAGAGGTCAGAATAAAAAATGCAAATAATTGTCTGCTTTGAAAAACCACGGACTTGAGTTTCTAATTCATATTATATATCATAATAATGATAATCATTTTCATTTAGAATATTTTAGACATGATACATAACACACAGAAATTGCTCAACAAGTTTCATAACATGGGGTTTCGTGTTACAAAGCCAAGACAGGCAATCTGGAAAGTATTGAGCAATACCATCGGGCATTTGTCCGCGGAAGAAATCTATCTGAAAGTATATAAAAAATATCCGAAGATCGGTTTAACGACAGTATACCGTAACCTCGAGATTATGGAGAAAATGGGTCTGGTTAAAAAATATTATTTCGGCGACGGCCGCCACCGGTATGAATTGCTCCAAAACCCATTAAAGCCAAATTATCATCATCATTTGGTATGTACAGGTTGCAGACGTGTCATTGATTTTGATGATTTTGATAATGAGGAAATCAACTTACTCAAGAAAGTCGAAAAGGTGTTGTCGCAAAAACACAATTTTGAAATAGCCGGACATCTCATTCAGTTTTATGGATTCTGTAAATCATGCAATTAAAAAATTGTGTCCAAAAAGAAAAGGGACATGAACTCACTTATTGGAAAAAGGATTTTGGTATGTGATAAAGGAGACGGCGGAAAAAGTTCGGTTATTACCATATTGGCACATTTCCTGCATTCAAAGGATTATAAAGTGATATTACTGGACGGAGATGCTTTTAATCCGGGTGGATTAAGACAACTTATAGCTGGCGAAACGGATATTTAGCAGCCTCTTATCGACTTTTTCAGAGGCAGGGCGAAAGTAACGTGTCCTGTTGATGAATCATCTCAATGGTGTGCTTAACACAGATTATGAATCGGTTGAATTAGAAAATTATGGAGGCGCTACTCGGAGTTTTTAACCAGGCGTTGATGATCACCGGTTTCGTATTCGTTATGATGCTGGTGATCGAATACATTAATGTATTAACCAGTGGTTCATGGCATGAGCGTGTTGCGGTATCATATTCGGGACAATATCTATTTGCTGCATTTATGGGTATTATTCCGGGATGTCTGGGTACTTTTGTAGTTGTTGCAATGTATTCTCACCGCATGTTATCTGTTGGAGCGGTTGTCACCGCAATGATAGCCACCAGTGGCGACGAAGCATATGTTATGCTTGCCATGATTCCGCGGGATGCGATGCTATTGATGGGAATATTATTTTTTTTGGGCCTTGTTACAGGAATTCTGACCGACGTTTTCCTGAAGAGCAATTACAATCAATTTGCTTTCCATTTCCATGACAGTATATATACCGGTGTAGAACGGTGTGAAGGTTTCCAGCTTCATACCTTTGGTACCTGTCAATGTTACCCGAAGGATGGGATCATTGCACAATGGAAGGCGAGTTCACCCAACAGGATTATTTTGGCCTTTGTGTTGGGATTATTTGCGGTTGCTTTGGTATCGGGACAGGTTGGACCACAAGAATGGAACTGGGTGCGTCTCTCAATATTGTTTGTCACGTTCCTGGCCTTGTTCATTGTCACCACCGTATCGGAGAATTTTTTAAAGAAACATCTATGGGATCACATCGCCCGTAATCATGTTCCCAGAATTTTCATATGGACATTCGGAGCACTCCTCGTCACACATATACTTGTTGAGCAGTTGTATATGGAAGAGCTTATCCGACAAAATCTGTGGGCCGTATTGGGAATCTCTTCGCTGATTGGGCTAATACCGGAGTCAGGGCCACATCTGGTATTCGTCACGCTGTTTGCCAACAGGGCGGTACCGTTTGGTATTCTGATGGCAAGTTCTATGGTACAAGATGGCCACGGGATGTTGCCTTTACTTGCCCATTCCCCCCGTACATTTATTTTTGTAAAACTGATTAATCTCTTTGCGGGGTTAATCGTTGGATCAATTATTCTTTTTTTTACGCAAACAGTTTAACTAGAAATCCATATTCAATCCCCACCTTATTTTTCTGTAATTCTTCATTCTATTATTGGGGCAAATACAAATATAGACCGGGCTATATGGAATGTAAAAAAAACAATTTGCATAAAGCGAAGAAATACATTGAATATTTAACTGAATTGATAGCCTCTGGATCCGACAAATTGGAAATGGCAATAAGAGTGTCGATAGCCGGTATGGATATGGACAATGCCACGGATGAATTTTTGGAATTATATAACTCCGCAGATATTATCATTGCCCATCTGCTCATTTGTTATTTGCAGGATCATTCTAACCGGTAAGAGTCAAATCCGGTCAGGTATTATGAAGCGGGTACTGCTTTCATGGACAACACTCACTTTCACACCGAAAAGCTGCTCAACGTTTTCGGCCGTGAGGATCTCTGATCCGCCGCTGGCAAAGACGGATCCATCCTTCAGCATCACTACGCGGCTGGCAAATAGCGACGCCATGTTGATATCGTGCAAGGCAATCACCACCGTGATTCCGTCGCAGGACAGATCCCTGAGCAGTTTAAGGATCTCCATCTGGTATTTGAGGTCCAGATTGGCCGTGGGTTCATCCAGCAGCAGGATGTCTGGCTCCTGGTTCAGAGCCCGGGCAATGAAGACACGCTGTTGCTGTCCGCCGCTGAGCTTATGGACTTCCCGCATGGCCACATCTTCCAGATCGAGTCTGCGCAGAACCTCCGCCGTTCGGTCGTAATCAGATCGCGAGGGCCGCCACTGGATATATGGCTTCCGGCCGAGAAGTACCGCATCGAAGACCTTCACCGGTACACTTTTATGTTCGTTCTGCGGTACATAGGCCATTTTTCGCGCCCGTTCCACGGAAGATATGGACTGAAGGCTGGTCCCGTCGATGAGCACATTCCCTTCCCTGACAGTCAAAATGCCGTTGATGCACTTGATCAGCGTGCTTTTCCCCGACCCGTTCGGCCCCACCATTGCCACCAGCTCTCCCCGGTCAATCTCCGCGCTGATCCCAATGAGTACCGGGTCCTTTTCGTAGCAAAAAGTGATATTTCGGAGTGTGATATGCATTACTTAAAGTGTTAAGTGTGTCGCCGGATTGTGCGGTATGGATGTGGATGTGAATGTGTTTTTTTCAGTTCCAGTAGCTTTTCCCAAGGCCCCGCAACAACAGAAACAGGAAGAGCGGAGCTCCGATGAAGGAGGTCAGGATACCCACCGGCAGGATGACCGGTGAAAAGAGCGTGCGTGCCACGGTATCCGACAGCAGCAGGAAGAGTGCTCCAAACAGGGCGGCGGCCGGGATCAGAAACGTCTCTTCCCCACCGATGAAGCGGCGAACGATATGAGGCACCACCAGTCCGACGAATGCAATGATACCATAAAAACTGACGACTACCGCCGTGGCCAGCGAGGCAACCAGCATTCCGTAGAGCCTGATCCGGAACGGATTCACCCCCAGGCTTTGTGCGTACTCGTCGCCAGACTGCAAAGCCTTGTAATTCCAAGACATCATCGTAAAAAACAGCCAGACCGGAATCATCACCAATGCCAAAATTGAAACCTCCTGCCACGATGCCCGCCCTAGGTCTCCGAACATCCAGAAGACGATGGCGGCCAGCTCTGCTTCGGTGGCCAGGTACTGCATGGCCGAAACACCCGCGCTGAACAGCGATCCGATGGCAATGCCGGCCAGGACCATTACTTCGGGTGTGACACCCCGATAGCGGGCAATCGCCAGGATGAAAAATGTGCTGGTCATGCTCCATAAAAACGCCGAAACCATGACCAGGTAACGGCCGCCGAGTTGGGAGAGCAATCCGGCCCGGTTGGACGCGGTTGTGTCATTAAACGCCGTAGTGAGATCGGCCGTGCTGCCGGCGCCCAGCACCACGATAGCAAAAGCAGCTCCGAATGCAGCAGCGCCTGAAATGCCCAGAGTGAAGGGAGAGGCGAGCGGGTTGCGCAGAATACTCTGCATCACCGCGCCCGATGCGGACAGGGCAAAGCCGGCCAGAAGAGCAGCCAGCAGTCGCGGCATGCGAATCTGCATCACGATCTGTAAAGTGGCATGGTCCGGTTCGGCGAAGAACACCGAGAGCACCTCCCGAAAACCGATGCCTGCGGCACCTGAGGCGATGGCTATAACCCCTGTCACAGCTATACCCGCTATTACCAGGACAATGAACAGCAGGCGGTTGCGAATATAACGGCGGTATTTTGCGACCAGGATGGTTTCGCTCATAATCTTTCCACATTCAGTCGCCGATAGCCACCATAAAGGTTATGGATGTCATCGTAAATGGGCCTGCCGAAAAACATCTCGAATATCTGGTCTGCTTTTTCAGATATGGTTATATCATCAAATCGCTCAGGATATAAAATAATTCCTGCATACCATGCATTGGCCAGAATAGCTTCAAAATTGGCCGCATAGTTGTTATATGGAAGTACGCCGTAAACCTCATCGTTGCTGACGGCCGTAAGAGTACGTGCGAGCGGTGTGCCGGTCCGGATTTCGGGTCCGGCTGTCTGAAGACTCGAAAGATCCAAAAAAAGCACATCAGGGTCCCACGTTATGAGCTGCTCTTTATCGATATAAGTTCCCTGGATCGGATTTATGAGGCGCAAATGTATATCGCCGGCCACATTGACAGCCTGAACAAACTGAAAGGGCGGATAATGCGGGTCGGTGGATGCAATTCCCCGTGCACCCCGGTAAGATATGCCACCCACATAGGCTTTCGGTCGTTCCGCTTCCGGTATGGTTGTTGTACGTTCTTTGAGATCGGCGATTGATCTGCGTATGCCGGATATGAGTGTATCGGCCCGATCGCTCTTGCCGATTGTGGCGGCCATAAGGCGCAGCGATGCGAAAAAAGTCTCTCTATTTTCTGTGAAATCACCATATTCAAGAGCAATCACCGGAATACCGGTGATTGATTGCAATTCATCAGCCTGTCCCTTGCTGGTGAAGGTGAGGAAAATCAGATCGGGCCCGGTCGAAACCAGCAGTTCGGGATCACCGCCCATCTGAGGCCCAACGGCCCGCAGTTCACGCAGTTCAGGGAAAGCGGAGAGGTAGGGGCGATCCGCCCTGCGCTCAGGCTCCTCGATGGCGGCTACCATATCGACCGCATCCAGATAGGTGAGCATGCGCAGTGCGCCGGCTCTCAATCCGACCACTCGGCGTACATCCCCCGGAATTGTTGTCTCCCGTCCGAGCATGTCCCGAATCGTTATGGATACACCATCCGGCGAGGGTTCAACGGACCAGGGGCGGGATGTGTTCTCAGGATCGCCTGGTGAATCAATTGCGTTATGCCGCATTGGCGATGGGGGGTGCTCCTTCCGATCTCCCGGATTATGATCATTTGTGGATTCCCCGCATCCGGCATATAATAACAGAAGTATCAAAAAAAATGCCGTAAGTTTGTTCGAAGCTGAAATTTGAAGCATCATAATCCGCCTGATTGAAATCCTGGAATTGAAAACACCGGTATTGAGCTTGCACCAATACAATCCGGTAACTGCATCCGGTTAACTTGAAAAATTATATTTAAACCCGATAATTACCATTCTTCCGGGTGATACCATGTCAACGGTTTCCATGTATCTGTTGTCCATGATATCAAGGACCTCAATCGATCCGGTCAGTGAGTCAAAGAACCGGCGGGAAGCCTTCATGTCCATTGTTGTATAGGCATCGATTTCAGGGGTGTCGTCGTTACCGGCATTGTTATCATCGCTGCTGAACTGGGAACCCTTGTAGAATAGCGTCAGGCTGAGGTTGGCTATCGGATTTTGCCACTGAACTGAGGCGTTGGCCATATGGCGAGGCGAATAGGTCAGCTCCTTGCCTTCCAGCTCCTGACGATCGGGAAAAGAGAGTATCTCGGAGTAGTGTCGGGTATAGCCAGCCGAAAGCGTCAGTGCATCGCTGGCAAAATAGCGAACATCCAATTCGGCACCCGCCATGCGAACCGAGGAAACATTTTCACGCCGCCACACGTCGGATCCATCCTCCAATTGACGGGACACAAAATAGAGGAAATCATTGCCGTGTGAGTAGAAGACGGCCGGAGAGATTGAGAGTCTCCAGACCGGACGCAGGTCCAGGCCGGCTTCAATATTGTCGAGTGTTTCGGGGCCCAACTCCGGATTGGCGATCTTTATCCGTCCCCAGAAAATTCCGGTCCGGGAAAGGTCATCCAGGATGGATGCACGAAACCCGCGGGCATAGGAAACATATCCGCTGAGAACGCGTGATGGGTTGTAGCGGAATGCGGCGCGCGGACTCAGCATGGACCAGCTGTTGCTTTCAATGTTATCGTCATTGAAACCGGCCAGAGGTTCCCCTCTGAAAAAGACACCATCGGTAGACCGGAAAAATCCGTCGTAAAAGGTCGCATGATCGTAGCGCAAACCGAGCAGGAGATGCAGTTTCCGATCCAGCATACTGATCTCATCCTGCAGATATCCCGCAATGAAACGCATGCTTCCCCGGTTAATGACCTCATCGTCGGAAGTCTGGTAAAAATCTCCACCGTCCACCGAACCAATTTTTAACTCCATGCCGCCGGTGAGCGAGTGGTTCGAACCGGCATCCCGGAACAAATTGAGCGTGACGCCCAAGTCGTCGCGATCCGACTCCACATTAAACCGAGAATAGTTTTCACCGGGTGTTCCACGCTCACTGACCCGGAAATAGTCCTCCCGCTGAAAGTACATATTCAGCATATAGCGAAAATCATCCTGTTCCCCTTCGATGCCCAGTTTGGCGCGGTTCATATCAAACTTTCGGTACATGCCGGGCTGCTCGATAACTGTGCCTTCGCCACGCTCATTCAGAAATAAGTCATAGGAGGCGGTGACCCGGGCGAGGTCATTGAAGGTATAGTCCAGCCTTGCGTTGATTCCGGTATCCTCAACATAACGGGGGACGCTGTAATCGGGTTCGGCACGCTCGGATTCAGGCACGGTGTTATATCCATCGCTGTTGTTGTAGAATCCATGAAGATGAACGGAGAGCCGATCTGTAGCCTGACTGCTCAGGCTCAAATTACTGCGCCAGGTGTTGAAGGTGCCGTAGGAGATTCCCGCCGATGCCGAAAGCGGTTCTTGTGGTCTGCGGGAAATAATATTAATGACGCCTCCCATGGCGTTGCTTCCATAGAGAGAAGAGCCCGGGCCCTTGTAAATTTCCACTTGTTTCACATTTGTTGTGTTGATGCTGTTCCAGTTCACACCCCCGGTATCGGAATTGTTCGCCGGCACACCGTCGATTAGCACAAGCGTACGGCTTTGCTCTTCACCGGATAGGCCACGCACGGTCACGGCCGGCCGCATGGTGAAAAAGCCGAGACTGCTGGATGTATTTACTCCGGAGACGCTGCGGAGCATATCGACCACGGTGGCCGAGGGATTGAGGTCCATATACTCCTGTGGGATCACATCAACCCGACCGGGTATTTTGGAGAGGGCTCGCACATTCTTGGTGGCCGTAACTTCGATTTCATCGAGTTCACGATAGATCGTATCTCTTTGCCACTGTGCCTGGACGGATTGATGGAGCATCAGGCTGAAAGCCAGCACTGTCAGAAGGTAAAATAATATTGGTTTCATTTCGGTATGTCATTAATCTGTTAATAATATTTTTAAATTCGTGTTACCCGCGCTTAAAATTTTTTTTACGCCGCTCTGCTCATGGTGAGTTTTCCGTGTCGGATTCCCTTTATAGCTATCAGTTTGTCAGCCAGTTCCGTCAAGGCAGAGGCTTTGCCTTTTACAGCAATGATCTCCATGCAGACATCCTTTTCCAGGTGAAAATGAAACGATGACAGAATCATGTCATGATATTCATGCTGCAAATCGGTCAGTTTTTGTAGCAGATCTCTTTTGTGATGGTCAAAAACCAGTGTAATGGAACCGGCTACAATATTGTTACAATGCCATTTTTGGACGACAGTATTTTTATTTATCAAATGGCGGATTGCCTGGGAGCGATTGGTAAAGCGGTTTTCAGAGGCAAATTTGTCCAATGCATCCAGGAGGCCCTGCTCTAAAGAAACGCTGAATCGTACAATCGACATCGTGTCGCTTATTAATAATATCGTATTACTTTTTAATAATTTTGTATTACTACTTCATACAATGTAATATATATTTCCCAAATAGAAAACATAATTAAAAAAGTGAACCCTATCCCGATTGATCCCTTATATTGGTTACCCTGCCTTTGAGTTTTCTGTATCTAAAAAATTGGCAAAACAACTATTTTACTAACCGCGCAAACATCTTACAGCGTGTGTAAATTTGGTTGGATGGTTAAATGTAATTCCCCTCAAAAATAAGACTGTGAGTTAAGTTATATTACACCTTTAATTCACTGCTTTGAACAAACAACGAAAATTCACACCGGCCCGGACTGGACAAGCATGTTGTATCATCACAAATTTCCATGCTCTTTATTAATCACTATACCTCTGTTTCTCCTGGTTTTCTGTGGCCGTTCTGACAGTGTCACTGACAAACTGACCATCAACGAGCTATTGGCCTCGAACAGCACTATCAATGCCGATGAGGATGGAGACTATATGGATTGGATCGAACTACACAATACCGGTACAGAAGCGATTGATCTCTACGGATATGGATTATCGGATGATAATGACGAACCGTTTAAATGGGTTTTTCCGGATACCGTACTTCCATCCGGAAAATTTCTGCTCGTCTGGGCTTCAAATAAAAACCGAACCCGGCCGGGTGCCCCGCTGCATACCAGTTTTGCTGTTTCAGCAGCAGGAGAAGAAGTTATTCTGACCTCACCCGATGGAAAACGTATTGACGAAGTCCCATTGACCAATATCCAGGCCGATTATTCATTCGGACGCACCCCCGGGAACAGGAATTCCTGGATCTTCTTTGAAAATCCTACACCGGGTGAGCCGAATATCAGGCCGGGATTCCGGGAACAACTTGAGCCTGTGGTGTTTTCCCACGATGCCGGGTTTTACTCCACGCCATTTGAACTTGCCTTGTCACACCCCGATCCCGAAGCAACAATTTACTACACGATGGACGGCTCGGAACCGACCAACCGATCCCGTCTATATATAAACCCGATTCCCGTCTATAATCGCACACAAGAACCCAACAAGCTGTCCGTCATACCGACCAACACATTTACCAGCGGTGACCGGACCTGGATCGCTCCGCAACAACCTGGCACCAAAGGAACAACCATCCGAGTTCGTGCCGAAAAACCAGGTGAGTTGCATACATCCGACACAAGATCCTTTTTTATCCTTCCGGAAGGAAGCGCCACCTATGATTTGCCGGTAATTTCGATTGTGACCGACAGTGCACACCTGTTCAGTGATGCCACCGGCATTTATGTTCACGGCCGTACAATGAATGGGGATTACAAGGACACGCCCAATTACGATCAAAGAGGTTCCGAATGGGAACGAGAGGCTTCGTTTGAGTTTTTTGAAGCTGACGGAACGCACAGCTTTACACAAAACGTCGGGTTGCGTATCCACGGGGGATGGTCCCGTGGCCTGCCGCAAAAATCATTTCGTATCTATGCCAGAAATCAGTATGGAAAGAATTCGATAGATTACCCTTTATTCCCGGATGAACCCTATTCATCATACCGCAGGATTCTCCTGCGAAATTCCGGTCAGGATTGGGGATATTCCATGTTCAGGGATGCAGCCGCACATGTGCTTATTCGCCATTTGAATGTCGATACCCAGGCGTATAGGCCGGTTATCGTGTTTGTAAACGGAGAATACTGGGGAATTCACAACATGCGTGAACGTTATGATAACGACTACCTGGAACGTGTTTACGGTGTGGATCCGGAAAACATTGATCTGCTAACGGGTCGCCACACCGCCGACAACGGGGATAATGAACACTACCGTGCAATGATCGCCTACATGGAGGACCACGATCTTTCGGACCCCCTGCATTTTCAGATGGTTGAAACCATGATGGACGTTGATCACTATCTGGATTACGTCAGTGCCCAAATCTATTTTGCAAACAACGACTGGCCTCATAATAATATCGACTTCTGGCGGAACAAAACCGCTTACACCCGGGATGCTTCCGTCGGGCGAGATGGACGATGGCGGTGGCTTTTTTACGATGCGGATCAATCCCTTGGGCATTATACGGATGCCGAATTCAATATGATAACCTGGGTCACTTCCGAAGTCAGCCCGTCCAACGGGGAAGAGTGGCCGAACACCATCCTTAGAAACCTTTTGGCCAACGACTCCTTCCGGTACAAATTTATAAATCGCCTGGCTGATCACCTGAATTCCGTATTTCAACCGGATCGCGTGTCACAAGTCCTGGACAGCCTTGCCACCAATATTGCCAGTGCCATTGAAGAGCATGGAATCCGGTGGGGAAAACCCCATCAAGAAACATGGTTACAATCCAATACACAAATGCATGCATTTGCATCGAACCGTACAGAGCATGTGAGAGCGCATATCCGGGAACATTTTGATATCGCAAGAGACATCAGGCTGTCCATCTCTATTTCTTCCGAGAACCAGGGTTATGTAGAGGTTAACAATCTTCTGATCGCCCCGGAAACCCCCGGGGTTGCATTTCGTCCTTACCCCTGGACCGGGATTTATTTCAGTGACATACCGTTAACACTTAAAGCCATTGCTCGTTCGGGTTATCGGTTTTCACACTGGTCCGGTGATATCCAATCTGAAGATACTGTAATCACTTTTATTCCAGCTCATGACCATGAAGTGACTGCCCATTTTGTGCCATTATAGGTCGTTACAGGTACAGGTTGACATCTTGATTAGTCCCTTCTGTACCATTGTATAAAAGTGAAAGTAAAAATATGACCGGCAAATCCGATCCGTATGGGGAACAATTTGATATAAGATACTTATACAACGCCATCCTTTCAGCGTCATAAGGAATAATTATTCGCCCTTATACAACTTAGTAAGCCAAATAAATTGAATTCCTCATCCAAGTACGACATATTACACCCAATTCACATACCGAAAATTCACTGCGTTAATAAATAGTTACAAGGCAGAAACCATACCAGGTTCCACATTTAAATTTTCACTCGGTAACTAGTGCTTCGGCCTCCAGATTTTCCGATACGCTCAATAGCCCCCAATTCAACCAATTCTTGTAAATCTCTCGTGGCCGTCGCTTTTGAGACTTTGGCTATACCTCTATACTTTCGGGCATTCATCCCCCCTTCAAAACCTTCGGGGCCTTCATCCATCATTCTTCTTATTACCTTTTTCTGCCGGACGTTTAGCAAATCATCAAATCGATCAAAATACTTTACTTTTCGAAGTGTAAACTCAATGAGCTCTTCGGCTCTCAGCTGAGCTTTATGCACAAGATCTACAAAATAATGGATCCAGTCGGTGATTTCATTTGACCTTTGACCTTTCTGTAAGGCAGAATAGTAGGCTTTTTTATTGGATTCAATCGTTTCCGACATACTCAACAACACCGGCCGGCCCAACCCTTGCGACAAGGCTTTTTCTGCTATAGCCCGGCCAATCCGGCCATTACCGTCTTCAAATGGGTGAATCGTTTCAAAATATAAGTGGGCAACTGCGCTTCGCACCGGAGCATGCTGTATTTCCGGTTTATTCACAGGTGCTGTTTCATTGAACCATTCGATGAAGCGGTTCATTTCTTCGGCAACACACTCAGATGGCGGGGCTTCATAATGTACTTTTTCTTTACCCATAGCACCTGAAACCACTTGCATCGGCTCTGAATGGCTTCGCCAGGCACCCAATTGTATCCGCTCGTTTCCACTTAGCAACATTTTATGCCAGTCAAACAACTTTTTCCGGGTTAGTGGTTCTCTCCAGGTATTGCGGACATCAAGCATTAGCTCGCCCAAACCGGCTGCTCTCATATCAGATATCTGCTCTTGGCCGTGGAGCCCAAGGTTTTTACGTATGGAAGACAAGACATCTTTTCGGCTTAGATATTCTCCCTCGATTTCCGAAGTCTTTATGGCTTCGGCCACCATCATGTTAATCACCGCCTCTTGCTGGGTGTCTTCCGGCAAACCTTGCAATAATCCCGAAATACGACCAGCTTTTTCAGCGAATGAAAACAGGATATCCTCCAGCCCTTTCAGGCTGTATCGAAAATTCGGCCAGTCTTTCTGTTGCCAGTTATATTTTTCCATGAGCCAAATATAACCATTATTCGGCTCATTATAAAGATATTTAATGAGCCAATTATGATACTTAATCAGATCACAACCCATATATACTCTATGGATATTTTTGTTAAGCTGCCTTGTAACAAGCATTTCCTGCTGACGTGTACGCGTTTCTTGCTTATATTCTTGAATGGTCGCCACGCAGCAGAAATGCCGGGCCGTTAGAGGGCTTCATTGCCTAGCAGGTACTTTTGAAAGCAAATAAAGCCCAAGTGACATTAAATAAAACATTTTTGATGACCCTCTTCCAAAGAGTAATTCCCACGATTTAACTTTTCATAAATGGTTGCTTATCCGGCGATGTTACTTTATCTGGATGCTGATCACATTGACTTAATAGTGACCTCGCTTTCTTACAGTATGGACCGTTCAAAGCAAGCAGTCGGTTTGTGACAATGATTCAGGTGAGATCATTCCTCCACGAGGATGACATAACCGTTATGTAGATCATCGCCCGGCTGCTGCTACATCTATGGCCAGCAGCAATTGCGATGGATCGGGCTTGCCGGAATTCTGAAAATATGTAATCTTGATCATAAGGCATTCTCACTGTTTGAGTTGGTAGCTTGGACAACAAGTTGACTATCCCTAAAAGGTACGTCAACTTGGAGGATGCCTAATTATAAGATTCGTGCTGACGTGTAAACAATTGTATCTCATACTGTTATGATTTGCCACGCCACACACAAACGCGAAGCCGTTATTCGACTTAGTAATCCCGTACACGAATGAAATGCTCAGTTTACATAGCTACCAGTACTGACGGATTTATCGCAAAGTTGGACGGTGATATTGAGTGGCTTCTCAGAACCGAGTATAATGATGCTACAAAGGTTGGTTTAGTATACGATGACTTCATTTCGACAGTTGATGCAATTGTTATGGGACGTAATACGTACGAGAAAGCATTGACATTCGACGAGTGGTACTACGAGGGCACCGAAGTCATTGTACTGACAACACAAGATTTAACGGCGCCAGATACTTTAACAGGCAAGGTGAGATTCTTATCTGGAACACCACAGGAAATAGTCGCTAAACTTTCGAAAGAAGGAAAGAAACATCTTTATATCGACGGGGGAATAACGATTCAAGGATTTCTTAAAGATAGAATGATCAATGAGTTGACAATTACTGTCATTCCGATCCTTCTTGGAAGTGGTATTCCACTTTATGGAAATGGAGGAAGTGAACAGCCTTTGGAACTAATTGAAGTGTTTACGTCAGAAAGTGGTACAGTCCAAAAGCGATATCTAGTAAAGACAGTCGAATAACAGGCAATTTCAACCGGAAGGGTGGGAAAGCTCTCTTCTTTCCATGAGGGATATCACCCCGCCGGTTAAACCGCAGACCGTTAGGTGGCATTTTATAGTAATTCCAAAATTCAAATGACGATTCTACTATTTGTTCTTGGTTTAGCCTTTCTCATTATCGGAGCGGAAATGTTGGTGCACGGTGCATCTAAGTTAGCTTCCGGCTTGGGTATTTCCCCTCTTATTATTGGTTTAACAGTAATCGCATTTGGCACGAGTGCACCTGAACTAGCTGTAAGTATAGGGGGAGCTATTTCTGGGCAGGCTGATATAGTACTGGGAAATGTTGTTGGGAGTAATATTTTTAATGTCCTCTTCATTTTAGGTATCTCAGCTATAATTGTCCCCCTTTTTGTTTCTCAACAGATCATTCGTTTTGACGTTCCCCTGATGATCATTGTTTCCGGTGTCGTTTTATTTCTCAGCCTGGACCAAATGATTACCCGCTTTGACGGGTTTTTACTGGTCGCCGGTTTAATTCTTTATGTGGTTATTTTAGTCATTTTTAGTCTTAGAGCCAATTCTGGCAATAAAGAGCCGGGTCAAAAAATTCAGACAACTCAGCCTTCCGGGGATCCGGTAAACTGGCTGTTGAATATCTTTCTTGTAATTATAGGTTTAGCTCTATTGGTACTGGGCTCAAGATGGTTTGTCAGCGGAGCGGTCAGTTTTGCCGGCTACTTAGGTGTCAGTGAATTGATCATCGGGCTTACCATCGTTGCTGCCGGTACTTCAATGCCTGAAGTAGTAACATCGATTATTGCAGCTATTCGGGGAGAACGCGATATCGCAGTAGGCAATGTTGTGGGCAGTAATATATTTAACTTACTTGGTGTGCTTGGCATTTCAAGCATGTTGGCTCCTTCAGGTATTTCCGTTTCTGAACCAATTTTGGCATTTGATATTCCACTTATGATTGCTGTGGCAATCGCCTGTCTGCCTGTATTCTTTACCAGAGGAGCAATCAGCAGATGGGAAGGTTTTTTATTCCTGTGTTACTACATTGCATATACTTCGTATCTGATATTAAATGCAACTCAACATAGCCTTTTGACAATTTTCAATACGGTAATGCTGTACTTTGCAATTCCCATAACTGCGGTTACTCTCATTATTATCGTATTTCGAGAATTTAAGAATAGGAGCAAAAAAGCTATCTAACAAAATCATCAACCGGTCATCGGTGAATTTGTTGTCTTTTGCAGCATTTACAGTAAATTAAGTGAATTATACTTTTACCCGATTCGGCGCCACGCCGGTTATGCGGGTGGCCGTAATACAGCTTGGTGAATCATATGCAAAACTTCGATAAAATATTTTCGGAATTGAGAAGCATCATGCTTCCCTATGCTCATAAAATGAACTGTACAACTGATACAGATGATGAGTTGAATGTAAACACTCATAACATTCAAAAGAACAAAAAACCACTTTGGTTCGGGGCTGTACAAATCAAAAAGAATTACGTTAGTTACCACCTTATGCCTGTCTATATAAATCCAAAACTTTTGGAAACCATTTCACCTGCCCTAAAAAAGCGAATGCAGGGAAAATCGTGCTTCAATTTCACTTCTTTCGATGCCTCGCTTTTCAAAGAACTGGCGGAACTTACTGAAGCTTGCTTTAAGGACTACGAAAAGCAGGGTTACACGGAAATGTACCTTACCGGCCGACGGGAAATTTTCCAAATCGTGGAGTAGTGCTTATTGCATCCAAACCCGGATAACAAAAAGGAATAACCGCCATGCAAAAAATAACACCCCACCTGTGGTTCGATAACCAGGCAAAAGATGCCGCAGAGTTTTACGTATCTGTCTTCAGGAACAGCTCAACAATCAAGGA
Source organism: Balneolales bacterium (assembly GCA_040905705.1). Taxonomy (GTDB): domain Bacteria; phylum Bacteroidota; class Rhodothermia; order Balneolales; family Natronogracilivirgulaceae; genus JBBDQZ01. The sequence goes on from JBBDQZ010000008.1 coordinate 51,718, forward strand.
CGTGACCACACTCCATGACACACCTTCGGGCGATTGCGATGTTGTGTCGTTCGAGCTTTCGGAGGGCGGCCGTGTACTGATGGAACTCGGTGAATATCCTTTTAGCCGGAGATACGGCTGGACAGAGGACAGGTATGGGCTATCATGGCAGATCGTGCCCAGAGCAATGGACGGGATACGGAGAGATAGTCAAAACGTCCGATGCTCTACTTTTAAACGGGCTGAATAATTATAATAGGTCAAATCAACATTATCTGATGATTATGAAAAAAATTGCTGCCGGCGACCGAATTAAAGAACGAACACTTGAGACTATACAATCGTCATCCATCCCTGTTCCTTCCCCGGACCATATCACTCATCTTCAGTTCAGGCGCTTTTCAGGGTGCCCGATCTGTAATCTGCATATCCAACCATTCATTCGCAGATATAAAGAACTGGAACAATCAGGAATCCGGGAAGTTATAGTCTTTCATTCATCCGGGAATACCATGCTTCGCCATCATGTCGATACTCCTTTTCCGATGATCGCTGATCCCGGAAAAATCCTCTATAAGGAATTTGGGGTGGAAGCATCTATTCTTTCCCTGCTCCATCCGCGGGCTTTGTCGGCAGCGATGAGAGGGACATTCCGGCACGGTGTCGGACTTCCGGGGTTCGGTGAAACTCCGTTCGGACGTCCGGCCGATTTTCTGATCGATCAGAAAGGAAAGATACTGGCTTGCAAATACGGCGTCCATGCCTATGACCAGTGGACCGTCGATGAAGTGCTCGCATTGGTAAACCATTAATAAGGTATTACCTGAGGTTATGCGCCGGCTGTTTGTCAACTTCTCACGGGCCACGAGTATTCCCCACCCTGACTCAACAAGATTCCCCAGGCAACTAAAAATTTTCGAAGCAAGATAAAGTCCCATTCGCATGGAATGACAAGAATGGATACTTTTCGGATTATCTGTTAAAATGGAGGCTGTCATGTCTATTACCCTTGCGTTTGATGTATATGGGACATTATTCGACACTCACGACGTTGTTTCAAAGTTACAGGAAATGGTCGGGGACCAGGCTGAAGAATTTTCCCGCACCTGGAGGGACAAGCAATTGGAATATTCCTTTCGGCGAGGATTGATGCAGAATTATGAAAGCTTTGCCGTTTGTACAAGGAATGCCCTTGATTACACCTGTAGTTTCTACAAAGTTCCTTTAACGGAAGCACAAAAAGATGAGCTGCTTGATGTTTACCGCGTATTGCCGGTATTCAGTGATGTCAAAGAAGGATTGGCCCGTTTGAAGAAGGCCGGTTTTCGTATCTATGCATTTTCCAACGGCAGTACGGAGGCCATCGAAACTTTACTTGACACGGCGGGGATAAGAGACTTTTTTCTTGGAGTTGTGAGTGTTGACGACCTCAGGTCATTTAAGCCAAACCCGGGTGTGTATAGCTATTTCCTGAGGAAGGCGGAGGCAACAGGGAACAGTGCCTGGCTGATCTCAAGTAATCCATTCGATGTTATCGGGGCAATTTCGTCGGGCATGAGAGCGGCCTGGGTCCAGCGTTCTCAAGAGGCGATCTTTGATCCGTGGGGAATAGAACCTACTTTGATCGTGAATAGCCTGTATGGCCTTAATGTGCAGATTTCAGAGTATCCATCTATAATGGATCATAATACTAATGGATAGATAGCACAATATGGTTTACCTCAAAGTGTAAACCTGCTATGCTACGAAAGAGTAAACTATGTTGTGCTATCTGTCAGTTAATAATTAAATTCAGCTAGCGAAAAAACCGCGCACCTGATTTTTTGCGTTATTTTCACCGCCACAAACTGAATTGAGACACCCGGATACATTAACACATCAACCCTGCACATGACTGACAAACTGAATCGAAATGATCCATGCCATTGCGGCAGTGGTAAAAAGTACAAAAACTGTTGCCAGAAAAAAGATCAATCCCAAACGAGCTCGCGGCTGATCGTCATCGGAATAGCCATCGCCGTCCTCGTGGGACTCATAATAGTTGGTATGGTTCTTTTCGGTGACAGCAACGCTCAGGACTGCCCGCCCGGAACAGCCTGGTCCGAGACACATCAGCACTGTCATTGACAGCTGCCTCTGCCAATCCTGTTTCATCACTTCTTAACGGCGTGAACTATGTAGTCAGCGGTAGCGGCTTGTCTCCGCAAACCCTGTTTCATCACCTCACTTCTTTCGCGTTGGGTTATCTTGTTTCTGGTGGGTTGAGCCTGCTCCGGTCCTGTTCCGGCAGCAAGCTCTATCTGTGACAACTCTTTCTCATGTCCAGGCTTCCTTGAATCCAGGATCAAGGGGGCAATATGACCGGACTGGGGCGATAGCTGAAGCTGCAGGTACATATTAATTTTATTGTAAGTAACCATTTAGATCATTAAACTAATTTAATCAGTCCTTTAAGGATAAATTATTTATAGGGGGTAATTTATGAATCGTCTAAAAAGGATTCTGTATGGTAATCCTTTTTTGATCGCAACGGCGTATTTAATAATAAGTGCGATCTGGATTACTTACTCAGACTATTATGTTCTTCATCATTATGAAGATACGGAGACCATAACCCTCGCCCAGTCCTATAAAGGATGGTTTTTTATAACCGTAAGTGCTCTGTTTATTTACATACTGGTTCAGTTGAACAACAATAAATTGAATGAGCTGATCCAGAACCTGGAAATTTCAAAAAAGGAATTTGAGGCCACATTTGAACAGGCGGCCGTTGGAATTGTCCATCATATGCCTGATGAAAATCTTATCCGGGTAAATCAAAAGCTGTGTGACATTTTTGGTTATTCCAGGGATGAGCTTCTTAACATGAGATTTGAAGATTTCATTACCTCCGAGGACCTCAAACGTGGCAGGGAATTGGATCACGAGCTTATAGACGGGAAACGAGACGTATACGCCACCGAAAAGAAATATATAAGAAAGGACGGCAGGCATGTAATTCTAAAAATAACTAAATCAATCGTTCACAACGGACGTGATACCCCCGAATTTCTTGTGGGAATCATAGAAGATATCACAAAGCAAAAGCAGGCAGAAGAGGCCGTTATTGAATCTCTAAAGGAAAAAGAGGTTATGCTATCTGAAATTCATCATCGGGTAAACAATAACCTGGCTGTTATCACAGGTTTAATTGAGTTGCAAATGATGGAAGAAGAGAACGAGCAAGTTAAAGAAAAGTTACGGTATTGTGATCTTAGAATAAAAATCATTGCAAACATACATCAAGAGCTATATCGCTCGGAGAATTTAGCAAAACTATATTTTGATACTTTTCTAAAAGAATTCATACAGGAAATCGCGGTGGCCTTGTCCATGCAGAAAGAAATAAACCTGGAATTCAATTGCCGTCATGTTTTATTAGATGTAAATCAGGCTATTCTCTGCTCGTTAATTGTGAATGAGGTTGTCAACAGAATGTTTCAAAACACAAAGAACGGTTCTCGAACAAGGAAAATGATAGTATCTCTTGATCAGGAAGGCAAAAAAGTAAAATTGAGCATTCAAAATGAAGAACAAACGACTGGTCGTAATTTTAAATTAAAAGAAAACCTTTTATTGCAATCGAGCATAATTGATGGCTTGGCGAAGCAGTTGATTGCCAATTACAATTTTGAGTATGACAACATGGAATTGGTGTTTACACTGCAATTTGACAAATCCGATATAAATAGTTTCCGGTAGGATCAGACGGAAAGATTATAACCCTTCTTTTTTTGATATTGACTCCGATACCTGATCCACCACATCACACGCCGGCTCAAGCTTCGATCCAGCTTTGCCTTCCAGCCCATCATCATATTCTACCCCGCCAAAATATTTTCTTAGAAAATAAAGGCTGACATGGACCAGTCCGATCAATACCGGGACCTCCACCAGCG
>JBBDQZ010000009.1:0-1788 GCA_040905705.1 Balneolales bacterium
CTTTGAATATTACCCAGGGCAGTGGCAATTATGATATTTCATGGGACAATGGACAATCGGGGCTATCCGCCACCAATTTGTCTGCCGGGGTTTATACGGCAACCATTGAAGATTTGGGTCAAAGCAATTGCATTAAAGACAGCACATTTACCCTAAGCAATCCGGGGGCGCCTGTTATTGATACCGCAGTAGCCATTGCAGAGACCTGCCTGGGCGATAATGATGGAATTGCGGGAATTGCGGTAAGCGGTGGTATGCTCCCCTACTCTTTTGCATGGGACAATAGCACTTCAACTGATTCGGTTTTATTCAACCTATCTCCCGGCACCTACAATGTGACTGTTAGTGACAACAACGGCTGTGAAGCTACTGCTTCCATGACTGTAGATCCGGGACTAAATTGCTGCGATATTTCCCTTACTGCTGCTATCACTGACCCTGATTGCGGAGCAAGCAATGGCAGCATATCTGTCGCTGTGCAGAATGGTAGCGGCAATTATGACTATACCTGGCAACCATCCGGTAGTGGAAACAATTTGAGCAATCTCAGTGCCGGAGTGTACGATCTTACAGTGGAAGATTTAGACCAGGTGAATTGTACGATAGATACATCTATAACATTGACTGGAATAGTTAACTCAGGAATTACCATTGACACTGCTATTTGTGCAAATGAACCTATAGTTTTTAATGGAGTAGTTTTTGATTCAGCAGGTACATACTCTTATACCTTACAAACCCCTTCAGGTTGTGACTCGGTAATTAATTTAAACATATCCAATATCCAAGCAATCGGCCAGGCACCAGACCCTAATTTTTTCAATACAGGAAACAATGGAAGTGGAGGTATATTACCAGGTGGTAATAATGATTTGAATTGGGAAGTTGCTGTAAACGATATCAATGGCCCTTACAATCCGGCTGTGGTTATGAGTAGTATTCCTGGTAATTATTATAGCAGTCCTTTTCCTGATGCTGAGTGGATTTCACACAGTCAAACCGGGGGACATGGAGGTAGCCTTGATTATTTCTACAAAATTGAGTTCGAGCTTCCTTGCATGGATTCTTGTGGCAGAAGTTTTTCAGACCAAAATGCATTTTGTTTGGCATTGGATTTTTTCAGCGACAATTCTGTTTTTGAAATATATATTAACGGTGCTACCCAATCTGGCCAAATCCCAGGCATTCCTGTTGGTAATCCTTATACACATACTGGCTATGCACAATCGGGTATGTTAAGTGTAGTCCTTTGTGATAACTGGAATCCCGGTTTGAACACATTGATTTTACATGTAGCGTCTGCTGCAAATTTTGCTGGCTTTTTGGCCCAAACTAGTGTTAACACCCCTCCCTTTGTTGCAAATTATGATACGATAAATACCAGTATTTGTGAAACAGATACGATTACTTTTAATGGTGTGGACATATTTGAACCTGGTTCCTATCCATTTGAATTGACCAATACATTTGGATGTGATTCTAACATCGTTTTAGATGTAGAAGTGGTTTCTCAGGTTTTCACAGATATTCATGATACCATATGTTCAGGTGATCAGTTTGAATTTAATGGAGATTTCTATTCACAAAGTGGCGTTTATTCAGATACTTTGCAAAACGCTGGTGGTTGTGATTCCATAGTCACCTTGTATTTACAAACCAATGATTTATCATCCGCTGTCCTGATTCAGGATGCAAATTGTAATACTAATGACGGCTCCATTGAAGTAAATACGGATTCATCCACAGCAGTTTTGCCTTTGGGTTTTTCAATTGATGGCGGAGCTTTCG
>JBBDQZ010000010.1:0-54593 GCA_040905705.1 Balneolales bacterium
GCAGGTCGAACACCTCCAGGCGCACTTCGCCGGGCTCGGGCAGGTCATACCGGATCCCTGTCACCGGGTTAAACGGATTCGGGTAATTCTGATGAAGCTCATATCCGGAAACGACAGGTGCTGAATCAGATGAAGTCGCCGATTCATCCACTTCAAAACGGACCGGAATGGTGACACTTTGCTGGGTTTGGTCGTTGGTTTGTATCACCAGGTCAAATTCGTATACATCTTCCGGAATGCCGTCGGCGATCACTGTGAATTGAACTTCTTCCTGCTCACCGGATGCGACCGCTCCGGACTGCTTGCGTAACTGAAACCGGGGGAAATCCGGGTCCTGCAACGATTTTATCATAATATTATCGATATCGACAGTTTCACCGGTGTGAAGGTTCGTTTGAGCAATCAGAATATCTTCCGGAGCGGTCCCTCCATAGAGGTCTCCTTCAAAAATCTGCTCATCGTCCAGGAAATATAGAATCCGGTCGTTCCGCGGATCTGTCCGGATTTCCAGATGGTAATATTGCCCTGCTTCCCAGGATTTAAAGGAAGAAGTCGAAGTAAAGGAAGTTCCATCCGCCTGGTTTCTCACATAGATCGTTCCTTTGAGAAACAGAACATGCGCGGTGTATTGATTAGAAGTGGCTTCATCCAAAAAGATATAAAACTGATTGTCGGTGTTGTCATGGCTGAAATAGAGATCCATCGAAACGGAATACCCCTGCGAGGTTAACGGCCCGAGAAAAGGAAGCGTTACTCCTGTCTCCCCGGATTCATCCAGATCAGTGTTGGGACTTAATCTTATATGTTGGGAGCCTGATTTAGGATTTTGCGTGGAGATTGTAAAGGTATTGAGTGAATCCCGGGGGTAAGTAACCCAGTCGTTCAAAATAAAATGCTCCCCGCTGTTATAACCTTCCGCTGATTCAAACCCGGTTAGCAGCAAGTCGTTTGAAGACACATCGTTTAGTAGTTCTGCACGGGTAAGGGTATCCTGAGGATCTGCTGAAAGTTCCGGTGTAACTCTCGAAGCGACTTGTATGAGATTCCGCAGAGGCTCGGAGGAGTACTCCGCACGGTATCTTGACCGGGTCAGCCGTTCACCGTCACGCGTGAGATACGGATAGGAAGTGGTTGTGACCGGCTTCGGTATCCCGTCCATGACGGGGAACCCGGTCCCGGCAGCGGCTGATTCCGGTTCGGATTTTAATAGAGGGGAGTCTTCTTGTCGATAGGAAACATCCGTTGTCCAGTGAAGAGCGCTGCTGCCATTATTCCCGATTATGAAACCGATTGAGCGTTCATTATCCGGCCGGACGGAAGCTTCGATCGTGGAATTATCCATGTTTGCCAGAGGCGGATTGATTTCAGTCGGACGATAATTGGCAATAATGTGTCGTGCATACCTCATACTTCGCGCATTATCGGCGGGAGCGTGTTGATCGGTGTAGCTGCCGGTGCCGACTCCGTGAACAGGGACATCCGGATTTGAAATGTATGGAATACGAGAACTTTTACCTTCAGTGTAGGTCATAACGGTTGCATAAGAGGTGTCATTATCTCCCGTGAAACGCCATCCGGTTGAATAATCGAACAACCCGCCGAATACGTCGGCAGGCGAGCCGCTCTGATTACGGCTGTGTGCATTTCCCGCATTGTGGCCGATTTCATGGATAAAAGTCAATGAACTATTCTCTACTTGTTGAATCCGGTTCAAAGAGAAACCAAACTGGGGTAAGCCCGACGGGGTGTTCAAAAGCCATGCCAGCCCACCGACATCACTGATATCGGCAAGCATGGTTACCAGGTCGGCGCCGTATTCGTCTCTCAGATCATGAATATTTTCCATATAGCCGTCATATTCTTCTCCGAACGGATTATGGCTGGGGGAAGCCGTAAGTTTTCGCAGAATATCGGAAGCGCTGTTGTCACCCTCCTGGAAATCGGTTTGATGCATGTGCACAATACGCAGCTCTGTGTCCAGCATACTGTTTTCAAGTGTATTCTGGCCCTTGTTCATCATCTCTGAGACCACTTCTTCCAAACTGCTGTGACCATCGGCCCAGGTTTTGGCGTTTTCGGTATAGACAATCATCAGATCGAGAGTAACCTTGCCACTCAGGGTGGATTCAATGTCGAACGGCGAGAAAAGATGACTCTGGCTGTTGGGATCACTGTGATGCAACGGGTTTGCGCTGTTGCCCATAAATTCGTGATTTACCCCGCATTCCAGGACATCTTCATCTTCCGGCCGGATGAATTCCAGCACATGCTCTTGTGATGAGGAGCCCGGTGCGGATTTCTCCATGGAACGGGAGAAGGGCCGAATACGGAACGATTCATGGTGAGAGAACCGGTTGATGCGGCCAAGTATCCGGCCGTTACCATACGAAAAGGTCAACTGATCAAAGGGATTGTCAACATGAACAGCGCGTACGGCGAGGTAACCCTCTACAAATTCGGATATTCCGGTGATCCGGTAGCGTTCGACGGGCCCGGAGAACAATGGAATGTCAAGTATGTCACCTTTGTGAAGGGAGCGTCTAAGCAGTTCCCTGTTGATGGAAATGGGGAGTACATCCCCGGCCTGAAAAGATCCGGTATGGGATTTCTGAGCTGTGAACTCGAAGAGAAACGGTTCCGGCGGTGACGTTGGGTTATTTTCGGTACGGCTGAATCCGTCTTGAGCGGAAAAAAACATCATGGCAATGAGAAGGCCCAGGATCGATGTGGAGCGCTTGAGCGCCGTAAATCCGGGAGGGGTATCTTTGCAAACAGGACAAACCTGATACCGTATTTTTTTATCGTTGTTCCACTGTATTGAGTAAAGCATGAGCATGTCCTTTCAGGGTAAAAAGCAATGACATTCAGGTGAGTTGTTGCACATCGACAGACTTAAAATCCGCGTCCATACCCATTTCGTTCAGGGTGAAAGAAACATATTTAATGGTACGGCCATTTTTCAGATGCCGGTTTTCATAATAGGTACGGATATCCAGATTTTCAGGGATATCTTTCATATTGTACAGGTCAAAAACCACGTTATTGGCGGACAATTTCAATATATCAATTATTTCAAGTGTAAATGCAAATAATTGATCACTATCGGTTTTTAGGTGTATGATGCCGCCGGGCCTCATGACTTGCGCGTATCTTCGAAGGAACACCGGGTGTGTCAGGCGTTTTTTCTTTTTGGATTTTCTGGGATACGGATCGGGAAAAATAATCCAGATCTCTTCAATTTCACCGGGGGCAAAATAATTGCAGAGGTGATCGATGTGTGCTCTTAAAAAATGTACGTTGGACAGATTCGATTGTAATGCACGCAAGGCTCCATCCCAGATGCGGTCGCCTTTGATATCCATGCCGATAAAATTTCGATCCGGATACCGGGCCCCGAGTGCGAGGGAATATTCGCCCTTGCCGCATGCCAGCTCGAGGGTGATGGGATGGCCGTTTCCGAATAGGGCAGCCCATTTACCCCGGACGGATGCGTGGTCCTCAGGTGCGAAATGCTGCAGCTCGGTGACGTTCGGCAGGTCAGTGATATCCTGATATCGCTGTTTTTTTGTCCTGCGTGGCATTTCCAGGTAATTTTATCCGGATTTCCATTTGATGTTGCAACCGATCCCGGGTTTCTGATGCACCGGTGGCTGTTCTCCGCGAATGATGGCATCCATAGCATTTACAAGATCGGTGCCGGTCACCGGAACATCATTTCCCGGACGGCTGTCATCAAATTGTCCACGATATACCAGTTTCAGGCCGGCATCAAAAAGAAAAAAATCCGGCGTACATGCGGCTCCATAATCACGGGCTACCTGCTGAGTCTCGTCATACAAATAGGGGAACCGATATCCGTATCGCCGACTCTCTTCGGCCATTTTTTCAGGTGCATCTTCGGGATAGTTGGCGACATCGTTTGAGTTGATTGCGACCACTCCAATACCTTTATCCATATATGTGGCAGCCACTTCGGCGAATTTATCCCGAATGTGTTTTACAAACGGGCAGTGGTTGCAATAGAAGACAACCAGCAGGCCATATTTGCCGGCCAGTTCATCCCGTGAATACCGCTTCCCGTGCGGATCGGGAAGCGTAAAGCCGGGAGCAAGGGTCCCGAGATCGATCATATTGGAAGGTGTTTGTGCCATGTGAGTCCTTTTTTATATCCAAAAATATTCCGGTGATAAAATACTTTTTTTATGGAAAGGTTGCATAAGGTCTTATTTTTAACTTTTTCCAAAAACTTTCAACATATATGAGTGGTACCAGCGCCTTAACAACAGCTAACAGTACAACGGATTTCAGCCGTGTGAAATATATCTATTTTGATCTGGATGATACGTTGATTAATCACAAAAAGGCCCAACAGCAAGCGCTGGTGGATGTGTGGTCGCAGTTTCCGTTGTTACAACAGATTAAGCCTGAAAAGTTGATAACGGTATACGGCAGGGTTAATGACCGATTATGGGAAGCTTACAGGAATAACGAAATTAACCGTTCAGAATTGAAATACCGGCGAATCAAGTTCACTTTCGAAGAACTGAAACTGGAATTACGGGGCTGGCAAGATATTGATACGGTTTACCGGGACTGTTATCAGCGCCACTGGGACTGGATCGCTGATGCCAGGCAAACTTTTATTTCTCTTTCCAGGCGCTATTCGGTGGGAATTATGACCAACGGTTTTACCGATACACAAAAGCAGAAATTTGAGTATTTGTCCCTGCATCGTTATGCACAACACCTGATTATTTCGGAGGAGACCGGGTACCTGAAACCCGATCCGAAAATATTTGAATACGCGGCAAAGAAGGCGGGTTATGAACCTGCGGAACTGCTATATGTTGGGGATTCGTACTTGTCCGACATTGTCGGCGGAGCACGAAGCGGCTGGAAGACAGCCTGGTATCTTCCCGATAACAAAACCCATCCTTTGTCTCAGGAATCCGGCAATCCGGAAGCGGATCTTATTTTTCACCATTTTTCCCAACTTGAAAATCAACTTAACGGATCTTCCGGGTAGGAAAGCCAACTCTGCCTTGCGGGCACTGATCAACCTGATTCATTACCCATTTCGGAATCCGGTTCATAAGCTATATAAGATTATCCAAATTAATTATCTTGTACGTCCAACCGGCCACTTAATTTGAAAACATGTCAAAACCGAACATTTCGGAACCTGAAGTAACTTTGGAACTTGCGCGGGACCACGGATTGACCGACGCGGAGTTCGAAAAAATTTGTGAATATCTGGGACGCACTCCTACCTTTACGGAGCTTGGGGTCTATTCTGTAATGTGGAGCGAACACTGCTCTTACAAAAATTCAATCGCAGTATTAAAAACACTGCCGCGAAGCGGTCCGCATCTGTTGGTAGGTGCCGGTGAAGAAAATGCCGGGCTGGTAGATATCGGGGACGGCATGGCCTGTGCCTTCAAGATCGAGAGTCATAATCACCCCTCGGCCGTCGAACCCTATCAGGGGGCAGCAACCGGTGTCGGTGGCATTCATCGCGACATTTTTACGATGGGGGCCCGGCCAATTGCGGCATTAAACTCGCTGAGATTTGGTTCCATGAGTGAGCCGCGGGTTCGATATTTGCTCGACGGAGTTGTAAGGGGGATTGCGGACTATGGAAATTCGTTTGGGGTTCCAACCGTGGCGGGTGAGATCTATTTTGACAAAAGTTACGAGGGAAATCCACTGGTCAATGCGATGAGTGTGGGGATTGTCAGGCACGATGAAACGGCTTCTGCCATAGCGGATGGCATTGGAAACCCCGTCCTGATCGTTGGGGCTTCAACAGGGAAAGACGGTATCCATGGAGCCACTTTTGCTTCCGAGGAGATCAGTGAAGCCAGTGAAGCAAAGCGTCCGAGTGTTCAGGTAGGGGATCCGTTTACCGAAAAACTCTTGCTGGAAGCCTCGCTCGAAGCCCTCAAAACCGGTGCTATAGTGGGTATTCAGGATATGGGAGCAGCAGGAATCAGTTGTTCAAGTTCTGAAATGAGTGCAAAGAGTAAAACGGGTATGGACGTGGACCTTGACAAAGTCCCGTTACGGGAAGCGGATATGACCGCCTACGAGATTCTGCTTTCCGAAAGCCAGGAACGGATGCTGGTGGTTGCAAAAAAGGGGCGTGAACAGGAAGTGATCGATGTATATGCCAAATGGGACCTGAACGCTGTGGTGATTGGCGAAGTAACCGGAACCGGGCGGGTTGTTTACCGGAGGCATAACGAAGTGAAAGCGGATATTCCTGCCGACAGCCTGGTATTGGGCGGAGGGGCCCCCGTATATGAGCGGGAGAGCAAAAAACCGGAATATCTGGAGAAGAGCGGAACCACGGATCTCTCACATTATACCGATGTCGAGGATTTTCAGGACACCATGTTGAACTTGCTGCAATCACCTAACATCGCATCCAAGCGCCTGGTATATGAACAGTATGATTACATGGTCCGTACCAATACGGTAACGGGACCGGGCCCATCCGATGCTGGAGTGGTACGTCTCAAAGGCAGCAAGAAAGCGCTGGCCGTGACCACAGACTGTAACGGCCGTTATGTATATTTAAATCCCCGGAAAGGAGGCCAGATAGCTGTTGCGGAAGCCGCCCGCAATATTGTTTGCTCCGGTGGAAAACCGATGGCCATAACCAACTGTCTGAATTTCGGGAATCCTTATAAGCCGGAAGTCTACTGGACTTTTAAAGAAGCGGTCGAGGGAATGGGCGATGCCTGTCGTATCCTGCAGACTCCGGTCACCGGTGGCAATGTAAGTTTTTATAATGAAAACCCGCATGGTGCCGTCTTTCCCACTCCGGTTATCGGTATGCTGGGGTTGATCGATGATTATGAAAAACATACTACGGCTGCCGGATTTCAAACTCCCGGTGATGAGGTGTTCTATGCAGGATCCTCTCGCAGCGGGATTGACGGGAGCGAATACCTCTCCTTTATTCATGGGATTACAGCCGGAGATGCACCTGATCTGGACCTGGAGTTTGAAGTAAAACTTCAACAGGCGGTACTTCAGGTGATACAAAAAGGATGGGTGGCTTCCGCTCACGATCTTTCGGACGGCGGGCTTTCGGTGTCGTTGATGGAAAAGGCGGTTTTTTCACAGCTTGGTGCACGGATCCGTCTGGATATTCCGGGGCAAAGTACTACTGAGCAGCTTTTCAGCGAGGCGCAATCCGGAATATTATTAAGTGTGTCACCAGAGCATGTTGAACGGGTAAGGAATGCGCTTGAAGAATCGGGAATCCCGGTATTTCACCTGGGAACAGTGGGAGGTGCAAACCTGGTCATCGAAGGAATTGCGGATATACCTGTAGAACTGCTGACCACCGTTTACGAGAGCGTGCTGCCTGACGCGATCTCGCAGCTGAAATTGATTTGATCTTTTACGTGTGCGTGGAGTTAAATTTCGCGCGCAGTTCCGGTGTGTTTTCCCAGGTATCCATCAGAGCTTTGTGGACGATGTCCATCCCTTCATCAATATGTTCCTGTTGAATGGTCAGCGGCGGACGAAAGCGCACCGAATGGTCTCCGCATGGAAGAATGATCAGTCCTCTTTCAAAAGCCGCACGGATAAACCGGTTTCGAACCGAAGCCTCTGAAAAATCAAAAGCACACATAAGTCCCCGTCCCCGCGCATTATTGATAAAATCAAAAGCATCGACGATTTGTTCGATATTGCCCAGCAAATACTTTCCGCTATTTGCGGCGTTATCCACCAGCCGGTCCTCTTCAATGATTTCGAGATATCTTGCAAAACGCACCATGTCGACGAGGTTTCCGCCCCAGGTGGAGTTGATGCGCGACGCAACCCGGAATACATTAGTTTCCACATCATCGATCCGTGTACTGGCCAGTATGCCACACACCTGTGCTTTTTTCCCGAAAGCCAGAATATCCGGCTTTACATAATATTCGTGTGCCCAGAACTTGCCGGTCAGCCCGACTCCGGTTTGAACTTCATCGTAGATCAGCAGAGCTTCATGCCTGTCGGCCAGATCGCGTAGTGCCTGATGAAATTCCGGCCGGAAATGGTTATCTCCGCCTTCCCCCTGAATGGGTTCGAGGATAATCGCAGCGATGTCATCTTTATATAACTTAAAATAGCGTTCTGCCTGGGCGATCGCCCGCTGTTCCTGTTCAACGACTTTCGCGGTATGGCTTGCATCCATCGGGAATATCATTTTTGGATTGATCACCCGGGGCCAGTCGAATTTTGGAAAATAAGCCACCTTGCCCGGTTCGGTATTGGTCAGGGACATGGTATAGCCGGTACGCCCATGAAACGCCTGCTCCAGGTGCAATACCTTGTGTCCCTTTTCCGTCCGGTATCCCTTACGGAAGTTTTTTTGCACCTTCCAGTCAAAAGCTGTTTTAAGCGCGTTCTCGACCGCCAGTCCACCTCCGGCTATAAAAAAAGCGTGTGGCAGATATTCCGGTATGCCGATGCGCGAAAACGTATCTACAAAATCGGCGAATTCCTGTGTGTAAATATCGGTATTGGCCGGATTGTGCAGAGCTACATGAGCGATTTTCTCACGAAATGTTTCGTTTTCCACCATTTTCGGATGATTCATGCCCAGCGGATTGGAGGCAAAAAAGGTAAAAAAATCCAGAAAGGTGCGGTCACCGAGTGAATCGTAAAGATAGGCTCCCTTGCTTTTATGCAGATCCAGGACGAGGTCCATGCCGTCTGCCTGAAGATGTTTTCCAAGGGTGGCACGTACATCACCGGGGGGAATGAGGGATTTATAAGTCATGAAGAAAAAAATAATTTTATGATAACGGTCCGGCTTTAATTCCGGACAAGGAATTTTCAGTCATAAACTACCAAAATCAGCATTCTTGATCAAAAAAAAGCCGTTTCTATTTTAAAGAACAAGTAAAATCAAGGTTTAAAGAAGTTGACCGGAGGAAAATAAAGTCGTAACTTACTATTCTTGACATTGCGGGGTGGAGCAGCTGGTAGCTCGTCGGGCTCATAACCCGAAGGTCGCAGGTTCGAATCCTGCCCCCGCCACTATAAGGCTTGTAATCCATTGGGGTGCAAGCCTTTTTTTTACTAATATCTTTTTGTGCATATACCTTGACGTGGTGTACATATTTTTCTCTTCCTGCCAAAAGTTTTTGTGCAATATTTAGATCCTCAGCGAGCCACGGAACCCCCTGGAAGCATAGTAAGATTGCGCACCGTTGTGATATACAAAGACATTATCATAGCGACGATCACAAAAGAGAGCACCGCCGGTTCTTTCCATTTCATAGAGTGGCCACAGCTTTTTATTTTCAGTATCAGCTTCCAGCTTTGATTGAACCTTAGCCCATTCAAGGCCTTTATGGCGTTTCATGTTTTTCTCGAAACGGGTTTTCAATGCTCTGAGCAGCTCTTCGCGTTGTTCTGGTGACAATTTCTTTTTATTGCTTTTACTGGTGTTCATACATTCAACTACTTCACTTGCAGTAACGCCTGCCTTACATCATCAATGATATCATCAATATGCTCGAGCCCGGCGGAAATGCGTACCAGTCCCGGAGTGATACCCACCGCCAGCCGTTCCTCTTCGGTCAGCTTGGAATGAGTTGTAGAAGCAGGGTGGGTTACGATCGTACGCGTATCTCCCAGGTTGGCTGAAATCGTAACCATTTGCAGATTGTCGATGAATTTTTGTGCAGCCTTGTAGCCGCCGGTAAAATTAAATACCAGTACACCACCGCCTTTTTTCATCTGCCGCTTTGCCAACTCATATTGTGGATGTGAGGGTAAAAAAGGATATTTGACCCATTCGACCGGATGTTGATCTTCAAGATATCGTGCCAGTTCCAGTGCATTTTCACAGTGACGATCCATGCGAATCGAAAGGGTCTCCAGGCTCTTCGACAAAATCCAGGCATTGAACGGCGACATGGCCGGCCCGGCATGGCGGGCAAAAAACCGTAGCTCCTCCATAAGTTCTTTGTTGCCCACCACAATTCCGCCGATCGTCCGGCCCTGGCCGTCGATAAATTTGGTAGCCGAGTGTACGATCAGATCGGCGCCGTAAGGCCCGGGCTGCTGCAAATACGGTGTTGCAAAACAGTTGTCAACATTCAAAATCATCTTGTGTTTGCGCGACAATTCCCCGGCAAATTGCAGGTCAATCAGATCCAGGCCGGGGTTGGATGGTGTTTCCAGGAAGAACATCCGGGTTTCCGGGCGGATTTCCTTTTCCCAGGTTTCGGGTTTTTTGATGTCGACATAGGTATGAGCGATATTCCAGCGTGGCAGCAGTTGTGTCAGAATCTGGTGGGTCGAACCGAATATCGATCGCGCCACCAGAATATGTTCGCCGCTTTTCAACAGGGCCGCGATGCTGGTGAACACGGCCGCCATTCCGGATGCGGTTGCAATTCCGTCCTCCGCCTGCTCCATTTCGCAGATTTTCAGGATAAATTCATCGGTATTGGGATTACTGTAACGGCTGTAAACGTTGCCTTCAACTTCCTGTGCAAAAAGCGCCCGGCCATGTTCCGCGGAATCGAATATATAGCTGGAAGTCAGAAACATAGGTGCGGAGTGCTCACGATGCTGTGAACGCTCGATCTGTGTCCTTATCGCTCTGGTTTCAAATTTCTTATTCATTTTTCAGTCATGAAAATGCCATATTTATCCGTTTCGAACATCTCACCATATCCTGCCCGCATACATGTTCTCTATAATTAGTGGTTTCGAAACAGATTTCAAAACGGATACTGCCAATTTACTAAATCCTTAATTTATATATGTATACGCCCGGGTGATTGGCAGGGAGTTTGCCGTCACCAACTTACTCAATTGTGATATCATATGTAATAGGTGCGGTTTTTTTAATGATTTTTGCAACCGAGCAGTAGGTTTCCATGGAGAGTGTCACCGCGCGTTCCACTTTTTTCTTATCCAGTTTCCCTTTCAGATAAAATTGAAGGTGTATATCCGTAAAAAGGGCCGGGGTTGTGTTTTTTTCCCTTTCGGCTTCAATTTCAATCCGGAATTCGTCTACTTTTTGCCGTTGTTTTTTTAGAATATCCAATACATCCATTGAGCTGCATCCTGCAAGACTCATCAACAATACCTCCATCGGGCGGGCTGCTTTGTCTGACCCTCCGATTTTAGGTGCGCCGTCCATCTCGATTTTTTTGCCGATTTCGTTAGATGCTTCCAGATGAAATGCATCATCGAGTCGCTTCAACTGAATTTTCATGGGTATAATTCTTCTGTTTTTCGTATTCGTAACGGGTAGAAGATAAGCATCTCCCGAATCGGATGCCTGTTTGCAATTGCGTCAATTATTACCAATCTTTGTCAGCCCTGAGTGTTCTGCATGGTACGAATTGTGACCTGTCAGATGTCGTCATTAATTACTATTTCTCATCTCCGGCTGATGTGGCCGGATACAAAACCTGCCAACAGATGAATCCTGTTGATCTGACCGTTTTTGTTCTTTATTTCCTTACCATCCTGGGTATTGGAATATTTTTCTATTTCAGAAATAAAGATGCTGACGAATATTATATCGGAGGCCGAAAGATGGGATATTCCCATGTAGGGCTCTCCGTCGTTGCCACCGATGTCGGCGGCGGGTTTTCCATCGGACTGGGCGGGCTCGGTTTCGTTATGGGCCTCTCCGGATCCTGGATGCTCTTTACCGGATTCATCGGAGCCTGGCTTGCCGCGGTTTTTCTCATCCCCAAAGTAAAAAACCTGTCGACCGAACAGGGATTTTATACCATGCCGGAGGTATTCGGCCATTTTTTTAATAAAAGGGTGGCCTTTCTCGCCGGGGTTATTTCTGCCATAGGGTATGTGGGATTCAGCAGCTCACAGATGCTGGCGGGTGCCCGGCTTGCCTCCTCTTCATTTGACGGAATGAGTCTCGAGGCCGCTCTTTACCTGATGGCCTTTATCATCATTGTCTATACCGGGCTGGGTGGCATCAAAGCCGTTATCTATACCGATACGTTCCAGTGGATATTGTTGCTGGGCGGACTCATTTTCATCGGTATCCCGGTCAGCTACTTTGCCATCGGTGGCATGGAAGCCATCCGGGAAACCGTTTCCCCCGAAATGCTCTCACTTCGGAATATCAGCTGGCAGCAACTGGTCAACTGGGGAATTACCATATTGCCTATCTGGTTTGTCGGCATGACACTCTACCAGCGAATTTATGCTACCCGTACGGAGAAGGAGGCCCAAAAAGCATGGTATCTTGCCGGCCTTCTTGAGTGGCCGGTTATGGCGTTCATGGGGGTATTGCTGGGCCTTTTTGCCAAGGTGGCGGCCGATCAGGGGATGTTCGCCTATATGGGATATGAAACGGCCGCCGGCATGCACGAGGAAGAGGGACTGCCCATGTTATTAAGAACGGTTTTGCCTGTAGGATTGATGGGATTGATGATTTCCGCCTATTTTTCAGCGATTATGTCGACCGCCGACAGTTGCCTGATGGCTGCATCAGGAAATATGACAACGGATATTATCGAAAAGTTGTTTAAGATAGATACAAACAGGATTTCCATGATCCGGCTATCACAGATAGTTACGTTGGCACTCGGACTGCTGGCGTTTCTTCTGGCGGCTGTTTTTGATACGGTATTGCAAATTATGCTCTATTCGTATGCCTTCATGGTATCTGCTCTGTTGGTACCTGTTATTGGCGGACTTTACTGGAAACGCAGCAGCAATGCGGCGGCCTGGTGGGCCATGGTCTCCGGAGGTGTTCTCACACTCGGATTGACGATTCTGACCGACGACTCCCTGCCGTTTGAAGTGCCTCTTCAATTTTCCATGCCGTTTGGCCTGGATCCCATTATCTATGGATTATTGACATCCCTGGTAATTTTTATCGGGTTCTCTTTTGCGTTTCCCGATAAGAAATCATAACCATGGACTTTTTAAAAGAAGCGGCTGATGAATGCGTCGGACAACCGTTCTGTTAATCTCAAAAATTGTATAAACGCTGTTATATGAATAACACTTATTTGATTGATATCATCACTCCGGAAAATTATCGGAATGCCCCCTTTACCCCCGGCCAGATCGCCGATTTTCTTTATGAACATCTTGATCAATTCGGTGACCCGAGGGAGTATATTATGCGATGTATTAACTATGCGCTGGGTATGAAGACAGGCCGCAGCGGTTTTATTGTTACGGCCTCGGATGCCCATCGGGATCGTGATTCTGAAATGGCGGGCTCTTCGAACAAAAACTCCTTTGGTGATACAGACAGTGGTAACAGCGCACCCATTAACTTGCTTGGCACAACGGTGGTTTGTGAAACCGATATGAGGGGGTATGTGCCGGAGAATCTGGTGGTTTATATCGCCGTGGATGCGAAAGCCCGTGGTCGTGGTATTGGAAAAGCACTTATGGAAAAGGCTGTCGAAATTGCCCGGGGAGATCTTGCCCTGCATGTGGAACCGGATAACCCCGCTAAAAATCTTTATGAGCGCATCGGCTTTACCCATAAATATCTTGAAATGAGATACAGTAAATAGTCATGGCCTATCTGAAACTCTATCGTGACAAGCTCAAGCATAACTATCAGTTTCTGGGAAGCCTGTTCAGGGACCATAACATTGAATGGGGAGTGGTCACCAAACTGTTTTGTGGTAATGAAGACTATATTCGTGAAGTAATTAATCTGGGAGCCCGTGAAATTCACGATTCACGTGTCAGCAATCTGGAGGTGATAAAAAAAATCGATCCGGATGTCCAGACCGTCTATATCAAACCGCCTCCCAAAAAGTTTATTCGGGAAGTGATCCGATTTGCCGATGTGAGTTTTAATACAGAACTGTCGACGATCCGGTTGATGTCGAAGGAAGCCGTCCGGCAAAATAAAAACCATATGATCATCATTATGATCGAAATGGGTGATCTGCGGGAGGGGGTCATGCGTGAAGAATTGATTGATTTTTATGGCGAGATTTTCAACCTGCCCAATATCGAGGTGATCGGACTCGGTACCAACCTGAATTGCCTTCACGGAGTGATGCCGAGTTCTGATAAACTTATTCAACTCGCCCTGTACAAACAGATCATTGAGTTAAAATTCAACCGGAAGATCAGATGGGTTTCCGGCGGGACAACCGTTACGCTGCCACTGATATTGCGTGGTGACCTGCCTGAGAGTGTCAACCATTTCCGGGTGGGAGAGGCGCTGTATTTCGGAGTGGACCTGTTCACCGGAGACACTATTGAAGGAATGGAACCTTCGGTTTTGGAGCTGTTTACGCAGGTTATTGAGATTCACGAAAAACCGATGATTCCAAGCGGTGAATTGTCCGCCAATCCACAGGGAGAAACCGCAGATATTGATGAGGGGCTTTATGGAAAAACGGCCTTCCGTGCCATCCTGGATATCGGATATCTGGATATTCAGCCCGAATTTCTGACTCCGAAAAGCAAAGATATCAATATTGTTGACGCCAGTTCGGATATGCTCGTCGTCGATGTCGGTCAGAACGAAAAAGACCTGAAAGTGGGCGACATGGTTTCCTTCCGGCTGAAATATGTTGGGGCTCTGGGGCTTATGAATTCCAGCTATATCGATAAAATCATCGAATGACCGGTTACCGTAACAGGAAAGAGCATCGCAATAATGAGATATCAGGGATTCGGAACAGGCGGTCGCCCTTTTTTGAAAAGCCGTTCCAGCCTGATGAAGAAATAATGTCCTGGCCCGCATACGAGCGCTCACAATACGGAGCATGGTTACTGAACAATTGTCCGGACTTTCATCCGGTGATCAGGATAGGAGAGCACTACAGGGTGTTGGATCTGACTCGAGGCTATAACCCCGATTCCATTTCACTGGACCCGCCATCAATTGGGAGATATAATGAAAAACGCATGAATATGTACAGCACCCCACAATACCAGGGGGAGCGCAATATTCATATGGGGCTGGATATATGGGTCCCGTCCGGCACACCGGTATATGCTTTTTCCGAGGGCCAGGTGATTGGCTGTCGTGATAACAACGCCCCGGAAGATTATGGCCCAACAATCATCACCGAGCATAAACTATCGGATAGAGTCCGGTCCGGGATTCTGTCGATCTATGCACTTTTCGGACATCTGTCACGAAATTCACTGGAGCATGTTCAAGAGGGTATGCTTTTAAAGCGGGGCCAGGCATTTGCAACGGTCGGAAATAAACAGGAAAACGGTGGCTGGGTACCACATCTACATTTTCAGTTATCATGGATACGCCCTGCCGAACCTGATATGCCCGGTGTTGTATCGAGTCAGAATCATTCTGATGCGCTACTTACCTATCCCGATCCGCAACTTGTGCTTGGACGGTTATATTGACTACTTTATCGGCTATGGTTTTAATAATTGCGGAAATTTTAGGAAACAAGTCATGAATTTTTCGGAGATCCGGAAACGGTTGCATACAATGGCGGAGATTGCGCATCAGGAAAACAAGACAGCCGCATTTGTGGCACAGGTGCTTCACGAAGCCGGAATGGACGAAGTGCAAGTTGGCATTGGAGGCAACGGAATACTGGCCACTGTAAAAGGGAAAGAGGCCGGACCGGTTGTGCTTTTTCGTGCAGAGCTGGATGCTCTGCCCATCGCAGAGGCCATCGACATACCACATGCTTCAAATAAAAAAAGTATTTCGCACAAATGCGGGCATGACGGACATATGGCCATACTCCTCGGCCTTGCCCACGAGCTGAATCGCCATCCTGTCAAAAGGGGGATGGTGCATCTGTTGTTTCAGCCTGCCGAGGAAACCGGCGAAGGTGCCCATCGTATGTTTGAAGATCAACGTATGTCTGAAATTTCGCCGGATTATGTATTCGCGCTTCATAATTTACCCGGATATCCGGTCAATACGGTTTTATTGCGAGATGACATTTTTGCCGCCGGTTCAATGGGGTTGATCGTCCGGCTGACAGGAAATACTGCTCATGCAGCTCATCCGGAAAATGCCATCAGCCCATCTTCGGCAGTGGCTGCACTGATACATGATTGGCAAGCATTACCGCAGACGATTATTCCTTTCGATCGTGCCGGCTTGGTTACCATCATACATGCACACATCGGAGAACGTGCTTTCGGTACAACCCCTGGGTATGCCGAATTAATGGCAACCATTCGTGCTCACGAGCCTGATGATCTCAAAAAACTTGGAAAGCGGGCCATGAAGCTTGCTGAATCGACGGCATCTTTGTGGAAGTTAAAAATTGAGCAAGAGTGGACCGAAGTATTTCAGCCTACCCGGAATGATCCGGAAGCTGTAGCTATGGTTGAAAAGGTGGCACATAATATCATTAAAAATAATTCAAGAGACCTGATACAGGAGGTACGGCGGGTCGAGCGGCCATTTTCCTGGTCAGAAGATTTTGGCCATTTTACCGAACGATATTCGGGGGCACTGTTCGGACTGGGAGCGGGAGTCGATCATCCGCATCTTCATGATTCTCAATATGATTTTCCGGATGAACTCCTTGAAACCGGCATGACGTTATTCAGTGGTATCATTGACGAAATGGGATTGCGATAACATGTTTCATACTTCTTATATAGAGATTAACAAATCGGCACTCAAAGCCAATTTGGAGTTTTTGAAAAGCCTTACAGGTCCGGATGTGCGATACTGCTCTGTCGTTAAAGGTAACGCCTACGGACACGGCATCGAACATTTTGTGCCGCTTATTGAGGAGTACGGGGTGGATTTTTTCGGTGTACATAGTGCGGATGAGGCTCTCAGGGTTCACATGGTTAAACAAAACAGTTCGCATGTCATGATTATGGGGATGATCGAAGATAACGAGCTTGAGTGGGCGGTGGAAAATGATATATCATTTTATCTTTTTGAGTATGAAAGAATAGAGGCAGCCGTTGAAGCGGCCAAACGTCAGAAAAAGAAGGCGAAAGTTCATATAGAGCTTGAAACCGGGATGAACCGGATCGGTTTTCACTGGGAAGGTCGCGAGCAATTGGTACGCAAGCTGCTGGGGTACAGTGATCATTTGCATATCACAGGGGTGAGTACACATTACGCCGGTGCTGAAAGTATTGCCAACTATTTACGTGTTCAGAATCAGATTGCAAATTATAACCGCTTCCAATGGTATCTGCGCAAAAAGGGGGTGAAGTCAGAAATACGCCATACGGCCTGTTCAGCTCCGTTGATCTCATATCCACAAACCAAAATGGATATGGTGCGAATAGGCATAGCCCAATACGGATACTGGCCGAGTAAAGAGACGTATATGCAGTATCTCACCCAGAACGGGAAAATTCAGATGACCGACAGCCCGCTGCGACAGATCATCAGTTGGAAAACCAGGATCATGAGTATCAAGAAAGTAAATGCCGGTGAGTTTATCGGATACGGAACGGCTTATCAGGCTACTAATGACACTGTTATTGCCACCGTACCGGTGGGATACAGTCATGGTTTCAATCGAAGTTTAAGTAATCTCGGCAAAGTACTGGTACAAGGGCGGAGGGTGCCTGTGATCGGAATAGTGAACATGAATATGATGATCATCAACGTTTCACATTGCCCGCAAGTCGAACGGGGCGACGAGGTGGTTCTGATTGGAAGCCAGAAGAAAAATCGTATTACGGTGTCCTCGTTCAGCGACCTGATCAATAATGTTAATTACGAAACCCTGGTGCGCCTGCCGAGGGATATTCCTCGTTTTATCGTCGAGCAAACGACAAATTAAACCGGTTATTCAAGGTTATTCAATATCAATGGTGATAGTGTGACGGCTTTGCAACTGTGATTGAGGCTTGTCATCCACACCATGGTCAGTATAACTGGCCGTCAGAACATATGTTCCACGATTGACGGATGGCGGTTTGGGTATAACTCTGAAAGCCCCTTCAAGGCCGGGAAAAATCCATCGGGTTGTATTTTCACCCTGATCCAAAATATAAGATGCAATCTGTATGGCTTCTTCCCTTGTGATTTCCTGATTGGAAGGCATGGGAATGTCGCCCCATATGCCCGAGGATCCTTCTATGATACGACTTCCCAGCATTTGCAGGGTTTCCGGTTCCCGGTTATATCGTTCCGCTATTTCTGAAAAGGAGGGTCCTGCCAGGGCGGTTTTATCAGCATGACAGGCAAAACAGGTAGATGTCCTCATCAGTGCAAGTCCACCTGGTTCTGCTTTTTGCTTGATCTGCTCAATTTGTTCATTTAACTCGTCCCTGCTATTCATTTCCGGCAAAAATTCTATTTCAAGCAGCACTTCCAGAGGACTGATTTCATTATATCGGGAGTCACCGTCTTCAGCATCGGAGACATGGATAGCATAACGAACCTGGGCATTCCAGGAAATGCTCATGGTATGCTCAGGCTGAAGAATAGTCACGGTCGGAGGTGAATTTTCCGGCTGTTGCGTCGATGATTCACCTTTTGGTGCGATATAGACCAGGTTACCGCCAATGAAAAGAAATAGCAGAACGAAAACAGACGTATGATGCATACCGATGATTGAAATGTACAAGGAATGGTTGTGGATGTGTTAGGCTGAATTTGTTATGCCGGGGAATTTAGGTGTTAAGGGTGAATCTTAAGCAGATATGGCCATTTTAATTGTTTATGGAACCTTGTCAAGCCTGATCAATTTCCTGTGCTACACGGTTGGCGGAGTTGGTAGCGGCTTCCATGCCCCAGCTTCTGTTATCCGCATAACCGCCGGCAAAATGAATTCTTCCTACAGGTGTTATGATATGCGGCCAGTATTGGGATAAACTGCCAAGGGACGAGAATCCGCTTCGTTCACAACCGGGGGCGAAACGGTCCGTTGACCAGTCCTTGGCCAGTGTTTGTTCTATTGAGATATTGGAGCGTCTTCCCGGATAGAGTTCTTTGAATGTTTCCAAAGTGCGCATAGGATTGGTACCACCGGGAGCCTTGGCCATGAGCGCCACTCTGTGTGTATCTACTTCATCCGCAACCTGCCATATGGTTCTGAGAGAAGGGTGGTTAAAAGTCAGGTTGATGCTAAGGTCGTCCTCGAGCCAGAATTCCGAACGGGCCTGAAAGACGATCCTTGTAGTTTGCACATAATTCACATTGTCAAAAACAAAATGTTTTTGTTCAGGCAGAGCCGGGTTTACAGGTATATTTCTTAACGCCGGAATGGGAAGACAACTTGCCAGGAAATCTGCCGACATTTTCTTTTCTTCTCCAAACTCTCTGTAGGTTAGGGTAACACCGGTTTCACCATGTTCAATTTCCAGAATCTGACAATCCAATTTTACACGCGAGCCCAATCGCCGGGCAAAAGCATCTGTCATAACCTGGTTTCCACCTTTGATGCGGTAGAGATCGAAGTCCCCTGCATAACCTCGTTTTTCGGTGATATAAGTTTGCCAAAGAGTGTATAGGGCCGAAGAGCTGTTGCCACCCAACTGGTTCAGGGCCGCCTGTGAAGCCCCTTCTTTTCGATAGATTTCCGAGACCGGTATGTTCTCCAGATGATCATATCCAATACCAAAGGGCTGATACTCATCGGTGAATTTTTCCAGATAGGGCCCAAGATAGAGGGATGAAAGATTTGATGATGGGTTGTTCGATATAAAATTCAACTCTCTTTCATTGAATCCTCCAGCTTCTTTCACACTCGCAGCGCGCATCTCTGCAATTTGATCATTAGTATACCATTTATCGTCCCTTCTGGTCAACCGGTTTTCCCGGTGATAATAAGGGAGTGCTGTGAGATTAAATTCCTCGATATACCCCCAGTATTTTTGATAGCCAGGTTTGGTAAAATTTTCAGCGCCGTAGTCGGCATAAAGCCCGCCGGAAAGGCCATCATGAACGGAGAGTACCGTCCCTCCCTGTCGTCCGGAGGCTTCCAGGACAACAACCTCATGTCCGAGTTTCATCAACTCATAGGCACAGCATAATCCGGCAATACCCGCCCCGGCGACAATGACCTTTTTTTTCGTTCCGGATTGGGATACCCGTTTTGTAGTGTTACTGTCAGTGGAAAGGCCATGATCTCTGTTTATTACACTGAAGGGCATCAATGAAAGACCAACACCAGCTGCCGAACTTGATTTAATGAAGCTTTTTCTATTCATGATTATTACTCCGAAGACTCTTTATTTTGATCGTTTAAACTGATAAAACAGGAAAATGGCTTCTTGTTTTATCACCATTTGTAGCACCCAGGAAGCATGATCGTATTCATGTGTGTTAACATTTTGGCATAGGTGTTTCATGTACTATCAAAGGGCAGGACATTCGCTACATGTTATTGTTTAAGATTAATAATATCAATACAGATACCCGAACATTTATTTTTTTTCAGAATTTCAAAGGAAGTTAGGGTCTACAGCTGCCGGCTTCCGGAGTTTATTCGTTTCTTAAATTAATAAAATGATTGATTTGCCTGTCCGTTATCAATTTGTTTGAAGATTGTTGGTGTGTTAATTTAAGTATGATCCTGAAGCGTAAGGATGTTAATGATGGAGTATATAATAAACAACAGCGGTCAGTGATTTCTCATATACGTATGTACTATCGATTATCCATACTATGGGCTACCCTTGTAGTTCTCGCTGCCTGCTCACGAGCATTTGATCCTGATATCAGGACAGGGGCCATCCCCAGATTAACGGATGGACAACCCGAAATTCAGTTCTCTGCCATCGCATATATTGACGATGAGGTTATTCACCCGGTCATCGATGTAGATCTTGATATAATGTATGGAAGCCTGATATATCGTGAACGCGGAGGAGTTTTCAGTGCAGGTGTTATCATTCAGACCGATGTCTATTTAGTTATAGACGAGGAGAATGAAGAATTTGAACGGATTGAATCGGTAAGGGAACGAATCGATGTGAGGGATGAAGATAGATCTATTACCAGAAACCGTGATACTTTTTCGTACAATGAACGCATTGAGGTAGATCCTGGCAAGTACATGGTTGTGGTACAAGTGACAGACCGCAGTTCAAACAAATCCACGCTCAGAAGGGAAAATGTTGTGGTATTTGATCCCAACGGATCCTCACCCAATCTCACTCATATAAAAGTATATACGTCGGACTTAAATCATCGTATTCATGAGTTCCCGCTGACTACCTACAGCATTCCTGCAAAAATGGATACGATCAAGTTTGAATACCAGGTAACCCGCCCTGAAGGATCGGAACCCCTTGCCATACAGATGCGGCTAATGAAATTTACCACCGATACACTGCCGCCCCGCCCAATCTCCGGAGTTACACCTAGCACCGGAACTCTGCAACATCGCGGTATTAATTACAACAAAAGCGAAGTGATTGAGAGCCAGGAACGTATCCTGGATCAGGAGACAGGAACCATCACCATAGAATATATCACGAAACGGCCTTCCAGCGGTAACTATCGTTTTGAGGTTGATGTCGGCAGTGTAAATTCCGAAAATCCGGAATTGTACAAGGCCAGGGATTTCAGTTCGATGAGTGAAAATTTTCCGAACGTCATCAGTGCTTATGAATTGGCAAAACCCCTGGTTTACCTGATGAGAAGGGGAGAATATCGGGAGATGCTGGAAATCAGCGACAAAGATTCACTGAAAAACAAGATTGATCGTTTCTGGTTGTCGAATATGGGCAACAAAGATCAGGCACGGCGTGTAATAGAAGAATATTATCAGAGAGTGGAACACGCCAATAAACAATTTACCAACTTCAAAGAGGGTTGGATGACCGACATGGGTATGGTTTATGTGCTTTTTGGCCCTCCATGGTACGTGGAACGTACACTGAATACCATGGTATGGATCTACGGGCACAACCGCGATGACCCCAATCGTGTCTTCAGATTTGAGCGGACACGTATGGATAGCGACTCCCAGCCGTTTGAACATTATATATTGCAAAGACAAAGTCAGTATCATACTGTGGAATACGAACAGATACAACGCTGGCTGTATGGTACCATATTGGTCAGGCCCCTCTGACTTGATGATTTAAATTATTATATATGAACAGCATGTTTCTATACTGTTCATGTGTAATAAGCATCAAAAAAAATATTGCTCCGTGATGTAACTCATCAAAAAGTATTACAGAAGCAAAACGAGGAAATAAAAATTTTAAAAATATTTGCTTTATTATTAATAAACGTTAATATTTTGTCTGGTTGAAGGGAATTAAAATAGATATTGATTTTATAATCTGTGTACATTCCTTGCATAGAGTTCATACTTGATATGTATGTTGTTGTATTTCTTTCATAATACAGGAAATATTTATTGTGAAGGATTTCGATAGGCAAATGGATGATTAAGATTTAAAAAAACATGGATAACCCGTTTGTCATTATGCATCCATACACTTTTAACAGATCAAACATGTTATTGGGACAAAAATTCATATCGGTAATAATATTGTAAAAATGTAACGGATTTATCGATGGATACTTTTCCCGCTGTCTGTTATTTCCATTGTAATTTAAATTTGAGGTCATATATGTTCAGAAAGCTACTGCTGTCTCTGATATTCTGCCTGGCTATTGTGCCGGTTGTTTTTGCACAAACCGGTACGCTAACGGGTGTGATCAACGATTCAAGGACGGGCGAAGAGCTTCCCGGTGTAAACGTGTTTGTCCAGGGGCCAAATCTCGGGGCGGCTACAAATGTTGAAGGAGAGTATTCGATTACCAATATTCCTTATGGCACCTACACCGTACGGGTTACGTATGTGGGATATAGTCCTATAACACAAACGGTTGATATCAATGCTTTATCACAGACCCGGAATTTCACATTGACAGAAGATTTTGTAGGGCTGGAGGAGATGATTGTTACCGGCCAGGGTTCCGGTGTGGAAAGGAGGCGCTTGTCAACCAATGTAACGACTATCAGTGCCAGACAAATGGATCGCTTGCCCCAGGTTCAGCTTGATCAGATTCTGCAGGCGAATATTTCCAATGCACAGATACGTATGTCATCCGGTCAACCGGGTACAGCATCCCTCATCAGGGGACGTGGTATTAATTCGGCATTGACGGCAACAACACCTGTAATATACATTGATGGCGTCAGGGTAGACAATACAACCGGCCAGGCACTCGGGTTTGATACCGGGGGTGCCCAAAGTTCTTCCATTGCTGATATCCCGGTTGAGAACATCGAAAGAATTGAAGTAGTAAGCGGAGGGGCGGCTACCACACAATTCGGATCCGATGCGGCGAACGGCGTGATCCAGATTTTCACGAAACAGGGCGTGGAAGGCACCTCGCAGTTTTCGTTTGAATCTTCGGTCGGGGCAACAGTAGGAACACGTGACTTCCTGAGATTTCAGGAAACCGGGGATATCCTGTTTGAACCCGGACTTGTCCAGGAGTATCGCCTGGGAGGTTCAGGTGGAACCCGCGATTTTTCATACAGTTTTTCCGGTTCCATGCGGGGAGATGATGGTTTCAGGCTGAGAAATAATCAGGCCCGCCACAATCTTCGTGGAACCGTATCCGCTGCGGTCAATCCGGCCGTCCGCTATACCGGTTCCGTTGGGTTTGCCAGCAGCGAATTCCGACGTGACGAGAATGCCAATTCGCTTCTCTCCGCTTATGCCGGCCTTGAAGTCGGTGACTTTGGTGATCTCTCCGAGTTAAGTACTGAAGATTTTCAGGATCTGAAGGAATTTACGCACGGGTACACAAACCTTATTGACATCACGGAAGATGTCAAACGTTTCCAGACATCCCATCAACTGGATTTTAATATTTCCACAGGTTTAACCGCCAACACTGTTGTTGGTATTGACTCCCGAAGCAGTAAACAACTAGTCGTGGAAACGAATGAAATGCTTATTGCACGTGGATGGGTCCCGGAAGGTACCGTGGATCAAGGTTTTCTGGGCCGCAGCCACCGGGACTTTTTGGGTTTGACACTGGAAGGCGGGATGCGATATGAGCGAAATGTCGGTAACTTCTCTTCCATTACCAACGTTGGCGGCCAAATCTTCCGTAACGATGATCAGCAGGTGCGGCTTGAGGGCAGTGGTTTGCCTGACGGTTCTCTGAATATCAATACTTCCGAGGATATCACCGCGTCCGATTTCAGACGCACAGTGGTTAACTATGGAATTTATGCACTGGAGAATTTCGGTTACATGGATCGCTATTTTTTCGAACTGGGACTTCGTGTTGACCAGAACACCGCATTTGGCGACGAAGTGGGCCCGCAAGTGTACCCGAAAGCCGGTTTTGTTTATAATATTAATGATGAACCGTTCTTTGATGGCCTCATACCCGGCAATGTGGTCTCGACACTCAGGGTCAGGTCCAATATAGGATGGGCGGGTAATTTCCCGACACCGTTCTCCAACGAAATTCTTGCTTTGACGAATCCCTTTCTTGGGGGCCTGGCTCTTGAATTTGGAATACCGGGAGATATTAACCTGAAACCCGAACGGACACGTACCATCGAAGCGGGTGCCGATATCTCGTTTCTGGCGGATATGTTTAATTTTGAAATCACCTATTTCCAAGCCGAAACAACAGATGCTCTTTTCAGAGCTCCTTTTGCACGATCTTACGGCCTTGGATCAGCATTGCAAAACCTGGGAACCATTGAAAACAAAGGGTTTGAATTCGCCAGTAATATGAATGTCTACCGTACACGGGATGCCAATGTCAATGTTCGTGCGTCATTTAATACTTTGTCACATAAAGTGATTGACAACGGTGACAGTGCACCGTTTTCCGTTGGTGGATTTGGCTTCCTTGGTTCCTACGTGGATGAAGGGTACGAGGTCGGATATTTCCGTGGCAATAAACCGATCTTTGCTGATGACGGGTCTCTTGATGACGTAGAACCGAACGCCTATCTCGGTAGTCCGGTGCCGGATTATTTTGGCAGCATTTCTCTGAATGCCGATTACAGGAATTTTTCATTAACGGTTACTTCCGATTATCAGATGGGAGCACAGGGTGTTAATGCAGATGAGGTCTTGCGGTATTTCGCCGGCCTTCAGGATGGAAGGATTCCGGAAGCTTCTTCGGGGGAGTCCTTTTTCGATCTGGCAGGTATCTGGGTTGAAGATACCGATTATCTGAAAGTCCGGCTTGTCTCACTTAATTATCGGGTACCTTCTGCCTATTATGCAGGGATCGTACGCCGTATTTCAGTCGGGTTTACCGTAACCAATCCGTTCAATTTTTCAACATCCGTTTTTGACCCTGAAGTCACAGCAATAAGTATAGCGGGTCTGTCAGGTGAAAACCCTTCGCCCCAGGGCGGTGTCGGAGTTGGTGGATTTGCGTTCGGAACGGAATCTGCTCCGCGCCATTTCCTCGGGCGTATACGAATTGATTTTTAAAACGGGTAAGACATAGAAATTTTAAATCAAATTTTGGTAACTGTTATGAAGAAATATCTAATGATATCCGTTGTGGTTGCGCTGACTATTGCAGGGTGTGACCTCATTGACGGTACACAGGTTCGAAACCCGGACCTGACGCTGGATGATGCGATTAACCAGCCTAATGCCGCCAGTGCCTGGGTGAACGGATTGAATCGCCGCATTGCGATTTTATACAATGATTTTTTGACGACTGCTGAATTGAGTACGGATAATTACGAAAACAAGGCCACATTCTTTAATCAGAATGTGGACGGGGGGACATTCCGTGACATAGACAACGATTTTGACGATACGCAATATCAAGTCGGGCGGTTGAGAGAAGAAGCGCAGTTCGGATTGGCGGAGGTGCTTGAAGCAGACCCGGATGCGGCTGGCACAGCCCTTGAAGCGGAAATGTACTTTTACAAGGGTTGGGCGCATTTGATCGCCGGTGAAGCTTTTGTAGCGCTTCCTGCTGAAGGAGGGGGGGTGCCTCAGTCACCGGAGGATCATTTCCAGGATGCCATTGACGCATTTACAGCTGCAAATCAGATTGACGCAAATATAAGTTATGATCTCGGTTTGGCAAGGGCACATTATAACCTGGGCAATCAGACGGAAGCTGTAACGTTTGCCCGGGCCGTATTGGATGCGGATGACGAATACTTGCGGGTTGTGGAGTATGACGGGGTAAATGGCCCGGCAAATACTTTTCAGCTGGCCGTCTATGAGCGTCAGGGTTTCAATGATCTTCAGCCACTTCCGAGACTTGATTTTCTGGATCCAAAATACGGAGATCTTCCGGGTACGGATCAGTCACCCATCGTCATTCAATCGGCTGAAGAAGCTTATCTGATTATTGCTGAAGCACATCTGGCGGATGACGGGCTTCCGGATGCACAACAAACACTTCTCGATTTAAAGGCGCTGGTCGATACCCGTCCCACCCGTGATTTTGATGAAACGGAAGAAGGGCGAAAAGGAGGGACCACGGAAGCAGTCCCCCAGAGGCCGGACAGCTCTGCGTTCAGGGTTCGGGCCGATGCAAATGCTCCATTTATTGAAGGGCTTGTGCTGGACAGGACAGCTGCAACAAATGTACCGACTGTTTCTGGTACTTCGGTAACGGACGATGATATTAACAACCTGGCCAACAATACCGAAGCACTCAGGCTTCTGTATTTGATGCGTCAGGAGATATTTTTCGGCGAAGGCCGC
This sequence comes from Balneolales bacterium, assembly GCA_040905705.1. Lineage (GTDB taxonomy): Bacteria > Bacteroidota > Rhodothermia > Balneolales > Natronogracilivirgulaceae > JBBDQZ01. The sequence continues at coordinate 26,590 of JBBDQZ010000010.1, forward strand.
AGGATGTTCGATCTTGGCGTGAAATGGCCGGTATCCGAAATTGAAGCTTTGAATAACCAAAATGTCGAGGATGCGCATCGTCAGGCGTTTATTCCTGATTATATGCCCGAGCCTTACAGTACAATTAATGCATTTACGGAAGACGGGTTGGATGTGACCATCTCGATTGACATGAACAGAGTTATTGCTGAAGAGAGGGGGAACAGGTTTAATTAATTTTCTTTTTCCTTTGGCAAACTTTAACAAACCGATAAAAAGGCCACTTCGGCACCAAGCCGGGGTGGCTTTTTTCTTTGACTCAGCGTGTAGCCTGTCCGAAAAATGAAGATTCTCTCGATACAAAGAAAGTTGTTATCTTTCATTCAACAGGCATGATTCAGTTCGATGCCCTCATTTCGAAATGCCCTGATTTCGAAATATGAAAATTTATAAAATTTATATCCGCTTTTTCCCATGGAAATCAGTGTAAGAAGAACCAAACTGGTCTGTACGATCGGGCCGAGTTCCAGTTCTCCCGAAATGATCGAACGGCTTATTCGCAGTGGGATGGATGTCGCGAGGCTTAATTTTTCCCATGGCAGCCATGAGGTCCACAGAAAAAATATTCTTACAATTCGCGAAATTTCAGAAAAACTGGATATCAATATTCCCATATTGATGGACCTTCAGGGGCCCAAAATTCGGGTCGGAAGGATGAAGGACGATGGGGCGATACTGGCAAACGACACCTATGTAAAATTAACTCCAGATGATGTTGATGGAGATAGTGAGGTCATACCCGTTGATTATCCCAATCTTGCCGTAGATGTCAAAGCGGGGAATACCATCTTGATGGATGACGGTTTGCTGGAGCTTAAAATAGTCAAGATTTCCGGTGAGGATATCACTGCAAGGGTAATTAATGGCGGGTTTTTAAAGTCGAGAAAAGGAGTGAATCTCCCCGATGTTAAAACTTCGATCTCTGCCATCACAGAAAAGGATGAGAATGACCTTGCGTTCGGTTTAAATCAGGGGGTTGATTTTATTGCCATTTCATTTGTCCGGACAGCCAGTGATGTTCAGGAACTGATTTCAAAAGTACGTGTTCAGGGTAGTAATGCCGGCATTATTGCAAAAATCGAAAAACCGGAAGCTCTGAACGAAATTGATGATATCATTCAGCAGGCGGATGGCATTATGGTGGCCAGGGGTGACCTGGGCATTGAAATTGCCAGTGAACGGGTGCCGCTCATTCAAAAAGATATCATTAAAAAGTGCAAAATTGCCGGCAAGCCGGTGATTACAGCTACCCAGATGTTGGAGTCGATGATGGACAATCCCCGGCCAACACGTGCCGAGAGCTCCGATGTGGCCAATGCGGTATTGGACGGGACCGATGCCGTAATGCTTTCCGGAGAGACTGCAGCGGGTAAATTTCCGGTGGAAGCGGTACAGACTATGGACAAAATTTGCCGTAATGTTGAATCAAAAGCTAAAACTATTTATCAGACACTCGATTTTGTACAGCCGGAGTGGCGTGCAAAACAGATCATTGAGTCGTTGAGCTTCTCCTGCGTAACCATCAGTGAGGCCGTTGAAGCCAGGCTGATTGCCACCATCACACATTCCGGCAATACAGCACGCCGAATTGCAAAATTTCGTCCTGCCGTCCCCGTTATAGCTTTTACTGAAAGTGTTGAAGTACGTCGGCAACTTAACCTGGTGTGGGGAGTTACTTCCGTTCGGCTGGAAGCTCTCTTCGACACGGATGCCAGTGTAAAACGTATGGAAGAGTATCTGAAACAAACCGGCCTGGTGATGCGTGGAGACCGTATCGTGGTGGCCACCGGTATGCCTGTTTCCAGGCGCGGACGTACTAATATGATCAAAGTGAGTACGATCGAATAGAACAGATGCGGATGGCATCGGACAGAACAGGCAGAGCGGAACTTCAGAAATACATGAATCGTTACTTTTGGCCATTAACTACGCTTTTTTTGATGACTCTGCTCCTGCAGGGTTGTTCAACTACTCTGCAGAGCTCCTGGCGCGACTTTAATGCCTATTTTAATACATTTTACAACGCCAAAACCAGTTTTGATCGCGGGCTGGAACTGCAAGAGGACCAAGTGGTGGAGATTAACCCGCATCGCCCCATCCGAATCCATCCTTCTCCCACACGGGTCGGTACGGCAAACTTCAACAATGCCTTACAAAAAAGTGCCGATGTCATTCGTTTTCATCCCCGTTCGCGATGGGTGGATAATGCTATCGAACTCATGGGGTTGTCTTATTTTTACCAGCAACAATATTTTTCCGCCGATCAGAAATTTGTTGAGTTGCTGACCACGACTTCCGATCCGGAGAGGATGCAAAATGCAATCCTGTGGCGAGGCCGGGCAGCACTTGAACTCAACAATTATGTAGAGGGGATCAATTATATGCAATCAAGGCTTTTTTCTACGGAATTTGATTGGGATCCAAAGATTGAAGCCGAAATTAAACTGGTCATTGCCCAGCTATATGTGGCAAGCAATGAATATGAAGATGCCGAAGTTTATCTTGCCGAAGCTATTCCGGATGTTCGGGATCGCCTGACCCGGATGAGAGCTCATTTTTTACACGGACAATTGCTGGAGTATATGGAACGGTATGATGAAGCATTTGAAGCATATAATCATGCTACACACCGGTCTAATCCAAATTATGATCTGATCTATCACGCGGAAATAAAGCTGGGTGTTGTCGCCCGTAAAAACGGGGATATTAACTGGGCATATGATCATTTTACCTCAATGAGTCGTGATGACCGACATTTCAGATACATCGCTTCCATTGAGTATGAGATCGGAAAAACACTACAGGAACAGCCGAATTTTAATGAAGCACTTCAACGATATCAGCAGACACTTCAGCGTCGAACGCAGCAACCGCAAAGGGAAAGCCTTGCCAGAATTTACTATGGAATAGCAGAAATTTATCGCGATTACTATCTTGATTATAACATGGCTGCCGCCTATTTCGACTCTTCGGCTACCCAAGTATCGAATCAGGAGAGGCTTCCGGAAGGGTTTAATGCTTCTCTATTGGCCCGTTCTTATGGTGAATATGCCCGCTTGAAGAACGAAACAGATCGACTGGACAGTTTGCTGTGGCTTGGAGGACTCTCGGAAGCAGCCTTTGATTCGGTTATTGCCGAGGTGAGAAGTCAAAAAATGGAAGAATTCGAACGACAACAACAGGAGCAGCGCAGGCAGCAATTAATGGCTGTCGAGGATATCCCTGAAGCGGGGGGGCAGGCGGACGAACAGACAGATAACGGTTTTCTCAATTACCGGAATCCACAGTTAATGCAACAGATGAGTCAGGCCTATCAGGCGATGTGGGGATCGCGTCCGCTGGTGGATGACTGGAGACGGATGGAGGCCGTCCGGTTAAATATCATCCGGCAATATGAGGAAGAGGGAGAGGGGATAGCCGATGTTGATAGTGCCGTGCAGGCGGAGGTTGAAAGCCGACAACAAGTCATAGAAATAGATCTTTCCGAAATCCCGTTTACTCAGGAGGATCAAAGGGAAATGCGGCACTTGATCGCTTCACATGAATACGAGATTGGTAATGTTTTTTTTACGTCGCTGGCCATGCCGGACAGTACTGCAAAATATTATCGAGATGTGATGAACCGATTCCCGGAATCAGAAGTCGCCCCGCAAGCGATCTATTCTCTTTCCGAATTGTATCAGTCTCAGGGGGATTCGACATATGCCTTGCAATACGCCATGCAACTGGTAGATTTTTATCCTCAAACGATATATGCCGAACGAATGGCGGAACGCTATAAGCTGGGCCTGAACCGCCCTGATTTCGAATTGAGCCGGGAAGACAGCCTCTCCCTTGTCTTTAATGAAATAATATCGATGAGGCGCGGCGTGCAGCGTGCCGGTAAATTTAGAAATTTTGCCATAATGCATCCGGAGTCCAAAGACGCTCCGGAGGCATTGTTTCGTTCCATTCTGGATTATATTGAAGAGGCCAGGGACTATGAGCATGAACAATACCGTCTTCAGCTTAATGAACTGTTGTTGTCGCGTAAGATCTGGGAAGAGGAAGAAAGTATCAGGGAAAGCTTCAGAGATTCTGTGCAGTCAATACTGACGGATTCAGTATTTATGGCAAGTATTACCACGTTGGATGAAGATGGTTTGAATGAACAGGGTTTGGATGAAGAAGAGGAGCGTGTTCAGGAAGATCTTCAGGAGGATCAAAAGGACGAAGAAGCCCGGGTTGATCATGAAACAGAGGGCACTGAAGAGGAGTCATTGGCCGGAGATACCGGTGAACGTATAAAACCGGGGGGACGAAAATCTTTAGAGACTCATTTGCGGGAAATTATTGATAAAGAAATAGAAGAACCCGATTTCAGCGATCTGCACCCCTACGAAGGTGCATTATGGGACAGTGCCCGGGTTGTTTTGCTTGCTATGCAAAATGAATATCCGGAATATCCGAAATACAATATTCTTCATTCATTGGCTGTGGAAATTGATGCCGAGCGCATGCGATCCGTACTTGTCGATACGGAGCGGGTTTACCAATGTGATGAGCTTGATGAGAGGCCGTCGCTGATTGGCGGTATGGATCAGTTTTTTGTTGAAAGCGGATTTCAGCAGGTGGTCGATGATCATCAGAGCAATGGTTCGGTTGTGCTACACATTCGCCTCAATGAAGAAGGGCATCCCGTTGAAGTAAGTACAGACGAGGAGGATGACGGAACCGGCGTGTTGGAGGCCTTAATGGAGGCTGCGACCCGGCATATGAGATTTGAGCCGCCCAAATACCAAACCGTTTCGGTTCGCGCTGAATGCGATATAACCGTAGAGTTTGCCTATGAGGAGGAAAATTGATATGCTTGTTGCTCTCTAAGCCAGCGCTTCAGTGAAGTTTTGCCTGCGGTCCGGAGCTGTTGTCCGATAGATTTGTTGATCTTTGAAATCAGATTCGGCCCTTCATATATAAGCCCTGTGTATATTTGCAAAAGATTTGCCCCGGCCCGCAACAGTTGCAGAGCCTTATCCGGTGAATCGATCCCGCCACATCCGATGAGTACCCTGTTATAAGGAAGACGGGCACGCAGATGAGCGATTCGTTGAAGCGTCAAAGGAAATACCGGAGCTCCGCTGAGTCCGCCCCGGCCCGCTTTCGCCACAATGGCGTTGCCGGTTATTAACCTCTCCCGGTGAGCAGAGGTGTTTGAAAGGACATATCCGTGCAAATTATGGCTTTCGCAAATATCCGTTAATTCGTCCAATCGATTCAATGTAAGGTCGGGTGAAAATTTGACAAGCAATGGCGGATCGTCAGGTAGTCGTGTTTCCATAATTCCGTCAAGTAAATCAGCCAGAGCCTGTGTCTCTTCAAACGTTTTACCTTCGACGGTATTCGGACAGGATATGTTGAGTGTGATATAATCGGCGACGGTTCGTGCCCAGGAGTAGCTGGTGATGTAATCCCGTATAGCTTGGTCACCGACAATGTCAGGGTCATGCGTTTTTGCAATATTGATTCCGCCTGGAAATCCCGGATCCTTCAAAATTCGACGGCAAATGGCCTCGGCACCGTCATTATTCAATCCCATACGGTTGATGAGTGCACGATCTGCCGGCAGGCGAAACAGCCTGGGGCGGGGGTTTCCCGCAGAGGGCAGGGCGGTGATGCTTCCGTATTCGGCATAGCCGAAACCTAACAGCTGGAGTAAATGAGTCAGACTGGCATTTTTGTCGAACCCTGCGGCAATACCAATTGGATTTGGAAACCGAATACCCATAAGAACTTGTTCAAGCCGGGGCATCTCAACCGGATACTTCTGGTGAATCATTCGCCTTGCCATCGGCAGAGCACAAAGAGCCTGGCCCCATGTGACCGTTACATGATGCGCTGTCTCGGGATCGATACGGAACATCAGCGGCCGGATTATGCTTTTATAAAATGTGGGCATGGCCTTTTTGGTTATAACTGTGCCTTGTCTGGTGTCACTTTAATCGGATTCATTGGATAACGGTGTATCCCGCACCCGGTGAAGGATCACAAGATAGTTCCGCCTCGATCATCCGTCCATGTGCGGGGCAAAATTAAAAAGATGCGGATTTTGCTCCAATATACGATATTCAAATGCACGTTCATGTAAGGAATAAAAAAATTTGACTAAGGTTTCCACTATATCGGATGTATACGACTGGCTGAATCGCATGCCGGCTTTTCAGGTTCATGGTGCCGTGGCGGCTCGTCTGGGGCTTGACCGCATTCAGTCGTTTTGTGACTTAATGGGAAATCCGGAGCGACAGATTCCCTGTATTCATGTAGCCGGTACAAATGGAAAAGGAAGTGTGTGTGCCATGCTGGCGTTGGCTTATGAATATGCCGGGTTTCGCTGCGGGCTTTATATGTCTCCCCATTTGGAGCACGTGAGGGAACGAATACGGATCAATCGGGAAATGATTCCGGAACCGGATTTTCTACGCTTTTTCCAGCTGTACGCTTCTGATATAAGCTCTTCCGATCTGAGTTACTATGAAATTACCACGGCTGCTGCATTCTGGTGGTTCAACGAGGCAAAAGCGGATATAGTGGTACTTGAAACCGGATTGGGCGGAAGACTTGATGCCACCAATATTGTGAAGCCCGAAATTTCGGTCATCACTTCCATTGCTCATGATCATCAGCATTTTCTTGGTCACACCATCACTGAAATCGCCGGGGAAAAAGGGGGGATCATCAAAGAAAAACGTCCCGTAGTGTTGGGAAATATGCCGGATGCAGCTGAAAAGAAACTGCTGCAAATAGCCGGGGAACATCATTCCGGAGTCATAAAAGCCCGCACTTTACAACCCCGGTATCGAACTTCAGGGCCTGTAAATAACAGCCGGAGTGGATTTGAAATAGTGAATCAAAGTCAACGAAAATTCATGGAATCAGACTTGAAAGCACCCGTACACCGGTGGAATGTGGCTGCGGCGTGGTTGACAGTTTCGGCCTTGCAACCCCGGTTTGTCGTATCAGAAGCACAATTTTCCAAAGCAATTGCCAACGTGGGCCGCAGCGGGCTTTTACCGGGCCGTTTTGAAAAGCTTGTCCCGGGCCTGGAGTGGTTTTTTGATGGTGCTCACAATCCGGAGGCCGTAAGGGCGCTGATAAAGAGCATTGACAGGCAAGATTGGAATGATGAACCCGTTATTGTATTGTGCATTATGAAGGACAAGGCACAAAAAAAAATGCTGGAACCGTTTTCTGTTTTTAAAAAAAACTACTATTATGCCCTGGCAACGGAGAGGGCAGCAGATATTACACAAATCGCGGCATATTTATCCGATGTAAAGGAATTGCCTGCCGGTGAAGCAGAAATTTTGCGTTTCTTTAAAGAATTAACCAAACAAGTAGTAATTTTCACCGGAAGTTTTTATTTTTACAGTGTGGTCAAACGATGGATTTCTCAAATCATCAAGGCCGGATAATTGTTTCCTTTCTCCGATTTCGTTTATAACGCTTCTGCACCCATAGCACAAAATTGTCGATCCGGTATATCGGATTACTTGCTCGTCCTCAATTAATTTGTTGTGCGACACAAAGTGAATTATGGACAGTCAAAATTAATAATATATCATACATCCGTTAGGGTGGATCAGATTTGAAAGATTTGAATCAACTACAAGAAAAAACACTTAAGGAACTGCAGGAAATAGCCAGACAAACCGGCTTGAAACGGGTTACCGGACTACGGAAACAAACGTTAATTGATCATTTGCACGATTATACATCCCGGCAAAATCAGAGTACGATCACTTTCGATGAAGAAGAGAATGAAGCCGGGATACCGGGTGACGAAAGTTTGAGGAGTACCGTAGAGCCGAATGAAAAACCGAATGAGGAACACCGTTCAGGGCAGATACCCGGTAGTTTGTACAGAAAAAAAGACCTCAGCAAATACAAAAAATCCCGTATGGATTCTGATCCCGGCAGCGCAGAGCCTTCGTCGCAAAACGGGGATCTGTTAAAGGGAGCTGAACGAACGCAGGTTAATGAGAGATCCCGGAAAATGGATACAGCTGCTCAAAAAACCGAATCCGCACCACCCTCCAAACCCGAACAAAGCAGCAAAACCGATCCTTCCAATAGGGAACATGCTGACAAGCAGCCGGATACACAAACGGCCGGCAAAAAACAGGAAGCGCATGCGTCCGGGCGTGTCAAGGAAAAAAAACGTACAGTACATGGCACATTACCGGAGTCAGATGCGGAAAACCTGGAAGATCGGTTAAAAGAAATTGAACCTCAGCTTGGTGGTTACCTGATCAATGAGGGAACGCTTGAAATATTACCGGACGGGTACGGTTTTCTGAGGTCAGCTAATTATCATTATGCCGCCAGTCCGGATGATATATACGTTTCCCCATCACAAATAAAGCGTTTTTGTCTCAGGCAGGGCGACAGTGTGATCGGTATTATTCGTCCGCCCAAAATCGGTGAACGTTACTTTGCACTGCTTCGGGTCGATGGGGTGAATGGCCGCATACCCACCGATATGGATTCCCGAAAAGATTTTGATGAGTTGCTTCCGGTATATCCGGATAGCCGTTATGTGCTGGAGTATAAGCCTGCTGATTACACGACGCGGCTGGTTGATATGTTTGCTCCAATTGGAAAAGGCCAACGCGGAATGATCGTTGCTCAGCCGAAAACCGGTAAAACCACTATTTTACGTAATATTGCCAATGCTGTATCGGTCAATAACCCGGATACCAGGATCATCATTCTTCTGGTGGATGAGCGTCCGGAGGAAGTTACGGAAATGGAACGCAATGTGATCAGTGCCGAAGTCCTTGCCTCGACATTTGATCAGAAACCTGAAAACCATATCGGATTGGCAGAAATCGTTTTTGAAAAAGCCAAACGTATGGTAGAGAGCGGGCATGATGTATTGATTCTGATGGATTCTATCACGCGGCTTGCACGGGCATACAATATTTGTTCCAATACCGGGCGTACCATGTCTGGAGGGGTGGATGCGGAAGCGTTGAAAAAGCCCCGGAAGCTGTTTACCTCCGCCCGAAATATTGAAAATGGTGGAAGTTTGACCATAGTGGCTACAGCCCTGGTGGAAACCGGATCACGTATGGATGATGTTATTTTTGAAGAGTTCAAGGGCACTGGAAATATGGAGCTGGTGCTGGATCGCCGTCTGTCCGAGCGAAGGATCTTTCCTTCGATAGATATATTCAAAAGCGGTACAAGAAGGGAGGACCTCCTGGTAGAAGAAGAAGAACGGGAAAAAGTAGTGCTGTTGAGACGCTATCTGACTACCATGACATCCCAGGAAGCTGTTGAATTTTTACTGGATAAAATGAAAGGAACGCGGAATAACAAAGAGTTTCTGCTTTCAATGAACCAGTAGGGCGGGGGACTGTGGCGCCGATAATATCAGGGGTGGCATAACAGATCAGGGAGAGATTGTCACAAGCCGGTTTCCTTCAGCACAAACTTTCGGTTTTTGTCACGTGTAACATTGCCTGCTTTCTGAAAAACCGAGTGATAGAACAGTAATGTGGCTTGTTCACGATAAGCCTGTTGCATCAATAACATTTTAGCTTTTCGTGCTTTTGTACTGTCATGGTCCACTTTCTGCATGATATAGTGATTCAGATGATTTTCGTCAGGAATCAGATCGCCACAAAAATATACAGTCTTTTTATCATTTCGAATACGAACCACCTGATGGCCGGGTGTGTGTCCACCGGTGCGAATAACGGTAATGCCTTTGATAATTTCCATCCGTTCCTGCTCAAGAAATACGAAACGCTCCTCTGCAATTAAGCGGTACAGGTCATCGGGCTCATAACCCATTCCGAGTGTCTCTGCGGGGGTCTCCAGACTTTGTAATGCAGCCTCCCATTCACTTTTTTGAACATGGATTTTGGCATTTGGCAATGTAGCGGAAATTTGTCCGGTGCTGTTGGTCAGGCTTAAGCCTGCTGCGTGGTCATAGTGCAGATGGCTCAGGATCACATGTTGTATGTCCGACGGACGGTATCCGAAAATTTCAAGGTTGGTGAGGATGTTGGAAGCCTCCCGGCCCGATTCTTTTTGATCGAGCCCCATGCCAAGGCCCGCATCCAGCAACACGCATGTGTTCCCGGTATCTATTAATACCGGATCCAACCCTACTCTTGCGGCTGATTCCAGTGGGCTTTTCTCTTTATGATGATTTTCTACTTTCAGGATCGAGCCTCCCGATCCGACTTCAAAAATACCTTCACTGAGTTGTTCTATCCGGTAATTTCCAATTTCCATACCAACAATTCCAACAATTGACCGTTTCAGGAGCTGTCAACGATTTGCTTATGACTTTAGTGAATTTGGTAATCAAACGGAATACGTGCAATAACAGTTCGAGAATCGTTTTTCAAAATATGAAAAATCGGATCGAGATGTTCCAGTTCTTTTATGCCGGGGTTCAGCAGAATTTTGACCTGTTTTTGGGCGGAACCGGAAAGAAGTTCCAGCAAAGATTTTGGTTTGGGATATGATTCAACAGTATACGCTTCAATTCCGGCGGCTTCAGCTGCAATTGCTAAAGCCTCGTTGAGCTCCCCGAGGACATCCACCAGGCCGGCTTCATAAGCATCGGTACCGGCCCAGACTCGTCCCCCGGCCACTTCATGGACTTCTTCTATAGTCATGTTTCTGCTTTCGGATACCCGTTGCAGGAAAACGTTGTAAAACTCATCCACATAACTTTGGAAGGTTGTCCGGGCAACCTCGGTCATCGGTTTGTCCGGTGTCAGCCAGAGCGATTGTTCGTGAGTGGTAACTTCGTCAAAATAGAGTCCCAGTTTTTCATTGAATAACTCCTGCATATTCATGGCGACACCAAACACTCCGATGGAGCCGGTTATACTCTGGCCCGATGCCACAATAGTGTCCGCGGCCATTCCTATATAGTAGCCCCCGCTGGCGGCAACGGATCCCATTGAAGCAATAACCGGTTTTTCCATTGCCGTTTGTCTGATTTCATGCCAGATGAGATCTGAAGTGGATCCGGCTCCTCCCGGGCTGTTAATCCGTAACACAATAGCTTTAACCTGGTCATCTTCCCGGGCGGCCTTCAGGTGATCCGCCATACCGCGGGCCGTGATCATCTCTCTGGAGTCCGGAAAGACGGAAGGGGCACCGGGGTCGGGCATAATATTTCCCGAGGCATAAATAAGAGCTATTTTATCGTTGCCTGCTGCTTTAGGTATCCCTGCAGCAGACCGGCTTACCCGGTTATAGCGGTTATAGCTGACCGTTCTCAGTTCCCGGTGGCCTTGCTCTTTGATTCGGGTTTCAATTTGTTTTTTAACTTCGGACGGGTACAGCAATTTGTCTATTAACCCGGCTTCAAAGGCCCCCCTGGAAGTTAAAACAGGCTCTTCATTCATCAGGGCATCCAATTCCGCGCGTGATTTTCCGGTTCGACGGCCTACGGCATCCAGAAATATGTCAGCCACATTATCGATGATAGCTTGCAGCTGCAACTCATTTTCTTCAGAGAAACTGGAGCGGTAAAACGGTTCAACAGCACTTTTATAATCCCCGGCACGAAAGATTTCTGCTTCCACGCCTATTTTATCCAGAAATTCTTTAAAAAAAACCGCCTGGATGAAAAAACCATCGAACTCGAAAAAGGTTTCCGGCGGGGAAAAAACAGAGTCGGCAGCGGTAGCGATGAAGAAACTCTGTTCATTAAAACCGATATCTTCGGTGGAAACATAGATGAATTTTCCGGATGTCTCCCGGAATTTCAACATTTCGTTACGCATGGCGGCCAAATGGGCCCATGGCGCGGCAAGATTGTTGACTTTGATCCAAACCCCTTCGATTCTTTGGTCCGCTGCTGCTTTTTCAAGATTGCTTTCAAGTTCGCGCAGTGTAATCGGAACACGGTCGGGATCCTGCATCAGCATGCTCAAAGGATCGGGTGATGGCCGTTCGATCAGCGTACTTCCCATGTTGATCTCCAATACCGATCCATCTCCGATATAAGGTTCGGTTTCTTTCTGCGACGAAACGAACAGGATCACGCCGAGGAGGAATAAAAAAAATACCGATACGAAAATGGCGAGCAGTGATGCAAAAAAAGTTTTAAAGAAACTCATATTCCTTTTGATAATGGTATGAATTAAAGCGGGAAATTACGACTTTTGTCACTAAACAAAACAGATGAATGAGCGCAATTATTTAGCTGTTTTTCGATGCGGCCTGTGTACGTGATATTCAGAAGAAAGTTTTATCATACAGGTTTTATAACGTTCCAGACCTGTTTATATACATATCCGGTGGCTTAAAGGTATGAAAAAATACGGGATTAGTTTTGGAGGATTACGGATAACAGTGGATCCGTTGCTTCCGCTTGTTGTGATCTTAATGGCATGGATGCTGAGTGAACGGTATTTCCCACAAATCATGTTTACTCCGGCTGCTTCCGTGTATTGGACGATGGGGATTATTTCATCACTTTTTTTAACGTTCTCCATTTTTATTCATGAATTAGGGCATGCACTGGCGGCATGGCGCCTCCGTTTACCGTTGGAGCGCATTCACCTGTACCTGTTCGGAGGTATGGCGGAACTTAAACGACGGCCTGTTCGCCCGGTTGAAGAACTAATTATTGCGCTTTCCGGCCCCCTCGCCTCTTTTGTTTTTGCCGCTTTTGCCTGGGGTATTACCGCATTTGTGTATACCGGACGTAGCGAGATAGCACTGGTGCTTCAGTATGTCTTTTATATGAATGTGCTGTTGGGCGGGTTTAATCTGCTGCCTGTTTTTCCACTCGATGGCGGCAGGGCTCTCCGGGCTATTTTGTGGCACGTAAACCGGTATTTTTACCGGGCTTCTATCCTGACTTACTATACAAGCCTGGTTATCATATTTCTTATGATGCTATGTGCAGTGGCACTGGCCATCATTTACGGGTTTTCTACGGCTTTCTGGATGGCTATTCTGGCTGGATATTTATGGTATACCGCTTATAGCGGACGGGATGAACTGATCTATCATCCCGGTTTTGATGATCTGATTTTCCGAGTCGGTGAAAACGACACCCCGGCGTTGATTATTCGCCGGATCAATCGAATGGATTCGCATTATTTGCCCGATGCAATCATTCCCGTGATGAAAGACGGAAAACTCGTTTCGGTAGTGATCGGTAAAGAACTGAAAAAAATTCCGGAACAGGGAGAGGAACTGGATCATCTGTATCGTCCGGTGGAAAATGGTTTTTATGTGGATGTTACAGATGAATCCACCTATAAATTGGGCGTACGGCTAAAAGCAGAGTTCCTCCCTGTGCTCAGAAACGGATTGGTTACAGGTATGAGTGATGCTCATGAGATTCGTTTTTGGCTCTTGCAGCAAGAGCATGGATCCTCAAATCGAAATCAAATCCATTCAAATACGTTACGGCTATGACCCGCTACCCCTTTTCCCTTTCTCATCTGGAAATACATCGTGATATTTTGCGTGCAAATGCGCAGTATCTGCATCATAATCTGGGTGAAAGTGTGAAATCTATTGCGGTCATCAAGTCGGATGCCTATGGACATGGAGCCATAGAGGTTGCACGTTCGCTTACAGACATATATGATATGTTTGCGGTGGCCAATGTCGCGGAGGCCGTCGAGCTTCGTGAAGCCGGCATCAGGCATCCGTTGCTGGTTTTCGGGGTTCCTGTTGCGGCTTTTGCCAAAGCATATACCGAATTTGACCTGATAGCGGTCATCAGTTCTGAAGACCATTTCCGGATTCTGGATGCCGGCACATCCTACCATGTGGAAATAGATACCGGTATGGGCCGGCTGGGTATCGATTTCGAAATGCTGGACAGGCTTTACAAGAGAATCGACGGGGAGAAAAAAATCACGTGTGAAGGCATCATGACTCATTTTGCGACAGCGGATCAGGAAAATTCCGGCTATATGCAGTATCAAAAGAGGCTGCTCAATGAGATATGCTCGAAATTTAAAGGGAAACTGCCGATACATGCAGCCAATTCAGCAGCGTCACTGAGCCATCCCGACACCCATCTGGATATGGTGCGCCATGGTATAGCATTGTATGGATATGATCCGACACCGAACCCGGCGGGTGAGCTGCAACCGGTTATGAAGTGGAAATCACGGATAGTTCAATGCAAACGCATCCGGGAGGGGGCGTCACTAAGTTACGGAGCGACCTGGCAGGCTCCTTCTGACGGATATTATGCGGTCATTCCGGTAGGGTATGGTGACGGTTATCGCAGAAATTTATCAGGGAAGATGCCGGTTTTTATTGAAGGCAACTGGTATCCGCAAGTTGGCCGGGTAACAATGGATTATATCATGATATGGCTGGGTGACCGCTATTTTCCGGCCTATACGGAAGTTACGGTGATGGGCGAGGAGCATAACCATGCCGGGAGATGGGCGGATGCGATCGATACCATTCCGTATGAAATTTGTTGCGGGATCCATCCCAAAGTACCCCGGTTGACCGTTTAATACATATCAATTTTCCTGGGAAAACCCGAGTATTTCAATATCGAAAATGAGGGTGTCTTCGTTCAGGCTGTTACTTGTTCCGCTATAACCATACTCCGGGGGAATCACCAGTGTTCGTATGCTGCCAATACGGGCGGCATGCTTACGATTGCCATCGATAACGACGCCTGCCAAACCGTACTTGAACCCCGGCACCAGCCCACCGACATTTAATGATATGGGCGAGTCAACACCATCACGCTTGGAGCTGTCAAATATATCTCCGTCAAGTGTGCGGCCGGTATAACGGAGCCTGATAACATCGTTTTCTGATATATCCGTGTTCCCGTATCCCTGCTCATGGAAATAAATGGTGAACCCGTTTTCTGCTTTATAATGGGGAACACCGGTGGTATCAAATGGGCCGATATCATTCAATACAACAGGGGTAACGCCGTTGTCTGTGCATGAGGCGATGATTGCGAGCATGCCGGCAAACAACACGGGCAATAGGATAACTTTGAAGTGTGCCAGGTGATGAAACATAGGTGTCAAACAGGTCTATAGAAATATTATTTTATTGAAGGAGAAACAGGTTAAACGTATGAGGCAGGGGCAAGTTGTACAGGAATTGGCCGACGGCTAATGTGAGGATTCCATTTCAGTCCGAAAGGCTTCCGGGGTGGTGGCCGGTGCCCGGCAGCTGAAATTGCGACATACATAAGCTGTTGTTTTGTTGTTCCGGGCAACTTTGTCATCATAGAGTTTGGTGAATGCGGCCTCGCCGGATGAAGCCTGTTGAAGTCCCGAATTTCTTTGAGCAATATCGGCCGGCAAAACAACAAGGTACGAAGACGGTTCGAATTTTTCCCGCCAGATCGCGACCATTTTTTGAGCGGCCGCGGATGTGTCCGGACGATTTGAAACGATCACGATTTCCCTGCCGGGATAACAATGAGCGTGCATATTTTGCAGTAAATAGCCAAAAGCCAGTGCATGTGACGCGGCTGTTTCTGATAACGGTTCCATCGCCTTGACCGCAATGTGTGTCCATTCCGGAATGCCTGCGAGATGGCCTGTACGATATAATGTTGTAATGGCGGCGGAAATTCCACCGGGCAGGGCATGGTCGAAAACGTCTCTTGTTTCCAGAATCAGTTGACGCTGATTCTTTGAGGTGTAGCGGAATGTTGCCTTGTCCTGGTCATAGAACTGATCCAGCATCATACGGGCCAGACGGAGGGAGCGTGAAAGCCAGAGATATTCGCCGGTAATTTCGAAAAGACGGGAAAAACCATCTGCAAGCAAAGCATAGTCGTCAAGAAAGGCCGGCTGTTTGGAGCTCCCTTTCGGGCCGGTAATACGGTAGAGGGTATCGTCACGCAGCGTATGCTTTGCCAGGTAGGTGCCGAGGCGCAGGGCATCGGCAGGATCTCTGCCGAGCAGTTGTGTCGATCGGCAAAGGGCTATCAACATCAGGGCATTCCACGAAGTGATCATTTTGTCGTCACGTCCCGGACGAGGCCGTTTGTTTCGATACTCCAGGATCTTCTTTTTTGCTATTTCCAGGCGGTGCTCAAGCTCTTCAACAGGGGTCTTATACCGGCCGGCCAACTTCCGGAGGGTAGTGGTGCGATGCAGAATAGAGACGCCATTCCAGTTTCCGGCCGGCCCCACACCGTAATAGTCCGCCACCAGGGCAAAAGTATCTTTGTCCAGTATTCTTTGCAGCTCGTCGTCGGTATACGTATAAAACTTTCCTTCTTCGCCCTCGCTGTCGGCATCCAGGGCGGAGAAATAGCCTCCGTCGGGGTGGCGCATTTCGCGGTTCAAAAACCGGATGGTTTCATCCACCGCCTCTTTGAAGATGGGCCGGCCGCTGATCAGGCCTGCCTCGGCAAGGGACGTAATCAGCAGGGCATTATCATAAAGCATCTTTTCAAAATGTGGAACCTGCCATTCCTGGTCGGTACTGTAACGATGAAACCCGCCGCCAACCTGATCATAAATTCCACCACGGATCATTTTTTCAAGGGAGGCCAGTGCCATATTCAGGGCTTGATCGGACCCGGGCTGCCGGCTGTATTTCAATAAAAAACCGATTCCCATGGAGGTCGGGAATTTGGGTGCATTGGAGAAACCGCCGAATTCCTCGTCATAAGCATGGGCATAAACCTGAACGGCCCTGTCCAGGAGGCCCCTGGTGATCTTGCCGGGGGAGAGGTGGTCGTACAAATCATGTTCAAGCGCTTTGTGAATTTCCCGGGCTTGCCGGTGGACTTGATCCGGCTCTCTATGGTATAAATCCGCCAGACGCCGGATGACCGAGGCGAATCCGGGCCGGCCGTGCAAATCGGACGGAGGAAAGTAGGTACCGGCAAAGACCGGGATCTGTTCGGGCGTAAGCCATACATTTAACGGCCATCCGCCATGCCCTGCCATCCTTTGCAGTGCCTCCATATAAACGGCGTCAATGTCCGGCCGTTCTTCGCGATCTACTTTGATACTGATGAAATGTTCGTTAAGCAGCCGGGCAATTTCGGGATTCTCGAAAGATTCCTGTTCCATCACATGGCACCAGTGACAGCTTGAATAGCCGATACTCAGAAAGATCAGCCGGTTTCGGGAACGGGCCAGGCCCAGTGCTTCCTCACCCCACGGAAACCAGTCCACCGGATTCCAGGCATGTTGCTGAAGATAGGGGGAAGTTTCATGGATGAGCCGATTGGGTTTTCGGCCGGATGTTTTCGGGTTGGTGGACATGATGCTACCCGTGTTTATTCAGGCCGTCCTTCTTCACCCCAGATTTCACGATCACGTTTGCGATTGACCACCCGGCTAATATAGATGCCGAGCTGGTAAAGAAGGAGCAGCGGAATGGCGATGATAATCTGTGAAACAGGGTCGGGCGGAGTGAGGAACGCTGCCAGGACAAAGCAGATGATAATAGCCCATTTTCGGTGTTTGATAAGTAATTCCGGTGTGAGGAGGCCGATTTTTGAAAAGATATAACTGATCATCGGAAGCTGGAAAACAATACCGCATGATAAACTCCACATGGTCAGGGCTGAAAAGTAGGCGTTAATATCAATATCATTTCGTACCGATTCGGAAATCTGGAAGTTCGCGAAAAATTGTACGGCAAACGGTGTAAGGATGAGATAACCGAACAATACACCGATGATAAACAGTGCGGTGATATTGAAGACGATGAACCGGGTGCCTGTTCGCTCTTTGTCTTCCAGGGCGGGAGCGATAAAGGCCCAAAGCTGATAAAACATAAATGGTACGCCTATGATAAAACCTACGACCAGGAGCGTGCCCCAGTACGTAAAAAACTGACCGGGCAGCCGGCGATTTTGCAAGTCGAGATCCGTGGCATTCAATCCGATCCAGTCATACACAAAAAAACTGCCCTTCGCCGGCCCAAGCAGAATTTCTTCCATAATAAAAGATGAAAACAGAAAAGCTATAATGACACCGATACCGATACCAAGCATTCCTTTCAGGATTCGCCAGCGTAATTCCTCGAGATGATCGAGAAAAGACATCTCATCTGGTAGCCCCGGGGAGGAGGCCCGGGGAGGGGTTGCCCCCATGATATTACGGTCGGTTGCTTCAGTTGTTGCCATCGTTTGTTTTTACCTCAGGCGACGACAAAATCGTATAACGGGAATTGTTCGCATATCTCTCTTACTTCGCCATGGACCCGTTTGATAACAGACGAATCCTGGTGATGAGTGATGACTTCGTCCATCAGTTCGGCAATCCGGATAAATTCCTTGTTGCCCAGGCCCCGGGTGGTCATGGCCGGAGTTCCAATACGAATTCCTGAAGTGATAAACGGACTCCGGGTCTCGTAAGGCACCATGTTTTTGTTGACGGTCAGCTCGGCTCGTCCGAGTGCTTCTTCGGCTTCTTTTCCGCTTACCCCTTTATTCCGCAAATCGAGCAGCACAAGGTGGTTGTCGGTTCCGCCACTGACAAGGTCATAACCCATTTCAAGGAATTTTCCGGCCATCGCCTTGCTGTTACTGATCACTTGCTGCTGATACGTCAGAAAATCTTTCTGCAAAGCTTCTCCGAAAGCGACAGCTTTGGCGGCAATTACATGCATGAGCGGCCCTCCCTGGGTACCCGGGAATACAGCAGAATCGAGCAGTTCACTCCAGGTTTTTGTCCGTCCTGACTTCGGCGCCACTTTGCCCAGCGTGTTTTCGCTGTCCCTTCCGATAAGCAGCATGCCTCCGCGCGGCCCCCGCAAGGTTTTATGAGTGGTTGTAGAGACGGCATGCGCATAGGGCAAAGGATTGTTGAGCAACCTGGTCGCGATCAGTCCGGCCGTATGGGCCATATCCATCCAGAGAATGGCTCCTACTTCATCGGCGATATTACGAAAAGCTTCGTAATCAAAATCGCGGGGATATGCGGAAGCACCGATGGAGATCATTTTCGGCTTTATTTTTTTGGCTTTGTCCCGGATGGCATCCATGTCGAGCCGGCCGGATTTTTTGTCGACTCCGTAGAATTCCGCTTTGTAGGTGATGCCCGAAAAATTAACAGGGGATCCATGGGTAAGGTGTCCGCCATGAGAGAGGTCAAGGCCCAGCAGCGTATCACCGGGATTGAGGAAAGCCAGGTAGACGGCGGCATTGGCGGTGGCGCCTGAATGAGGCTGGACATTTACCCAGTCCGCATCATACAGGATTTTGGCACGGTCACGGGCGAGGTCCTCTACGATATCCACGTAGCGGCATCCACCATAATAGCGTTTGCCCGGAAGGCCTTCGGCATACTTGTTGGTCAGGGACGAACCCATCGCCTCCATTATGGCCTTGCTTACAAAGTTTTCCGATGCAATGAGCTCGATGCCTGAATTTTGGCGCTCGGTCTCTTTTTCTATAAGGCCATAAACTTCCGAATCCTGATCTTTAAGATGTTTCATCAGTTTAAAGAGTAATGATTTATAATGACAGATGCTTGATCTTACTTTTTGATTTTATTCACCCGTTTCTCATGTCTTCCGCCCTCGAACCCGGTATCCAGCCAGGAATTTACGATCGTCCGGAGTTCTCCCTCTTCCAGGAATCTTCCGGGAAGGCAAAGGATATTGGCATTGTTATGCTCACGTGTTAGTTTTGCCATCTCCTCGTTCCAAACCAGTGCCGCCCGGATGTTCGGATACTTGTTTGCCGTCATACACATGCCCTGGCCGCTTCCGCATATAAGGATACCCCGGTTGTGTTCACCACTGTCGACGGACTGGGCTACCGGATCCGCGTAATCGGGATAATCGACGGATTCCCTGGAAAATGTACCGAAGTCGATGGGCGTGATATCACGCTCCTCAAGAATTTGCTTCACAATCTCTTTTGCGTCGAAGCCGGCGTGATCAGATGCAATCGGTATGGTCATGATTTTTCAGATACAAAATTCGGTGTCGTTTGATACCGTTCGGCTGTTTTAATACATCTCACAAAGATGCATAAAAAACAGCATAAATTAAAGTGATAAATCGATTCAATGTTCCTGTGTAAAAGCATAAACAAGGAGATTTGTCCCCATTTGTAACGACTGTTCAACCAGGTGATCGGGGTTGTCGTGCACATCAAAGGCCCACCCGTCGGAAAGATTGGTTTCATACGTGTAATAAAGCACAAGCCGGCCGTTCCGGAAAATTCCGAATCCCTGCGGCGGATTGCCGTCATGTTCGTGAATTTTTGGCAGCCCGTCAGGGAAATCGAATACTGCAGAGTAGATCGAATGGCTTGCGGGCAGTTCGATCAGTTCCTCGTCGGGGAATATTTGTTCGATGACGGGCCGCACGTAGGAATCGAATCCATAGTCGTCATCGATATACAGAAACCCCCCGTTATCCAGATACGCCCGCATATTCGATGCTTCCGTGGCATTGACATCAATATTGCCATGGCCGGTCATGAAGACAAATGGATAATTAGATAATTCCCTGCTGCCGATAGAAACGTCGTCGTATTCACGATGGATGGAGATCGGGATGTGGTTGACGGAGAAATCAACCAGGTTGGTCAATGCCGAGGGGTCACTGTACCAGTCGCCGCCGCCGCGATATTCTATGCGGGCGATTTTAAATTTGTCCTCGTCACGCACCGGTTGGCGGGCTTGTTCTTCATCTCCGGAGAGCTGTCCGGCGGGGCCGCCGTAGGCAGGGAGTGGGGAGAACCTGTGTTCCGGCCCGGAGGCAATAAGTGCAAGCATCCATAACAGCAGGGCAAATGGGGGTAACATATGGGATATTCGAAATTTGGAAAATTGAAAACAAGCCGGGAATTCGGCCTGGAGGTTATGAGTTGAAGGCCGCTTCAATTCCAGCTCCAGTTCCAGCTTGCCAGGTATATGCTCATATAACGTTTCTCACCGGCTACTCGTTGCCGGGTTTGTCGTATTTTTTATGGTGAATTCGTCCCTGCCGGTTCGTCGACCATCACTTCGATATCCAGAACCGACATACTGCCGAACAACCCGATACCTCCCTCCATATGGTAGATAATATTCTGGATTTCACCGGGGGAGAGCGAACCGGCTCCGCCTCCGGCCTGTACCGGCTGGGACCGGAAAAAATCATAGGCATTGTCATCGATAGAGAAGGTCGAAATGATATTCGGTCCGTAAAAAGCGATACCGATCCAGGGCATGCGAAGGGTAAGCGTTCCGTCTGCATTGATATCGAAATTTTCTTCATTGATGATGGTGGTACGGATGCGCCGGGCTTCAATGTAATTGTCCACAACATCCTTCCAGAACGGTGTGATGGTTTCTTCCGATGGTTCCAGCGATTCCGTGGAGTAAATGAAGTATATCTGGCGGCCGTTAGCACGATTTCGGGTGATGTTGAACTCCAGCTGGTCGGGACTCTGGTAAACGGCCCGGTCGCGAATAACCTCTTTTACGGAAAACGTGTCCGGGACATGGGTCACGGCCTCAATCCGGTGCCCGTTGTCGTCCGGGATTTCGATCTCCAGCCGGTACAGATGCCGCGGCATGACCAGATCGGCCGTATCCTCATTTTGTGGAATATATATACCGTTGTCCTGTTCCCGGTAAGAATAGGTTTTATCCTTGTTTCCAGCATCATCATAGCGGTTGACCAGGATAACGGCACCCGAAACGGCGCGTTCTTCGAAATAGTAATTTTCATTGAAGGGGGCCGTGGTTGAAAGCCTTATTTCCGGCATGGCCCGGTTTGCAATCAGATAACTTTCGACAACATACTGTTCTTCATAATCGTCTTGCCCGTACAGGTCACAGCCGGCCAATGCGATCGTGATGAATGCGATCGCCAGGAAGGGCTTCAACAGATCATAAAACTGCTGGCCTCGTACAGGCCTTGCGGGTTGTGCGGGAAGTATGGAAACAGACATGGCGGTTTCAAGGCGGGAAGTCGCGGATTGAGTGGAATTAGTTGAAGCGATAGGGATCATTGGTGTAATGTTCATAAGAAGGTGAGAGGAACCAGGGTGGCGGAAGGCCCGGTACGGCCCGGTGTCGTTGCGGGGTATGCCATCTGTGATGATTAAAAGGATACGGTGTACCCGATAGTCGGGATGACGGGGAGCATCATGACCTCTTGGCGGCTGACCGGGTTTTCTTCAAAGTCATAGAAATAGAACCAGACGTTGCGACGCGAGTAGAGATTGATGATCTGGAACTGCCATTCCGAGTCGGCGATACCGAAAAAGGTACTTTGCCGGGCAAAACTGATATCGAGCCGGTGATAGGATGGAAGGCGTGATGCATTGACCCTGCCCACGACAATGGCATCTACAAATTCACCATCAAACGGGTTGGAGGTGAGGCCGGTTCTGCCCAGTGGTTTGGTATAAGCCTGGCCGGTGGCATAACTGAACACGGCTGAAGCACTCCAGCGGCTGGTCAGCCGGTAGTTGGTGACCAGGTTTATGTCATGTATACGGTCGTATTTGGGGGGATAAAACCGGCTTCGGTTGAACTCATCAAATTTCCGGCGGGTGATTCCCCAGGTATAGCCGATGAAACCGTACCAGCGGCCACGTGTTTTTTCCAGAAAGGCTTCGAATCCGGCGGCATATCCTTCGCCGAACCGGAACAGGTCGGGATACTCCAGCCCGGCGGCATCCGGCAGAAACGGATCAAACTCAAACAGATTCCGCATGGTACGGTAGTAGAGTTCAAATTCGAGATTATATCCCGGTAAACTGGTATTTTTCAGGCCGAGAACAAACTGGTCGCCGTATGCCGGAGGAACCCCTTCATCGGCAAATAGCCAGAGGTCGAATGCCGAAATGGCTTCGTTGGTGAGAAGCGTAAGGAACTGATGATACCGTCCATAAGCGGCCTGAAGCCGTGTGTTGGCGCTCAGATAGTAATCCACACTGATACGCGGATCCATGCGCAGGTAATCGCCTCCGGTGAAGTAATTGGCCCGGAGCCCTGCATTGATGATCCAGCGGGTTCCGGGGCGCCATATATTTTGAACATACGCCGAAGCGTATTCCGATGAGAGACGCTCGTCCATGGTTTGGTCGCCATCAAAATAATCCTCCAGCCTGAATGTCTTCCTGCCGGCCCACAAGCCACTGCTCAATTCATAGGCCCGGTTTGGAAGCCACTCCAAATCAGCTTTAAGTGAAAAGTCATATATGCGGTTTCGCCGCTCAAAATCGGTGCCGCCGAATTCGAAAACCGGGTCATTGAAATATTCAGAAGCGGTGACGGTGATATTGGAGAAAGTCCGGCGGGAAATCAGGTGGGTCCAGTCGGCACTCAGGGTTCGGTTGCCGTAAAACAAATTAAAGCGGCTATCATCCCCAAAAGGGAACCGTACATCGTCGGTGCCGGTGTACGCTGCGATACTCAGCCGGTTGTTCTGCCAGCGGTCGTAATTGATTTTTGCGTTGATATCATAGAAATAGAATGCGTCGGGGATGTTATCGACGGAATTTTTCAGGACAGCCAGCAGGGGTTCGAGTGTTGAGCGCCGAACGGCCAGCATGTAGGAACCTCCGGCATAGGGCCCCTCGACCAGGGCACGTGAGGAGAGTAAACCGATACTCAGCGATCCGGCCGTCTGGTTGCGGTTGCCGTCTTTGTTATAGACATCGAGCACAGAGCCAAGCCGCCCGCCGTACTCAGCCGGATAGGCCCCTTTATAAAGCCGTATATCCTTGAGGGCATCCGGATTGAAAGTAGAGAATAATCCGAAAAAGTGGGATGGGTTGTAGACGGTGGTCCGGTCCAGCAGAATGAGCGTTTGATCGGGCCCGCCCCCGCGGATATAGAGGCCGCTTGAAAAATCGGAAGCCGCCTTGATGCCGGGCAGCAGCTGAAGGGATCGAAATACATCCGCTTGCAGAACACCGGGAACCTTTTTGATCATATCGATAGAAATGGACGCGGATCCGATGTTCTGGCG
Source organism: Balneolales bacterium (assembly GCA_040905705.1). Taxonomy (GTDB): domain Bacteria; phylum Bacteroidota; class Rhodothermia; order Balneolales; family Natronogracilivirgulaceae; genus JBBDQZ01. Next base: position 50,545 of record JBBDQZ010000010.1, read on the forward strand.
TTCCACCCGGTCACGTTCCGAGACCACCACCAGTTCATCCATGGTAAAATCGACAGGATCGAGCTCCATGTCGATGCGTATTTGCTCGCCTTCTTCTATAGAGGCCTCTGCGTAGGCGTCCGAATAGCCCAGATAGGAAAACCGGAGCTGGTAGATTCCCGGCGGTATGTTATTGATCACATAATAACCGGAATGATTGGTTGTGGTGCCCCGATCGGTGTCCTGCAGGAAAATATGAGCCCCAAGCAGGGTCTCTCCGGTCCGGGCATCACGGAGAAAGCCGTTGATGGAGGTTCCGAATTGTTCCGTATGAGGTGCTGCGGCATAAGGTGTTGCATCAGGTGTGAAATCAGGTGCGGCATCAGGTATGGACAGCGAGGCTGAGGCGGCATTGTTTTCAGGAAGCAGGCTGGAAGCTGGTTCAGAGGCGGCCGCAGGAACCGATCCAGTGCTCACAGTGGCCCCGGAGAGGTGAAAGAGCGTCAGAATGATAAATATTTTTGCAAAAGTGTATGGATGATTCATATCGAAATACTATAGAGGGGAGTTGTTATCGGTTGTGAGTGTTGGAATGTCAGGATGTTAGATTGTTCGCTGCGGATATCCGGTTTTTTCGTACATTCAGGAGATATATTATTTGAATCCGTAATCCGTAATCCGTAATGAAAAGTCAGCACGGAAGTTAATGTAAAAAAATATTTATCGCCTATATGGATAGATAGAAAATGGCACTCATGGGAAAATTTTTGCGAATATTCATGATCTGGCTGCCGGCACTGATGCTTTTGGGGGCATTTGCTGCGAAACAGGCGGATGAACGGGCCGCTCCGGGCGTTGGCGAACCGGCCGGAAAAGTTTATGTGATCCGTGTGGAGGGATTGATCGACAACGGGCTGTATATGTATATCGACCGGGGCCTTGGTGTGGCGGAGTCGGATGAGGAAACGGCCGGTGTCATCCTGCATATGGACACGTTCGGCGGGCTGGTGGACGCCGCGGATAACATCCGGAAACGGCTGCTTGCGGCGGAAGTCCCTGTGGTGACCTATATCGATGCCAACGCCGCATCCGCCGGTGCCTTGATCTCTTTTGCCACCGACGCCATTTACATGGCACCCGGCGGCTCGATCGGTGCCGCGACGGTAGTGGACGGGGCCGGAGAGAAAGCCGATGAGAAGCTGCAAAGTTACATGCGTGGACTGATGCGTTCTACGGCCGAGGCCAAAGGATACGACCCTCGTATTGCCGAGGCGATGGTGGATGAACGCATTGCCATCGAAGGGGTCATAGCCGAAGGTGAATTGCTCACCCTGAGCGCCGCCGAGGCGCTCGGCCTGCACGTCTCCTCCGGAACGCTCCCTTTTATTGAAGAGGTGGCTCGCAATATGGGGTGGGATGAGGCCGGGTTGGTGGATGTTGACGAACGCTGGGAGGAGTCGGTGATCCGTTTTTTCAGTTCGCCGGTATTGCAAAGTTTGTTGATGCTGATGATGCTCGGCGGGCTTTATTTTGAACTGCAATCGCCGGGCCTTGGTTTCGCGGGCGGTATTGCCGCATTGGGCGCCCTGCTGTTTTTTCTGCCGATGTATATCATGGGGCTGGCCGAGATCTGGGAAATACTGGTGGTGCTGATTGGCATCGGATTGATTGCCGTGGAAATTTTTGTGTTGCCGGGGGTTGGTATCGCCGGGGTGGCCGGTGCGATATTATTATTGTTCGGACTGTTTGCCTCGCTGGTCGGTAATGTCGGATTCAGCTTTCCCTCACTTGACGATATGAGTACCGAATTGTGGACCATCCTTCTTACCCTGTTACTGGCGATTGTGTTTATTGTTTCAACGATCCGGTATGTGATGAAGACCACGGTGTTCGGCCGGCTGGTACTGACCCGTTCGACGGACACGGCTTCCGGCTATACTTCCTATGATAGCAAGGATGACCTGATGGGCAGGGAAGGAGTTACCCTGACCACATTGCGCCCGTCGGGCACGGCACGGTTCGGGGATCGTCGAGTGGATGTGGTCTCGGATGGGGATTATATCGAGAAGGGAACAAAAATAAAAGTTGTGGCCACCGATTCCGGCCGGGTGATGGTGTCCCGCATGAAGGAGGCATAATTTTCCGGCAACAGGCTTCAATGTTGTTGGTATCGGGGCCGGCGGTCGTTATATTGCCGGCACAATAATCATTATCGAAGTGGTATGAACCGTGCCGTTTTTTCGATGCTGTATCAAAGGTATAATATTCTCAACCCTGTAAATCAACTATAATTATGGATGCCTATTTATTACTGGGGACGATCGCCGGGATTATCTTTCTCCTTTTCGTCTTTTTTCACTTCATCCCGATAGGGCTCTGGATCACAGCGATGTTTTCCGGTGTGCGCATCGGTATTTTCAGCGACCTCGTGGCGATGCGCCTGCGGAAGGTGCCTCCCGGGCCGATTGTCAAGGCGGCTATTACGGCCACAAAAGCCGGATTAAAGCATGTCGAAATTGGCAAGCTCGAAGCCCATTTTCTCGCCGGCGGAAATGTCCAGCGGGTGGTCAACGCGCTTATTTCGGCAGACAAGGCCAATATTGCGCTTGGTTTTGAGCGGGCTGCCGCGATTGACCTGGCGGGGCGTGATGTATTTGAAGCCGTGCAGATTTCGGTCAACCCGAAGGTCATCAATACACCGGTGATTACGGCTCTTGCCAAGGATGGTATTCAGGTGAAAGCGACCGCCAGAGTAACGGTGCGCGCCAATCTGGACCGTTTGGTGGGGGGTGCTACGGAAGAGACGGTGCTTGCGCGTGTGGGTGAAGGGATCGTTTCAACCGTCGGTTCCTCTACCGATCACAAAGCGGTTCTGGAAAATCCCGATCAGATCACCAAAATGGTGTTAAGCAAAGGGCTGGACAGCGGGACGGCCTTTGATATTCTTTCCATTGATATCGCCGATGTGGATGTCGGGGAGAATATCGGTGCGAAGCTGCAGACCGACCAGGCCAGTGCCGACCTCAAAGTAGCCCGTGCCCGTGCCGAAGAGCGCCGTGCCATGGCGGTTGCCGTTGAGCAGGAAAACCGTGCCAAGATCGAAGAGATGCAGGCACGGGTGGTCGAGGCCGAAGCCGAAATACCGAAAGCGATTTCCGAGGCATTCCGTACCGGAAAGCTGGGTGTGATGGACTATTACAACATGAAGAATGTCATGTCGGATACCGATATGCGCGAATCGATCGCGAAAGGTACCGGCCCGGAAGGCGGGGACGATCCACACGGGGAGAAGCCGTCCGGCAGTTCGGGATCGGGCCGTTCCGGTAAATCCTGACAGCCATGATCGCGTTTAGTTAATGGTGGCGGGAGGGAGGTAATCTCCCCAGGCATCCTCAGGCGCGGGTGTCGGTTTCGGGCGCGATCAGGCGGAAGAGCCAGGAGTACAAGCGGCAGCGGTTCGGTGTAGATCAGGGCTTGCAATCCGGCCGGAAAAGAAATACGAAGCGTGTGGCCGGATGCGTTATTCAGTTGTGATTGATCCGGCAGGATGGTATCATTGTTGATCCTGCAAGAGAAGCAAAACCTGTACAAAATCAGTATGGGGGTGACATGGCTTCGACGGGATGAATTCAGTCACAAGTGGCATGTCGAGTTTCCATCACGGATCTCTCGTAAAAAAATCGGTGGTACTTTAAATGTAAATGCTGACAACTATCAGTATCAAATGGCTGCCTAAACGCGCCATTTCGTCCAGTTAGCGGCCTGCTTGCCGGTTGCTTTCCAGGGCGCCAAAATCTGGCAAGCTGGTACAACGTCCCGGCCGGTGGCGTTGTGCAAGATCTCATCCGGCCTGGCCTTGAAGACTGCCTTGTTGCCCGGCGACCCTTCAGGCGAGATCATATAGGGTGACTAAGCATGTAGAAGCTTGATGGTTGGTCATTTCGGACCCGGGTTCAATTCCCGGCACCTCCACCAATTAATCCATAAGGGCTTGCGGGCATTGAGCTTGCAGGCCCTTTTTTTTGGTGCGCCCGGCAGGGCGCATTCACCTGGGAGTGAAAGTCTCCTAT
>JBBDQZ010000011.1:0-10713 GCA_040905705.1 Balneolales bacterium
ATAAAGGTTTTGAACACACTTCAGAGCATGTTTTCTATGTAAATGCGCCAACTTATCAACCGTATCAACCTGACGTGTGTGATGTTTCTGCCCTTAATTCACAATATTACAGCATGCCGGTTATGCTTGGACCGTTATAAACCTGACTCCCATACTATATGAAAAGCTTGAAAACTGAAATAATCATCGAAACTCCCGCTGATAAGATTTGGAGCATTCTTGTCGATTTTGAAAGCTATTCTGAATGGAATCCGTTTATTAAATCATTTGAAGGCAAAATCGCAAAAGGTGAAAAGTTTAAAGTAACATTGCAGCTTCCAAACTCGAAGCCCATGACTTTTCATCCCAAATGCCTGGTATTGGAGAAGAACAAAGAATTCCGATGGCTAGGTCACTTATTAATTAATGGGCTGTTTGATGGTGAGCATATTTTTGAACTCGAAGATTTAGGAAACGGCCAAACGAAATTTATTCAGAGGGAAAATTTCCGTGGTGTTTTAGTCCCTCTACTGTGGAAGAAAATCAATTCAAGTACAAGAAGTGGATTTATTGAGATGAATAAACAATTAAAAATAAGAGCTGAACAGACAAAAGTTCAGTAAGGGTTACGTAGTTGCCTCATAAAAAAGGAGTACCCTCATGTCCACTGAGAAACTTAAAGCCATTGTCCGCCGGTTTTTCGAAGCCTTTGAAGCGAACAACCAAGCGATGCTCAAAGAGCTCTTAGCCCCTGAACTCATGGTCTATCTACCAGGTAACGTTGAACCCGTAAACCGTGAAGTTTTTCTGGATATTATACAAAGGTGGGAGAAGGCCTTCAGTGACATCCATTTCGAGATTGAACTGGAAATCGCTGAGCGAGACATGGTCGCAACCCACCTAACCTTGCGAGGAGTTCACAATCGCGGTAAGTTCTTGGATCTCCCACCAATCGGCAAGCAGTTTGAAATTACAGTTATAACAATTGAACGCATAGCAAATGGCCAAATCATGGAGCGCCGAGTCGTGTTCGATCTGTTGGACTTGATGCAACAGCTTGGCACAACGGACACACCGCGGGAGGAAGATAATTGAGGGGAGCCGATGGCCTATTGAAAATGAATTTGTTTCTGCCCGGATGGGCAATGTATCGGCACTGTCGCAATGGTTCCGTAGCGATATATCAAGCGCTTTAACGGCGGACGCAGCCTTGGCTTTGATTAAGTTTCTTGCCTATAATTGTTGAAATGAGTAGCCTTTGAATTAGCTTGCACTGCAGACGAAGCACAATTTCCATTTATACCAGGGCAATCAACAACATGGAGTTGGTATCTAAACCCTTCGGTTCTGGGCATTCCAGACATAGATGGTGCTCACGCTCGAAGTATTTGACATAATGGGTCGAAAAGTGAGGAATAGTCTAATCTTCCGGATGTTGTTCCGGTTTTTAAAAGGGAGAGGCAATCAGTCCATTGGGCTGAAGAGCCAAAAATCCTCAAATTCCCACTCACCATCTACGGGTCTGCCTACAGCAACGGCAAATTTATTTTCAGGACGAATTTCATACAATACTCTTACATCTTCACCTTGCTTTTTAAAAACGGCTCGTCCGTCACTACTCTCCAAAAACTTGTAATGGTCAAATTCATCTTTTTCTTCTACACCAATCAGCCCGGGCCTGAAATGCTTTACTTTTACTTCAAGACCTGTATCCGTCATTTCAATAGCAAACATTTCATAAAGTACAGCTTTGCCTTCACCAATTACTCGAACTATTCCGACCATGTTATCGCCCTCAGGCTCCGTCCAGAATGCTTCAACCATTCTTCCATTTCTTGTTGCCTCCCAATGTCCTGATATAAATTCCATATCAGAAAGTGTTCCGGCATTTTGGGCGTTGGCGATATTCGTTATAATCAGCAATGAGAGTACGAAAAGAGAACGTATATTTTTCATAAAATTACATTTAAAATACTATTTCATCATAATCGAAAACATATGAAAAATTTGATCCCGAGAAAATAACTTGTGCGTACTTTATGAGACATCCGCAATCAAAAATGCATCATTAATAAATAATATCCTGGTATGGATATATGCATCAAAGAAACATACTGACGACCAATATGACAAGTAATCCTGTTACACCGATAATTGTTTCCATTATTGTCCACGACATCAACGTCTGTTTTTCGGTCATTCCCATAAACTCTTTGACCAGCCAAAAACCGGTATCGTTGACATGAGAAAGAACCGTCGCACCTGATGCGATGGCAATAGTGACGGCGCCTATAAGTGGAGCAGATAACCCGGCAACTTCTATAACCGGAGCCATCAAACCGGCGGTGGTGACCATGGCCACTGTAGCTGACCCTTGTGCAACGCGTATTGTGGTTGATAAAATAAATGCAAATAATACGACCGGAAGATTTGTAGCCGCCAATATTTCCGTTAGAACATCCCCCACACCGGCAGCCACCAGAACTTTTCCGAAAACCCCTCCGGCACCTGTCAACAGAATAATAATACCAACCGGCTTCAACGACTGGCTTGCAACATGCTGAATTTCTTCACGGGTAAACCCGAGCCTCGTTCCCAGAAAATAAAATGACATAAGCACCGCAATTAACAGTGCTGAAAATGGATGGCCAATAAACGACATCCACTGCTGAATGACACTTTCTTCCGGCAACCACACGTTCGTCGCCGTGTTCATGAGGATCAGAACAATGGGAAAAGCTATGATCGTCACGGCTATTCCAAATCCGGCTTCTCTTCTCGGCTGATTATCCTGCGCAGCCGGGGCTTCCGGTATCAGATGCTCCGGCACACCGACAATAATTTTGTTGCCGATGTACTTTCCAAAGTAGATCCCGCCGGCAATTACGGCCGGGACACCGGCAATGAACCCGAATAGTATCACCCAGCCAAGGTCGGCCCCGAGCAGTGAAGCAACAGCTACCGGACCGGGGGTAGGCGGAATAAATGCATGGGCTACGGCAAGTCCGGCCGAGAGTGGAATGCCGTAAAACAGGACCGACTTGCCTGTACGACGTGCCAGATCATAAACAAGAGGGATGAACAGGATCAACGCCACCTCGAAAAAAACAGGAATGGCAACGATGAGTCCAATGAGGGAGAGCGCCCAGGGAGCCTTTTCTTCACCGAATTTCCGTACGATGATATGTGCTATTTTTTGAGCCCCACCGGAAATCTGCAACATTTCACCGATCATCGTACCTATCCCGATGATTATAGCGATATATCCAAGAGTACTCCCCATTCCTTCCTGGATAGTATCAATAACTTCGCCAAGAGGTATTCCGGAGACTATTGCGACACCGAGACTTACAACGAGAAGTGCAATAAAAGCCTGCAACCGGAATACGATAATCAGCAGAAGCAGAGCAATGATACTCAGGACCGTCAGAGAAACAAGAAAGGTTGCGGACATTGTTCTTTAATTTAGGTAATTGGCAGGGTTGCCGTGATTAAACCACTTTTCATGAAATTAAAATCAAAATATCATATAATGGTGTTAATGATCCCATATCCCCATATTATGCTATATGACATTGTTTTTATTTTTATTATCCAAATTATTACGACGTGTCTCAAGATCTAAAATGATCAACAATTAATCCATATATGAATTTAGAAAAAAAGCTGAGAAGCCGTGACTGGTTCGGAAAAACCGGAAAAGACGGATTTATATACCGAAGCTGGATGAAAAATCAGGGATTCCCCTCTGATGAGTTTGAAGGGAAACCCGTTATCGGCATCTGTAATACCTGGTCTGAACTCACTCCATGCAATGCCCATCTTCGCGAACTGGCCGAAGCGGTGAAGAGAGGTATTTGGGAGGCAGGCGGATTCCCGCTGGAATTTCCTGTTACCTCGCTGGGAGAAACCCTGATCCGTCCAACGGCCATGCTTTATCGCAACCTGGTAAGTATGGATGTGGAAGAGTCTATCAGGGCAAATCCACTGGATGGCGTGGTGTTGATGTGTGGTTGTGACAAAACGACACCGGCACTGGTAATGGGGGCTTGCAGTGTGGATATACCTTCAATAGTGGTGTCGGGCGGACCGATGCTTACGGGGAATTTCAAAGGAAAAAAGATCGGCACGTCCGATGTCTGGCGATTTGCAGCGGATTATAAAGTCGGCAAGTTGAGCGACGAAGAGTTCGGTCTTGCGGAAGAAGGCATGTGCCGCAGTGCAGGCCATTGTGCCGTTATGGGGACCGCTTCAACAATGGCCTCCATGGTGGAATCATTGGGATTATCCCTGCCGGGCAATGCCGCCATTCCAGCCGTTGATTCCCGGAGAAAAGTTTTGGCCCATTTATCGGGCAGACGTATTGTGGAGATGGTCAGGGAAGATGTTACCCCCTCCAGCATTTTAACCCGCAAAGCTTTCCTCAATGCGATAAAAGTGAACGCCGCTATCGGTGGTTCCACCAATTTCCTGATTCATCTGACCGCCATTGCCCGGAGAATTGAAATCCCGCTGAGTTTGGATGATTTTGATAAATTCGGCAGCAAAATCCCGTTATTAGTTAATTTGATGCCGTCAGGTGAATATTTGATGGAAGACTTTTATTATGCCGGTGGACTTCCGGCTGTCATTGCAGAGCTATCGGAGCATCTGGAGACGGATGCCATCACGGTTAATGGAAAAAACCTGATTGAAAACAATAGTGATGCACCGTGTTATAACCGTAATGTCATAGCTTCGATTGACAAACCGTTCAAGGAGAATGCGGGGATAACCGTAGTCAGAGGCAATCTCTGTCCGGACGGAGCGGTGATCAAAACCTCAGCCGCATCCTCCCGCTTGATGCAACATACGGGAAAAGCCGTGGTCTTTGAAAGTATCGAGGATTATAAAGAACGAATTGATGACCCCAACCTGGATGTGGACGAGTCCTCTGTGCTGGTATTGAAATATGTAGGGCCAAAGGGCTATCCGGGAATGCCTGAGGTGGGAAACATGACACTTCCAAAAAAACTGTTGGAAAAAAATGTAAAAGATATTGTCAGAATTTCCGACGGGCGCATGAGTGGTACGGCCTTCGGTACCGTATTCCTGCATGTATCACCGGAATCCTACACCGGCGGGAACCTGGCACTGGTGAAAAACGGGGATATCATTGAAGTGGATGTTGCAAATAAACGCCTGCACCTTGCCGTCTCTGACGAAGTTCTTGATGAAAGAAGGAAACAGTGGAGTCCGCCACCTCACGAATACGACAGGGGCTATGCGAATCTCTACATTCAACACGTCGAACAGTCACATCTCGGGGCGGACATGGATTATCTGACCGGAAAATCGGGTAGCGATGTGAAACGTGAATCACATTAAATGCTTCTACGGACCGGGAGGCATGGCATAGACAGCAAAATTGGCTGAACCTCAAATATCAACATAAGGCATAGAAATATTATAGTTGGTATTCGAAAAGACTAAAAAAAGAGCTTAAAATCCCCCGCTTCCTTACCCGGCTAATACTTTTTGTAGTTCTATCTTAAATCCATTAAAATGGAACTCATCCCTTTCTATCGTGCATTTCTTAGAGGTTAACAAAAAATGGGTGAATACTATGTATATCAAAAAAACTATCGGAGTGTTCCTTATCGTCATCTCACTCTTATTTACTGTTTCAAATTCCTTAAAGGCTCAGAACTCAGTTGCCTCTGTTAATAATGAATCCGTTGTCGCTGTAATTCAAAAGACGTATGCGGAAAACCCCGAAATGGCTGAGAAACTGGTGGAAATTTATCATGCCACTAAACGATTTCAGGAGGTAGAATCCGCCCTGGAAGAAGGATATGTCCGTGATCCATTTAACATTTGTGACACCGGACCCATGATGGGCTGGCCGAAATTTGTGGGGGCAATGGGAGTCCATTACGTCCGCCCGGACTTGCTGGGGCTCATTCCTGGTACGGAACGCGTTGATGGTAACGGCCTCCATACCGATTTTACCAACCCGGGCATTTTAATTTACGAACCCATGGAAGACGGTTCCATGAAATTAGTAGCTATTGAAAACCTGGTGTTCCAGGAGGGATGGCATGACGCCGGGAATGAAGGCCGCCCCGAATTTATGGGGATTGACTACTTCGCCATGGCTGACAATCCTGACACCGAACCCGATGAAGCCCATAAATTTGAGCCTCATTACGATTTACATATGTGGTTGTATAAAGAAAATCCACATGGACTCTTTATGCCGTTTAACCCATCGGTAAGCTGTGAATATCATGAGGAGAATTAATGGAGTTTTGATAATACTTTCCAACTCCCCAGGCAGTACTGCTGCGTGATGTCCTCCTATGCTGATCTCCTGCCTTCATTCCCAAATTTTAGATTCATTATGATTAGACGGTTGGTATATCAACCGCATCAACAGAGCTTGTGCGGGGCTTTCGTCCTACGAGAACCGGCAGCTGCGCCCGTTATACCGAAAGCCATTATAACAATATAAGAAAGGGCTACCGGATTTGTTCCATTTCGGAAATACAAATACATTTAATTCAAACCTGCATTTTTTTCAATCCCGGTGGTCCCGTACAATGATATGAATTTAAAGTTATGAAGAATTTCACGCTTGCTCTCCCGGCGGTCTGCCTGCTGCTGATGGGCTGCAGCGCCACCGATTACGTAACGATGAGTGTGCAGGAACCCGCGCCGGTGGACCTCCCTTTCTACATGGAAAATGTGGGCATCATCAACCGTACCCTTACCGATGATGATGCCGGGGTTCTGGAATCCATTGACCGGATTTTTTCTGTGAAGGGGGCTACGCTCGACAGTATGGGGGCGGATGCCAGCGTAAAGGGACTGTTGAACGATCTCTCTAAAAATGACCGGCTCCGGGTCCGGTTCATTGAGGACACAGACCAACTCGAGAACCCGTCATACGGCGTTTTTCCCGCGCCGGTACAATGGGACAGGATTAATGAAATTTGCAGGGAATATGACCTGGACGGCTTGTTTTCTCTCGAGTTTTATGATACCGATACAGACATTAGCTACAGCACACAGAGAGTTACTATTCAGGGTCCGCTTGGCCTGGATATACCCGCACTCGAACATTACGCCACAGTGAAAACGACGATCATGACCGGATGGCGTATCTATGATAACGAAGAAAGAAATATCATTGACGAATATGTGATGGGAGAGACGGCCCTCTCAACCGGCAGCGGGATCAACCCGGTCAATGCGGTGAAGGCCATAACCGGCCGGCCCGAGATTGTTCAGACGATCAGCGGTGAGCTGGGGATGGGTTACGCCCAAAGTATCCTGCCGTATTGGGTGCGGGTGACAAGGGAATACTATGTGAAAGGCAACGATAATTTCGAGACAGCAAAGCGGAGGGCACAAACCGGTAACTGGGATGGAGCCGCCGAAATCTGGTTGAAGGAAACGGAGAACATTGACTCCAAAATTGCCGGACGAGCCCATTATAATATGGCTATCATTGAAGAGATTCGCAGTAACCTGGACCGGGCTATTGATTGGGCCCGGACAGCCTATGAGGACTATGGCGACAAACAGGCCCTCTCATATCTGCGAACGCTTCAGGACCGGAAAGCCCGGGCTGAGATGCTTCAAAGGCAACAAGGGTCATAACAGGAGGCCAATCAACATGAAACCATTAAATCAAGCCCAGGAAGCGGCCCTGCTTATTATTGCCGTCTTTGGACTTATCGTGCCGAACGGCGCATTCCTGTACTATTTATTTATCGATACGTCAGTGCTGGTTATGGCGCTATCCAACCCGGTCGCTGTTGTGTTCATGAGCGAGGCGCTGGTATTGATGGTGGTGTTTGCCTGGCTCATTCATCGTTTGAATTTCCAGTCACCGGGGTGGCTGGCATTTGTCATCATGTCACTGGTGGGCAGCATGGCCTTCAGCGTTCCAGCCTATCTCTATCTGATCAGCCGCAAAATACGCCGGGAAGCCGTCACGGGAAAGTAGATGCGTGCACACTATTTTCAACATGTTGCATTTGAAGGGCCTGGAAGCATTGAGCAGTGGCTCAAATCAAATGATTACAAACTGACTCATACACGGTTCTTTGAGTCAACAAATTTGCCAGATTTACCAGATCCTAAAGCAATCGATATGCTTGTGATCATGGGGGGGCCAATGAGTGTGAATGATGAAGATAAATTTCCCTGGCTTTCTTTAGAAAAACAGTTCGTTCGTGAGTTCATCGAGTCTGGAAAATCCGTCCTGGGCGTATGCCTCGGTGCTCAAATCATTGCAAGCGCAATGGGGGCAAAAGTTTTTCCCAACCCCGTAAAGGAAATCGGCTGGTTTCCTGTCCGGGCGGCTGGCTCTATCGATGAGTCGGCCTTCAAGTTTCCGCCCTTAAAAACGGTGTTCCATTGGCATGGAGAGACTTTTGATTTACCGCCGGGCGCGGTTCGGCTCGCGGAGAGTGAAGGATGTGTAAATCAGGCCTTTCAGCTGGGCAAGCATGTAATCGGCTTGCAGTTCCACCTTGAAACAACACCAAAATCAGCGAGAGAAATTGTCTCACATGGCCGCGGCGAATTAGTTCCATCAAGATACGTTCAGACAGAGGAAAAAATCCTGTCCGCAAGCCCTGATTATTATAAATCGATAAATGACCTGATGATTCGCATCCTGATTTTTCTTCAAAGAGATCATGGCTAATAACCGGCTACATAATACTTCCACTGCGAAAACAAGATGCCCGGGTTTTCAGCGTCATTTACCGTTCAATAAATCTGATCCGGCACTCCGTATAACCTTGCCCGGCAGCACTTCTGTTCTTGAATCGTCATCAAGAATGATCTCACCATTTACAATGACGTTCACGATGCCTTCGGCGTATTGGTTGGGTTCCTGAAAAGTCGCCCGGTCAATAATGCGGCCGGGATCAAATACGGCCACATCGGCATGGTACCCTTTCCGTATATACCCTCGTTCTTTCAAATTGATTTTGTCGGCATTCATTCCGGTCATTTTCCGGACGGCCTCAGGCAACGTCAGCAGTTCCAGTTCCCGGACATAGCGGCCCAGTACCCTGGGAAACGTTCCATAAAACCGGGGATGAGGATGGGCGGGCCCGGCAGAGCCGCCTATGCTTACAGCGGCTCCGTCAGAGCCCACCGAGGTGTAAGGTTGAGCGAGGGCAAGTTGCATATCCTCCTCCGAATGATGGAAGAACACGGCCGGTATGTCGCCATTTTCTTCAAGAAGAATATCAAAAAAGGTTTCTACAGGATCCCCTCCTCTGTGGTTCAGCAGCTCACCCATCCGCCGTCCCTCAAAAGGTTTATTTTCAGAAGAAGAAAGGGAAACCAGAATCATCCCGTCCCATCCGTCTCCGGTAGCCAGATAGTGGTTATACCAGCCGGGAATTCCCTCCAGGATATCACGCCTCATCCGCCTCCGCTGAGCCGGATCACCCAGACGACTGAGCAGCTGTTCACGTCCACCCTCATGGGCCCAGGGCGGAATAATGGCAACAAGGTTATTCTGTCCTGCCGTGTATGGATATACATTGGCCCGGATATCAAGCCCCTCATCCCTGGCATCGGAAATCATGGCCAAAACTTCATCCATCCTTCCCCAAAGTTCCTTGTGAGCAATTTTAAGATGGATGATATCAACCCGGCAACCTGTTCGCCTGCCGATTTCAATAGCTTCTGATACAGAATCAAAAACTCCTCTCCCTTCATCCCGGATATGGGTGGAATAAATGCCTCCATGAGTGTGTGCCGCCTCAGCGAGTTCCACGAGCTGGCCTGTTGTAATCAGGTTGTGTGGAGGCATGAGCAACGAAGTGGACAGGCCCATGGCACCTTCCTGCATCGCCTCCTCAACCAACCGGCTCATCTCACTGATTTCACTTTCAGTTGCAGGTGTATGGTTATCTCCTTTTACATAGGACCATACCTGTCCCTGTCCCACATAAGAGCAAATATTTACAGCTACTCCCTGGCGCGCGACCACATCAAAATACCCTCCCAGGGTCGTCCACTCCTGTTCATTTGGCCGGACCGGGCCTGCCGAATTTCCTTCCCCCAGCACCATGGTTGTGACTCCCTGACGCACCATGCTCTCACATAGAGGTTCACTGAGAAGGTTATAGTCCGAATGGTTGTGAATATCGATAAAACCGGGAGAGACTACAAGGCCGTCTGCATCAATGATTCGCCTGCCTGCCTGTCCCCCGAGATCTCCGATGGACGTTATACGGCCGTTTTGAATACCAACATCGGCTCTGAACGGAGCTTCACCCGTTCCGTCGATGATTTCTCCGCCGAGAATTAGCACGTCATATCTGTTATCACTGGCGCAGGATGACGAAAACACCAGGCCTCCTGCTGAAACCATTTTTATAAACTGCCGTCGGGAAAAAGGAGAAACATGGGATGTAGTCATATCGGTTAGCTTCTGTGCAGATTTCATTTAAGAAGAACAAAGTAAGCAGGTTAACTATTACGGATTCAGCTTTAAAAAAGCAAGAGATATTGCCGCTTGTCGTGTACGCTTAAAAACCACTTAAAACTCAGCAACGACTCGACTTACTTGACTTTATCAAAGATTGCCACGGTATAATGGCAATCGTCAACGCCAGGCAACTGCCGGTAGCCGCCTGTTACGAAATCCCTGGAGAGCAGACCCTTGCCGATTATCCTCACTTTTTTATTATGCGAAGTAATATTTTTAAACCCACTATT
>JBBDQZ010000012.1:0-1741 GCA_040905705.1 Balneolales bacterium
CCGCTTATATCGTAAGCCACTGTTTCCACCTCGTTTCCATCCAGTGTCACCAGTATAAAATGGTTCACCGGTTCGGTTTTTTCCAGATACCAGTCCCTGGCAGGGTCTTCTCTCATGCCGGTCACCATGACACCCCAGCAACCGTCACCAAGATACGTTACACCCTCACTGTGCGCCTCATTCCCGCGAATTGGCCTGGTGCGTTTGTAATTGTGATCGTGGTTTTCAAAAACCACGGTCAAATTGTTTTTCTCGAACAGCGGTACCCAGTTTTTTCTTACAGCCAGAACACGCGGATCTTCCAGCGAACGATTTGAGGGGAAAGCAGGAACATGGTAGACCGGAAATATGTGTGGCACATCCGCCCGCTGCTCAAGGGCATCCGCCAGCCACGATGTCTGTTCGCCTTCAACCGGATTGGAATGGCCGGAATCAAGGAGCATGATAGTCAGATAGTCGCCGAAATCCAGCGTTCCGTATCCGGGCTGACCCGGAAACGCGAAGAGATTATAATAATAGGGTGCAATGCGCAGCCTCGTGCTGTCTGTCTGGGTGTAGGGGATGCCGGTGGCCTGTTCACTCCGTTCCCAGTATCCTCCGCGAGCCTCATGATTCCCGATCCCTGTCAGCACCGGAATCCGGCGGTTGCCTTCGGCCACAAGTGACTGCTGCATGGATGCAAAAAAGTTGTACCAGCGTCCCAGGCGCTCCTGGAGTCCGTCCCCGTAAGAAAAATCCCCACCCCAGACGACAAAATCAGGATCATACGACGCGGCCAGTTCGTTCATTCGTTCGGCCCAGATGCCGTATTTGACGTCGCCGCCCATGGCTATGCGCACTTCGCGGTCCAGCTTCGCCGGCATGGTGCGAAACCGATGAATCTCTCCTTTATCGTCAAACCGAAATTCAAATAGGGTATCGTCATCGAGGCCGGTCAGTTCCACGCGATAGATAGTCCGTATCTGGGCGGGGGTGGAATGACTGTAACCGTCGCGGTGCAGGGCTGTCACGCGTTCTTCGATGAACGGGAATGGTTTGGTGATACCGGATGCCCGGTGCCATTCTCCACCTGCGGCCGGACGGTAATAGAGTTCCGCCGGTGCCTTGTACCCGGCTTCCGGATGCCGGATCGGACTTCCTGTGTGACTTTCCATTTCTACCATTTTGATGGCGCCGGCCCTGCCTTCCTCAACGTGCCAGTCAATGGTCATGGTAGATGTCGGATCATTTTGCCAGGTGAGCACAATGCCTTTCGGAATAATTTGCTGTCCGTACGTTGCCGGCAGTAGCAGCAGCATGAAAACGAGGAACCCAGAAATGGACCTTGTATGTATATTCATAATAATATTTCCTTTTTTGACAGATTTTTTTATTAATTCACATCCTGACGCAATCAAAATCTTTTATAACTCACGTCTTTTCACTAAATCTCAAGCTCTTCAACTTTTTTAACTCCGGGAATTTCGTGATTGCTAGATTCCTGGAATACATATAAATTTTCCCCTTGAGTACAGTGATCAGGATATTCATTCAAATAGCCCAAAAAATTACCATCTGACTCCTTCCAATATGTGACAATGGAAGCATTATTCCAACACATAATCTATACCCAAATCATTATCCCTGACCTCTTCCAGCCTGGTTTTTAGCATCTTTTGGAACGTTGCTACGACACCTGCGTATTGGGGGTTATCAGCCAGATTATTGTACTGTTTCTCATCATATTCCATATCATATAATT
>JBBDQZ010000013.1:0-10350 GCA_040905705.1 Balneolales bacterium
TGCAGCTTTTCCAAAAACACGAATCCCTAAGTTTACAATTGCAAGATTCATAGGGTGTCACGGGTCACTAAGATTCCCCAGGCAGGGTCATTAGTATTCCTCACCCTGGGTCATTAGTATTCCCCACCCTCTTTCGGCATCTGGCAGAGACTTCCATCTCTGCCGAACCGATCTCGGAGTTGAGCTCACTTTTCGCTTTCTTGATTCGTCAATTTCAAGATGAACATCAAAAGCGAATCTATTTATGGGCTATAACCCACAATCCCTTATGGATATTTACGAGATCATACGGCGATGGCATGCTAAAGAAAGCATCAGCGGTATTGCCAATAAGTTAAACCGGGACCGCAAAACGGTGCGTCACTATATACGCTCGGCTCAAAAGCTTGGCCTCAGCCAGAACGAGCCGCTGCCCGATCCGGCTCTTTTGCTCGAACAACTCCACGGGTTGGTACCCTCTGTCGATCGAGTGAAACCGGCCGTCGAGCAATTTGAGCCCTATAAAGACGATATTCTATCGTTGATTAATGCTCCGGATCCGATGACATTGAAGTCCATCTGGAAAGTTCTGTGCGAGCGCCACGAACACCTGACGGCTTCTTACAGCGCCTTTAAGCGCTTGGTACGCCGTTGGAAGCCAGAGGGCCATCGACCGACCTGGCGCTATGAAACGCCACCCGGCCAGCAGATACAAATTGATTACGGGAAAGTGGGACTGCTGATTGACCCGCAGACCCGGACCCGGCGCACCGTCTATGCCTTTATCGGCACCTTGTCATGGAGTCGCTACAAGTTCATCGAATTTGTCTTCAGTCAGAATCAGCGCAGCTTTGTCGGCTCTCACTTGCGTATGTTCGACTTCTTTGGCGGGGCGGGGAAAACCCTGCTCATTGACTGCCTGAAGAGCGGGGTCCTCAAGGCCGACCTGTATGATCCCCAACTCAATCCATTGTATCGGATGATGGCCGAACATTATGGCTGTTTTATAGATCCGGCCCGCCCCGGGCAGGCCCGTGATAAAGGCAAAGTGGAACGCGTCGTTCCCACAGCCCGTGATCTGTTCAAACGCCTGTGTGCTTTGGATCCGCAGCTGACACTGAACAAGGCCAATGAGCGGGCCGGTCACTGGTGCCGGTTTGAAAACGGGCTGAGTATTCACGGCACGACCGGAGAAAAACCTTATGAACGCTTTAGCGGCCATGAGCAATCCGTTCTGATGGCGCTTCCCGAAAACCGCTTTACCCTGGACCATTGGAAGAAGGTCACGGTTCATGTGGATCAATATGTTCAGTTTGAAAAAGCTCATTATGCGGTCAGTCGAGGTTATGTCGGCCACAGACTATGGCTGCGGGCAACCGATACCCAAATTGAACTTTATAACGAGAAATTTGCTCTGGTCAAGACCCACTCGCGCGGATACAGGCCGGGATTGCGCATTCAGGACCCCGAGGACTTTCCCGATAATATCCAGGCTATGATGAATCACTATTCGGTTAAAAACCAGCTTGAGCGAGCCCGGGAAATAGGCCCCTATACTCATGATTATTTGAGCGAATTACTCCGGCCACATGCCATGCAGAACCTGCGCAAGGCCTTGGGTATTCTCAGATTCGCCGACACCCATGACCATCAGCTCATGGAGGCGGCCAGTCGACGGGCTTTGGCCAAACAAGTCTTTACCTATAAAGGATTCCAAAAGATTCTGCAGGCCGAAGGGGCCGAAGACCAGATTCCGCTTTCCGGACAAACCCGCTTGTGGGTTCGTCCGGGCGACTACTTTCTACATAACTCCGAATAAAAGAACATCTGATTCTATATGGAAAAACATCACATTCAAAACCAGCTCAAAAGCCTGAAACTTTCGGCCATGGCCCAGCAACTCGAAATGAGGTTGCTCGAAGCTCAGCAAAACGGACTGGACTACCTGAGTTTTTTGTCCATGCTGCTCACAGATGAAAACGAATGCCGGGAGCAGCGGAAAATGGAACGACTGATCCAACAAGCGCAATTTGGCCATCAACAGTATCTCGAAGATTTTGACGTCAGTCTTTCAACAGGCCTCAAACCAACCCTGCTTCGTGAACTGGCCACATGCCGGTTCCTTGATGCCGCACAGGGAGTGATTATAAACGGTCCACCCGGAACCGGGAAAACACATTTGGCAAAAGGACTCGGGCATGCGGCTTGCCGGCATTTGAGAACGGTTCGCTTCTTCAAATTCAATGAACTGTTTAACCATTTGGATCAACTTGGAAATGATCAGCAACAGGCCGATCGCAAGTGGCGCAAACTCGTGGCTACGGATCTGATCATTATTGACGATTTTGCCTTTCGTCGCATTACGCAGCAGCAAAGTGAACAGCTCTACCAACTTGTCGATAGTTGCTATGGCAGCCGATCCATTATCCTGACCAGTAACCGTGATCTGTCGAACTGGTTGGATGTCTTTCCCGATCCGATCATTGGTGGAGCCATTCTGGATCGTCTGGCACACAGCGCACATCAAATTACGTTGAAAGGAGAATCCATTCGCAAAAAACTACGTCTTAACAACTCACCAAAATCTCAACTGGAAAACAAAAAAGAATCGCCCTAAATTGAGTCAATCAACTTCGCTATAGGGTGGGGAATCTTAGTGACCCGGGGTGGGGAATAGTCGTGACCCGTGACACATAGGGAAGCTTACACAAGGTTTTGGTTTCTTGGGTGATCTTTTAACGAACCCCGAACTCACAGCACAGTTAGAGTCAAACCCTAACCAATTGGGGCTCTTCAACTTCTAATTGGACACTACTGATCATACTCCATAATTTCCAATAATCTTGATTTTTACTTCCAATAATTCTTTCAAACTATCAAATTAAAATCAATCCACCATATTTGCTTGCAAGCTTTGATTTAGTAATCTTATTAAACAGGGCTGTAAAATCAACTTTCATTGAAAATTATTTCGGTTAATTTACAGTCTAATTCATCGTCAATATCAATTGAAGCTATTTTGGACATTATGTATTTATCTATCTTTTGAAAATTCAAGTGCTGTCCTTCAAGTAAGGATCTTATTTTAATTACATAAATAGCCCCGTTAAATTCCCATACTTTTGGGCAATCTTGTTTTCTAGTAAAATTTCCTTTCTTTGATTTTTCCAGGTAGCCCTCTTCATTCTCTTCATATAACACGAAATAAGGATTTGCATCTGTTTCCTTTACAGAAACAACCATATCCAAATCTTCATGATATAATTCTAGTGCTTCTTTAACATGGTAAGCCCTTCTAAGTGGAGAGGTTGGCTGAAGCAGAATTATCACATCAGCTTCATATTCTAGTTCTTTATTATAAAAGTCATAGGCATGTAGCAAAACACTTCTTGTGTCTGCTGAGTCAGTAGCTAATTCTTTTGGTCGTAAGAATGGGATGATTAAACCTGTTTGTTCTGAGACTGCTTTTATTTTCTCATCATCTGTAGAAACGCAAATCACTGAATCATCAAATACTTCTCGAGCCACCTCTATGGTATAATGAATTAGAGGCTTTCCATTTAAAAGTTTTATGTTCTTACCTGGCAGCCGCTTTGAACCACCTCTGGCAGGGATTACAACTAATGGTTTCATATTCACTTAAAATAATTAACTATTTGATTTGCAATATACTCCAGCTCTGTATCTTTTAAATCAATGTAGGATGGTATGCTAACTCCTTTCTGAGAAATCAGTTTCGAATTGGGTACTTCTCCTCTTTTTAACTGAGTATATGGTGGCATCTCATGAGCACTGATGAAAGTGGGTCTTGTTTCAATACCTTTATCTGTTAAATATTTTCTAAAATCTTCTCGTGAAGTAGTTTCATTAACGAGAAAAGTAAATAACCAATAGGTATTTAATGACTTTTCAATGTCATTTTTAGGTATTTCAAGTTCTTTAACGTCCCGAAAACGTTCTAAATAATAGTTGGCTATTACAGTTTTTCTGATAATAATACTTTCAATTCTTTCCATTTGGGCAACTCCAACAGCCGCCTGAAGGTTCGTCATCCGGTAATTATACCCTAAGTAATCATGCCAATAACGCCTGTCTTTTCTCATTCCATGATCTCTTAGAATGCTTGCGTATTCGTACACCTCTCTGTCTTTAAATACAATTATCCCACCTTCACCTGTAGTAATAGTTTTATTCCCATAAAAACTAAAGGTAGAAGCATCAGAGAGCCCTCCAACTTTCTTGCCTTTATATTCACTTCCAAAAGCCTCTGCTGCATCTTCAATAACTATAAGATCATATTCTTCTGCAATCTTATTAATCGCATCCATATCACATGGATTACCGTATAAATGAACCGGCATTATAGCTTTCGTTTTCTCATCTATAACGTTTAATATTTCTGATACAGAAATATTAAACGTGTCCTTGTCGACATCTACCAATACAGGTGTTGCTCCTGCATGAAGAATAGCATTAATCGAGGCCGCAAATGTCATGTCCGGGACAATTACTTCATCCCCTTCCCCAATACCAAGACTAACCAAAGCTAAATGTAGTGCAACCGTGCCATTTGAAACCGCTAAAGCGTATGGACTACCAATATATTCCCCAACAAGTTCTTCAAACTTTGTAACATAATACCCTTGAGAGGAGATCCATTCTGTTTCCACACAATTCGTCACATATTTTAACTCATTCCCGGATAAATTGGGCTTCATGATTGGGATCATACAATATTTATTATTTAACTGGAATTATTTTTTAGCAAATTCAGACAAAAGAACTTTCTGTTCATTAATTTCAGAAAGACTTTGATTCTTTACTTCAAGCACATGAGGAAGATCTTTATAAACAGGGAGCATATCTTCAAACCAATAGTTATTTTTTATAGGATCATTTGTATCAGTTTGTCCATCATTATCACTATGATGAATAGCTTTTATAATTAAATTTAATGAATTAACTGCTTCTTTTAACTCAAAGTTAAGAGTTCGCGAAGATACTTTAAGATGACCAGTATCAAGCAACAACCCTACACTATTACTAGTTATTTCAGAAAATAAATTTATGATATCAGTTGGATCACAACATAAAAGTGGATTTACCTCATCATTATTTCCATAATTTTCCAGAGTTAATACATTATTTTCAATTAAGAATAAAACTCCTAATTCTTTAGCCTTCTTCTCAATCTCAGATACAGACTTCAAAAATACTTCCCAGTATTTTTTTCTATCACGCTGGATTGTCTTATCTAATTTTCCACCCAATTCGTGGGGATTTGGGTCTAAGCAATATCCAGCATGAGCCGCAAAGAAAGGGGCGGAAATTTCTCTAGAAAACTCTAGCGCCTTTATACAATGGACAATTGATTGATTGCGAATTTCCTTATCTAAACTAGCTAAATTTAATACGAATGGTTTTTTGGGAGCAGGGAAATAGTTATGAGTGATTTTTTCAATTTTTGCTTCTTTTACCAAAGAATACGCATTAGGATAATGTGGAAGGTTAGAACTAAATTCTATTTGAAAGTTATTTACTTCTGCAACTTTTATTATTTCTCTTAAAGAGTAATTTCCAAATGCTGTAGTTGATACATATATATTCATGGCATATCAAGTTTCATAAAATTTTCCCCTTCTTTTTCATCAAAAACCTTGAACCCTTTTTTTTCGTAAAGAGCTTGTGCAATTGTATTACTTTTATCAACTGATAAATAAATAGCATTAAGATTTTGCGATTTCGCCCTTTCAATTAATTCATTCATCATTATTTTACCATATCCCCTTCCCCTATGCTCTCCTATCACAGCAATACCTAACCAAACTTTAGTTCCATCGTCATCTAAATGACCATAACACACTGGTTTCTTTTCTTCTAGAATAATAAGAGTAGTAACATGGTTTTTAACCACACTTAAAGGCCTTTTCTCAAAATATCGAAAGGTTTCAAGTGAATTTTTTGCACGTTCCAAAAAATCATCAATTAAGGCCAAATTATTAGAAGCATCAATTATTCTCATTTTGCCAGTCAATATGGTGAAATCCTAAAAATGTGTCCTTCGCAACATTTGTGGCAGTCACCTTGCCAATAAAATAGTTTAAAAGCTCAGGTTTAAGCCCGATTGATGGCCGCTTGAATGTAAAGTGGTTTTTATCAAGCACAGTACCTTCAGGTAGATCATCCTTAAATACAATGCTTCTTCTCATTCCTTTAGAATTTTTTAGCTCTACATCAGAAGGTTTCTTAAAGGAACTTCCTAACGAACTCTCAACAGCTCTTATCCCACGAATTAGTTCTTGGAAATCATTATAATCTAACGAAGAACTGTGATCAGGTCCTTTCATTTTTGTATCTAAAGTAAAGTGCTTTTCAACAACTGATGCCCCAAGTGCTACAGAAGCATATGCTGCATAATTCATAGGCACATGATCTGAGTAACCATATAGTACATCTAAAGCATTGCCCATAGCTGTCATCGCTTTTAGATTTACATCTTTGATATCAGCTGGATAATTAGTTACACATTGTAAAAGAACAATTTCTTCATTACCTGTTTCCCTTATAATTTCTATAGCTTTTGAAGCTTCAGAAAGTTTCCCCATGCCTGTTGAAAGAATGATCGGAAGATTTTTACTTGCTACATAATTTAAAAAGTCCAATTCAACCAACTGTCCAGATGCAATCTTAAATGCTTTAACTCCCAGCTTAAATAGAAAATCTACATCCACTTTATTGTAGGGAGTTGATAAAAAATCAATCCCAACACGATCACATTCTTCAAGAATAGTTTGGTAATCATCAAACCCAAGTTCCAGTGATTTTAACATTTCATACTGTGACTCCGCTTGATCTGTAACTTTTAACTGATATTCAGCTTTTGGAGCATCTTTTGTTATTACAGCATCTGCTTTAAATGTCTGAAATTTAATACAATCGGCTCCTATTTCTTTTGCCTTTCTAACTAGCTCTAATGCTATATCAAGTTTTCCATTATGATTAACACCCGCTTCTGCAATTATATATACAGGTGCATTTTTCCCGACTTGCCTATTTCCAATTACGATATCTTGAGTCATTTCTTAATTATTTCCCATTTTATTCTTTATATATCCAAATCACTATTTACCATCATTGATACTAGTTCATCAAAGGATACTTTTGATTCCCATTTTAAAATATCTTTCGCTTTACTTGGATCTCCCAATAATAAATCTACCTCTGTAGGCCTATAATAGTATGGGTCGATTTGAACAAGAACTTTATCATTTTTAGAATCATAACCCTTTTCATCTATCCCGTCTCCTTCCCAACTGATCTCTATATCTGCAGCTTTAAAAGCCTTTTCTACAAATTCACGAACCGAATGGGTTTCACCAGTCGCTATTACTAAGTCTTCCGGTTCATCAAGCTGAAGCATCTTCCACATTGCTTCTACATAATCCTTAGCATATCCCCAATCTCTTTTTGCATTCAAATTTCCCAAATACAATTTTTCTTGTAAACCATGTTTAATTTTAGCCACAGCCAAAGTAATCTTTCTGGTTACAAAAGATTCCCCTCTCCTTGGAGATTCATGATTAAATAATATGCCATTTACTCCATAAATTCCATAGGCTTCTCTATAATTTTTGACAATCCAAAATGCATATAATTTTGCCGCTGCATAGGGGCTTCGTGGATAAAAAGGTGTGGTCTCACTTTGGGGTGTCTCTTGCACTTTTCCATACAGTTCACTGGTAGATGCTTGATAAAACCGCACTTTATTTTCTAAGCCCAAAATCCGTATAGCCTCAAGTATTCTTAAAACACCAAGTGCATCCGAATTAGCAGTATATTCTGGTGTATCAAAAGATACTTTTACATGACTTTGTGCAGCAAGATTATATATTTCATCAGGCTGTATTTCTTGTATCAATCTTGTAATATTCGACGAATCCGTAACATCACCATAATGAAGTTTTAGCTTTTTACTTTTTTGAGGTACTTCAACAAGATGTTTAATCCTATCAAGATTGTTTTCACTTAAGCTGACTCTTCTTCGAAGTCCATGAACTTCATATCCTTTTTCTAATAGTAGCTCAGCCAAGTAAGAACCGTCTTGTCCTGTTATCCCTGTAATTAGTGCTTTTTTCATTAGTAAGTTTGTTTATAATTTTAGTTTAAGCTTTAAAAATATGGGTTTCTCCCTTTAGCTCAATTCCATTCATCGCATTCCTTGTATCTACCAAACATTCACTCCACTCTGCTAATTCCGCATAATCAATTGCGGAATGATTGGTAGAAATAAGCACTGCATCAAAATTTGATACTATTTCCTTGTCCCATTCAATAGATTTAGTTCCCGTCCAAACCGCATGCTCGCGAGTAGACAGCACTTCAGGAATAAACGGATCGTAGTAAAAAAATTGCTCCGCTTTGGCGACCAGTTTTTCCAGGTACCCGGAGTCGACCTGCCCGATGATGACCAGGTCGATGATCCCGCTGTCGATGTCCCGGTCATAGTCGCCCGTGCTAAACGCTTTCTCTACGAATCCCAGCCGCCAGAGGATCCCCTTGACCCGGTCGAGCCCCAGGCATTTCCGGGCGACACTCTTCAGCTCGGGATAGAGCGGATGCGCTTTGTTCGCCTTGTACACTTTTTTGCGCCCGTTGGTCTCCAAGGTGATCAAATTACCGGCAACTTCACGGTTCAGCGTTACCAGCGTTCTCTGACCGAGGCTACCATGTTGCGTCCGAAGATGATGCCCACACCAACCATACCGCCCAACATAGCAGTGATAACCATGATTAATGCTCGTCGCGGGCTGCTTCGCCGGTCGGGCACCGCCGCCGGCTCAATCACATTGACGACCGGGGTCTCTTCCTGCAGGGTGATTCGTGCTTCTTCAAGGCGCTCAGCCATGGAGTTGTAGAGGTTGAAGGTCAGGTCATATTCGCTCTGCAGCCGCTGTTCCCTGGTCCGGGCCAATTCGGTGAGCTGGCCCCGGTTTTCGTCGCGGAACCGGGCCAGACGCTCCTGGGCTTCTTCGAACCGCTGCCGGGCTTCTTCGTAACGCCCTTCAATGAAAGCCTCATTTTCTGCCGCTTTTTCGGTACGATAGGCCTTGATGTAGTCGGTCAGAAACAACACCACCTGATGGGCCACTTCGGCGGCCACTTCCGGATCCGGCATCTCTACACGGACCTGTACCGTACCGCTCTGCTCATTGAAGCTGGTGTTGATTCGGTCTCTCAGGATCTCCACAACTTCCCATTGTTCCCGGTTCATCCGCAGGATTTGTGTCACCGGTGAGGGATCCTGCAACAATACTCCCTGCCGGCTATCGGTTGTCTCTTCCTCTTCAAACCACCCTCGAATCCAACCCAGCATGGTAAACGGCAGCCCGATGGTATACTTTTGAACGACAGAAACCGGCGAGGGGCTGTTGAGTTCGGTTAAATAGGTAAACAGTGTGGAGGTAGTGTCGAATTCCTGTACATACACTTCATGGTTCATAAGCAATTGCATAAGGGGCAGGCTGCGGGTCACATCCGGATAGAGGTTGGCCGGTATGCCTTCGGATGGCTGTGCAGAACTCCCTACACCAAACTGCCTGGCCAGCCCTCCCAAACCTCCCAGGCTTCCTTCCTGTCGGGCTTCGGGCATGAGCTTGACTTCACTGGTATATTCTTCTCCGCTGCCCAGGGCGATGAACAGGCCCAGCGCGATGAATACCGCCAGGCTTTTGTAAATGGTCTTGCGTCCCTCCCAGACCGTTTTGGCCAGCTCGACCAGGTCGATTTCGTCGTCGTCTGAATTATGGTACGGGACCTCCCCTATCTGCACCAGCCGGTACTCGGGTTCGCCCGGTGGCTGTTTGCGCGGGTCAGGGCCGGATGCACCGGAACGGCTTTCGCCGGAGCGGTGCCGGGGCCCGGATGGGTGTTGGGGATCGTCAGGGGTCATAAGGAGAAGGTGGATGTATGTTATCCTGTCTATATCTCATTTTTCACAGCCTGTTCCATGGTATTTTGGACCCGGTTCCAGCTCAGGTCCGGTTCACTGAGCAAGACCGGCCAGTCGGCTACATCAACATCGTCAAAATACACCAGGCTTTTTAAAACATGTACTGTGTTTTGTTGCCGGTACTTCTGCATGTACCAGTCAAGCATCTCTGAAAGGGCGTATTTTTTAAATGTTCTGCATCCAGGATTTTTTCTGCAAGGTAATCAGTAATTCCAGAACCCTTTCCGGAACGGCTTCTTTGTGTAACATTTGAATTGCTCTTTGGGGACGGAATAGATAACGGAAACAAAATTCAGTGTTTTGGGATCCATCCAGGATATGGTTTTCAACATCTGAATCACTTTTTCTCTCCCGTAAAAATC
>JBBDQZ010000014.1:0-1640 GCA_040905705.1 Balneolales bacterium
GATCCCAGTCAGGGGGACTGGTCGGTGAAAACAGAGGGGAAATCTTCAACTCCTTTAGTACCGCACAAGTGACCGGAATCAACATGGTCGGCGGACTGGCAGGAGCGAACTACGGGGGGAAAGATAGCGGCATTCGTAATTCTCATGCCACAGGCAATGTATCCGGAGACGTTGGAGTAGGCGGGTTGGCGGGATGGAGTTATGGAGTAATGATGAATAACTATGCCACAGGCCATGTATCCGGAGAAGAAAGATCCGGTGGGTTGGTAGGCGAAAGCTATGCTGATACCTATAACAGTTATGCTACGGGAAATGTGTCGGCGCCCGGAATAAAAGTCGGTGCCCTGGTAGGTGAAAATTATGGCGAGATATTAAACACTTACGCACACGGCAACGTCCTGGGTGGGTCGGAAGTGGGCGGGCTCGTCGGTTGCAATTACGGTATAGTGCGTGAATCGTTCTCCACCGGCAATGTAAATGGAAGTGAACGCATCGGCGGACTGGCAGGGGAAAGCTATGGCGAAGTAAGCAATTCTTATGCCAGAGGAAGGGTCAACGGCAGCAGCATGGTCGGCGGACTGGTCGGAAACAACAGTAAATTTGGTATTACTGATGGTGGTGATATCTTTAATACCTATGCTGCCGGCCGTGTGGCTGGGAACAATAGTGTAGGCGGGCTGATAGGAAACAATATCGCATCCATACGCTCCAGTTACTGGGACTTGGAATCAACCGAACAATTTCATGGTATAGGTACCAGTGAGTCCGGGAGCTTTGATGAAATTGAGGGCTTGAATACCTCGGAAATGACAGGCACAGCTGCAGAAGAGCATATGCCTTCGTTTCCCTTTTATGAAAAATGGATCACCGAAACCGACGATTATCCCAGACTTTTATGGGAACTCCCCTATTTTATGATCCGTATTACCGAAGCGGACAATCCGGTTTACAGAGGGAACTCAAATGTGATAACCGCCATGGTCACTAATATTGGAGGTGTTGAAGACCGTCAAACCATTGAATTGATCAATGACGCCGGACAAATCCTGGATATCCATGAGGATCTTACGCTTGCCGGGGGCGACAGCCTTGAAATAGTCCTTTCCTGGACTCCCGGTGAGGACGACCCGCTCAGAGAGTATGAACTGATCGTTCGAACCCTTAACCGTTCCGAAACTGTCAACACGCGGCTGGAAGAACATCCAGACAATATACCATCGGCACTGACCCTGTCGCAGAATTTTCCCAATCCTTTTAACTCTTCCACGGTTATCAGTTATGGCCTTCCGGAAACCTCGCACGTACGGCTTGAGGTGTTTGATTTACTTGGCCGAAGGGTGCGGTTACTGTTAAATGATGAAATCTCCGCAGGCAGGCACAGAGTGCTTTTTGATGCCGGCGGCCTGCCCAGCGGAATGTATCTGTATCGCCTCTCGGCAGGAAACACCCTGCAGTCCAGAACACTTCACTATATCAAGTAAGAGGATCGTCTATCATGATGTTTTGTGTATCTCAGCTCCATTGTACATTGTGTAATTGTATAGATTTAAGAGCAAATCATATGCTTGATCTAACCTGCCTGTCGTAAAATGATGCGCCCATTGTTATTCCACAAATTATTCTTCTTTACTTTTTCCTCC
>JBBDQZ010000015.1:0-50776 GCA_040905705.1 Balneolales bacterium
TTAACTATAACTAACGAACCTATCCCAGTGGTCTTAAAATTGGGGAGTACTTCATTGAGTTAAGAAGGCAGGCAAAATGCTAATAGCTAAAAGATTTCAATAAACTATCTTTATGGATTCCAGAAATCAAGATTATAACCATTATTAATAAGCACTATCCGATATTGCCGCAGAAAACTACTTATTCTTTGAGTTGAAATAGCATGCGTGATTCCATAGTCAATGTATGATTCTTGCACAGCATAAATTTCATCCTCATATGGAAATTGTGATGCCTGTTTCGTGGCCTTTTCTTCATCGGGTTTTAGAACCCATGCTCTGCTAACCGAGGCTGATCTGGCAATACCTATCCATTCGAATGCAGGAATGCCTCCGTCTATAGCTACAAAGAGTCCGCCACTAAAGCCTGGATTAAACAGAACATCCGTAACAAAGGAACCGTAACGGTCACGGTTTGGTTGACTGACAATACCAGATGTGACGGTTTGATACCCACGGGGATATCCCAAAAGATAAACAAATGCACCAGATCGTAGGTTTTCCGAGTTGCCTAACGGATAAGGGATTACAGGAAAATCTTTTTTCATAGAATCTTGCAGCTCCAAATCATCTATTCCAGTTCCTATGACTGCAAGATCCGCAATAGGGTCGATTGCTAATACCTCGAATATTCCCATAAACTGGGCATCATAAAGCCAGTTCACCTGATTGCTCCTGACAGATATACTTTGTAAGTATATCGAATCCGACGAATAATACTCGTATAGCGTGTCCGGTGAAGTGATAGTGTGAGCAGTAGTGATTAAAGCAATCTTATTGTTTCTATTATGAATGATAATTGCCGACCCGGCTTTGGATGATGTGGTTTCCGTTTGCCCGCGGCTTAGTACATCCAGTTGGTCGGAAGATGAGATGTCTTCTATTCGTATACGATCCTCATTGCTGAAAAAATACGTAGTATAATAGGATGTGCTTGTTATCCTTTTAACCGACTTCATCATGGTTTCCAGATATAGCCCTGCATCACGATAGGGAAATCCCGTTAGATAGTTTCCTGAACCGGGTTTCTGAATCGACTCACCGTAAAATTCCCGACCGGCTCCTGAACAAGAGACGAGTACCGATATCCAGAGTACTATAGTTAACCAATAATATTGATCCGTATGTAAATGTTTAATATTCATGAGAATAAAGTAAATTTTTTAACAAACCTTTTCTGATAGAGTGCCGTTTTATAAATCAAACCGACTGATCACTCTTCCTGTCAGGTTGCGGTATTCATCATTCATAGGTACTCCGACTGCCGACAAAGTACTTGCTACATAAATTAATACCGTTTCCTGTTCTGATCTGTCCTGAATTCGTTGAATAATTTGCAATGCATCGGTTGTTACTTTTCGGGAGACTATATGATCATCATTACTATAAATTTTAGCGGACAAATCT
This sequence comes from Balneolales bacterium, assembly GCA_040905705.1. Classification (GTDB taxonomy): domain Bacteria; phylum Bacteroidota; class Rhodothermia; order Balneolales; family Natronogracilivirgulaceae; genus JBBDQZ01. The sequence goes on from JBBDQZ010000015.1 coordinate 1,447, forward strand.
GCTAATGCTTTGGCACGCATATGATAATCTCTAATACCATAAGTAATATTTTCAGCCCTGTTAACATTTCCATTTTCCAGAAATATGGCGTTAAGATGATAGTAAAAGAATGGTTGTCTGTCGGTGATTTCCGCAAGCGTTAAAGCCAAATCAGGGTATCCCATTTGAACAGATATCCGCATGAGCTTTTTCATAATTTCTTCGAAAGAGGTGTGTTCCATTCGAAAACGGGTAGCAAGATCTATGACCCGGTCGGGCCTGCCCAAAGTCATCCATTGAATTACAATATCGGCGATTATTCGATTATATGAATCCGAATCATAAATATTTTCAACCTGATGCTCCGCGCGATCCAGACTTTCAGCCGCTTTTGAGCGCTCATTTCTTCCAGAGTATATTTTTGCCGTGCGAATATGAGCCTCAACTTGCCTGAGGTCCGATTCCAATTCGTCGATTTGTGGTATTGTTAGCATTATCAGAGAATCGGACCGCTCGTAATCTTCTAATTCGGAAAGGATACCGGCAATTTCTATTCTGGCTTCAACCTTTTCTGAAACATTCTCAGGTATTCGATCAACCATATTCAAAGCTTCAGCAATGTAACCGTTTTTTGCATGATGGGCCGAGATGGCCGCAATTGTGGCGCTTTGAAAATATTCATGCTCATACGATGCAACAATTTCAATCGCATCTTCCATATGCCCACGGCGTGCAAGTTCGCTTGCCAGATCACGTAATGCAAAATCGGTATAATTCGTATCCAATCTATCTATGATATCAATTATTTTTCTACTCACTTCAAATTCACCGTGTGATGCATATACTTGAGAGAGTCTGGCCAATGCTTCAATTTGGTCAAGCACCTTTTCCCCTTCATCGGACAATGGGAGCGTCTTATCCATTAGTGTCAAAGCTTTATCAATCTTGTTTGTTACAAAAAAATCCTCGGCAATCACCCCCAGAAGTTGGATATATTGAATTGGGCTGAGGAAATCCAAGTGGGTGAGAAGCGGTGTGATGTCGACTACATCGTTATCTCTGATATAGCCCTTTTCCAGGATTGAAGTCAGTGAACGGTATAGAAGTTCCCGATCATGTATCAGATCTATTATTGCCATAGCATCGTCCCACATCCCTGTTTCTGCATAAGCGCCGGCCAACAGGTGATATATCGGATCGGAAACCTCTATATTCCAGTGCTGATCCGCAAAACGGTGCACATCCCGGAGTACTTCGTCAAATTTTTCCTGATTACCTTGACTATATGCCATGAGTGCATAGCGAATTCTATACTTCCCCTGTTCAACTTCATCGGAAATTCTCCCCGTCAAATACACCGTTAACTCATGAAATCCCTCAAGTGACATGGACCTGGCCTTTATAACTGGAACTTTGTTTTTTAAATCGGCAATAGTCATTTCACCGATCAGGGTTTGTTGCTGAGTTACATTGACGGCAATCTGTGTATCGGGATAATTTTCGATAATGTTTTCAATGTTGTCGAGTGCCTGACGATAATATTGATAAGATTGGACCGGATTTTCCATTTCCAGGCTTTTGGCATGATTGATCAGCTGATATGCTTCCACAAAAAGCCGGTTCGCCTGTCGTTCATGATCCAACTCATCACATTGCATTAAAAACAGAACCGGCATAAGCAGAATAATGAAATAAAATCGATTGAAATAATACTTCAACATGCGCATGCTATCAACTTTTCTCCTTTAAAATTTGATACTGACGGTACATATCAAATGCCAACCAAATAATGGCGAAAGGGGGGAATAGGATAAATATGGCACTGATTAACAGTTTTTGTTTCTCTGAATAGGGATATTCCTGGATGCCCGACATGGCAGCGATCCATAAAATCAACAGCGTAAATGCGAACAATGCTATTAAAATAGAGCCGACTGTGCCGAAATAGTCGTGAATAATCTGAAGCATGACTTTTTAACTGATCAAGGTATACGTATTTTTGAAAAGTATAAAACCCTTTGGAGATAACCAATTTCCTGATTTTTTACAGGATTACACAATTATTATTTTAATAATTTATGCATTCAGTAGTTGCCATCGTCGGACGACCAAATGTCGGTAAGTCAACATTATTCAATCGCTTTCTTGGAGAACGCCAGGCTATCGTCCACGATAAATCAGGAGTGACCCGTGACCGGCATTATGGCGAAAGTTTTTGGAACGGGCGGGACTTTACTTTGATAGACACAGGTGGCTATCTGCCTGAAAAAGGTAATGTAATTCTGGATGGGATTCGAAGCCAGGTCGAACTGGCACTGGCGGAAGCAGACGTGATTGTATTTGTGGTGGATGTCCAGCAAGGGATCACAAAAGAAGATGATGCCGTAGCGGAATTACTGCGAAGACGTGGCAAACCGGTCGTGGTAGCAGCCAATAAATCCGATAATATTGAAAAATCCTGGGCGGCATCGGAGTTTTACCGGCTTGGATTCGACAACCTGTTTCCCTTATCCGCACTCACCGGGACGGGAAGCGGAGAGATGCTTGATCATTTGGTGACTCTTTTGCCCGAAAACAGGCAACCTAAGGAAGAGATACGCTATCCGAAAATTGCCGTAATTGGCCGTCCTAACGTCGGTAAAAGCAGCTTGGTCAATGCACTGTTAAAAGACGAAAGAAGTATTGTCACTGATATTGCAGGTACCACACGTGATTCGATCAACAGCCTGCTGGAGTTTGCCGGTAAAACATACACACTTGTGGATACAGCGGGACTTCGAAAGCGTTCCAGGGTGCAGGAAGACATTGAATTTTTCAGCCTCATTCGAACGGAAAAAAGTATACGTGAGTGTGATGTCGCTGTTTTATTGGTTGATGCCACTTGCGGTTTTGAGCTTCAGGATGCACGTCTGCTTCGTATTGCCGAGAAATTTAACAAAGCGATGATTATTGCATTGAATAAATGGGACGCTATCGAAAAACAGACCCTTTCTGTGAAAACATACACGGAGTCTATATACCGAAAAGTACCAAATCTTCAGTATGTACCTGTTATCACTATATCGGCATTGTCCGGCCAGCGAATTCATCGAGTAATAGAAGAATGTGACCGCGTACTTGAACAGCGAAACAAAAAAATACCTACCTCCCAACTCAATAAATTCCTGATAGAAATCACTGCGCAAAGGCCCCTTCCATATGTAAGAGGCCATCAACTTACGATCAAATACATGACACAGGTTAAAGAAAAACCACCAGTGTTTGTTTTTTTTATGAATATTCCCCGGGAACTTCCCGCCAATTACAGGCGCTATATTGAAAACCAATTACGTGAAACATTTGGGTTCGAAGGAGTACCCATAACCATGGTATTCAAAGAAAAATAATCCATGGAATTTTTACAGTTTAATAATACAGATAATTCATTAGGTACTCAGCGTTCTATTTCTTTGATTGATTAGCCATATGAGTTATTTTTAGGAAGTTTAAATCCATAATGTTTCAATTTGCAAGTTCATGCCCGATAATCTGGAACAACCACGAACCAACGCCCTGAACGACAATATCTCTCGAGAACGGACACTTGATTTTTGGGAGCGTCTTTATCTGCCTGAAATATTTAAAGGACTGTGGTACACCTTTAAACAGATGTTTCAACCCAAATTTACTATGCAGTATCCTGAAGAACGGTTTGAACCACCAGCTATTTTCAGAGGCCGGCCGGTACTGGTAGAAGATAACGGACAGGAACGGTGTGTGGCCTGTGGCCTGTGCGCCCGTGCTTGCCCACCGCTGGCAATCAGTATGCAGGCTTCGGAAAACAGCGATGATTCGAAAGAGCGCTATCCGACTTTTTTTGAAATCAATATGTTACGATGTATCTATTGCGGATATTGCGAAGAAGTTTGTCCGGAAGAGGCCATTGTGATGAGCAAGGACTATGATCTGGTTTTTGCTACACGAGAAGAAGCCATTTATGATAAATCCAGACTGCTAAAACCCAAGGAAGAGCTCAAAGAGAGACTGGAATATCTCCGTGAATATAAAAACAGACAATTTGGAAATTTCTGGAATTTTGACGAATCAAATAATATTCATTCGGTCCGAAATCGTGATAAACGCTGGGAAACGAGTCTTTCACTTGTTGAAATGATCGAAGAACAACGAAAAGAGGGGACCCAACCCGATTTGGAGCGTAAATGAAGACGCTGGTGCAAATACGTATGATAACACTATGACTACTCATATCTTGCCCATATGATGATGCAGACTGATTAAAAAAAAATGAATGCATTCACTGACAAACCGGAAACTATACTTTATGATGCCGCTTACCTGGCAGAGGAACTGAACGCATTGAAACGAGTGATAAGCGCTGTGCCATATCAGGAAAGGCCGTATGGACAAGAATCTATTCGGGATATGTTAGTAAGTATAGGCCTGAAACAAGAAAAAGAATTTAAACCACTGGTTTTATCTAAAACAAATATTAAACGAAATTCAAAAGAAAACTCAGAAGAGTTAGAGGCGCAAAAAAATTACAGCGAAGATAAATCAATTGAGGAAATCATAGACAGGATTTCAGCGGAGCGCACTTCTTTGATCCGTTCACTTGAAAATAGAGAAGAGGATTTGTTAAAAACTACATTTGAATACCGTGGGTCCATAATGACTTTATATGCAATAATAGAGCAGATGGTACAATACGACGTAAAACAACTCAAACAGGTTGCAGAACGCGTTATGGCTATAGATATGGAGAGAAACATTCGTTCAGACATCTCACAATAATAAGTGTGCCTTAACTTGGAAGCCATGTTATCATTTTCCGGTATTATCCTCTTTATTATTTCATTCTATGCAGCTACAATATTTCTTCGACTTTTTGCCAAAAGCAGAAGAATTTTCCATTTTTGCCTTGGTACAACAGCGGTTTTCGTGGCCATCATCGGGATATCAGAACATCTCGCTTTTTTTTTCCCCATTCTTAATCCTGAGTTTTTATTCGAATGGTCGCGTGTATTTGCTGTATCATTTCTGCTTTCTGCAACAGCAGCACTTATCAGAGATTCCAAACCCGAAATCACTCGCTTTCCACGATTTTTTACATTCATACCGCTGTTACTTATTACCGTATATCCATTAATTTTTGAGACGGTTATACTTAAAATGTGGGTTATTAATTTGTATCAGGGAAGCGCATTATTTATTTCTCTTTTAATATACAGTTACAAGTCACATCAGGACACTGATTACGGCTATATGCTTGTAGGTGTATTCTTTTTTTTCATCACTTTTGCATTATTCAATCTGCCTGATTTTTTAATGACACTCCCTGATTATGTGTGGGTATTACTAACGGCTTCCGGGATATTAATAATAACGGTAGGGTACGGTCGCATATATCAAATTGGAAAAGATACAATCCAGAATAATGAGAACGAGCAGTCATGGTTTGTTTGAATACTATTCGATTGAATAAGGGCAGCCTATAGTACAGATAGGATAGAAATGGATTATTTAACTATACATGACTTTACATAATATAAATTATGCGACATTTAGATAGATGTTATCCATTATAAGAGTTATGAACCTTTTCGAAATCGAATTTGAATAGTGCTTGTTGTAATTTTAATCAACCCGATCGCGCTCAATCTCAAGCACACGTATCGCTTTTCTTAAATCGTTGAGTTCTGTATCATCCAGCCCGCCATGCTGCATTATTTCATGAAGTTTTTCAATATGATGAACAGCCCCCATATCACCCATGGCCCGATAAGCAAGTCGGCGATAATGAGGGTACGGATCGTTGAGCCTGTTTAAAAAAAGCTGTTCCAGATTATACAGTTCATTTTCATCAATCCGGTCTATATTTTCAAACAGATATAAAAGTATGTTATATGTATACGCTTTGTCTCCATGATCTTTTGACAACTGAAAAAAGACAGGAAGAGCTTCATCGCTTAATACACCGGATAACAACAGCGCATCCGCTACAGCCTTTTTAATCACATCCTGATAGGAATCCCTGTCTGCATAAGGTGCAACGACTGTAGCCAGCTCATCCGGAAACAGCTCACCGAATACACGTATGGCTTCAGCAGCAACAAAATAACTGCTATCATTCATCATGAATTCCAGATGGGCTCTTATCCGATTTTGTATTTCGACATTTTCAATCTCCATATTTTTAAATAATCCAAGCACTGAGATTCTAACCTGGTACGATTTTTCATGCTCAGATGTAATCATTTCGGCTAAATCAAGTACCTCATTAGCACTCATTATTCTATGTGAACAGCATGACAGGATTTCCAACGCCTGCATTCGAACCCCCCAAAATGGATCCTTCAATATCAACCCGATAATTATATCAAGAACTTGTTCGTATTCTTCATACTCATAAAATTCGTCAAGTAACCCAAGTGCTTCAGATCGGACTAACAAATGATCGCGGTTTATTCTGCTAATAAGGGTTTCCTGATTCAGATCAACGATATATTCCGCCAATTGTACACGGTCCGGGTCAAAAACAACATCCGAGACAGGCTCCTCATATTCAAAAATAAATTCCTCTATCGTATTTTCAATCGTAACACGTTCAATGGTGTATCCTTCTTCAAAAAAAACAATAATTTCTGGATGCAGTTCATAAACAGGCTGATATGTCGTATCCTGCAATTGAGTTACCCTTAAAAAGACCTCTTCTCCTCTAATATCTTGATATATGTCAAGATATGGATGACCCGGCATATGAAACCATTGATCAAAAAACCAGGACATATCTTCATCTGATACTTCTTCTATAACTTGTTGTAGATCATAAATATCAACAGCATCAAATAAGAATCTTTCTAACCACAATTTTACAGCATCACGCCAGAGATCATTACCGAGATAATCATTCAGCATACGAAGAACCTGACCTGTTTTTTGATATGTATGCCGATCATACATGTCTTCAGGAATCTGATATCGGTCGAAGATAATAGGTCTGCGATAGGTCTGCGCTTCTTCAAAATAGACTAACCTGTCGTTATTCATTTTCCATAACATGGAATCATATCCATCACTCTCAAGGATGTATTTTCCTTCATAATAATTTGCAAAACCCTCATTTAATGGCAAATTAGCCCAGTTTTTTGCCGTTACCAGATTTCCAAACCACTGATGGATGATTTCATGCATGATTAGATCCTGATTGGACAGATCCGGGGCTGAATGTTGGTCAAATTGAACGGCATCATACAACAGTGTAGCGGTTGTATTTTCCATTCCGCTGGCTATAAAATCATGAACCGGAGCCTGGGAATATACCGGATCCCAGGGATAAGGTACTCCGGTTTGCTCTTCAGAAAATTGCAGCATATCAACCGTATTACGATAAATCAGCTCCACTGATTCAGTATATTTCGACTCTGTATAATACCGGAATAATATATTATTTCGAAGCTGCTCGGTTACTTCGTATTCTCCTACAGCAATGGCAAAAAGATAAGGTGCATGTGGTTGATGAAGCCTCCAGTAGTCCGTTCTGAGAGTATCTCCGGATATGACTCTGCTTTCCTGTAACACGCCGTTCGACAATGTAGCAAATCTTTCCGGTACAGAAATCCAAGTCTCCTGTGTTGCACGTTCAGCCGGGTGGTCAATTGTTGGAAACCAAAAACTATTGTCTTCGGGTTGTCCCAGTGTCCATATCTGTGTTGGTTTAACGGGATCGTCTCCCCTTGGATTTACAAAATAAAGTCCCCGTTGTGGTGGAGACGAAATAAAGCGAATACCCACTACCAGTGTATCTCCCGGATTGAAGTCGTATCCCGGTGATATAGTTACAATGGCAGAGTCCTGATTAAAATCAAGTTTTTCGTCAGTAATCGCATCGTAAATTCCTTCAAATTCCATAGTTTTAGCATCCAGTACAAGCTCGGATTGTACTTGTTTACTTGTGAGCATTAGTTCGGTACGACCAATTACCTGTTCCATTTCGAAATTAAATCGTACCCACAATTTCTGATGCTGCAGATCCCAGGTCAACTCTCTAAGTGTTTGTACCGGCCCGTCAGGTATATACCACTCTTCTTCTATCAACAGAGGTTCCGGTTCGTGCATTTCCGTAAGCGTTGTACAGGAAGCAAAAAACATCAACATCCAAGCAACCCCTGAAAGAAATAGATAATTTCGTAATAACAGGATGAACAAACGGAACATTCTGGAATATTCATGGATTCTATTCGGCAAAAAAATGTAAGACATACAATTGGTAGAAATGATCTTTGATTAATGAATAAGCTCTTCCTATTATTGTCGTTTATATTCTGTAATCGGAATTTGAGAAATTCCATTGTCTTTTCAAACAACTCAAGTAATGTCAACGGACCATAAATCGCTTAACAAAGCCTTTGCCGCCTTTTCTTTTTTAACTGCCCTGATTCTGTATGTGTTAACCTTGCCCCCGACCGCCAGTTTCTGGGATTGTAGTGAGCGAATAGCGTGCGCATACGGACTTCAGATCCCTCACCCTCCCGGGACACCATTTTATCTGATACTGGGCCGTATATTTTCGATGTTTGCCGGGCCAACATCAGCTGCTTATATGATCAACCTTATGAGTGCTTTGGCTTCGGCAACTACCATCATGCTGCTATATTTGATTATTGTGCGATTCGTACGCGATTTCAGAGGATATGATGTAAACCAATACTCTTTAATAGACCGTGTTGGTTTATATGGTAGCGCTCTTATTGGAGCTCTGACTTTTGCAGTAACTGACAGCCACTGGTTCACCTCGATAGAAGCAGAAACCTATGCACTATCGCTGACCTTTACAGCCGCAGTGGTTTGGTTGATTTTAAAATGGTCTGAAAATCACGATAACCCCCGTAATGAACGCTGGATTCTATTGATCACTTTTTTATTCGGACTGGCATTCGGTGTTCACCTGCTCAGCTTGTTGGCTATTTTCTTTGTCGGACTTATCATCTATTTCAGAAAATATGACTTTAAGCTACGCACATTTCTGATCGCAAATGGTATTACCGTCATTATTTTCTTCCTGATCTATCCCCTGACGATTATTCAGCTTCCGGCCCTGGCCGGCTCTTTTGCTTTAGCTACGGCCGGAATGCTTGGCCCTCTTGTTTTTCTTATAATCTTCGCCGGAATAATCATTTATGGAATTCATTTCACACATAAAAAGAATCATCGCACTGCAAATATTCTCCTGGTAGGTTATCTACTTATTTTAATCGGTTATTCCACTTTCTCTATGATCTATATTCGATCACAGGTGAATCCAGGCATTGATCAGAATTCTCCTGATAATGTGGATGCTTTTATCAGCTATCTCAAGCGCGAACAGTACGGACAGCAACCTCTGTTGCGAGGGGCAAGTTTCAGTAACGAGACAGGTTCCATTGACCGGGATAATGAAAAATTTTTTCCACGACGTCATTCACCGGAACCTCGTCACCAACAAAAATATGCCCAGTATAACAGTGATATTCATTTTTTTCTGAGCTATCAGGTTAGTCATATGTACCTGCGATATTTTGCATGGAACTTTATTGGTCGCGATAGTGATATTCAGGATGCAAGCTGGATTTCCGGATTTGGAGGTGCAAGTAATTATAAAGACAACCCTGCCCATAACCGCTTTTTCTTTCTTCCTTTTCTGCTTGGACTTACAGGAATGATTTTCCATTTTTCCAGGGATTGGAAACGGGCGACCAGTGTATTGGTACTATTTCTTGCAACCGGACTGGCCATTGTCCTGTATCTTAACCAAACGCCCTTTCAGCCACGGGAAAGGGATTATTCCTATACGGGATCTTTTTTTGCATGGTCTATATGGATCGGTTTGGGCGCAAACGGCATTATCGAACTTGTAAAACAATATTTTAAAGAGAACAAATTTGTTGCCGTTGGAGCACTGGTAGCGATGACACTTGCTGTTCCGGTACTGGTCGGAAGTCAGACCTATTCCAATAATGATCGCAGCTTGAGGTATGTCGCCCCTGATTATGCGTATAATTTGTTGAACAGCACCGCCCCATACGCTATTCTATTCACAAACGGTGATAACGACACCTTCCCATTGTGGTACTTACAGGAAGTCGAGCAGATCCGTACCGATGTGCGGGTAGTTAACCTGAGCCTTTTAAATACTGAGTGGTACATCAAGCAGATAAAAAACAAATGGAACCACAACTCCCCACCTGTTCCGATCAATATCACGGATGAGGAAGTTGACAGGTTAAATGAAAAATACAACTTCCGCCGTCCTTCCGATTTTCATGAAGCCGGCGAAATTTCCATTCCGGTAGATAAAAACTTTTTACAGCGGGTATATGCCGGCGAAGAGAACTTTCCATGGGCTCCTCATGAAGTTCCGGAAGAAATGAGGTTTACTATACCCATCAATGAACTTGACGATAATGTATCATGGGAGTTCGAAGGAATGTTTTTAGGTCGGGATCAACAAGGTAATGACTTGCATTATACCCGGATTCAGGATGATATGGTGTTGGAAATTTTAAGAACCAACCGATGGGTACGACCGGTTTACTTTTCCACGACAGTGGCGAGGGATTCCCAGATGGATCTGCAAGATTATTTCAGTCTGGAAGGAAAAGCATTCAGAGTGGTTCCATACAGAACACATGGGGAAATTGACCCGGGGATACATGGAAAAAGGCTCCAGACATTCCGTCTCAGGGAAATCAATAATGAAAAAGCATATTTTGATCAAAATATTCGAAGAATGATGGATAATTACCGAACCATTATCAACCGTCAGGTATCTGAATATATGCAAATAGGAGAACCTGATAGTGCCGCTTATTGGTTGAATTGGGCTGAGGAGCGTATCCCGTTTACTACAATAGAGGGAGATCCCACTTCAATTTTGAATTTTGCCTATCGATATGCACAACTTGACCATTTCGATCGGGCATTGGACCTTGTGGAGCTGGCACGGGTGGATCTTGATCGCTCTTTCGAAAATTATTTGCTGGAAATAGACCGGATAGAGTCCAGAATAGACCATAATGAACTACTACTGGAAGAAAGAGGAACAATCGACCGGCGCCGGCGTCGTGAAATACAACAAAAAATCAGCAGCCTCAGGTCAGAACGTCAACAACTGGTTCGGGAACTTTCCTTTGATTCAAGCCGATATATGATTATCCAGCGTATCTATTATATGAATGATATGGAGAGCGAGGCGTCAGATATTGCAAACTTTATCGCCGACATTTCGGACCAACGACTACCTTTTCCAAGTTCTCGTGAAGAAAATCTTGAACAAATGAACCGTATTTACAGGGAATAAGTATTCCTCTAGTCACCAATGTGTTGAAAATCAAACCGAAGATGACCAATAACTTTGCTGCTCTTGCTGCATACAAGAAAACAAACAGAATTTTTTGGTATCGCGTTGAATAATTTACCCTCATACCAGTTGATCAATGAAAGTGGCATTTCTGTGCCTATTTCGGAACACGGACTTCACGACCTTATCAAAAAAATGGAAAACTATGAAGGTTGTCGTTTTCAATATGTTGAACTGGTTTTTTTGAATGATAAAGAAATGTTGCAGATGAACCGGAAATTTCTCAGTCATAATTATTTAACCGACATCCTTACTTTTCCCTATCATGAAATGCATTCAGAGTTACTTGAAGGATCCCTTTTCTGTTGTGTACAACAAATACAACGACAATCTGCCTATTATCAGGTAAGTTTTGAATCTGAACTCACTCGTGTTGTAATCCATGGTTTGCTACATCTTATTGGATATGACGATAATAATAGTACGAACCGGCAGAGCATGCATAAACTGGAAAACAAATATCTCTCGATTTTATCAGGACTTTAACTATGAGAAATAATGTAATCGATCTGATCATATATTTGATCAAAAGAATGCATATCGGTGTCAGACTTAAGGACATCCGAGTAGAAAAATTAAAAGGGTACAACAAATCGGAGATTAGTGCAGCCTATTCATGGCTTATTCAGAAATATGAATCAGACGATTTAACAAATCAGAATAATAATCCAAGAAATATTCCTCCGCCCCGCGTACTTCATCCAACCGAACGGAGTCAGATCGCTCCCGAAGCTTACGGATACCTGCTGGACTTATACTATCTTGGAATTATTGACGCGAGCCGTATGGAGCGCTTGATAGAATATGCCATGTTTAGTGTAGACAATAGAATCGAGACCTCGGATGTCAAGGAGTGGGTTGCAGGAATGATCTTTGAAAATGAACACACGGGCAATAAACGCTCTTCATTATTGAAAGGTAATGAGACCATTAACTAGCGACAAACTCACTTTGTGATATCACTTTATCGGTTTTCCAAACCGGAATTCCGGTTTGCCAGTACATAAAATCCTGAATGCCAGAGATCATGCATTTTTACTGATCTTTTGGTTAATCGGCATTATCCGACAAACTGGAATAAGCAGCCTGATAGGATTCATCAGCGTCAGCTGCCCTGAAAACATATTTACGAGCTCGAAAAGCATCCCGTTTCAGCTGGTCCTTCAAGGCCATAAAGTTTAATTGAAAATTACGACTCAGAAATTTATGCAATGCTTTCTCATTTTGCATTCCCACATCCAGTGCAATCTTGTAAGCTGTTGCAGACCAATCGGATTGAATTGCACTGCAAATTCTGCGAAATTTAGTTCTTCGTAAAACCATTTTCGGATTTTCTCCAAATTCCCTTGTAAATTTCCGGCAAAAATGTGCTCGTGAATATCCAACAAGCCCAGCCCAATCATTAACCCGTTGTATATCAATGATATTTTTGATCAAAATATCAACCGATAGTTCAATTTGTCGATATGCACTGTCATTATTTCTTCCGTTTTTTATTTTTAAGCCATTATCAAGATCCATACCTCCCCCCCTTTTTTGTTTGTTGATATTATCCAGGAATAAGCACTTATATAGAGAACAGTCAATGACACATCTTACATTTATTTTTTTTAATAAATATCCATTTTGTTGCATGTGTTAAAAAAATAGCCTTTTTAGTTTTCCATTCTTTATCTTCCGGGTAGATGATTCCAACCTTTTGGCCTATGGAAAACTTTACATTACTGAATCGTTTTATCCGGTATCTGGAAATTGAACGAAACGCGTCTTCCAGAACAATGGAAGCCTATAAAAGGGATGTATCACAATTTCTTCAATTTTGCTGCTTCGAATGGGATATACATGCAGGACATCTGGATTACACCCGAATTGATCGTTTGACCATTCGTTTGTGGCTTGCTTCCCTTCTGAAATCCAAACCCGCCAAATCCACTCTCTCCAGAAAAGCAGCCTCTATTCGCTCTTTTTTAAAATTTGCCTACAAGAGAGGGGCCATTCAACATAACCCGGCTCAGTTGTTAATGATACCCAAAAAAGATCATCGTCTGCCCAAATCGGTACGATCCGAAGAAATATCCCTGATGATGGAATCGGTTGAAACGGAATCATCTGCAGGAAAACGAGATCTAGCAATACTTGAACTCTTATACAGCACCGGTATGCGGGTGGCCGAGCTTGTCGGACTCAATACAACAGATCTTGACCGGAGTCAAAAACGCGTTAAAGTCCGGGGCAAGGGATCGAGGGAACGAATCATACCATTTGGAAGCCTGGCTTTATTGGCACTAAACCAATATCTGTCTGTGCGATCTTCCATGCTAATTGATAAAAGTATGGCCGACGATAATAAAGCACTTTTTTTAACGGATGCCGGTCGACGAATATATCCTAGGATGATACAAAGGATGGTATCAAAATATCTGGGGAGAGTTAGTGAAATAAGTCAGAAAAGTCCACACATTCTACGGCACAGCTTTGCCACTCATTTGCTGGATCGGGGTGCCAGTATACGTGTGATCAAGGAACTGCTTGGACATGCCGATCTCTCCGCCACACAAATCTATACCGGAACAAGCGTAGAACATTTAAGAAATGTTTATCAGAAAGCTCATCCCAGATCCGGAGCCGAAGAATCGGATTGACCTATTTATCTGAAACTGAAGAGCCTGCTTTCTTTGTTTTGTTTTTACAGATATTGTTACAAATTTTGTTAAACACTTTTATCTCATAACTCATATCCGAATGAATACAAATTTCACAGCCCGCAAATTCAATGCCAGTACGAAACTCCAAAAATTTGCTCTCGAAGAAGTAAATAAACTGACGCGATTTTTTGACGGTATTATGTCTTGTGATATTGTACTGGAACCTTCACCGGACAACAATGAGCCGGCTAAAGCAGAATTGACCGTTAAAGTAAAACAGGATTTATTAAATGCCACCGAATCGGGAACAGTGTACGAACAGGCGATTCGATCCGCTGTTGACAATATGCGGCGACAACTGATTAAATATAAAAACCGGCGATACTCACATAATTAAGCTTAATATGTATTTTTACCCGGATATAATCGATTATGCTGATTAAAGTATATTGAAAATGCCTTTTAAAAATCTACAGGAAATTCCCAGAAAGAAACATATAACCGTAACTTTTTTAGTAGATCACTTACGGAAGTTATTACAGCTTGAAATTCATGCCTCCACTTCCGAAAAAACCGCAGACGATCGGTTAATTATTGATACGGATTTACACAGACCCGGGTTGGCATTAGCTGGGTATGTGGAATTATTTACACACCATCGTATACAGGTGATTGGAAACAGTGAGACTCAGTACATCCATCACATAGGTGAAAAGGCATGTGAAGAATCGTTTCGGGAAATAACCAAATTTCCGGTTCCAGTCATTTTTCTTACTGATAACAACACCCTTCCAGCATCTTACTTGACACTGGCAGAAAAAGCCGGTATCCCGGTGTACTCTACTCCAATGGAAACAACGAAATTTATGTTTCTCGTCAGAGATTTTCTGGAAGATCAGTTTGCACCACAAACCATGGTACATGGATCAATGGTCGATGTGTACGGTATCGGGATTATGATTTCGGGAAAATCAGGCATTGGAAAAAGTGAAGTAGCTCTGGATCTTGTTGAAAGAGGACACAGGCTGGTATCGGATGATATCATCATATTGACCAAGAAAAACAACGTTCTGATGGCCAGCCCCACCGAAATCAACAAGCACTTTATGGAAATACGGGGCTTGGGCATTGTCGATGTCATGTCTATGTTTGGTGTACGCTCCATCCGATATCAAAAAAGGCTTGAGGTTATACTTGAGTTGAGTTTATGGAATGAATCACAAAGTATCGACAGGACTGGACTTAACAGAGATAATGAATTGGTTCTCGGGGTTAATATTCCAATCATTAATTTACCCATAACACCAGGCAAAAACATCACGGTACTTGCTGAAGTGATAGCCATGAACCATCTTCTGTCTCATTACGGGTATAACGCGGCAGAAGCTTTTGAGGATAAAATACAACGCAAAATCGCTGATAAAAAATCAAAAAGCCCGATTATTCAACGGGCAATCAATTATTTTGAAGGCGATTTGGAATGATGGATTTTATAAAATTGAAATTGTAGTTTGTTTGTATGGCATTTAGCATTAATTTTCATTTGTTATAAAAAAATAATGTGCCAATTATAGCTTGCTGAGAAGCATTGCTTGCCAACAGAAATTTAAGCTATACGGGTCTTGAATAACTACTACTACTACGATGAAGGAGAATGTGAATTCATTCCCATCGAATATCCTCCTGTCGAAAAGATCATATACACACTAAGTCTATGGGTTCTTTTCGGAGCTGTGTTGAGTGCTATTTCGCTTTCCATCCTTGCATTTACTGTCGGATCTCCAGCTGAAGTTGCTTTAAAAGCGGAAAATGAGGCCCTATACAAACAACTCAGTCAAACAATGGACTCTATAGAAGAACTCGACAGGGAAATTTCTCAAATCGCAAAAACAGATAATGAGATGTATCGTGCCGTACTGGGTATCGATCCGTTGTCTGATGACGAACGGCAAGCCGGCATTGGCGGTGCGGATCTTTTTTCAGAGTTTGATGCCTATAGTAGTGAAACAGCTGAACTGATGCGTTGGACAGCAAGTAACCTGGAAAGTATAGAACGACGAATCAATATACAACAAGTCAGTTTTGAGGAGATTAAAGCATATTACAACGAGAACAAGGAACTTATGAGTCAAATCCCGGCCATCCGGCCCATCAGCGGTATTGTTCTCAGTGGATATGGCATACGTCGTCATCCCGTCCTGGGTTATAGAAGAATGCATGAAGGTATTGATTTCAGAGCCAGAATCGGAACTCCCGTCTATGTTACAGGAGATGGAGTAATCAAATCAACCAGCCGGCGGGGAACTTATGGACTTATGCTTGTCATTGACCACGGCCATGGATTTGAAACCCGTTATGCCCACCTTTCTAAAATCGCGGACGGAATTCGTCCGGGTGTGGAAGTACAACGAGGACAAATTGTAGCTTATAGCGGCAACTCAGGTATAACAAGCGGTCCTCATTTACATTATGAAATACGGCATTACAATAATTCCGTCAATCCTCTTGACTATATGTTTGCCGATCTGACTCCCGACGAATACATTGAGTACCAAAGAATTGCGGATAGTAATCCGGATTCTATGGACTGAACTCCGAAATATGAGCCGAATCAGGTGTTAAGGTTGTGTCTGTTTCAAATGTATGTGCCATAGCCTCGAATTGATTGATAAACCGACGTTTGCTGTACCTTGGGGCAAATTGCGCAAATTCCATCATGTACAAGCGTCTCTGATCTTCATCATAGATCGTATAGTGTAGAAATGGCCCTCCCATAACATCATTGGTCATGCGCCAGGTCCCCCTTGTCTCCAATGCCTCTCTGCCATTAATCCGGATATATTTGGTTTCAACAGCTCTTCTGTACTCAGTTGTTACATAAGATTCGTCTCTTGTTCCACGTATGAATTTGCGGTTTAAACTATCTCGTGTATTATTAATCCACTCCGGGCCAATATCATCAATGCCACCTACATCATCTTTATACCAAAACCAAATCCAGCGATCATTGTCATGCAGAAATCGCCGCATCGAAACAAAGTCGGTTGTGTCAATGCCAATCCGGTAGTCATGCTGCACACGAATCCGGAAACCATGTTTGCTCAAAAGTGTATCGGCTAAATGCCTTTGTTCACCTCTGCGATATATCTGTCTTTGCCATCGATTACGCTCAACTTCATCCAGATATCCGACCAGTGAGCTCTCGGATTCCAGAATTTTATTGGCAAGAGTCTCCTGATCCGGAGCCGATAGAAACAGAGTCCATTGATCACGATACCAACGATCTTTTAATGGAAAAGCAAAATTGCGTCCTTCGACAATTCGTTGCTTGATTTCTTCGCTCATAACGGCCCGGATGAAATCTCCAACATTACTCTCTTCCTCTATGGATGCTGCAAAAATCGTGTTTTTGTGATTTTTAACGAACTCCAGGTCACGATTGGTTCGAAGATCTACAAATCGAAGGTCATATTTGGATTCTGGCCGGGGTAAAGTCATGATGTCTTTGGCAAAAACAGTCCTGATCGCATCCGCGGCAGGGCTATTCCATTGCGTGGAATCCATGACTACGAGCACTTCGGAATAACTGCCCTGGGCGGACCGACGGTAATCACCATCACATGCATTCCAGATAAAAAGACCTGTAAGCAATAGTAAAAGATAAATTCGATTTGTATGAATCATGGATAGTGGATTAAATACTTCTAAACAAATAAATGCTTGATAAAGCTGTTTGAGTGGTGTAACAATAAACTCAAGGTTAGTTATTTATGAACGAAGTATAAATCATTTTGTGATAATAGTTGCAACTTCACCCGTTTTTAACTGCTTAACAAATGCCCCTGTCTTTTGTATCCAATCTTTACGGGGATATACCGTTCGTATGTAGTCGATCAATGCACTTCCCACAATAAAACCATCCACTTCACGAGAGATTTGAACGGCATTCTGGTGCGAGCTTATACCAAATCCAATAAGGACGGGGTTATGTGTAACATTTTTCTTAACTCTTTGTATGAAATTTTGGACGGAACGGCTAACTTCGGACCCATCACGTGCTCCTGTAACTCCTGTTACTGAAACACAATACACAAATCCCTTACTGGCGCGATCAATGGCCTGCATACGTTCATCTGGAGTATTCGGTGCAACAAGGTAAATCGGTGCAATTCTATTATCGGTACAAAGTTTTTCTATAAGGGGGTATTCACCGGGTGGGACATCAGGCAGAATAATTCCGTCTACACCCGCTTTGGCTGCCTGGTCAAAAAACGCCTCCACACCATAATGTAAAACAGGATTGATATATCCCATCAGTATGATCGGTATGTCGGATTTGTTACGAATATTTCGGACCATGTCAAAAATAATATCCGGATGAATGCCCTGTTCAATGGCTACTTTACTGGCATATTGAATCGTTGGACCATCCGCAAGCGG
Organism: Balneolales bacterium; assembly: GCA_040905705.1. Taxonomy (GTDB): domain Bacteria; phylum Bacteroidota; class Rhodothermia; order Balneolales; family Natronogracilivirgulaceae; genus JBBDQZ01. Next base: position 19,906 of record JBBDQZ010000015.1, read on the forward strand.
GTCACTGAAAGGCATCCCGAGTTCGATTAGATCGGCCCCGGAATGCTCCAGTTCGAGCACAAGCTCAACCGTTTTATCCGGTGACGGATAACCTGCTGTAAGAAAAAGACTCATTACTTTCTGATCGGAATTACGATTGGAAAATAGCCGGGCTATTCTGTTATCAGATTGCATGACTTTATTTTATGTATTTAAACTTATCTGATTCATTACGTCCTTTGGAGTATATCTCTCATTGAATCAAGCGCATGTGTATCGGTAAATTCCGCATTATAGATTACTCATTAATTTTGAAATGGTTTCCATATCCTTGTCTCCACGGCCAGAGCAGTTAATAACAACAACTTCATCTTTTCCGGTTTCAGGCATCAACGATTCCAGATATGCTACGGCGTGTGCCGTCTCAAGTGCAGGAATAATCCCTTCCCGCGACGATAAAAGTTTTACAGCATCGATTGCTTGCTCATCAGTCACGGAGACATAAGTAACACGTCCTGAATCTTTCAGGTTAGCGTGTTCAGGTCCTACTCCCGGATAGTCGAGTCCTGCACTCACCGAATGGGCTTCAGCAATTTGTCCATGATCTGTCTGAAGCAGATAGCTTAGTGAACCATGCAGAATACCCGGCAAACCACTGGTCAGAGTGGCAGCATGACGAGCCGTCTCGACTCCTTCCCCGGCTGCTTCAATGCCATAAAGTTTTACCTCTTCATGTTGAATCAGTGGATAAAACATACCGATAGCATTCGAGCCCCCTCCAACGCATGCAAGCACATAATCCGGAAGATGCCCCTCTTTTTCCATGCACTGATCCATCGTTTCCCTGCCAATCACCGTCTGGAAGTTTCGTACCATCATTGGATAAGGATGAGGACCAACAACCGATCCGATAACATAAAAAGTATCTTCCACATTGGTGACCCAATCCCGAATCGCTTCGTTAATTGCATTACTTAACGTTTTTGCGCCGGATTCCACAGGTCTGACTTCTGCTCCAAGAAGTTTCATTCTATCTACGTTAAGTTTCTGTCGTACAATATCTTCCGCCCCCATATACACAATACAAGGCATTCCAAAATAGGCGCAAACAGTTGCGGTTGCTACACCATGTTGACCGGCACCCGTCTCAGCGATAACACGGGTTTTACCCATCTTTCGGGCGAGAAGAATCTGGCCAATTGCATTATTGATTTTATGTGCACCTGTATGGCACAAATCCTCCCTCTTCAGATAAATTCGGGCCCGGCCGTAATACTCCGATAAGCGGCCGGCATAGGTCAGTGGCGTTTCGCGACCGACATATTCTCTCAGAAGTGACGAAAATTCCTTTTGAAATACCTCGTCATGATATGTTTCGGCATACGACGATTCCAATTCCACAAGGGCAGGAAGAAGGATTTCAGGTACAAAACGCCCTCCAAACATTCCGTAATAGCCTTTTGCGTTGGGAAGCGTTATTAAGTTATTGATATTATTTTGATCTTTGAGTTGCGAATCCATGTGATTTTAACATTTATAATGCATGCCACCGGTCAAAGAATCTTTCCATTTTATCAAGATCCTTGATACCGGGTGTTGATTCAAGACTGCTCGTGAGATCGATTGCAAACGGCCTTAACTTTTGCACGGCTTCACTCACATTATCTGTCGTAATTCCTCCTGCAAGGAAAAAAGGGAAATCCGGACGATTCACAGAAAGAGCATCCCAATCCGACTTCTCTCCTGTTCCTCCGTATTTCACTGCATGAAATGCATCGAAAAGCAGATACGATGCCACATCCTGCCACTCTTCAATAATCCGGGGAAGCTGTTGAAAATCATCTTTACTCTTTAATCTCAAAGCCTTAATAACCGGTTTTTTGATTTTTCGTGCATATTCAGGAGTTTCATCGCCATGTAATTGTGCCAAATCGATACCAGTCTTATCAATAATTCCATTCACTTCAGTCACAGACTGATTAACAAATACTCCGACTTTCTCTGGTCCTTCTATCCAGCCAATGATCTCTGCGGCGATGGCGGGTGAAACAAACCGCGGACTTCCCGGGAAAAAAATAAACCCCAAATAGTCTGCCATGGCTCCTGCGGCATAACGGGCATCTTCCAGTGTAGTATTTCCACAGATTTTAAGCCTGGTTGGTTCGCTCATACTCAAAGAGTCCTTGTCATTCTGTTGTGAAAACGGATGTGAATTTTTCAAGTTCTTTGCCTGGGTTATCTGAACACATGAAATGTTCTCCTATCAGTGCAGCGTGAATTCCATGATTGGACAGCAGGAGCAGGTCGCCGGGATGATGCAAACCGCTTTCTGAAACTCTGATAACTCCATCAGGTGCCTGTTCCAGCATTTGGATACCGCGATGTACATCTACTTCAAACGTTTCCAGATTTCGGTTATTTACCCCGACCGCCGAAAACCGGTTAAAATCCAGACGATCCCAATCTGCCATATCATAACATTCGACCAGCGTTTGCAAACCGCACTGCACAGCAGCGTCATGTAATTCATAAAGCTGTTCTCCATCCGTGATTTTGACTATGAGCAGGATCGCATCCGCCCCCCATGCACGAGCTTCTTCGATCTGATAGAAATCAACTATAAAATCCTTGCGCAGCACCGGAATATCTACCCGGGTCGATACTTCCAGGAGGTGGGCGATATGCCCTTGAAAGAAAGGTTCATCCGTTAATACCGAAATAGCAGATGCGCCATTCTTCTGGTAGGAATCAGCAATGGGAATCGGGTTAAAATCCTGCCGGATCACCCCTTTGGACGGTGACGCTTTCTTTAACTCGGCGATAACGGATACATTTTTAGTTTGACGCAGGCTATTGTAAAAATCTCTCCTCGGGCGATGATACTCGCCAAACGATTCAAAATCGGACGCTGCATGTTTCTTCCGCCGATGGGTGACGTCCTCAAGGGTACGTGTTACAATGTTGTCGAGAATGGTTGACAAAATAATATGTAATTTACTTTGTAATAAAAAGTGGTTAATAAAAAATCCGGTTCATCCCTCGCTACGAAGATCTGAAGTACATTCAATCAATCGATCCAGCGCCTCTCTGGCTTTTCCCGTCTCGAGGCTTTCCAGTGCAGCGTAATGGGCTTCCTGAAGATCGTCACAGAGTCCTGAGGCATGGATAGCAAACGTTGCATTCAATACCACAACTTCACGCTGTTCATCGGTAGCCGTATCATCAAGTACGGCACGAATAATGGCTGCATTTTCCTCTGGATTTCCCCCTTTTAAATCCTGTGGTTTTGCATTTGATAACCCTAATGTCCTGGCATCAAATGTCTTTCCATTAGCAACACTTCCATCCATTAACTGATATACATGTGTGTTTGAAGTGGTTGAAAACTCATCCAGTCCATCCTCGGCATAAACGGTATATGCAAATTCAGTACCCAGATTTGCCAGAATCCGGATCATCATTCGGGCTGTTTCGCGGTTAAAAGCCCCGATGACTTGTCGTTTGACCCTGGCCGGATTCAACATGGGACCCATAATATTGAAGAAGGTCCGAATTCCCAGTTCTTTGCGGACAGGCATTACCCTGGCCATTGCGGGATGAAACAGTGGAGCAAACATGAAAGCCATTCGGGTCTCCCGAAAACATTTCTCGACAAGTTCTTTATGAAGATCAGGGAACATACCCAGACTTTTAAGTACGTCATAACTACCGCTGCTACTTGAAACTCCAGCATTTCCATGCTTTAGAATAGGCACATCTGCACCTGCTGCAACAAACATAGATGCTGTTGAAATATTAAATGTTCCCGATTTGTCACCTCCGGTCCCACAAAGATCGATCGCGTGATCCGTATCAACATCAACCCTCACCGATACTTCGCGCATTACATTCACAAATGCTGTTAACTCAGAGACGGTTTCCCCTTTACTGCTCATCCCAAACAAAAAAGCGGCGATATGTGAGTTGTTAATATTCCCTGCAATGATTTCACGCATTGCAAAATCGGCCTGTTCCGGTGACAACTCCCTTCCGGCAGATATTTGTTTCAGAATTTCTGCAAAATCATTCATTGTTTTTTATTTTTTTATCCTTTTTCAGCATGGTAGATTCCGGGATTATATCTGTTTCCGTCAAAAAAATCATCGCTGCATCCAGTTGGCAATAATTTTGGGTCCATCGACAGTAAGAATACTTTCCGGGTGAAACTGAATGCCTTCTAACGGCCATTTTTGATGCCGGATTCCCATCACCACACCGTCTTCGGTCTGCGATGAGATGATAAAATCTTTGCTGATGGTACGCTTTTCAAGCATCAAAGAATGATATCTTGTGGCCGTAAAGGCTTGGGGTATGTTATTGTAAAGTGACGATTCATCATGAAGAATAACAGATGTTTTCCCATGCATCAGGTATGGGGCTGAAACAACATTCGCACCATAAACATGCCCTATGGCCTGATGTCCTAGACATACACCGAGAATAGGCGTGCCTGGGCCAAAATTCCGAATGGTCTCTTCCGTAATTCCCGCTTGTTCGGGGCGACCCGGACCAGGTGATATCATAATCTTGTCCGGTTTCAATTCCCTGATTTCAGAAATTGTGATTTTATCATTGCGCACTACTTTATAATCTTTGGTATGATGTGCCACCAAATGTACGAGATTATATGTAAAAGAGTCGTAATTGTCGATTATCAAAACCATACAAAGCCATACGTTACGTTACTTGATCGTCTAAACATTAGTGGATTTGAGCACTACAAGATTTCCAGTGATTTCGAGTTATTCGTTACTTGCGATTCCAGGATATTGGACTTATTTATCGAGAAGGATTTATACCTACGGCTGTGAATTGAGTTCAGAAGAAAAGTACTGAACGATCCCTGTCGCTTCACGGATCGGCATCATCACCTCTTCTGCGCGTTTTCTCGCTTTTTCCCTCCCAACACGAAGCATATCCCGGATGTCGTCAGGTCGTTTTTCCAGCTCATGCCTCCGTTCCCGGGCTTCTTCAAAAAAATCACTAATCAGTGCAAGTAATTCCTTTTTTGCATGTCCGTATCCAAACCCCCCGGCTTGATATTTTTTCCGGATTTCCATTTTTTTTTGCTCCGTTGCAAAATGTTTAACAAGTGCATAAACATTACAAACATCAGGGTCTTTGGGTTCCTCCAGTGGAGTGGAATTGGTAACTACAGACATTACTTTCTTTTTTAAAGCCTTTCCTTCATCGAATATATCAATTGTATTATTGTATGACTTGCTCATTTTCCTTCCGTCAATACCGGGAACAGTGGCAACAGATTCAACAATATAAGATTCAGGCAACTTCAGGTATTCACCTTCAAATATCCGATTGAAACGGGCCGCCAAATCACGTGCTATTTCAATATTTTGCTTCTGGTCGGCCCCTACAGGAACGATATCAGCATGGTAAACCAGAATATCGGCCGCCTGGAGTACAGGATAGGTAAACAAGCCTATGTTTGGAAATAACCCTTGTGAAATTTTGTCTTTATAGGATACTCCTTTTTCCATCATACTGACCGGTGTAATCGTACCCAGTATCCAGGACAATTCAAGTACTTGGGGGACATCGCTTTGTACAAAAAACGTACATTTTTTCGGATCCATACCCAATGCGAGATAGTCCAGTGCAACATCCAGCGTATACTGCTTCAATTGTTCACCGTTGTGCAATGAAGTCAGTGAGTGATAGTTGGCAATAAAATAAAAGGCATCCCCCTGATCCTGCAAAGCAAGGTGTTGCCGTATGGCTCCAAAATAGTTGCCAATATGCAAGCGTCCTGACGGTTGTATTCCGGAAAGAATTGTTTTATGCTGAGTTTTCATCTATTTCATTTTTCTGATTCATGTAGCAGGATAAAGCATTCGTGGGTAAATTTTTCACTTATACGCCGGTGACTTCCTCTATGGATTGATTAATTTATAAATATATGTTTTTTATACTCCTGACACTATAAATACCAAGATCCATATAATCCCTGGCTTCTGGGGTTTTATTCAAGTTTAAGTGCAATGTCCAATGCTTCAACCAAGGCCCTGGCCTTATTCACTGTTTCATTATATTCCCGATCAGGGTCGCTGTCTGCTACGATACCGGCACCGGCCTGAATGTAAATGTCATGATCAGTAACCACCATCGTACGAATAGCTATACAGGTATCCATATTTCCTGAAAAATCGAAGTACCCAACAGCTCCTGCATAGGGTCCACGCTTGGCAGGTTCCAATTCATCGATGATCTCCATGGCTCGTACTTTAGGTGCCCCCGAAACCGTACCTGCGGGAAAACAGTTTTTCAAGGCATCCACAGCTGTTTTTCCTTGCATAAGCCGGCCGCTGACATCCGAAACGATATGCATAACATGAGAATATCGTTCGATTACACGATCCCGCATCATGCGAACGGTATCCGGGTCACATACCCTGGAAAGATCATTTCGTCCCAAATCAACCAGCATGATATGTTCAGCTATCTCTTTTGGATCTGAAATAAGATCCTGTTCGTATGCTTTGTCATCCACGGGGGTAGTACCGCGAGGTCGTGTGCCGGCGATTGGTAATACACGCACGGTTTCTTCCTGTACCTGTACCAATACTTCCGGAGAGGAACCGACCAGGGCAAAATCACCGAATTCAAGAAAAAACAGGTATGGGGACGGGTTTACCATTCGCAATGCACGGTAAAGCATAAACCGGTCTCCCTCAAAAGAGCTGCGAAAACGTTGGGAAAGTACCACCTGAAAAATATCGCCTGCATAAATATACTTCTGAGCCTTTTTAACATGTGAATGAAACACTTCTCTGGGAATATTGCTTTGAAGACCGTTCCCTGCTCTTCGATATCCCTCTGTCTCTGCCACCGGTTGACGAAAAACTTGTTCCATAAGGTCCAGCGCATCCATCGCTGCATCATATTGTTGCTGATGATCGGCATCGGGTTCGGTAAAAACGGTCTTGATCAGTAAGACCCGGTGTTTGACATGATCAAAAGCAAAAATTTCATCATAAAAAGCCCAAATGGCTTCCGGAAGAGCCAAATCATCTTCCGGGATGTTAGGAAGTTCTTCGATCTGGCGGACGGTATCATAGGCTGAAAATCCTACTGCCCCGCCTGTCAGTCGCGGCATATCCGCAATTTTTGGTTCCTGATACTTCAAACACAAACGTTTTAAAGCATCGAAATAGGTTTCCTGTAATGTTTCAGTAGTCTGCTTGCGCGTAAGGCTAACCACTCCATTTTGAAACCGCAATATCTGAAATGGATTTCTTCCTAAAAATGAATACCGTGCAACCTGCTCACCTCCTTCAACCGATTCCAGTAAAAAAGGATGGTCCGCATGGTCCCTGATCTTTATAAATAAAGATACCGGCGTCACAGTATCCGCCATTAATACCCGATAGACTGGAATGGCCGAATATGACTGTGCCAGTGTATTAAATGTATTGCGATTCATGCCGTGAGATTCTGGCTTTCTTTTAATTATCATAAAAAAACCCGCTCCCAGATAACCTGAAAGCGGGTTTTATACTCATCTAATGGTATTAAACATACCGGTATCAATCCGCTTTCAGCAGATTGACCACCACCCGTTATACATATGTAATTTACTGAATTTCATTGTTCAAAATTACACATACCGACGTCACAATGCAACTGAAAATACATCGCATTATAAGTTTTTCAATACGAATAGTAAAAAATGGCCGTTTTGATACCGTTAAGTACTCGTATCCCGATAAAAAGTTTTTCGTACCTTTATTGACATTTTTTAGGGCATCGAGTAATATCAGTCCGGACACCATCTTCAAGATAGCCTTCTCTCGTAGAAATGAGGTTTATTACCAGAGACAGCTATCTATGTCTAGACAGGCAGGTCATCGTCATCCATATTAACCACCCATTAATTCCCAGTTATTTGAGTCGATCTATTGGCTTCACGATTGCTTTGTCTTTGTGCGGATTTCTCCTATTGACAGCCTGTGATCATACTGACGGCCCCACAAATGTCCTCCAGGAAGATTTTACCGTCTCCGGGTTTCAGGTATCGCCGTCATCCCTATTATTCAATGATGATGATGGGATTCAGGATACCCTGATCACTTTTCAGGTATCCGCAAGAGCCGGGCTTCTTCCAGATGGATATGACATGCTGGCTATACTTTCATCTTCCGATACACATATTGAACTGGCTTCCGGAACCATGCATGCGAGTGTTGATGATCCCGAACTCTTTACCGGAACGGTTTCCCTGGAGATGCGGACCATTGATATAAGAAATCTCATTATGTATGTCGTTCCGGTCGGCCCTGATAATACAATACGTACACGGTCAGAATCGAATATAAAAGTGCGTTTTACAACAGAAGGGCGTCCAATAGTACATGAAATTCAGCATCCCGAAGTCGTTTATATTCCTACGCAGGAAGCCGGAGCATATCACTTTTTTGTTTCAGCCCGTATCTCTCATACAGTTTCAAATGATTATATCAACCAGGTCAGACTACAATTATTTAATCAAGACGGTGTCCCTATTTTCTCTTCAGACATGAATGATGTAGATGAAGAATACGGTACGGTACCCGGTGACAGTATTTATGTTCAACGATTCAGTATCGGGCCGGAGAACAATCCCGATGAATACGATATCCGGATTCATGCTATTGATATTGCCCGCAATCAAAGCGATACACTTAGTTCACGCCTGGTTATTTCCCGATGAGATTTCTTACTTTTTCCACGGTCTGTTTATTAATAGCCATTTTGGCAGCTCAGGAATCTTTCGGACAGATCATACCCGGTCAGGTCTCCTCTCCATATCGATCTATCTATCAAAACTCCGTTTCCAACATGGCTGCTTTGAGTGATACGATCTGGATCGGGCCAAGTATGACCTATAATATTGCCAATGATACAGACTGGTACCTACCCGAACAGGCCGATTCAGTGGTAAAGGGTCGTGGTCGACTCTTTTCAATCGCCCTGGCGCCGGATACAGTTGTTGCCGGTATAGGTTATAATGATATTCAGGGAGATGAGTCTATCCAGACTCAAATGGGTTTGTATATTTCTGTTGACGGTGGTAAAGGAAAGGATTCTCAATGGGAATTTATCGATACCTCCCGAACCCTGGATCATCCAGATGATCATTCGGTTCGCTATGGTGGGCAGGATTTGGAAACGGTTCCTGTAATTGTTCCGCAACAGTCACCTCCGTATATGGTTGATTTCCGCGGAGATGTCATTTTTTTTGCCGGATGGGCTTCCGGAATTCGTCGCAGCATAAATTTCGGGCAATCCTGGGAGCGCATAGTCCTCCCCCCGTTTGAACTGGATGAACTGGTACCGGAAGGCAACTATAATTTTGTGATTGATCCACGGGGAGACGGTCAGACAAACAACTACTTGAATTTTCTTGGATTTTCGGTTCTTATAGGAAGTGACGGTACGGTTTATGCCGGAACAGCCGGAGGTTTGAATATATCCAAAAATGCTCTTCAAGCACCCGCAGACAGCATACGTTGGCGACATATTCGACGAACTACCGCCCCGGACGGCTTGCTTGGTAACTGGGTTACCAACTTGCGTGAAAATCCGTATGACAAATCTGTTTGGTTGACTAACTGGACGGCCATCAGCGGCGAAGACAGGGAAGGAATAGTAGTCACCAGAGATGGTGGTGATACGTTTGAACAACACCTTGCAGGTGAACGGTTGTATGACATCGGTTTTAATGGTGAAACTATCTATGCCGTTGGAAATAGCGGTGTTTTTATCAGCAGAGATAATGGTATCACCTGGAATTTGACAAGCCAGATCCGAAGTATGAATACCTTTATGAAGCCCAATGCTACTTATTATACTGTGGCAACAGCTAATGATCGTGTATGGATTGGTAGCAGTGACGGCCTGGCCTCCTCCACAGATGACGGAGAGAGCTGGAATATTACACGAGTCGATTTTCCACTGAGTGGGGGAAATCAGCATCAACCGGATGCCCCCGACGTCGATATTTATGCCTACCCCAACCCGTTTTCGCCACGACGGCATGAACTTGTCAGAATTAAATTCAACAATGAAAAGCAGGCCGACATCACTATTCGCCTGTTTGATTTCGGTATGAACCTGATACGCGAACTGGATGAGTTTCAACAACTGGGACCGGGAACATATGAAGCGGTCTGGGATGGAACGGATCAGCAGGGAAGAAAGGTAGCCAACGGTATGGTTTTTTACGAAGTACAAACCAACGAAAACGGCCGAACAGTCGGGAAAATATTGCTTCTTGAATAATCTTTCAGCAGAATTAGCATGAAACTATCAAAGATGAAATGTTCTTCAGCCAGACGGATGGCTTTACTCCTCTTTTTTATACTCATATTACCGGTACCGGAAGTTTGTGCACAAAGCGGGGGTTTTAGTGGAGCCTTTACACGAATGGGTTTCGGCCCCCGTGGGATGGCTATGGGAAATGCACTTACGACCGTTTCACGTGAGGGTATATATGCCCATTACAATCCGGCGCTCTCATCTTATATTGAAGAAATGCAATTTGATCTTTCCAGTGCCCTTATGTCATTTGACCGCAATCTCCACGCCATTAACACTACATTCTTTTTACCACCCAGTGCGGGTTTGAACATCGGGCTACTGAATGCTCATGTAAAAAATATTGATGGTCGTACATCCAGTGGTTATCATACGGAAAACCTATCGACCAATGAATTTCAATTATTTGCGGCATTTGGAATTGGACTGAGTCCCAGGGTGAAACTGGGCGCATCGGTCAAACTGCATTTATCCAGTTTACATAAAGAAATAGATCATGCAACGGGGGCCGGATTTGATCTGGGCCTCATTATTCAACCGATTTCATCCTGGCGTATTGGTATTATCGCGCAGGACCTGATTTCGGATTATTCCTGGAATACCACCTCCATATATGGAACACAGGATGGGCGAACCCGAAGAGACCCTTTTCCTGTCCGGTTTCGGATCGGGACCTCGCAGTATTTTGCCAGTTGGAACCTCCTGTTAAGTTCCGAGTTTGAGATTCAACGACAAAGGTCGGAGTACCAACACACGCAGATAATAGCAGGTTCCACTCCGCCCCAAAGTGTCCAAAGAACTGAAAACATTACAACCAGCAGTCAGCTTTTTCGAATAGGTGTTTCATGGGCTGCACACGAACGACTAACGATTCGTGGAGGCTGGGAAATATTAGACCTGGAATTTGTTAACGAAACCTATAAACTCAGTACAGGATTTTCAGTTCATCTTCCTTATGATGCCTATAGTCCATCCATCGATTATGCTTTTGTTCGAGAACCACTGGGAATTTCATCGATGCATGTACTTGCATTGCGAATAGTCCTGTAGTTATTGTTATTCCGAAATATTCTGACGTATGAAAAAATATGTTCCGCTGGTTTTTATCCTTTTATTCATCAATGCAATAACACCCCTACGGGCAGATGATGGGCAATCACCGGGAATGCCGTTTCTGTTGACGGGGCCTTCTGCGTACAACATGGGGATTTCGGATGCGCATACCGCATCTCTTTCAGGCTCTTCAGCTGTGTATCTCAACCCATCTATGTTGGCCATGGAACAATATAACAGTGCAACTGTTTCATATTATATATGGCCTGCTACCGATACACAAAACCGTTTTGCCGGAGTGACATTCCGGAGGGAAAAGGACGCTTTCGGACTGGCTTTTCTCTCCTCGTTAAATGACGATATCCCTGCCCGAAGCGGTCCTTCACAGGAGCCTGATGGGATGTTTGCCATTACCTATTTTTCACTGGCTTCATCATATGCCCGTAAAACAGGCCCTCTGTCTCTGGGTGTCACCGGAATGTATCTATATGAGCAGACATTGGATCAAAATGCTTACGGTTTTGGGCTAAATGCCGGATTGGGTTTGAATCTGCTGGAAGAGCGGCTGCGTCTGGGTGCGTCACTTCGAAATCTCGGCTCCATGAACAACCTCGCAGAAACGGCAACCAAACTGCCTACACTGTTAAGTATCGGAACAGACATACAACTGCTTCAACTATCCACATCGGCGGCTGAAGATGAAATACCTCTATTGATATCTGTACTGGCGGACTATAATATTCCGGTCAATGAAATTCAGGTGGATGACGAGACTTTAAATACGATGGACGAAGGATACTTTAACTTTGGGCTTGAAGTCAACATTTCGGAGATCATTGATATTCGAACGGGGGTTCGCACAGGTGACACTCAAAGAAGGCTAAGCTTTGGTGCCGGGCTGTGGGTCAGTGATCTCTATTTTAACTACGCTTTTTTGCCGTTTACTACCGGATTTGGCACAGCTCATGCGATCAGTTTACAGTATTTTTTCTGAACACCGTTGTGTTTAGAGATTACATTATTATTTAGTGTTTTCCTTTTCGGCAAATCCTATACTACGGCTTCGTCATGCAATTCCCTCCAGAAGCGGACAAGTGCCATAATTACCCCTTTTGCAATGAAAATACTGAAGACCAGTATCAGTCCATATTCCTGAAAAATAATAATAGAAACAAAATAGAATAAAAACAGGTAGGCTCGCCATTTGTATTTTCGGAGATGTTCTCTCCTGAATTTGGGGATTTTATCAAATGGGACAGTACTGACCATCAACAAAGACAGTAGAAGAATAACCGGAATTATTACATTATTAAATCCGTGCGTCAGCATATCAAACATCGTCATATTATCTTTAAAAATCAGGAAGAGGGCAACCAGCATCATGGCTTGTGCCGGAATCGGCAAGCCTTTAAAATAGTCGGGATCTTCCACCCGGGCATCGAGGTTAAATCGCGATAATCGGACGGCACCGCACAAAACTGGCAAAGCAGAGATAATAATGCCAATAATTTGAAGCTCATTAAGAGAAAGATGATAGAACAATACAGCCGGAGCTACGCCAAATGAGACTATGTCACTTAGTGAATCCAGTTCGATTCCAAATTCTGTATTCGCGTTAGCAAGTCTGGCCATGAAACCATCCAGTAAATCGAATATAGCCGCCAGGACTATCAGCCAGGAGCCAAACTCAAGTTTACCTTCAAAAATCTGAACTATAGCCGTGAATCCGCAAAACAGATTCATCAGCGTAAAAAAACTGGGAACGACTGTTTTCGGAATCGGTTTATTAAATTTCCGTTTTAATCGATCGTTTCGAAGCTGTCGGCGAAGAATTCGTTTATCAGGATTCATCATACCCAATCATGCTATTTCATTCCAGGCGCGCGAGGATCGTTTCTCCTCCTATTGTTCGGTCACCTACTTTCACTTCCAGCTCCATATCAGTGGGAAGATGGACATCCATTCGAGAACCAAATTTCATCATGCCAAATCGATTGCCGGCCGTAACCATATCACCTTCTTTTGTGTGAAAAACAATACGTCGCGCAACAAAACCGGTGATTTGCTTGAAAAAAACCTTTAATCCGGAATGATGTTGAATGCCGAACTCTGCACGTTCATTTAATTCAGATGATTTCGGATGCCAGGCGACAAGATTTTGTCCAGGATAATACGATACATACTCTACCCTTCCACTAACCGGATAACGATTAACGTGAACATCTCCAAGTGAAAGAAAAATGGAAATTCGTTTGGAACTATCACCGAGATAGAATTCTTCTCGCACCAAGTCAATCGCAATCACTTTCCCGTCCGCCGGAGCAAGTATGTTATCCCCGTCCGGAGCTCTTCTCTCCGGATCGCGAAAGAAAAACAGGGTAAATCCGCTGAGCCCTATGGCAAGCAAATACAGGATGTAAGTAAGCGTATTATTTAACAGCCAACCCACAGATGTAAGTACCAGAGCCAAAAAAAGCATGGCAATAATTACAGGAACCCCGTCCTTGGCAAATCGCATAAATTAGTTAACTACGTGTCGAAGGATATCGTTAAATGTGACGAAGATCATCAATCCGATCAACAGGATAAAGCCAATCTGTTGTAACGCCATGCGCACTTTTACAGAGGGTTCCCTTCTGGTAAATGCTTCGTATATCAGGAACATTAAATGTCCGCCGTCCAGCATTGGAATCGGCAGAATATTCATAATTGCCAATGTAATACTTAAAAAAGCGGCGAAATTCCAGAATCCAAGTGCACCACCACGCTCCGTCACTTCAGCAGTAACAGAAGCAATGGCCACCGGCCCGCCGAGGTTGTCTCTAACGGAGATAGCACCTGTAAGTAATTGACGAAATCCGTTAATAATCCCGGAAAAAGTATCGTGCGTCTGTTTAACGCCTTCGCGAATGGATCCAAAAAGCCCAAAATTCACGGTTTCAAACCCGAAATACTCCTGAGGATCAACAACAGAAATGCCGATAATACGTTGATCAGGGTCCGGCCGAATGGCTACATCGAAGACTTCCGCATCACGTCTTATCGTGAAAACCATCTCTTCCCCACCAGATTGAATTTTGTCTACCATTTGCACCCAGTAACCGATCTCTTCACCGTTAATTGCTACTATTTCATCCCCCGGCTGCAGACCTGATTGATCGGCTGGTGAATCTTGTGATATTCCACCAACTCTGCTTGGCAATGCATTTTGAAGTTCGATGAACTCCGGATTTCGTGCCAGATAATCGAGAAAATCCGGAGGAGGCGAAATAATGACCTTTTCGCCATTGCGATTTACGGTAAACGTAAGCGACTGGCTTGTAATCTCACTCATCGAGAAAAATTGACCGCGTCGAACAAACTCGATTTCATTATCGTTAACGGCAACCAGACGATCACCGGTCTGGAAACCAACTTCAGCAGCGGTCGATGTTTCAGGAATATAAATACCACCTATATTTTCAGCCGGTATTTGATGAATTCCTTGAGAAAAAGTGATAAAAGTAAAAATGGCATACGCCAGAAGCATATTGAAAATTACTCCGGCCGAAATGACAATCATCCGTTGCCAGACCGGTTTGCTTCTATATTCATATGGTTTTGGTTCCGAGGCGGCAAAGCTGTCATCCATACTTTCATCGATCATCCCGGCTATTTTTACATATCCGCCCAGTGGCAGAGCGGATATACAATAATCGGTATCCCCTTTTTTCAAACCAAACAACCGTGGGGGAAAACCGATTGAGAAACGTTCCACACGCATTCCAAATATTTTGGCCGCCAGAAAATGCCCCAACTCATGAACGAGTACAAGAATAAATATGGCAATGACAAAGATGAGAATCGTATGCGATATACTTAAAATAGCTTCCATGAAAACTTGTGTTTATTCAAATAGTCCGGGCAAAAGCTCTGGCCGCCCGGTCAACTGTTTCTATTGACTCAACAGATAACGCATCATTATTGGTAATATGAGTCATACTGTCTTCTACAATTTCGGCAATGCGAATATAAGGAATTTCTCCCTTTAGAAATCGATCCACTGCAACTTCATTGGAAGCGTTGAGTACAGCGGGTACATAATTTCCGGCTTTAACTGCCTGAATAGCCAAATTAAAACATGGAAATTTATCGAAGTCGACCGGTTCAAAGTTTAATTCCAGGTATTTGGACCAATCAATCGGGTGAGGTTTATAGGGCCAACGTTCCGGAAAGGCTAATGCATATTGAATAGGCAAACGCATGTCGGGAAGGCCCAATTGTGCTTTCATCGATCCGTCAAGAAACATCACCATGGAGTGTATGATACTTTGTGGATGAATAACTGCTTCGATCCGGTCGATAGGGATACCGAATAGCCAGTGTGCTTCAATTAGTTCAAGCCCTTTATTCATCATTGTAGCCGAATCGATCGTAATTTTAGCACCCATATCCCAACTGGGATGTTTTAACGCGTCGTTGACAGTTACCTTTGCAATTTCCCGTTTTGACCAGGTGCGAAACGGTCCGCCGCTGGCCGTAACAATCAGTTTTTCAATATCTCCAGATTGTTCGCCTGCAAGGCATTGCAGAATAGCACTGTGTTCCGAGTCAATTGGAATAAGCCTTTCATAATTACCATTCAAATATGGAGTTAGTAATTCCCCCCCTACAACCAGTGACTCCTTATTTGCAAGGGCTACTTTTTTCCCGGATGAAAGTGCATGAAAAGTTGGTAAAAAACCGGAGAATCCGACCAGGCTATTGACAACCGTATCGACTTCAGTAGATTGTACCAATTCAATAACGGCATCAACACCGCTTAGCAATTCGGTTTCAGAATGTGATACAGCGGCCTTTAACTGGCTATAGCAATTTTCATCACAAATAAGCCCATATTCAGGTCTGAACTCATTGATTTGTTCCGCCAGTAATTTCCAGTTTGAATTGGCAGTCAACCCGAATATGGAAAGTTTATCCACGTGGGTTCTTACAATATCCAATACCTGAGTACCAATAGAACCGGTTGATCCGAGAATAAGTAAATGTTGGGTCTTCAAACGTTACCAGATCAGGTTGTTACCATTATTCTTATTACATTAATTGCCACGCTTTAATAATAAATTATTTATCTCAAACCAGTGTAACGACAGCCATCATTCGACCGCTTTGTTCACCATCACGACGATAGGAATGTAACAAATCTGAATTTTCAAAGGTACATCGGTTATCCATGACAACATTCGAGGTATATATACCCGTTTTTTTTAACTCACTTCTGACAAATAGCGGCAAGTCAACATGTGGTTTTGGTTTTGATCTGTCCACAAAACGACTCGGAAACCGGCTGGCAACCTCCTCCCCCACTTCAAATCGATCTTTCGAAATGCATGGGCTTATATAAGCTTCAATCAAATCTTGTTCCGCACCAAGCATGATCATTTTATGTACAGCTTTGGGAACAATTCCGGCAACAGCCCCGCGCCAACCGGCATGAATAGCGGCAATGATCTTGTTCACCCGGTCAGCCAACAAAACAGCAGCACAATCAGCGACTAAAACAGCGATAGCCAAACCGGTTTTATCCGTTACCAGCCCGTCTGTATTATGAACAATTTGTGATTTTTCAGTATATGCAATGTGTGATCCGTGAACCTGTTTCCCCATGCTCAATTCAATATAGGGTAAATCCAGAAGTTCGGATACCAGTATACGGTTTGCTTCCAAAGCCTGAATTTCATCAGATGCAGTCGGCAAGCCGGTAACTTTTCGAACCATTTGACCAGAAAGCTCATTGCCTCTGGCGACAAATGCTGCACGAACTACTTTTTTACTCGACCAGACCGGGAGTGTATTCATATCTAAGTAACACTTTATCAGTATCTCGGTTCGGCATTATGTCAATCATCAACATGAGTATAGTAGCATCAATGTGATGTATTGATTTTGTTAAGAAGTATTGTTCGTGTGCTCCGAACCGTCAGGCTTTTTTTAAACCAGAGTTCAAATGCAGCGGATGCCTGGTAGATAAACATATCCAGGCCGTTAATCGTTTTGGCACCATATAATTTCGCATCCCTTAAAAATTTTGTTTCCAGTGGATTATATATGATATCATAGCAAATCTTGTCTTTCAAATGCACTAATGATGCTTCCGGAACAGGTGACGCATATACTGCAGGGTACATTCCAATTGGTGTAGTGTTAACAACAAGTTCGGCGGATTGAACGGCCTCGTCCAGTTGATCATAGGAAATCCATCGGGTGTGATCGTCTATGCCGGCGAAAATGTTCCGGGGAATTTCATTCCCGGCAAAACTTCTATCCGGTTTGGCCGAATCGTTAACAGCAAAAGGGCTTCGCTTTCGTGATTCCGACATCGACCGGCTTACCAATGTCAATTTATCCACACCGTTTTTGAATAAAGCATACCTTACAGCACGTGAGGCCCCACCAGACCCAAGAATGACCGCCGAGCTTACAGAAGAAGCATATCCGTATTCTTCCAATGGCCTGTAAAAACCGTAGGCATCGGTATTATAACCAACGCAAATTTTGCGATCGGAGGTTATATTATCCTGTGAAGAAGAAGATGAATGAACTGTTTTTTTGACCAAATGATTTGTGTCATCCGAAAGTTTGGAGTAAACAGGTACAATGGTATTCACCGCACCAATTTCATTTGCCGATTCATCAAGACTGTGGAGAAAAGGAATAATTTCCATTTTCAATGGAATGGTTACATTGGCCCCGCAAAACATTTCAGAATCCAAAAGTTTTGATATCAAATGGATTTCATTCCTCGGACAATCTATAGCATAGTAGGTAGCAGAAATCACATGTTCCTGAATGGCAGCATTGTGAATAAGCGGTGAGCGGCTGTGCATCACAGGATGTCCCAAAACGGCAACAAACGGTTGTTTTATATGAGTCGAATCAAGAAATTCTGACAGTTTCATTCGGTCAT
Source organism: Balneolales bacterium (assembly GCA_040905705.1). GTDB lineage: Bacteria > Bacteroidota > Rhodothermia > Balneolales > Natronogracilivirgulaceae > JBBDQZ01. The sequence continues at coordinate 38,237 of JBBDQZ010000015.1, forward strand.
GCCTCAGGTTTCAGCAAAAAAAAAGGGGCTTCATGGCCCCTTTTGATATCAACATGTTTTTGAATTTGATCAGGCAGTTACTTCCTCTTTCTTACCAGGAGTTTCTTCCGTTTTTTCCTCCTCATCTTTAAAGCTTCCACTTTCAGCAAGATTTTTGAAGCGATCCAGATCTTTAAGAAGTTGATCAGGTAGCTCCTCAATAAACTTTGCCATTTCACTGGAAGGTTCACCAAAGAAGGTTCTATAGTCCAGACTAAAATCAACACGTGTCCGGGAACCATTATTCAATGGGGTAAAACGAATAGTACCTGTCTGGTTGAGATTCCCGTTGATGGTGATCCATGCAAAACGCGTATTACGCAGATCATCAATAATATTGGTGGTCCATCGGAATTCTTCTCCACCAATTTCAGTTAAATACTCAAAGGTCTGTGAATTGATTTTATTTACTTCTTTAAGGGAAGACAAGAATTTAGGAAAATCAGTCGGAGAGCTCATCAACTCATAAACTTTGGCAAGAGGCAGGTCAACTTCAATTCTTTGATGCGCCATAATGTACTTATTTCTACTTCGTAAAGTTGAATGGTTCGTGTAATTGTGTGGCTGGTATCACCATGTGCGAAAACGTAATCTTGAATAAGATACGTCCACCGCTTCTAAATTAAGCATTTTTCTTCTCTACATCAATTAAAAAATATTATTTACTTCGGGTAATTTAATATATGGGTTCAAGAAAAGCGATTTCAGAAAGCATGCTTGAGTTAAGAAAAGGTCTGTTTTTTTCTTATATGGTCAAGAATTGCATGAAAAATTTCTTCCGGAGACATGGAAGCGTCCAGGGTGACTATCCGTTCCTCCTGCGAGGCGATTTGATCATATCCCGCACTTACCCTCTTAAAAAATTCAACTCCAGATTGTTCCATACGGTCCTCTTCCCCGGAAATTTTTCTGCGTTCCGATGCTTTTTTATAGTCCAGTTTTAAATAAAAGGTAATATCCGGCACTAAATTTTGTGTGGTGAGAATATTCAGTTGCGCTATGTCCTCAACCGGTATGGCTTGCCGGCCGTATCCCTGGTAGGCAGTAGTAGAATCAAAAAAGCGGTCCAAAATAACAACAGCATCTACAGCAAGAAGTGGACGGATGCGGGTTTCGACAAGTTGAGCCCGGGCGGCAGAAAACAACAACGTCTCCGCCAGCGGATGAATTTCTTCCCGGCTATTCAACAAAATTTTTCGAATCTGTTCGGACAACTGGGTTCCGCCCGGTTCACGAAAGACATGTACATTGTAGTTTTTTTTTATAAAAAACTCTCTAAGCTTGTTTATTTGTGTCGACTTACCACATCCGTCTATACCTTCAAATGAGATCAGCACGCTTCAATTAGTTTTATTCCATGTTATCATTGTTATAAAGTAACAGCTGGTTTTCAGGCATAACAATTACCAATACAATATAGATAACAAAGCTGAAACCATAACTGACAAAAGTCAATGGTTATCCAAATACATGGTCTGCTTACCCGTAATTTACGAAGGAACGCAAGGAAATGTTTCATTACAAGTATCTTGAATCAGAGAATGATCAATCTTTCTTCAGTAACAATTCCCTCTACCGGTATATCATGCGATGTGTTCGGTATGTGATCCACGATAAATTGTTCGGGCAGAAGCATTAACTTATGAGCCGGTGTGGATGCCAGGAACCGGTCATAAAATCCTTTTCCATATCCAATCCTGTTACCCTGCATATCCACTGCCAGCCCGGGCACCAGAACCAGATCCAACTCAACAGGCCATACGCGCTCACCTTTCGGTGGTTCCATGATACCAAATTTATTTTTTTTCAATAAATTCAAATTATCTACCCTGTAATGTTCCATCTCACCTTTCCTGTCAGATAACCTTGGCATCACAAGTTGTTTTTCGGAACGTATCACATAGCTTAGTACAGCATCTGTAGCAATCTCTCCTTTTTCCGGAGTACCTGAAAAACAATGGACCACATAAGCATTCCTGTACCATTCCGAGAGAAAAAGTCTTTCAGCAATTTTCTGACCCAGACTCTTCAAGTCAGTGATTCCCAGTTGCTCGCGCTGTGACTTGAATTTTTTTCTCAGTAAATCACGATCTGTTCCCATCGGCTCATAGTTTAAACAAATAGTGCTGAGAGAATAATTCATCTGTCTGTCTATTACGCGGTTTATCCGCTTCGGTTTCAAGCAATATTAACACACGGTCCCAAATATCCAGACCATACTTGTTAATAAAATAGATAAAAGAGATTTCCCTTTCCTGAAGATGATCATTGGGGAACAATGCATGTTTGATTTTCCGAATTCGATTAATCTGTACCTCTTCTTTTTGCCGTATAGTATGCATCCATTTTTGGCGAAATTTGTCAATTGCTTTTTGATGTTCTTTAGTTAATGCCTTGCTATGATTTTGCAATCCCGGATCGCTAACTCCAATCTGTTGCGTCATACGGTTCGTCAATGCTTCAACAGATTGTTTCCAGTCATCGAAATGATGATCAGCTTCCGGATCAGCAAGTGTTTTCAAATACGTCTGTTCCAAATCCTCGATTCTTCTTGCATAGTCCGATAGTTTAAATGGCAACTCATTAAAAATGCGGGCAATCGAAGGTTCCATCATCGTTGCTGAAAGGCGTCCGGCTATAAACGGCATTTTTTGTTGAAAAAGATGGTATAACGGTTTCATCTGTCCAAAGTATGCAATTTCCGCCGGCCCACCTATATAAGCAACATTAGGTAGTAAAGTATCTTGTATAACCGGTCGCAAGAAAACATTAGGCGAAAACCGGTCCGGATTTTTATCCAGCTCGCGAAGCAATTGGTCCGTTGATAAGGCGATGTCCGGATTCCGATGCCATTTACCATCGAGGTGTTTCATTCGGACGCGCCCTTCCGTATCATCATGCCAGAAAAGCAGACTGTCAAGGACTTGAGCTTGCTGATGAAATACAGCGCCAATATGTTCGGATTGTTTCGAAAGTACCGAGCGAATACTATCGGCTTGCTGGATAGCCACCTTGATAATATCGGATGTGAATTTTTTAGTCTCCAGGTCATTGCTTCCAGCAAAAACAAGTCCGTATTTTGAGAAAAGGTGTGCCATAAATTGGCCGAAAGCATTTCTGAATGAACAGCCTTTCGAATAACAATCATTCAGAAGATTCGTCAGTTCGCCTTTAAAATCCGTCTCGGGCAGGGCGTTATATACCGATGTACGAAACAACGCGAAGTCATCATTTACCTGAATTGATCCTGCTGCTTGATGGTCAACACTCTCGCCCGGCAGGGTGATTCGATTTACGGATTTGCTATTGGGAAGTGAAACAGTGGCAATCTCATCAAAATCATGATCTTCATCCGCAAGCCAAAAAACAGGCACGACATGTCGTCTGGTCTCTTTGGAAAGCTTTTTTGCAAGATGAATAACAGAAAGGGTTTTAAGAACCGTATATAACGGGCCCCCAAAGAGATTAACCTGCTGACCGGTGGTCAGTGTCACCGTATCCTCATCCTCAAGTGCCTTCAGATTTTCTTCAGCACGTTTATGTAGAGAGAAATTCCGATTAAACTCACGTATAATCGCGCATGATTTTTTTCGGTCGTGAGGATAGCGATAGGACTCGACGGCATGCTTCAATTGCACATATGTGTGTTTATGCTCGAAGAAAGCAAACGATTTATCCCCCCCCCGAATGTAATCACAAAATAGTGGGGAAAAAGGCAGGGATTCAAAATCCAGTTTGACCGAATCCAAAACAACTTACCTTTTTAGTCGATTTAGCTCGTCTCTGATCTTGGCCGCTTTTTCGTAATCCTCTTCGGCAATAGCCGTGGTAAGATTTTTTTCCAACATTTTAATACGACTCTCCTTGCTTGTTGTTGGCGGGGACTCTTTTCCGGATTGTGGGGAGGCCCCCGTATCCGTAAATGCTTCTTCGGTTTGTTCTTCTACCTGCGGATCGGCTTCTATGCCGGCCTCTTCAATAATGTGATCTGAAACAAATATTGGTGCATTAAAACGGATGGCCAGTGCTATGGCGTCACTCGGTCGTGAATCCTGAGTAAGTGTATCACCATTATTCTCGTAAATAATCTGAGCATAAAAGGTTCCTTCTTTCAGATCATTAATGTAGATTTCTTTGACAAAAGTATTAAAACTTTGAATAATATTGCGGATCAGATCATGTGTCATCGGTCTGGGGGGCTTGATATTTTCAAGTTCAAGAGCAATCGCCTGCGCTTCAAATGTACCAATGATGATAGGAAGCCTTCTTTTACCATCCGTTTCATTCAGAATGAGTGCATAAGCCCCGCCACTACTCGGGCTGGTAGACAGTCCCAAAATATCCATCTGAATCTTATTCAAAACAGTAAACAGAATTTGTTATTGTTCACAGTGCCGTTAAAAATTTAGGGTTCTTCAAAGAGAATCGGCGCTCCCGCCTATCTGCGAAAGGTAACTAATTTCTCAACTCTCTTAAACACTTAATGTTCCAATGTCATTCATTTTGAACGTGATAATCAGATTATAATCTTTTTTGTAAAACATTGAACAGGCTGCCGTGTTTAGATTGACATTAGCGCATATCGGAAGTAATTTTAGGCCCGAACAGTGAGCACTGTCAAAAACCCGGCTATGATCGAGCAATACATACCTGTTTTTCTACTTATTGTCCTGGCAATTTTGCTGGCAGTAACTTTTATAGTCCTGTCGCGCCTGTTAGGGCCAAACCGACCTGGAAACAACAAATTAGGGCCTTATGAAAGCGGCATGGATCCGATTGGCGAAGCTCGAGACCGCTATTCCGTGAGTTTTTATATAGTAGCCATGGAGTTTATCGTATTTGATCTGGAGATTGTTTTTATTTACCCCTGGGCTGTACGATATCAGGAATTCAGTAGCGTAAGTTTCTGGTCGATGATCGTTTTTATTTTCATACTTTTACTCGGCTTACTGTATACCCTGAAAAAGGGAACTTTCAGTTGGGCCTCAGATCAAACCCTGATTAAGAAACAAGTTAACGCCATTAAAAATATATGAGTCTTGATCGTGTAATGGGTGAAGGTTTCTTCACTACAACTATTGATGCATTAATGAAATGGGGTCGTTCCAATGCCGTATGGCCTATGCCGATGGGGCTGGCATGTTGTGCTATTGAAATGATGGCTTTTGCAGGACCCAAATACGATGCTGCCCGGTTCGGCTCCGAAGTGTTCCGTTTCTCACCGCGACAAAGTGATGTAATGATCGTTGCCGGCTGGTGTACCTACAAAATGTCACATGCTATTCGACGAGTATGGGATCAGATGCCCGATCCAAAATGGTGTATCGCAATGGGTGCCTGCGCATCCACCGGCGGCATGCACCGATGTTACGGAGTCGTTCAGGGGGTTGATAATTTTCTGCCCGTTGATGTCTATATCTCCGGTTGTCCACCACGACCGGAATCTGTGATCAACGCCATCCTGAAGATTCAGGACAAAATCAGAGAAGAACAATCCCTGGAACTCGACTATTAAGCCGATTTAATCTGACTAATGAAATCCGATATCACAGCCAGCCTCCTCCAGCAAATCCGAAACTTTCTTGGAAATGATCTGTACGACATTTATGAAGAGTATCCATATCCGCTTATACGGATCAATACTGACCGTCTTCACGAAACATGCCGCTTTCTCAAAGAAAAACTCCATTTCATCTATCTGAATGATGTCTTCGGCACAGACCGCTTTACATCCGAAGACCGTTTTGAAGTGATCTATCATTTAATCTCCTTGCGCGATCAACAACGATTTTTTCTGAAGGTGTATGTCGATGAGGAAAGCCCGACACTGCCCACTGTTACAGACATCTGGAAAAGTGCCAACTGGAATGAGCGGGAAGTTTATGACATGTTTGGCATCCGATTTCACGGGCACCCCGATTTGCGCCGTATGTTTCTACCGGAAGATTTTAAATATTTCCCGCTCAGAAAAGAATTTCCGCTGCTTGGGGTCCCCGGTTCCCTGGAACTCCCTAATACTACCCCTGATCATGAGTAAAATCTGCTGAGTAACTTTTTATGGAGTCTGACCACATAACCCGAAAAAAACCGACCTTTTTCAAGGAGCACCAGGAAGCTATCTACAAGAGCCTGGAAGACAAACATGCCACCGTAGAACTTGATAAAAGTGACCCGCTTTCAACAAGAATGATCCTGAATATGGGGCCTCAACATCCTGCAACACACGGGGTACTTCGTATATTGATGGAACTGGATGGTGAAACCATCACCCGCTGCCGCCTGGATACCGGATATCTGCATCGCGGTATCGAAAAAATGGCCGAAAACAAGACTTACCAGGAATTTATGCCTTATACGGACCGGATGGATTATTTGTCCCCTTACAGTAACAACGTCGCTTTTTGTCTGGCGGTGGAAAGGATCGCAAAAATTGAAATTCCAGAAAAGGCTAGTTATATCCGAATGATATGCAGTGAGTTATCACGTATATCCTCACATCTTTTATGGCTTGGGACCATGATCATGGATGCCGGTGCGATCTCTTATTTTATCTGGACTTTTCGAGAGCGTGAAAAAATATATGATATTTTTGACGAAGTGGCCGGACATCGTTTTACTGTATCGCATTCACGAATCGGAGGTGTGAACAACGATTTCACCCCGGCTGCAGTGGAGAAAATACAAAAGTTCATCCGGGAATTCCCGAAAGAGCTGCAGGACTGGCACAAGCTGCTGGATCGCAATCGTATTTTTGTAGACAGGAATAAGGGTGTGGGTACCATTAACCCTGAAGACGCTATTGCCATTGGCTTAACCGGCCCTTCATTGCGAGGCACGGGTATTGCCTACGACGTACGCAGATTTGAACCATATCTGCATTACGGGGAAATTGATTTCGAAGTACCCACGCGTACAGAAGGCGATAACCTGGCCCGATATTACTGCCGGATGGAAGAAATGTCAGAATCCATACGTATCATCGAACAATGTTTTCAAAAAATGCCCGAAAAAGGGCCGGTTCGCATTGATGATGCCAAAAAAGCCTATCCATCCAAAGATGAAGTCTATTATTCGATGGAAGGGCTGATCCACGATTTTATGATGACGGACACAGGAGTCTGTCCACCGGCAGGTGCTGAAAGCTATCATGCCATCGAAGCACCGAAAGGCGAACTCGGCTTTTACATTCAGAGTGATGGCACCGGGCACCCATGGCGTCTGAAAATCAAATCACCTTCATTCAGTAATTTACAGGGCCTAGAACCTATACTTGACGGAGAAATGGTTGCCGACACGGTTGTAATCATCGGTGGTCTTGATCCGGTTATGGGAGATTCTGATAAGTAATTATGACTGACATTTATACATTCGACTCGCACGATCTGCAAAAGATAGACAAGCTCATTGCAAAATATCCGGAAAAACAAGCTGCTGTTTTACCTGTATTATGGTATGCGCAGGACAAATTCGGACACACAGACGCTTCTGTTCAGAAACTTGTGGCAAAAACTTTGGACATACCTGAAGCGCATATTCACGGTGTCGTAACTTTTTATACACAGTTTTATGAAAAACCAATGGGTAAACATGTTCTGGATGTCTGCACATGTCTTACTTGCCAGGTTAGTGGCGGCTTTGATATCCTGGAGTATCTGGAAGATAAATTGGGTATTAAGACGGGAGAAACGACCCCTGACGGAATGTTTTCTATTCAGTCCGTCGAATGCCTGGGGGCTTGTGGATATGCACCCATGCTTCAGATAACCAATGACAAATATGTCAATTATCTGACACGAGAAAAAATCGACAAACTGATTGAAGACCTCAAATCTGGTGATGAACCAGACTTCGAATCTATTAAAATGCGGCAACACTTAAACGGATCCGATCAATAAGATGGCCATAGACTGGAAATCATATACTCCACTTCTTATACCTGCAATTAATAATCTCCATGAGATCTCTGTATACGAAAAACACAACGGTTATAAGGCTTTAACGTCTGTTTTACAGGACACCCGAAAATGGAACCCGAAAAGTGTGATTCAGGAGGTTAAGGAAGCCAATATACGCGGGCGTGGCGGCGCCGGTTTCAATGCCGGGCTCAAATGGTCTTTCATGCCCGAACCGGATGGAAAACCGCGCTACCTGGCCTGCAATGGGGATGAATCAGAACCGGGTACCTTCAAAGACCGGAATATTTTTGAATTCAACCCGCATCTGTTTATTGAAGGTGCCATTATCGCCGGATACGCCATGCAGGTGAATTCGATTTATGTCTACATACGAGGTGAATATCGATCATGGGTTTACATGTTACAGAAAGCAATAGATGATGCTTACGTAAAAGGTTACCTCGGTAAAAATATACTTGGCTCCGGTTTTGATGTAGAGATGTATGTACACATGGGGGCCGGTGCTTATATCTGTGGAGAAGAATCTTCCCTGATGGAGTCATTAGAAGGTAAACGGGGATATCCGCGAGTCAAACCCCCGTTTCCGGCACAGCGCGGGTTGTGGGGTCGTCCTACAACCATTAACAATATAGAAACACTATCCAACGTGCCACTGGTCATCAATAACGGATCCATGTGGTATAAGCAGATCGGCACAGAGACCCACCCGGGGCCGGTACTCTATGGAATATCGGGTCATGTCAACAAACCCGGGGTCTATGAATACCCGGCCGGTATGGACATTATGACACTTATAAATGATGTGGCCGGTGGAGTACGAGGCGGGAAAAAGCTAAAAGCGCTCATTCCCGGTGGTTCATCTACTCCTCCACTTCGTGGAGAAGTACTGGAGGGGCTTACCATGGATGCCGATGCACTACGTGAAGCCGGTTCTATGATGGGTACGGCTGGGATGGTAATTCTTGATGAAGATACGGATATGGTGGATCTAATATGGAGAATTTCCGTGTTTTATCATCACGAATCCTGTGGGCAATGTACACCATGTCGTGAAGGTACCGGCTGGCTTGAAAAGACGCTCTACAAAATTAAAAGCGGAAACGGAGAAATGCGGGACCTCGACCTGTTGTTATCCATCTGCAACAGAATGGAGGGACGCACTATTTGTGCCCTTGCAGACGCCGCTGCCTGGCCGGTACGATACTCAATCAACCGGTTCCGGGATGAATTTGAAAAGAAATGTAAAAAAACGGTCTATGCGTTAGCATAATAAAACCCGTACCAGCCTTTTCGCTGTTGAACAATCTCAGTAATCTGTTATGCCGGAAATTTTTATAGATAATAAACGATACGAATACGATGAACCTGGGAAAGTGCTCCAGTTCATGCTGGACCATGGCCTGGATCTCCCCTTTTTCTGCTATCACCCTTCCCTGTCTATTCCTGCAAATTGCCGGCAATGCCTCGTTAAAGCAGGAATGCCCGTAATGGACAGGGCCAAAGGAACTTATGAGCTGGATGAAGAGGGCAATCGCAGTATTCGTTATTTTCCAAAACTGATGACAGCATGCAACCTGGATCTGGCCGACGGCATGGTCATACATACTCATGTCACAGATGATTTGGTCAGGCAGGCCCAGGCCGACAATCTTGAATTTATCCTTATCAATCATCCGCTGGATTGCCCAATCTGTGATCAGGCAGGGGAATGTCCGCTACAAATTCTTACGTACAAATACGGTCCGGAAGGCAGCCGCTTTGAACACAAAAAGGTCCATAAACCAAAAGCGATTCAACTTGGTCCCAGAGTGATTCTGGATGCCGAGCGTTGTATCAACTGCACCAGGTGTGTCCGTTTTACTGACGAGGTCAGTAAAACTCATCAATTGACTATTGTGTCACGTGGTGACAAAAATTACCCAATGACAGCCGACGGTAAGGTGTTCGACGACCCTTACTCGCTGAATACCGTGGATATTTGTCCGGTCGGAGCCTTGACATCTGCTGATTTTCGTTTCAAAGCACGTGTTTGGGAGATGAATCAATCGCCCGGGATTGATATGTCGAACGGGAAAGGTTGCAATACTTATCTCTGGACTCGGGATAATCTCGTTTTGCGTATCACTCCCCGCTTCAACAAAGCCGTTAATGATCACTGGATTCCGGATGCAGGCCGGCTTTCCTACAAAAAATACAACGAAAATCGAATATCAAAACCGCACATTAAAGCAGGTGCGTCCGATCAGATACGCACATCCTGGAACAATGCCGAGATGACATTTTTGGAACAACTCGAAAAAATTGATGCCAAAAATATTCTGGTAATCGGCAGCCCATACGCTTCGGTGGAAGACAATTATATCTTTCTTAAATTCTTTAAGCAAAGAGGCGTCGAAGAATGCCTCTTCTTGCCTCATATCATTGAGGGTACCGGGGATAACCTGCTTCTGTCGGATGACCAGGCTCCCAATACCAACGGAGCTCGTGCCCTCGGATTTGTAGAAACGGACCAACAAACCTTAATTCAACGTATCAAATCCAATAAAACTAAGTTTATTGCCCTGTTGGATGATGATTTGCTGGAGCGCACCCAGATAGAGAAAGAACTTCTCGGCGACACCTTCACTGTAGTCTGTGCCAGCAATAGTAATACTACCACACGTGCTGCCGATCTGGTCATTCCTGTTACTTGTGCCGCGGAACATGCCGCATCCTATATAAATGTCGACGGCAGAATCCAGCGAACCGTACCGGCCAAGGAAACACTCTACACGAATCGCCGGTTAAATCTTGAAATGTCCATGAGCCGGCTTGACCATTACGGCACCAAGTTTGACAACTGGGTCACCGATGACAATCGTATTGACTGTATTCCGGCATGGGAATTTTTTATGAGGGTGAATAATACGGATGACTCCCTCTCCTACCGTTCATCCCGTGAAATTATGAGTGAAATATCCGAGCGTTATCCACTCTTTAATAACGTCTCCTATGACCGTATGGACGAGGAAAACGGAATTCAGTTGGAACTTAAACCCTTCTCTGAAGTTAATCCTGTATAGATGGATCCATTACTTATTTCAAGTTTACTCATCGTAGCCGTAGTGCTTCTGTTTCTTTTGCCCTCTGCCGCAGTTGCTGTTTATGCAGAAAGACGTATATCTGCATTTATACAAAACCGATATGGCCCAAACCGGGTAGGCCCCTTCGGGTTGTTTCAGCCTTTTGCCGACGTAATCAAACTGTTTCTGAAAGAGGACATTATTCCAGCTAAAGCCAATCGCTATTTATACGTTCTGGCTCCAATGATTCCTGTATCAACGGCAATCATTACGGTGGCAGTCATTCCCTTCAGCCAATACGTTTTCATAACCGACCTCAATGTTGGCGTGTTATTCTTGCTTGCCGTTGCATCTTTATCGGTTTATGGAGTTACCCTGGCCGGATGGGCTTCCAACAGCAAGTATTCATTGCTCGGCGGCTTGCGTGCAGCTGCCCAGATGATCAGTTATGAATTGCCTATGGGTGTTGCTTTAGCATCTGTAATCCTGTTTGCAGGGTCACTAAGTGTACTGGAAATCGTCAACTCTCAGGAATTATGGTGGAACGCTTTTCGCAATCCTGTTGCCTTTTTCATATTCACAGTCGCCGCCTTTGCTGAAGCCAATCGATCACCATTTGATCTTGTTGAAGCCGAACAGGAGCTTGTTGGTGGATTCCATACCGAATACAGTTCCATGAAATTCGGCACTTTTTTTCTGGCGGAATACATGCACATTGTGATCGGAAGCATGCTGATCACTACATTCTTCTTTGGAGGGTATCATCTTCCGTTTGCCGGATACTGGTTACCCGAAATGGGATCCCTGGCCAAATCCCTCCTCGACATTCATGTATTCCTTATCAAAACCGTTTTCTGGACATTCGTCTTTATTTGGGTTCGCTGGACACTCCCAAGATTCAAATTTAATCAGCTCATGCAACTCGGCTGGACCAAAATGTTACCGCTTGCCATATTGAATTTTTTGATCATCGCAATCATCTTGTACTACCTTTAGGTACCATTCTTTTATGGCAATTTGATACCATGATTAATGATTAAGGCATCTGATTAACTGACTGCTGAACAAGGCCAGGAATATGACATTTCTGCCGTGTTGATAGCCGTCTCAATGTGTCCCCCGGATCTATGGTACATCAATCACAACCGAACCTATCCCGAAAAACCATTGCGTTTCATACACTGGGATGTAAACTCAACTTTGCAGAGACTTCAACCTTGAAACGTCAATTCAATAGTCATGAGTTTGATATTCAACCGTTTGACAGAAAATCTGATATTTATGTTATCAACACCTGCTCGGTCACACGTGACGCCAACCGTGATTGCCGAAAAGCCGTACGCCGTGCAAAACGCCGTAACCCAAACGCTTTTATCGTTGTAACCGGCTGCTACGCCCAGCTTGAACCAGATGAAATTGCCCATATCGATGGCGTGGATATGGTAGTAGGTGCACAGCACAAATTTCATATTCTGGAACTGGCCCGCAATTTCGAAAAACCGGACCAAACAATTATTCATCGC
>JBBDQZ010000016.1:0-49414 GCA_040905705.1 Balneolales bacterium
AAATTGATCAAAATTTTAATTCAAACTAAACCGATAGGTTTTTAGTAGGACCCAAAATATGATTTTATACAGTATTATTACTATTCTTATGATAGGTTTTCTTTGTGGTATGACGTAAATATTGATTTTTTAAATAATATCTATTAGACGATGACAATGTTATTGTCATATAGTATAAACAATCAGGTATTTAAGTGTAGAGGAGCTTGGCTATGCATATTATAAACAGTAGAAACATTATTATTTTTGCAGCTGTTATTATTCTTTCGGCGACCGGATATCTGTCATGTAACAACCGGTCAGCAGAATGGGAACCTGTTACGGAATGGGGGCATTGGCGTTTGGGACATCGATCCGATATTGAATTTCTTGAGAAAAATAAACTGACCCTTACATTCGGTAGTGGCGCTCCGAATTTCGAGGGTGTTTCAAGAGAAGAATTTGAACAGCAGAGTGAGGAAGCCAGGGAATTTAATCGTCGCTACAATGAGATGGGTTATATTGTTTTACGGTATATGACGAGTTCAATGCGGGGTGAGACGGAGTCTAATACGGATCAACCGACACGGGATGATCTGGATCTTGATTTTTACCATAACAACTGGCATGAATTCGAAGATTATATCGGGCCCAGGCCGCCTGAAAGTGAAAGCCCCGACACCTGGGTAATGGTTCATCCCGATGGAACCTTTCCGCATTATCGATATGCACCGTACGGAAGGGAAACGACCGGGAGATTTGAAGCATGGGGATGTCCGAATAACCCTTACTATGTTCGACTCATGGAAGGCAGGATGCGTGCACAGGCGGAAGTCGGTATTGATGGTGTCTATATTGATTGGACTCATATTTCCAGCGGCACCTGCTATTGTGATTATTGCCGCTTGGCATTTCAACAATATTTAAACGACCATGTTCCTTCAGAGGTTGGCCTCAGGAAGTATGGCACAGCTAATTACAATAATGTACGCCTGCCGGAAGAGCATACCGAACCGTTTTGGATGGAATTTGTCAAGTTTCGTGGCTATGTGCTTTCTGAATTTCACAGACATCTGCGTGACGTAGCCCGAAACTATAATCCCAATTTTATGGTCTCCGGAAATGTATTTGGTGGCTTTGGATATGGCCCGATTGCCTATGATGCGGCTTCTAATATGGAGTTATTCGGCCGGGACGGATACCATGATTTTTTCTATTCAGAAATTCAGGAGTTTCTTGATTTTGCACCGGGTAAAAATGAAGAAGGGGTAAAGATAACGAACAGCCCGGCATTGAAATTTCTCACGGCTGCTTCCCAGGGGAAACCGGTCATTGTATATGCTACCGAAATTACCGAGCCCCTTTATCCGGATCCGACTCCGCAGGTACTTGGTGCCATGGCACAAATCAACATTGCCGAAAGTGTTTCGAATCAGGCAACCTTCCGTGAGAAACGAGAAACTCCCCAGGAAGCTACCGATATATACAATTTTCTTTATGACCATCGCGAATCCCTGGTTGGGGCACAAAATATAAACAGTATTGCTGTTCTTGCTTCTCTGAATCAGTATCTGGCACGCGAGCAGAGTTTTTCATTCAGCTTTTCACGCGTACTGGCCGATCAGGGTATTAGCCATGTTATGGTCGTTGAAGACGATATCACCCGTGGAAAAATCAATCAATTCGATGTTCTCGTACTTCCATACATCCCCTTGTTGAGTGCAGAACTCCAGGAAGGACTTGTTGATTATGTTGAAAACGGGGGGAGGCTGCTCATCCTGGGTCAAAGCGGCCAAAAAAATGAGTTTAATCTTCCTCATGAGGAAGCTGTTTTTGCATCACTTTTTCCCGGCAATCAATTTCCGGAAAATCAATATGACGGCACGTTGGGAGCCGGGAGGCTAAGCTATATCCCACTTGTGATACCTGAAAACGGTTTCCTGATTCCACCGAGGGAAACAGGTGAAGTTACCTCATTCGGCCCTTCCATGCAGGATGTATTTGCGGATACACCGGAGGGATATACACGCGGCCGCATCGATTCCGAATTACAAACAGTGCTTGAGCAAGTGGCTGAGAAAACCGTGTCCCTGTCAGCCGGTAAGGAGACCCGGTTAGTGAGTGACAGGCCTTTCGTGGAAATTTCTACCATGATGAATGAAGAGAATCAACATTTGCTGGTTCATCTTGTTAATTATGATGTAACCATATATGGTACAATCACACCGGCTCGGAATATAAGAGTACGATTGGCGCTTCCTGAAGGGAAAACACCGGGCCGGCTTGCCTATAGCGGTGTTCTTGGTAACATGGTGCCGATAGATTACGAGGTTATAAATGAAGGGCGAAATACCGCGTTGGAGTTTGTTGCTGATACGGTCAACATTTACGGCCTTGCCATTCTGGAGCTTGAGTAAGGTTCAGGTTTTCATCAGGTTATCCGGGGATGACGACAGATTAAAAAAGGGTGCGCGAGTCGCCTGGGCTTCGCATCCTTTTTATCTCCCGCTAATATCCGGGCTTCACTGCGTAACGGGCACGTGTTTATATGAAATTTAGTGCTTGACCTTTAGGTCGATTTTATTATAAACTGGGGAAAATCAGTTGGTTATTATAAAAAGTTAATGAGGGGTGTCAACGATGAATATACTGAAAAGTAGAGGTATCATTTTAATTGGGGTTGTTTTGCTTCTATTAGTGAGCGCCGCCCTGATCTATATGAATCGATCCTCTGAATCCGCAACGGGCAACGATGAATTTGAGCCGATTACTGATTGGGGGTACTGGCGGTTGGGGCATCGATCCGATCCAGATTTTCTGGAAGAAAATAAATTTACAGTTACCTTCGGCAGCGGTTCTCCTGTGTTTGAACGAGTCGAGTCAAGAGAAGAATTTGACCGGCAGCGTGAGGAAGCCATAGAGAACAATCGCCGATACCATGAGATGGGATATATTGTGTTGCGGTATCTGACCAGCTCGATCCATGGTAACACGGAATCCCATGAGGATATTCCGACCGGTGAAGAATTGGATCTGGTCCGGTTTTATGATGATAACTGGGAAGATTTCGAGGATTATATAGGTCCCAAGCCGGATGCAGAAAATTCCCCGTTCAGCTGGATCACCGTGCGTCCGGACGGAACCTTCCCTCATTTCCGTTATGTGCGGGAAGGGACGGAACCGACTGGCAGTTATGAAACATGGGCATGTCCGAACAATCCATACTACACCCGGCTTATGGAAGGAAGAGTCCGTGCCGAAGCGGAAGTTGGTATCGATGGAGCCTATATCGACTGGACTCACTATTCCGGTAATACCTGTTATTGCGATTTCTGCAAAATGAAGTTCAGGGCCTATCTGGAAGAATACTTATCTGGAAGAGTCGCCGAGGCCAAGTACGGATTTTCAAATTACGATGAAGTGAATCCGCCTGAAGAAGAAGGCGATCCGTTCTGGATGGAATGGGTAACGTTCAGGGGATATTCCATTGCCGAACATCATAAGCAATTGCGATCGGTAGCCCGTCAATACAATCCGCATTTCATGCTGTCAGGCAATGTATACGGTGGACGGGGCTTCGGCCAGGTCGCCTACAGCAACGCCGGCAATATGGAGATGCTGGGCCGGGACGGATATCATGATTTCCTCTATTCTGAAATCCAGTCGCGTTTGCGCAGTGCCCCCAGAGTGGATGAAGAAGGCTACAAAGTGTCGAACGCCCCTTCATTGAGATTTCTGACAGCCGCCAATCAGGGAGGCCCGGTTACAGTGTATGCCACCAGGATTTCCCCGCCCTTCTTCCCGGATCCGACTCCCCAGGCACTGGGCACCCAGGCACAAGCCAATATCGCTGAAAACGTAGCTAATCAGATGACCTTCCGTGAAACGCGAGAGACTCCACAGGAAGCGACCGACATATATAACTTCATGTACCGCAATGAAGAATCACTGATTGGATCGCAGTCAACGAGCCGAATCGCCGTACTGGCTTCCATGAACCAGTATCTCGCCCAGGAACTAAGCTTTACGTTCAGTTTTTCAAGGGTGCTGGGCGATAATGGGGTGGCCCATGTGATGTTCGTCGAAGACGACATCAATAGTGGTAAAATCGAAGAATTCGATCTGTTGGTCGTACCGTATATTCCGCTGCTCAGCGCAAGAAAACAACAGGCTCTTGTGCATTATGTTCGTAACGGCGGCAACATACTCATTATCGGCAACAGCGGCCAAAAAGATGAATATAATCTGCCTTTTGAAAACATCGTACTTGCATCCCTTTTCCCGGGCGGATCCTATCCAAATGAAGCCGTTACCGTTAGATCACAAAATGGCACTGCCGGCTTTGTGCCGTTGGATAACCTGGAAGGACTGGAAGAAGTTGCAGAAGCCTTTATTTCGGGCCGGATGGACGATGGTTTACGCCGTGTATTGACGCAGGCGGTAGATCATACGGCCGATATGTTGGACAATGCTATCACCCGTCTGGAAAACAATTCGCCTTACCTGGAGATCTCTACCATGTTCAATCGTACCAATAATCGATTGCTGGTGCATTTGGTTAACTATGATACGAGGGTTGACGGGACCATCAACGCAAAAAGGAATACAAGAGTTCGCGTTGCCATACCGGAAGGCATGACTCCGGAACGGTTGACGTTCAGTAGTACGCTTGGCGAAATGCAGCCGATCAATTACACTCTGGAAGAACATAATGGACGAACGGTGGCCTTATTTAACGCCGACCGGGTTAATATTTACGCTCTGGCCGTGTTCGAGCTTGAGTAAACTTGTGTTGCATACTTGAATGAGCAAAAGCAACAAGCTTGAAGTTGCTGCATTTTTTTGTTGCCATTTCAGCTTGAATGTGATTGAATAGCATTGCACTGCAAGATCAATAAGCACAAAATTGTAGTTTCAGTGTTATGATGACACAAAGAGGCGGTGTCTGAAATCTTTCGGATTCCGTCTCTTTTATTCTGATGCGCCCGTATTGTAGTATGTCAGGCCCGGGGCATTTGCCCGGTAGGGAAAGTCTCCTGTGTACCCGACAAGTGGAAACATAAGCTGGACGGTTTCATTGACATTTTTTTCAAACACGGAGAAAACATTTGCCTGTTTGTGGATTTATGTTAAATTATTTTAAACTATGAGATAATTCGCAATCATCCCTGTATTCATTGTGTGGAGGTGTATTATGAAAAAGGGTTCCCAAGTGAAAACGGCTGTCCCCCTGTCTAACATGAAGATAATCTGTGCTCTGGCCGTTTTATCAGTGCTGATGCTTCCGCCCGAAGCTCCTGCCCAGGTCTCTCAGGGTGATGTTCGTGTCGAAATTGATATGATGCCTTCGCTAACCCGTACGCAAACTCTCTCCCTTGCTACTCTCGGCATAGATGCACAAGGTGCCGGCAGCCGTTTGATGAATCTTGTCATTGAAAATACTACGGATGAGCTGCTATCCGGCCTGTTTCTGTATGTCCGGATAGAATCCTCCGGCCTGGGCTCGCTAAGTCATATTGATCAGCGCCAGGGATGGCCTTTCAGTCTCAATCCGGGCCAGGTCGTTATCGCAAACAACAATGATCTTCAGAATGGGCTGCCAGGTGTAAGCGAGGATATCCATTTGAGGGCTGAGCTGACCGACGCCGGTGAAAATTTTATCAATAACCTGGAAGGATCTACTACGCTGCCAGACCGGGTTTACACGGTTCATCTGGAAATTTATCACGGGAATAATCGAAAATACAATGGTAATTTGATTGCTTCGACCAGCGTCACCCTTCCCGTGGAAGAAATGTTTACCGAAGTGGGGTTTGATTTACTGGCACCGGGGGCAGAAGCAGGGGCGCCACTGGAAAGAACCAACAGTCGCCCTGTTTTCCGTTGGGAAGGCAGTTCATCAAGGACATTCCGTCTTGTGATCGTGGAACAGGGAGAAGGACAATCGGCGCAAAGTTTGATCCGGGAGGCAATGGACACCAACCCGGTTATAGGGGAAACCGCTGCCGGAGAATTGCTTGATTTTGAGATGGCAGACGTTCTGGTGAGCGGTAACAGCTTCACGTATCCTGCCAGCCGGGTGCAGCCCCTTCAGCCCGGCTCAACTTACTATTGGCAGGTTTTTGCACATATCGATACCCCAACCGGTACAGAACTTCACCCCTCACCCGTTTGGCAATTTGCGATCCGGCGATCCGGCCCGACGATGACTGAAATGGATGAAGAAATTCTCGATTTGGTTAACCTGTTTCTGCCGGAAAGATACCGCGATTTATTCATGGACGGCTATAAGATTGAATCGGCGGAAATTGACGGCCGTTCAGTCAGCGGGGCACAACTCCTTATGGAAATCGAACAATTTGTTGATAACCTGGAAAATGATAGAATCCGCCTTGTGGATTGATTCCCCCAGCCAAACCCGGCACGTGCTTATGAAATCACTTATCAGACGGTTGTTTATAACCATTTTAATTTCGTGGCCTGGGATGGCCCTGCCTGTATATTCTACATCCCCTCCGGAATCCGGACATTCAGCCATTCCGGCTGAAGATCAAAGCATTGAGCAAGGCCAGGAGGAAATGAACAGCCATGCGCCTGCGTACGGTAAGATGCTGTTTAGTAACAATGCTACGGCAAATGTAAATGTTAATGCCTCTGAAAATATCAACTTTATACCGGGTAACAGTGAGACTGTTTATGTACAAAGAAGGCCACTGGCCATTGTCCGGCGATTCAATCCACTGGTGATTGTCCGGCATGCCGATGTTGAAAACTGGGTTGACGCTGAACGGACCCATCCGCTCCATGATACCGATACTCTGAGAACCGGAGACGATGGGTTTGCCGTGGTTCAGTTCATGGATAACAGTGTTGCGCGTGTCCGCCCCAACTCCCTGCTTATTGTGAACGGGGAGGTAAATACTCCCGGTAGTATTTCCTCACGTGTCTCGGTGGAAGAGGGTGATATGTTTCTGAATATCCGAGGGCTGAACAGTATCTATGAAGTGGCGACACCCAGCGCCGTGGCGGCTGTTCGCGGAACGGAATTCACCACGCATGTAGATGAAACCGGCCAATCATCTTTTACCGGATTTAGCGGAGAAGTTGAAATTACCGCTCTTTCATCCGGACAGACCGTCAGACTTACCAGAGGGCTTCGCGCGCATGTCGATGCGGGGGGGGTGGATATCACTCTTAGCGAAGTTGGAGATGATGAATTGGATTCACAGTATTCCATGTATGAAGGTATGGACGGGGATCTGGACATCCGGACGATAAGGCTGCATTTAACAAATGATGAAGGAGAGGTAGAAATCATCGAATTTGAATATTATGAAGTGGATTCGGAGGATGAATAGGGGATCAGTCTTACCGGTCATGTTGTCAATTGTAATTGCTGCGCTTATCCTGCTCAAAGCGGGAACAGTTTCGGCACAAATTCAGATTCAGCATCAGCCTCCTCCTTTTGTGGAAACCGGTGAAACGTCCACGTTCGAGTTTCGTGCACCCGGCATCAATAACGATAATATCCGTGAAGCCTATTTTATGTATCGTTACGGAGGGGAAAGTGCCTGGCGTCAGGAACAGGCGTCTATCACAGACAGCCGCATCCACGCTGAAGTGACTTTCGGCAACTTTTCGGCGATATCAGCGGAATATTATCTCAGTATTGAATTTCATGACGGCAGCACCCTTACGTGGCCTAATCAGAATGCCCAGTCCGATCCGGCCTCGGTGGAAATAATACCTGCCCGTGATTCCACTGCAATGCCGTACGACCGGCTGACCGGCGAAATCCAGCATACCGTCCTTACTCCGGAGCCAGGATCAAGGGTACGTACAGATGACTTTGTACTGGCTATTGCACTTTTTTATGAACATGAGCCTGCGGAACCCGATTCCTTCGTTGTTCAATTGAACGGTGAGGTGATCACTGATGACGCCGAAATCACCCCCTGGCTCATTACCTATGTTCCCCCGGAGGAACCGGCTCCCGGCCTGTATACCATAAATCTGGCTTATAACAGTTCCGATGGCAATCGAATAAATATCGCCGATTGGGATTTCAGAATTGTTTCTTCAGCTGCATTGGCGGGTGTTCCCTCAACATCAACCGGATTCGAACAGCTTCCGGCCGGCAGGCTAATCTCATCCGGGCAATATCAGGCCACTGCGAGAAGTCAGTCGTATTCCGATCAGACCACCAATCTTTTACGTAACAGTTTGCGAGTTTCCGGCCGGCAGGGGAATGTCAGCTATTCGCTTAACGGTTTGCTTACTACCCAGGAAGATCCCAGGCTTCAGCCGCAAAACCGGTACGCCGCACAAATAAGAGCCGGTAATTGGTTAATGTTCGAAGCCGGACATGTATATCCGTCGCTGAATCCATATTTGATTGCCGGGCGTCGCATGCATGGCGTCCATACAGAACTTCGTCTGCTTTCTGAAAATCTGCACATGCAGTTTCTGTATGGTAAACTCAACAGAAACATCTCACCACTCTACCGGCAGGTCGAGCCGGAAATCAGGGTAGTGGGTCAAAACTCGATGGGCGAGGACATCACGGATACGACTTACGTGTTTCAGTCACAGACGCGAGGAACCGGGACATTCGCCCGTGACATCATGGGTGCACGGGTCGGTTTCGGCAGCGGACGCTATTTTATGTTTTCTGTCAGTGCTTTGCGGGTGGAAGATGCAACCCAGTCAATTGATGTGATCCGTTCGTATGATGATCTTGATCCCGCCTATTTATCGGATTTGGATACGGAACATCGCTCCAGGCTGGAAGACTATCCGGAACGGCTGGATATTCGTACCAGCGATCCCCGCCCTATGGGAAATTTCTCGTTTGCAACCGACATGCAGGTTAACATCGACAATAGCCGCGTTCAACTGCACAGTGATTTCGCCGGAAGCCTGGTTAACAGTGATATATCAAAAGGGATTCTGGATAAAAACCGTGCTGACGAACTGGGTTTTGACCTGGATGATGATGTGGCCTCGTTGCTGGAACAGCTTTCCTGGCTTATTGTAATTAATGAGAATATGAATGCTCTTCCTTTGAAAATCAGGGATGAGGAAGCGGATATCTTTGTGCCGAATGGAATTTTTGCTACCCGGACGCGCCTGAACCTGAACTATTTCAATCACAATGCCTCTCTTCAATATCAATGGGTGGGTCCCGATTTTTATTCTCTTGCCAATGTAGGCCAAAGACGGGATATCGCCGGATATACCGTAAGCGATCGTTTTCGTTTACTGACCAACACCTTGTATCTCACACTCGGTCATGAAAATCTGAACGACAATGTGATTGGAAACCGGGATGCGACGACCCGGTCGATCACAAACCGGGCAAACCTGGGCTGGTATCCGAGATCCCAATTGCTCCCACGTGTAACAATAGGTGTTTACCGTCGTACCCGGGACAACGGGTTCATCCGAACCAATCCTTATTTGCCGGATAGCCTCGTCAACGCATCCGTACGAAGTGTGGAAATACAAGACGAGCAGCTCGTCGTACATCCCTCACCGCGCAACAATGAGACCATGCAATACTCGGTATCCGCCACGCAGCGATTTGCACTTTTTGATCTGACTCATGATGCCAGTATCAATTATACCCGCATGTCCACCGATGACCATGTGTTTGACTTTGGTGATTTTTCCAGTAATGTTTTTTCAATGGACCTTACCAGTTCCTTTCCCGCCATGCCGGTACGGTCCAATCTGGGCTTTATCCTGAACCGAACCAAATCAAACAACGGACTCAACAATTTGCGTATATGGGGATTCAATACCGGAGTCACCTGGTATTTTATGGAGAACCGGTTCCGCCTGAATTCCGAGCTGGCTGTTACATTCGATCGACTGGAGTCGGTACCCCTTGTTGATCGTGTCTTTGAAGAATTTCCTGGCCCGGCATCCGACGAAATTTACGGGCGCTATTATACACCGGACTTCGAGTCCGTCAGTGATGAACAAACGGCTTCCTATTTGCTCAGTGGTGAGTTGCGATATAATATTCATCCATTACATGCACTTCATTTACTTGTTAACTATACCCGTTTGTCGGATCGATATAACGTATTGCGTATCCCTGATAATCACCTTGTACAAATGCGTTATGTTTTCAATTTTTAATAATTCCGCCGGTTATTTAATAACAACTTTTCTTTACAACGTTTAAAACCAACAGATAAAACCGGCCTTGATGTGGATTGAATCACTGCAAAAAAGGAGATGGATTCCGTCGATTATAGCGGCTATTATTGCTATTCTTCTGGCGTTGGCTATTGGTATTACCACTCCTTTCAGGGTTCTTGAAATGCGGGTTACAGACCTCCTGTTTCACTGGCGGGGTCCGCTCGATGCTTCCGATTCTCCGGTGGTTTTGGTCTCTATCAGTAACCAGGCCGACCAGGAGTTTCCTGAAACATGGCCGTGGCCGAGAAGTTACCACGCCCGGCTGGTGGATAATCTGAATGCGGCTGGTGTACGTGCTATTGGCTTTGATGTAATTTTCATGCAGCCGGACACCTATGATCCACTTAATGACACTCTCTTTGCCGAAGCCATCGAACGTCACGGCAATGTGGTGCTTGCGGGGGATATCCGGGTCGACCTTCGCGGGCAGGATTCCGAAATGATACGTTTCATGCCCCCGTACCACCTGCTTCAGGAAGCCTCCCCCAATCCCTGGGGTTATGTTTCGAGTCCGATGGATGAAGATGGCTCTGTTCGTCGATACCAACCGGTTAAAGATCATTTGAACACGAATTATCATACGCTGGGATTGGAACTTATACGGATTTACAAAGGGCTGGATTCTTTACAAGTTGAAAGTGCCGGTTCATATTATGATTTGGGTTTTGTGCGCATCCCGAAATTTGACCGGCAGAGCATGCTTATTAACTATCATGGAGGTACCGGCACTTTTCCTGAATACAGTTATGAACAGATTATCGATGACGGTAATTTTATATTGGCCAGCGACCGTGAATTCTTTGGCATCCAGCATCCGGATGAAAAGGATTTTGGTGATTTCGATGATCCGGTGTACGGATTGCGTCAATCCGGTGTATTGCAAGATAAAATAGTGATTGTGGGCTCTACCATAACCGAGTTAAGGGATTTTCATGCTATTCCGTATTCATTCAGGGCACCGGGCTATGAAATCCATGCACATGCCATCCAAACTATCCTGGCGGAACAGTTCCTTCAACGTGCCGACTACCGATTGCTGACGGTCCTTTTCCTTTTACCTGTTTTTCTGATCTGTTTTCTGACTATATACCGGGGCGTATTGACAGGTTTTGCGATGACGCTTGCACTCGCCGCCGGGATGACGCTGGGAGTTGCTGTTTTGTTTATTGAATATCGTATCCGGCTGGAATTGATATTGCCGCTGCTTCCGATGTTGCTGGGGTATCTCACCTCAACAGGGTATAAGATTGTCTCCGCTCAGAGAGAGGCAAGGCGCATACGAAATATGTTTGATCCCTATGTCTCCAGGGATCTTGTAGACATTATGATTGAAAGCGGTGAAGAACCACAGCTTGGCGGCCAGGAAGTTTATATTACCGCCTTCTTCAGCGATATTCAGTCTTTTTCGTCTTTTTCTGAAAAACTTCCCCCGGCACAACTGGTCGATCTGATTAATGAATACATGAGCCCCATGACGGAAGTGCTCACGGATGGTCAGGGTACGCTTGACAAATATATCGGCGACTCAATTGTGGCCTTTTTCGGATCCCCGATTCCCCTAAAAGACCATGCATTGAAAGCCTGTATTACTTCGCAACGGATGTTAATAAAACAGCAGGAACTGCGTGAAAAATGGAAAAGTGAAGGAGATCAATGGCCGGATATTGTCTCAGAGATGCAAACCCGGATCGGTATAAATACCGGAGAAATGGTGACAGGTAACATGGGATCGGAACGGCGCTTTAACTACACAATGATGGGCGATAATGTGAATTTGGCCGCCCGGTGTGAAAGCGGATCCAAAACCTATGGAGTCTTTACCATGGTCACGGAACAT
The DNA here is from genome assembly GCA_040905705.1 of Balneolales bacterium. Lineage (GTDB taxonomy): Bacteria > Bacteroidota > Rhodothermia > Balneolales > Natronogracilivirgulaceae > JBBDQZ01. The sequence goes on from JBBDQZ010000016.1 coordinate 12,026, forward strand.
ACTAAAAACGAAGCGGAGCTGTTTGGCAATGACTGTGTTTTTCGCTTACTGGACAAAGCCGTGGTGTTAGGCCGCACCCAACCGGTCGATCTCTATGAGATTACCGGACTTCGTTCAATACTGGATCGTTCCGTATTCGAATGTATCGAATGCTATGAAGCCGGGAGACAGGAGCTTTTAAATCAACAGTGGAGCCAGGCTATAAAGCTTTTCCGGGAATCGGCGAAACTCGAGCCGCATCAGCCCGGAACACCCGGCATTTATACCAACCCCTCTCTGGTAATGATCGAACGTTGCGAAACCTGGATGGACAATCCTCCCGGTAAGGACTGGAACGGCGTTTTTATCATGGATCATAAATAGAAATAAAATCAATATGTTGGCAATATAATCGGTATGGAAACAGATTTGGCCTGCTCATGAACTAAAACTATAACCATCTCGTGAATTATTCCTATCTTGGTGGCAGTCATCCCTAATAATCATAAATAAATACCCTTAAAATGTTATATATTTTGTTGTTAGGATGGATGATCGAATATGGCATTGCGGTAATGGGTTTTAATAGCGAAGCCCCCCGGGTTATGCAGGATTCTGCCTTACCTTCAAACGTTGTTAACCGAATTATCAGTGAAAATGACGACGGGATCGTACGGGGAACCATAGCATTAATACCTCGTTCCACTGTTCGCAGCCGCGGAATATATGGCAGAGGTTCTTCCGAACCCGAACAGAGTGCGGACATGCAGGCACCGATGGCCATCTGGGTTACCGGAACAGGAAGTGTGACGGGAACACCCACTGGATCGATGATTTCCCGGGAAGACGAAAAACCGGTCCTGAATCAGGTGGAGTTACGTTTTGATCCCTCAATCGTAATGGTCAACCAGGGCGAACAGGTTCGGATACTGAACTCCGACCCTGTTTACCACAATGTATTCAGTTTGTCCCGGACCAAACGTTTTGATGTAGGCCGGAGGCCACAGGGAGATCATATGGATGTCACCTTTGAGAATGCCGGTATTGTGGATGTTTTTTGCGATATTCATCCAAGCATGCATGCGGTTGTCATCGTTGTTCCACCGGAAACCATCCATCGGCAGCAAATGCAACAGGCAGGTGACTTTGAATTCCAATTGCCTGCCGGCGAATACGAGTTTCATTTATATTCGTCCGGATATCAAATATATCGTCAGGAAATTACCGTTACTGCCGGTGAGCTGCTCAATCTTGGAACCATAAGTTTGGAACCTTAAATTTTAAACAAAATGCAAACCGCACGGATCTCCATACGCTGGAAGCTGATGCTTTCGTTGATCGGATTTTCGATCGGAATGATAGGGCTTATACTTTACGGGATTAGCAGGAGTGTGGAAAACCGCGTCAAAGAAGAGATCGACTCAAATTTCAGGGAAGCCGGCCGCATTTTTGATCGTATCCAGGAGATCCGGTTTCGTCAGATCCGCCAGACGGCTGTCCTGCTTGCCGACATACCTACATTAAAAGCCGCTGTAAGCACCGGTGATACCAACACGGTTAACCGGCATATCCGGGAAGAGTTGCGTTTTTTACTGGACTATGATCCTCTTATTCCGGATGACCTGGTTCCGGAAGCATACTATGCCGATCCCGATTCAGGCGGATTGCTGATTGTCACGGGTCCGGACGGATATCCAGTCGGACAGCTGGCTACTACCCCGTTACCTGATTATTCCCTGGCCGGCAGAACGGATGTGCGTGAGGCTTTGCAGGGTAGCATTCCACAAAATATTACGCTCTGGCGACAGGATGACAGGTATTTCAACGTGATTTCTGTTCCCATTTTCCTGCGTGATCGTATTTTGGGGACACTTACTTACGGTTTGCCCCTCCGAAGGGCGGAGGCCGAATTCCTTTCCACCGACCTCGGTAACCAAATCAGTTATTTTGTCGATAATCGTATTATCTCAACCTCTTTTTCCAATCTGAGCCAGGGAGCATTTACCCATTTGGCCAATTCGGTACACAATGCGACATTCGGTATTATAAATAGTGGAGAGCCAGCAAGTTTTGACTTGGAAATGGACGGGGAGACCTGGCTGATCTATGTATCACCCATGCAATACGAAACGGTACGTGAAGCAGATGTGCCGGGGTACTATGTTGTGGCCCAGTCCTTGTTTCAGGAACTGGACGTCCTGCGTCGTCTTCAGTATTTTATTTTCGGGATCGGATTTCTGGCTATTGTGGTGGCTATAGGCTTTGGCATTGGGTTTACACGGCATATAACCCGTCCAATCAACCTGCTGATCAGCGGTATAAATCGGATTGAACAGGGAGACTATTCCGAAAAAGTGCCTGTAGTGAGCCGGGATGAATTGGGAATGCTTACCCGAACGTTCAACAATCTTGTTGAGAATCTTCGTGAACGACTCATGATGCTTAAGTTTGTATCGGAGGCGACCCAGGAAGCCATCCGGTCCAATCTTTCCGAAATAAAACTGGGGGGTGAGAACAAAGTGGTCACAGTGCTGTTTTCGGATATTCGGGGATTTACCGGATGGGGTGAAAAACGGACTCCCGAAGAAGTGATTGAAATGTTGAATACATTTTTTCGTATGCAGACGGGTATCGTAAAAGACCACCAGGGTGATGTAGACAAGTTTGTTGGGGATGAACTGGTTGCTGTTTTTCAAGGTAAAGGAATGGAACAAAATGCAGTGAATGCAGCAATTGAAATCCAGAAAAGAACGAGGGAAATGACGAGCGGTATGGAAACACCGGTTTCCGTCGGAATTGGGATCAATGCCGGGGAAGTCATTATGGGTGCTATGGGGAGTGAGGAAAGAATGGACTTCACTGTGCTGGGGAATAATGTGAATTTGGGTGCCAGGCTCGGTTCTGTTGCACAACCCGATCAAATTCTGATCTCTCTGTCAGTTTACAAAAAACTGGAACGCAGTATCGAAACCCGAACACTGGAGCCGGTTGCTGTTAAGGGAATCGAGAAACCGGTGGAAGTATTTGAAGTGGTCTGGGATTATATTGAAACGGAGGCAGGTTATGAATCGTAATACAACTTCAACAAACAGCGGGCCGTCGATTCTTCGGAAGGTGTCTTTGAACGTCTTGTGGCTTTTGCTGTTGTTATGTATCAGCGCCGGATCATCTTTTTCACAAATTACTTTTGGCGGCCTCACTGAAATTGAAATACGCAAAGGCGAAAGGGACTCCTCGCCATACCTGAACCAAACCCCGTCTGATCAGTGGACCCTTTTTACACCCCGGGTGCGCCTGTTTTTTTTGGCGGACATATCACCATCCTGGTTTGTAGAGGGTAGTTTCCAGGCTGACCACTACTACAGTGAAAGCCTGAGTAATGTAATTATTGCCATGCTCAATGTGAACTGGGTGCCTTCTTCCAGAGAAAACCTGAGAATTGGAGCAGGCAGTTTTCCCACTCCTTTTGGAGCCTATGCTTCCCGTATTCACCAGTCGAACAACCCGTTCATTCAGCTGCCGCTGATGTATGCACGTGGTATGCCGATCAACCGGCAGACAGGAATATATCAGCCTGGATCATCGGGAGGATATGATTTGAACAGCTACTACGGACTTTCCCTTGTATACCGGCGTGCATACAGTCAGGGGCTGTTGCTGCATCTGGCAGACCATCGGAATCAACGTTATGATCTTCGCCTGGCCGCTACTCTGATGCCTGTTTCCGGATACGAAAACTTCGGCCGGTATGGCCGGCCGGCGTTGACAGCACGGGCCTCTTTCAGGCCCTTCATCTGGTTGAATACCGGCATTTCCATCAGTCACGGAGCTTACCTCTCTCCGGACAATGATACCCGGGAAATGCTCGATGGGGTGTCGTTTGAACAGTACACCCAAACCATCGTTGCAGCGAATGCGGAGATTTCATATACCTATATTCGATTGTTAGGTGAAGCCGGATGGAATCGATGGAAAGTTCCTGATGTCGACGAGTATTATGAGTTGGCCGAAGGGCCTTTTAATGCGGATGCCTGGTTCGGGATGGCAGAGCTTCAGTTTAACTTTCCTTTTTACCCGGGTATGTATTCCGGCTTCAGGGCGGAAAGTATCCAGCCAAAGCACCTGGGCAGATCGGGGGGGTACGGTTATGGATCCGGTACAGAAACCGGGATGACAGTGGGACGGGCATGGGCTTATACCACGTGGCGTTACGAATGGGTTGTCGGTCGAAAACTCACGCGGGACATCACGCTGAAAACTTCTTATCTGCTCACGGACAATCACTATTCGGATACCGAAGACAATGTATTTTCGATTCAGCTGTCTGTTATGTTCTGATAACACGTAACCTTCTCCAGTCTCAACTTACAAAACCTGCAGGAGGTCGGTATGGCCAAAAATATAGTAATTTTTTGCGACGGAACCGGTCAGGAGGGTGGCCACGGCCACAATACCAACATTTACAAAATGTTTCAATTGATCCTCGACCGTACACCACAGCAAATTGTTTTTTATGCTCCGGGTGTTGGTACCGATTTTAAAAAGATTACCGGGAATATCGGTGGCCGGGGGATCTCCCATAATATCAAAAGCTGCTATCGTTTTCTCTTTGATTATTATGAATCAGGCGATCGGATCTATTTGTTTGGGTTCAGCCGTGGTGCCGCCACCGTTCGCAGCCTGTCAAGTTTCATCCACTATTTCGGGATACTCCCGAAAGCGCGTCCGGAACTGATAGGGCGGGCATACCGAATCTATCAGATACGGAACACCAAAAAGCGTAAAGAAAAAGCGGATGATTTTATCCATCGTCATCGTACCATGTGGACGACCATTCGATTTATTGGCTGTTACGATACCGTAGCGGCACTTGGCTTGCCTTCCCGGTCACTGAGTGTGTTGCTTGACGGTCTTCCACTGTTCCGGCACCGGTTTCATAATTTCAAACTGAGTGAAAGCGTTGAACACGCATATCAGGCACTGGCTATCGATGATGAACGTAAAATATTTCACCCGAAACTCTGGGACAGCCGGGGTGAACCGGGTCAGACGATCAAACAGGTCTGGTTTTGCGGGATGCATACCGATGTCGGCGGTGGTTATGCGAGCACGCAACTGTCCGATATTCCATTGGTTTGGCTCACACAGCAGGCAGTCCAACACGGTTTGCTGATGTATCCCGGCCACCAATTGACGGTCCGGGAGGATGCGGATGGCCACATGCATAACTCACGCGGGTCATGGCTCACAAAATGGTACCGACGGCAGGTTCGTTGCTGGCCGGATGGCCGGGAGGACAAACCGGTAGTGCACCGGAGTGTCCTGTATCGCCGTCTAAACACGGCCAACCGGGAGCATCCGTCCTATCATCCGTGGATTCTGGATCAGGATCACGAGGTTGAGGAATGGGTTCAATATGAAGATTCGGCGCTGGCACGGACGCCACATGGAAACTGATGCCCGAACTCAACATTCTGTATCCTGGAAATCTTCATTCCAGCAGACTTTTTCCCCATCTCTGTAATCCGGACTTTGAACAGAACCGGTTCCATTATCATTATTCCATTCAATGGTCATCAAGCCGGTGCTGAAAACATCCCACATTTGAAGTGTGCTGATGCTATCATCCCGTTGATACAGAAAACGGCCTTCCTCTTCATCGTCAAAGCGCATATCGACCCGTGTTGTTATATTGCCATCAAATTCATATTCCACCACAAATACCGGATCTTCCACATGAAAATCGTATAGTTCCCAGTTGCCCCCGGTACCGTCAAGGCGAATCCTGGAAGCAATAAGAAGAGCATTGTCCAGATCACTTTCCGTGCCTTCGGTGGAATATCTGAGTTCCCAATGACGTTCGTTATCGACTGTTTCTGCGGTCACCGTCATGGTTATGGATTCTCCTTGGGCGGCAAAATGCCACTCCCAGATCCAGGTATCACCTTCGAGATCAGGGTCTCCCCAATTATTTTCATTAAAAAAGGTTGCAGGTAAATGGCCCATTTGTTGAAACCAGAAATCCGCATAAAAAGCAAATAAAGCAGCCTGTTCATAGGCCGAGGAATCAGTTGACTCCAGACGGTGTTGCCATTTACTGCTGAATTCAGAAAGGCTTTTCATTTGGGAAGACTCGTAATTTTCAGCTTGTTCGAATACCGAAAAATCCATTTCGACATTTTCAATAGTCGGGGCATCAGGGGCATTCGACAAGTCCGGGCCAGCGGGACTGTCACTGCAGTTCCAGATTACCAATGCAAGAAAAGATGTTAACAGAATAGCATATGTTTTTCGTAGCATAATCCGATATTTAATTACTGATTAATTGAGATCGTTCGTTTTAATTTGTAACTATGGGGCTTAAAGGTCAGGATTTTTTTAGCCGATTGCCAACGAGTAAAAAAATTATTTCATTTTCTGTAACTTCTGCTCTTACTTCCCATCTTGAAAGAGATTTCAACGATACTTGAAAATTAATGGCCACCCATACAGAGTTCTGCCATTTTTTTTCCAATTTCAAGAGAAGGAACGGAAATGGGAATTCCTCCTTTATTCTTGACCGTTTTTTCCTCGCTCTTATTCAGTGTAAGTACATAGACAGGACAATTACAGGGGCAACTGGCTATCCCAGAAAGAGCGTGTAGTTTCAGTTCAATATCACTTGACATTGCCAATATAATCCCTTTCAACTTGCTCAAATCAAGTTTATTCCACATTTCAAGATCCTGGACATCACCGACAATAACCCGCCTTCCATCCTCCATCGTCTGTTTTACTCGATCCGGATCGATATCCATTCCGAGTACACGTTTCTGATGGTTTTTCAAGGTGTCATATGCTGCTAAACCGGTTGTACCCATACCTACAACAAGATATTCGGCAGCTCCGAACGATTCCGGTTGGTGATCGTGGTGCTTTATAACTCTTTCCATCGATGTGAGAAATTTGCCTGATCGCTCCCAGAGAAAATCTTCATAACGCACCAGTATTGAGTTGGTAGCGTAAGAGACGGCCGTCATTAGTCCCAGTACAACGATAAGTTCACCGGGCACCAAATTATTGGCGGCTGCTACTGAGCCGGCAATCAGGGTAAATTCGCTATAGGCGGTCAGGGTCATGGTCGATTGATACCCGGTTCTTGCCCGTAAAGAAAAGATCATGAACAGTAAAAAAAACAAAACTGCTTTAACCGGAAGCAAGGCCAGCATGATACCGATGAATGCATAGGCGTTGGCATCCACCGGGAATCCGGTCAGGCCTACCTGAAGGAAAAATCCGACCAGGAACGCTTCCTTGATGCCCCATATTTTTTTTCCAAGTTCCTCTCCGCGTTTATCAGTTGCCAGGAGCATGCCCATCACAAGAGCTCCGAGTTCTCCGCTCAGATGGAAAATTTCAAACAGTGCATCGCCGCCGATAGCGAGTGACAAAGCCATTAACAGCAACAATTCATCCCGCTGGATCCAAGCCATCAGTCGGGATAGCAGCGGCCTGAGCAGGGGAAGTCCTAAAAGCAGGGCAGCCCAATAAGAGGGTATTCCGCCACCGGCATACGCAATGATTCCCATGGCCACAAGATCCTGGATAATCAGAATACCGATCGCCACCCTGCCATAATAGGCTCCAATCTCGTTACGTAGTTCCAGGTTTTTTGCCGCCAGCACCGTGCTAGAAAATCCGAGTGTGATACTGACGATCACAGCCGCTTCCATACCCAGCCCGAAGTAGAGACTTAACGGGAAAAAGAGCAGGGTTGATATCGCCAGATGTATAAATCCAACGCCAAGAACTTCCCGTTGCAGTATATTACCAAGACGGATGTGCAGCCCTACGGAAAACAGCAGAAACAGAACTCCCAGATGGGCTATTTCGCCCATCATAATCCCCGGTTCATAACCAAAAGCAGCCAGAACCAGGCCGGCAATAAGATATCCAACCAGTGGGGGGATGTGTATCCGGGATACCAGCAGACCGATAACAAAAGCGAACCCTACCCAGACAATATCCATAAACAAGATTTATTAAAATTACAGCGAGGCTGTTTGAATCTGTTGAATGGCTGATAATGACGGATACTATTCATTATAAATTTGCCAGGCACGTTCTTTCAACAGGTGTTTTTTTTGAGAAATAATATCCTGGGCATAGAAGCCGAATTGCTCCACTCCAACATAATAATCCCCGTTGTCAGGAAGTGACTGGCTGTCACCGGTTGCATTTTCAGTCATATCAATAAATGCCCAGATGGCATAATCACCCTGCTCAATTCCCGAAATTTCAAAATCCACCCAGCCTCTTTCACCATTCAGATAAGTAGAAACAGAGTCATATCGAATCGTTGATTTGGTCCAGTAGAGAGCGGGATCCGTAATTTCCCCGAACCTGGTGTGGCCAAGACCATTTTCTGCACCGTCCGTCTCTGTCACCATGTCAACCAGTTTTAAATACACCGTTTTCCCGTCGGTGTCGACTTCTTCAGGTACTTGCAAGGTATCGGAAAGAGAGAAAGTTGCATCAGGTGGCTTTGTGTGAAAGGTTCAATAGAATGCAAGGTCATCTCCATCTTCGTCTTCAAGATTAATCAGATCACAAGAGGTGAACAGCAGCAGTAAAAAAATACCTGTCACTATTTTATTCATTAACTGTGGGCTGTTAATTTTCATCTGTTTAAAATTATATGATTTATTATAAGGTCAGATCGAGCAATCCTGCATTCATCATACTCCTGGAACTTAGGTATGGTAAGCATGGATTTACATACATTATTATCCAGGAGAACAGCCATGCTGAAAACGCTTGATATAGTTGAAATATACTTTGTTGCAGTTGCCTCTAAGGTATATTCGTTAATTAACAAATAAGTATCTGCATGTTAAAAAACGAAATATATCAAATTCACGGATCGATACAATAATTGATGCCATGTAGGTATAAAATATAAATTTCTGTTTGCTATATTAATGGGAAATTTGCAGTCACATAAACGTCTGTATTATGGAAGATTTACTTGCCGCCCGGTTGCAGATGGCCGTTTCACTCGGTTTTCATATCATTTTTGCCTGTATTGGAATTGCCTTGCCGTTTCTGGTGGCCATTGCCGAATACAAATGGATCCGTACAGGACAGCGGGTTTATCAGGACCTTGCAAAGGCATGGTCGAAAGGTGTGGCTATATTTTTTGCGACGGGAGCCGTATCAGGTACCGTTCTTGCTTTTGAGCTGGGTATGTTGTGGCCGGTCTTTATGGAGCATGCGGGGCCCATATTTGGAATGCCGTTTTCCTGGGAAGGAACCGCATTTTTTGTAGAGGCTATTGCACTCGGCCTGTTTCTTTATGGATGGGAAAAAATGCACCCGTGGGCACACTGGATTTCGGGCATGGTAGTCGGCCTGTCCGGTATGGCATCCGGTATTTTTGTTGTGGCTGCCAACGGCTGGATGAACAGTCCGGCTGGTTTTGACTGGGTCAACGGCCAGGCCGTAAATATTGATCCGGTTGCCGCCATGTTTAATGATGCCTGGTTCTCCCAGGCACTGCATATGACGCTGGCCGCATTCGTGGCAACCGGCTTTGCTGTGGCGGGTCTGCATGCTTTTTTATTGTTGAAAAATCCGGGAAATTTGTTTCACAGGAAAGCTATAATCATCGCCCTAACGGTTGGCGCATTTTTCGCTGTGCTTATGCCTGTGAGCGGGGACTATTCAGCCAAAGATGTTGCCAATCGTCAGCCTTTAAAACTGGCTGCTATGGAAAGCCACTTTAAAACACAAAGCAGAGCCGGCCTGATTTTAGGTGGTATACCTGATGAAAAAAATCAGAGGGTGAATTATGCCATTCATATCCCCGGGCTGCTCAGTTTACTGGCGCACGGGTCACCGGATGCCGTAGTAACAGGCCTCGAGGATTTTCCAAGGGAAGAATGGCCTCCCATACTCATCACTCATATTGCTTTTCAAATTATGATTGCTTCCGGAATGGCTATGGCACTGGTTGGAATACTGTTTCTGTTATTCCGATGGAAATGGCCGTATCTGATTTCTCGCCGTTGGTGGCTGTGGTTGTTAAGTGCAATGACACCTTTGGGTTTTCTGGCTGTTGAGGCCGGATGGACCGTTACGGAAGTGGGCCGGCAGCCCTGGATTATCTATGGTATTATGAAGACGGAAGACGCTGTCAGCAGTATGCCGGGTCTTCAATATCCCTTATTTTTGATTTCCGGTATTTACCTGCTGTTGACAGGTGTTCTGATATGGCTTATGCGAAGACAAATTATAACACTTCCTGAAAAATATGAGTCAGCAAGAAATGAATAATAAACCGGGTTACAGGAAGGCCCCGGCAAATTAAAATGATCCAATAGTGTATTCATGGGATAAGATTCTTGTTCCATACACGCAGATCTATTAAAACTATCCGAACCATGCTTTTAAGCATTATTATATTTTATTTGGCTGTATCACTTGTTTTCTATGTCCTGTTCGGAGGAGCTGATTTTGGAGCAGGGATACTGGATATGATTACCCGGAAAAGTTATCGAAGCCATATAGGAGATGCTATTGGGCCTGTTTGGGAGGCCAATCATATTTGGTTAATTCTGGTTGTGGTCATACTTTTTATGGGTTTTCCAAGAATTTACGCAGTACTTTCTCTTTATCTGCATATTCCCATTCTGCTGCTTTTGATAGGTATTATATTGCGTGGTACCGCCTTTACTTACATGCACTACGATGCCATTCAGGACCGAAGTGTGATATTCTATGATTGGATATTCAAGGTATCCAGTGTTTTAGCACCGATGTTTTTGGGTGTTATCGTTGGAGCTTCTATGTTGGGCCGTATAAATCCGGATGCTGCTTCTTTTTTTGAAGCATTTATTGCTCCCTGGTTTAATGGCTTTTCCTTTGCTGTCGGTTTATTTACGATTTGTTTATTCACCTTTTTGGCGGCTGTATTCATGATCGGGGAAACCGATAATAAAAGTCTTCGTCAGGCATTTGTTTCTATAGTCAAACGAATTCAGGTCGCAATGGTTTTATCTGGGTTGTTGATTTTTATTGCTGGGTATTTTTATGATTTTCCTCTCTTTTCCATGTTTTTTAATTCTGTGCCTGCGCTCTTGTGTGTATTGTTCGCTACAGTAAGCCTTCCTGCACTGTGGTATTTTCTGGAACGAAGTAAAAGTCTCATTCCCAGGTTCATAGCCGGTGTCCAGATCGTATTTATTATGTCCGGGTGGTTTTTAATTCAGTTTCCGGATATTATTCGTATACAGGGAAGTGAAGATAATCTTTCTCTTGTCAACACCGCTGCTCCCGATTCCACACTGTTGCAATTGTCGATTGCATTGATAGTCGGCTCATGTATCATTCTGCCATCTCTCTATTATTTGATGAAGACTTTCAAAGGGGAACAATTCAGGAACTCATCATCGAACCAAACGACAAATTAAGCAAAAGGGTACCCGAAAGAAGGATGTATTTTGAATGTCAATCATGCCTGAAGGCTTTGAGGCGGGTATTGGCAGGCAATCAGCCAATATAAAAAAAAGAGCCACCCGGTGACATGACACGGGTGGCTCTTTACATATTAAATAAGATTCAGATAAAACATGGTTACATAATCCCTGTATTTCCTCCACCATTTTCGAGGTTAATGTCCATACCCCGCTTGTTGGTTTTCCATGCACCTGCTGTAAAGTCTGGCATGCGAACCGAGTTAAAACGGTTAGCAACAGACCATTCACTTAAGGGTATTATTGCACTGGAGAGTGCAGCATCGTAACAATCTATTTCAACGGGCAACCCGTTTCGCAGACAGTCGATAAGACGCCAGTCTGTTGAATTGACATTATAATAGCCGTGAGATTCACGCTGAAATTCCCTGGCTTCTTCAACCGCCTGCTCAAAACGCTTTGTAATTTGAGGCGTATATTTATCCAGCAGTTCTTCAAATTCCTCATCAGAGAAATACCGGGTATGATCCCTGGCAAATCTACCCTGGTCATAAAACCCTTTTGTGCCACTGACCAGTGGTTGTGAAGGCCTTGGCCTTGGAGAGGTTACATCGTGTCTGATAATGATGGTACTTCCCTTGTGCGTGCGCATGGTCGTAACATTCATATTTCCACGGAAATCCCTGCCGACGAATTGCTCCCAAAAATCATCTTCAGCTGCCATCTCTTTTGCCACTTCATGCATCATAAAATCCTTGCTTTGAACGGAGACCAGGGATTCAACCGTATCCCCATAGTTCAGGTCCATCATCTGGGCGATGGGTACAAAACCATGTTGGGGATAGAGATTCCCTTGACGGTCGATATTCTCCCAAAGCCGCCAGTTGTTGTGATACCGGTGGGTGAAGTTATATGTTCTGAGCAGGTCGTGAATATATCCACTTTCAGCATGAATCAATTCTCCGAATTCATCATGCCGAACCATGTTCAAAAGTATGGCATTCCGTCCGCCGTGACATGAGCCTGACATCTGAACACAATGTTTTCGGGTTCGTTCCGAGGTCTCTACCAGTTGCCAACATTCATCGATTGTCTGTGCTGCAGGCAATTCTGTATAGGCGTGTTTGTCATGATCCATGGCATAAACACACATCGGTGCGTGTAAATGCCAGGGGGTGACAATGGAGATCAGATCAATATCCGAGCGTTCACAGATCTTTTTCCACTCATTTTCACCACCAAAATATTTATCTGGATTGTGGTGGGTGTTTGCAAGGCTGTCCGCAACACTGTTTACCCGGTCTTCTTCAAGGTCACATATTGCTTTCAGTTCTACATTCTGAATACTTGCCATGCGGCGGGCAGTTCCACTGCCACGATTACCAAGTCCGATAACAGCAACACGAACCACGTCTATAGGTGGTGCAGCGTAACCATGCATATTAAAGCGACTGCTGTGTGTCTGTCTGAAGGGTTCCTCATTTTCCTGTTTTGAATCGACGAATCCTGCACCAGCCAAACCGAGGCCGGCCATACCGCTCTTTTTTAGGAATTCTCTTCTGTTATTTTTCATAATATTGCTTGGATTTGTTTGGGTTGTGATTACGTATGGAAATAGAAATTGGTAATAACAGGGTTATTCGGCAGTCCGTAACAGAAATTTCATTGGATACTATTTGAGCATCATCATTTGTTTTGTTTGTATGAAATCACCGGCAGTCAGGCGATAGAAATAGGTTCCGCCGGAAACACGGGATGCATCCCAAGAAACCTCGTGTTTTCCAGCAGGAATGAATTCATCGACCAGCAAAGCTACCCGACGGCCGAGCACATCAAAAATTTCCAGCTGCACCGGTGTGGGTTCGGGCAGCTCAAATCCGATTATAGTTCCGGGATTGAAGGGATTCGGATAGTTTTGCTCCAGGTAAACATGTTGTGGAATATGGCTGTCCTGGCCTTCAATACCGGTTGCTTTGTCTACGACAAGAAACTGCCCCATCATGCCCTCGTCTTCATGGATGAGCATATGACAGTGGTACATATACGGAATGTCCGGATTGGTATAGGTTTCAAATTTTGTGATAAAACGAACGGTTTCCATTGGGTGTACAAATACGACATCTTTTCTTCCCCTCTCCTGTTCCGGCGGGATCACACCATTCCGGTCAAGGATATAAAACTGTATCATATGTACATGAAACGGATGAGCAATGGCTGTTTCATTTGTGATGGACCAGATTTCCAGATTGTCCAGCGGGATCACTTCATTAATTTTATCCATTGCGAAATCTTCATCATTGATGTAAAACGGATGGTTAAGCTGATCCGGCAACACCCGGGAGTTTAGCCGGAACGTTCTACTTGTATCGGCATCGGCTTCATTCCAGGGCGTAACGTTCACCAGGGCAGACGGAATTTCGGTTACGGCATTATCTGAAGTTAAGGTAATGTTCAGCTGCATTATGTTAAAGTCATTGCCATTAAGTGGATTGGGATCATATCTGTTCAGTGTCGAATCCTGATTAATCCCGGGGTATTTTGCACCAAATATCCCGTCAGGAAGTTCTGATGCATAGCTTTTTAAGTGAATTGTTTGTCCCTGGAGATCGGATAGATTGATCAGAATTTCTGCGCGTTCTGCAGGCGCTAACAACAGACGGTCCAGCTCAACCGGGGATGAAAGCAGCCCCCCGTCTGAAGCCACCTGATAAAATGATTGATCGTCGGTTAATCCCAGATTGAATGACCTCATAGATGAGCCGTTCAGTAACCGGAGTCGTATCACCTGTGCCGGAACCTCCACATAGGGATCGACTGTTGCATTTACCATCACCACACTATCCGCATGAGCAAACGTTACAATTTGCTTGTCGCTTTTGAATTCTTTGGTTTGAATAATAAGCGGCAGGTCGTCCATTCCGTAGGTTCTTGGCAGATCCAGTTGGGACTCTTCTTCATCGGAAACAATAATGAGCCCGGAGATTCCCATTGTTACATGTTTTTCGGTTTTTTGATGAAGATGCGGGTGATACCAGTATGTGGAGGCGCGGTCGAGCACGGTAAAAGAAGGCGACCAGGTTTCATCAGGTTCAATGGGAGTGTGAGGGCCACCGTCATTTTCGGAGGATACATGCAGGCCGTGCCAGTGTACGGTTGTAGCTTCTGGCAGCTGATTATGAACATTCATGGTTACCTGTTGTCCTTTTTCAAGCAAAATGGTGGGACCAAGTACATCACCGTTGACACCCATTGTTGCCGTCGTATATCCCTGGAAAAATTCATGGGTCCCTTCCTGAATCTCAAGGTCGATATCCTCTCCGCTTATTACCTCGGGTATGAAGAGTTGATTCTGAGCCCATAATACATTCGTAAACAGTAAAGGCATAAGCAGTAAAGACGTGCGTAATAAGGTCAATAATGTTCTGTTGGGCAACATGGTAAACGTTATTAATGGACCACTTTTTTTGTTTTTGTGTTTCTGCGAATCAATGATACAAAGTAATTAAATCGAACCCGTAAGTACCTGATATTAATACATATATGCGCCCGGAAGTACTCTTTTCAGATAGCTATAATTGAATGTACCCGATGGTAAATATATAAATAGCTATTTAAAATAGCTTGTGAAAAAAGCTCCTGAAAATTTACCGGATACACATTTTTTATTCTATTTTTTTACTCTAAAGCGGACATACATTTAAAAAAAATATAGCTTTTAAACCATGCGGATAATTAATAACAATTTTATTACATTAGAATAGTATAATTTTTAACCCCAAGTCGAACCATTATGATATACTCCAGAAATTTATTGGTGCTATTTGCACTTGTGCTTGGCTTTGCCCTTTTATATGCAGGTTGTGCTTCTACTGAAGAAGTTGTCGAAGAGGAGCCGGAACCGGATGTAGTGGAAGAAGCGGAGCCACCACCACCTCCACCACCGCCACCTGAACCAGAGCCGGAACCGGAACCGGTTGCAATTCCCGAGCTCGAAAACGTTTATTTTGGATTTGATTTGTCCAACATAGATAGTAGAGCTGCCGGGATACTTGATCGTCATGTGGAAGCACTGCTTGATCTGCCTTCTGAGTACAGGGTTAGTGTTGATGCCTATACGGACCATGTTGGTGGCGATCAATATAATTTGCGTCTGAGTTATCGCCGTGCCAATGCCGTGGTACAATACTTAACCGAAAACGGGGTAACTGAAGACAGAATTGAAAGCAGAGGCCTGGGGAAAGCACCAGTTCCCTGTTACGAACAGTATACGGATGATCCCGGTTGCCCTGATAACCGGAGGGCAGAGTTTGAGGTAATCGAACAAATGCGCGCCCCCCGCCGGAATAATTAAGGACTTGAAACATCCATGTCAGCTGTTTCTGATAGACTTGTGCATGATTTAAACATGGATGTTTCACCTTCCTGTTTCATTGATTTTGCTTCGTAATCTTCGATTTTCTTGCGCGTTACGTTGAGTACGGGCGTTTTCACTGTGTGCTGAAGCGCGAGGGCGGGCATGTGTCCAGGTGAATCGGTACGAATCATTCGGCGAGACTATTGATGGAGTTTGACTTTTCCGGGTAACTTGATAGATTTGAAATGTCAGTTGCAATCGACCGGAGGTAATTCCATGGGAACAAATTGGCGGATATTCATAAAGCAGGAAGACTGGTGGGTCAATTGGCTGGGATTTCTGTTGTTGATAGCTGTGTTTTCCGGAGTAGTGTCACATGTGCCTCGTTTCAGTACATGGGTTACTGCGACAGATTTACTGGATCAATCGTATGGAGCCATGATGCTCCTGATGCTTGGTACCGGACTTTTGTGCACTCTTGCCATGTACT
The DNA here is from genome assembly GCA_040905705.1 of Balneolales bacterium. Lineage (GTDB taxonomy): Bacteria > Bacteroidota > Rhodothermia > Balneolales > Natronogracilivirgulaceae > JBBDQZ01. Next base: position 28,302 of record JBBDQZ010000016.1, read on the forward strand.
TTCTGGAGGCCTCACCGGTTTCTTTTGCCAGAGCATTTCCGTCAGTTTTTGTGCTTGCCATGGCGGCATTTCTGATTGAGAGCCACCCTTTTATGAAGGAATACGGGCTGGGATACGCCCTCTGGGCACTTTTGATCGGTTTATTGATCAGCAATATCCTTGCTGTCCCTTCATGGATGAAACCCGCGGTCAGATCCGAGCTTTACATTAAGGTCGGCCTGGTCCTGCTCGGTGCTCGAATTTTGTTCGGACGTATCCTTGAGCTGGGTCAGTACGGTATTATTGTAGCCTGGGTGGTGACACCTATTGTTCTGCTGTCAATGTTCTGGCTGGGGTGGAAATACCTCAAACTGAGTCCGGAATTCTCCATTACGATCTCTGCAGCTACCTCTGTCTGTGGTGTAAGCGCTGCCATTGCTGCGGCCGAATCCTGCCGGGCCCGGAAAGAGGAACTGACGCTTGCCGTGGGGATGACCCTGATATTTACCGTAGCCATGATGGTGGGCATGCCCCTGTTAACACAGTGGATGGGACTTAATGATTTTGTGGCTGGAGCCTGGATTGGAGGTACGATTGATTCGACCGGAGCGGTCGCAGCCGCCGGAGAATTTATTGGGCCTGACGCACTGGCGACTGCCACGGTTATCAAAATGATTCAGAATGTGATGATTGGAATCATCGCGTTCGGAATCGCCCTGTTCTGGGTGATATATTTTGCTGCTTCCGACCAGCAACGCTCAGGTCTTGGCGTGGTATGGGAACGGTTCCCCAAATTTATCCTGGGTTTTGTAATGGCCTCCCTCATCGTGTCCTTTATCCTGATTCCACTGCTCGGACCGGAAACCGTGGATGCGCGTGTAAGCCTGGCCAATGGATTTCGCAGCTGGTTTTTTTGCCTGGCATTCTTGTGCATCGGCCTTGAAACCGATTTCCGGAAATTGTGGAAACAGATCGAAGGCGGAAAGCCCCTGCTTCTCTATCTGGTCGGCCAATCTTTTAACGTGGTACTTACCTTCATTGTAGCCTGGCTGGTATTTTCCGGTTATGTGCCGGATTGAAACCCGAAACAGAACTACTTATGTAAAAATGATCTTCAATGAGCGACTGCTATAATGATCTATCCCCGCCTAATGTCTAAATTAAAATTTATTAAAAAATTTTAATTTTTCCTGTAACAGTGACCCTTGTTTATGCTCCTGTTATTAAAAGGGATTGTACGTCAATATGTACATCTGAAACAAGGTTCTAATAGAATGATCTGTTATGGGATATGCGCCATCTTATTCTACTTTTTTTGAAGTCAAAGTCAAGAACCCTCGTAGTTCCGGCCCGGGCCTGCCGGCATTTCAACTGACAAACACGCGGGGTCAACATAGAAACATAGCCGCGCTTCAAACCGAGGAGGTGGTTAATATCAAACCGGATAGCCCTACAAAAAGCAAGTTGAGTAGTTTGAAGCTGATATTTAATAAGAATGCATCCGGGTTTACAGTGTTAGCAAGCCACAATTCCGATCAGCGCAGGCAATCTTTATCATCGAAACTTTCTTGAAAGAGGTTTGTTTTCAAACTTTTTATCCGGGATCCTCACATTTTAAATTACATGGAGCCTCCGTTCCCGGATGATAACAGGACGCTGTTTTATTTTAGTAACAATGAAGATAATCCGTTACCCGTATTGTCCCGGAACACCCCTGTATTGGAATCTCGTATGGAGGCCTACTCGGCTGACAGAGTTGTCCGGGCACCCAAAAACATCGTGATTAACCACCCTCCTGATTTTGAAGCATCGTCCACTTTTACCTTGTTTGATCATAACAGGGAAGTCGTCCTTACCAAAACCCTGCAACCGGAAGCAGGAAAAAATCAACTTTATTTCCATACCGATAATTTTCCGGCGGGAATTTATACCATGAAATTAAGCAGAACCGATAACAACATGGATATCTACTCTCCCCGGTCTTATTATTTCATCGATGATCCCGACGAACCTTACCTAAAAGGTGTTATTGAGATCTTTTCACGTGCAGGGGCAGGTCTATACAATCTTTTTACCTCTGACGGGAAAATGCGATCGCCCGTTTTTGATCTGCAATTCAATGCCGGAAAACCATCTGGAAATACCATGGAGAAAGCAGCAAAGAGGTTTGATACACCACATACGCCCCATCACCCGTGATGGTACTTGTTTCGAAGCAGCTGACAAGCGTTCTGTTTGCAGAACGGCTCTGATCAGGTTAAAGGGTACACAGCCGGTGATGCCAACATATCTTACCTGCAGAATGCCCGCTGTGAAACAATGTCTGAAAAGAGCTGCATCCCGTTCGTCCGGGCAATATGAATGACATCATCGAATGAGTTAGTGCCGGGTAACAGGGATGTCAACAAATTCTCACGTTGTAAAATGTATTGTGGATGGTATGCCACCTCTTTTCGTCCGTTAAAAAGGGCCACATAAAAGATTCCTGTCTCCACAAGATCCTGAAAAAAATGACTACCATAAGACAATTCGGGCATAAATCCGGCTTCTTCTGATGCCACTTCGCAGATGACCGACATGTGGTTCAATTCTGAAAAATGGACCGGCACGCCCAACGTCGGGGTGGTGGTCCCCCACCGGCCCGGACCGAGGAGCATGACCTTATGTTCTTTCAGTGCTGTGTTGATTTTCCCAATCAGTCGGGCCACAGCATATTTGTCCTGTTCATTTCGGTTCATATAGGCCTGAGGCTGTACATATACCACATAATCTACAGGAAACTGAACATTTCCGCCCATAAAGTGTCCTCTCGTTGTAAAAAAGCAGTCCTCTATATCCATCTGTTCAGGAATCTCTACCGGCGACCCCAGCCCGTGTGTCTGCAATGGTCGACATTGCACCAGATTCACTTTGAATTGCTTTTTATCTGTAAAATTTGCTGTGAACTCGATATCTACCGGATAATCATAAATCCCGGACAGCAAAGCCAACATATCTCTCATTAGTTTTGGGAATTCGGAATGTTTGAGCAATCCTTGAAAATCCAGTATATACGGCGCATTGTTGTCATCGTATCCAAGATCACGCAGACGGCGTTCTGTATGGAAGTCCAATGTGGCAAAAAGCCCGTTATCGACTTTTATATCCAGTTCTTTGATCTCATTCCATTCCCGTGTGGTCAACGTATTGTCGGAAAGGGAAAGGACATCCACATAACGCTGAGCATACTTCTGCAGGTCATCGGTATACATCAAGGGTAACCGTGCAGGTTTGTCGAGTGTTACCAGTCTGGCATAATCATTCACCGTCCGGTCGACCGCCCGGGTACCAAGCCCGAAAACCAGTCGCAACATTCCGGCTTCCATGTCAATACTCTCGTCCCACACATACAGATTGGACGAGTTGCCCACTCCTGCGATATGCGGAAAGAACAGATCCTGATACTGGTCGCCGGATACACGCTGAACCAGTATGGCCATTTGTTCATCTTTTTCGGCCAATCCCCGGTTCTTCCGATAATCGAGGGCATTTTGATTCATGGTACTGGCATACACCGTTCGGATGGCCTGCTCAAAGGCATCATAGCGCTCCTCGAGGGTTCCCTGGTTGGCACAGAAGACACTCTCATATTTCCCTGCAAAGGCATTGCCGAAGTTGTCTTCCAGCAAAGAACTGGAGCGTACAATGATCGGTGACTGTCCGAAATACTCCAGAATATGCACAAACTCCTCACGGATATCTGACGGGAACATGCCCTGAAACATTTTTTCTCTTAACTCCGATGCATACTTATAGTACCCGTTTTCGGTTTTCTGCTTCGATCTGAGTTTCCACCATCCATTCTGGACGATATAGGTATAAAAAATATCCGAACCCAGGTAAAAGGAGTCGTGAGGCTCCATGAACGGCTCGAAGCGATCGCCACCATCCCTCTCGATAATCTTTCTGGCCAGCAGCATCCCTACACTTTTTCCTCCGATGAAACCGGAACCAACTTCCCTTGTTGCTATCGAAAGCATATCAGCCAGGGTGAAATACCGGTTACATAGATCAAGCATTTTGGACTCCGGTCCTATCAGCATCCTCATTATTTTTTTTTTGATCGGCTCCTGTTGTTCGACATCCTGATTGAGCACCTCTTTGGCCTGTTGAAATATCACATTCCAGTTATCGAGTCGCTCTTCCGAACGGGGAATATCGGCGAACAGAGCAGCGGCTTCGGAGCTGGACGTAATACTGATCGCTTCCTCTCCCTGAATTAAATGGGGAAAAAACATGGTTGCAGAGTAGCGTTGCCAAACCTTGAGGGGGTGAATGTAGAAATTTTTGTTCACTTCATAGACATCCAGCAGTAACTGGGTCGTTTCCCTGATGCCGGCAATACTGCTGTACGTATGTACATTCCTTTTGATGGCAAAATAGGCAATCGTGTCCAGTTCAAATAGATAAGGACAGGTTACTTTGAAAAAATTGCCGATCATCAGGTCGGAATGCCAGTATTCCAGCAAATCTGTCAGGCAGTCAAAGACATAAAAGGTTTTCCTTCCCTCTTTATCCATCAGTTGATGAATAGAACCGACAAAACTTTCAAAACCTTTTTCAGGCTCAAGCTGATAGCATTTGATGTCCGGCTTATTCTCCATCAACGGCGCATGAGCACCAAATCGGACATAAATAAGCCGGCGCTTGTCTCGCCTGGACTGAGCAACAAAAGGGACGACCATCTTTCGGTAGTCAGTTATTGAGGCTACCTGCCAGACCACATTATCTCCCGGGCGAAGTTGATCAATCGCTTTGTCAAACCCGGCGATACCGGTGCTGACTCGCTCGTGGACATTCATCACAGACACCTCCGTTTGCTACCGCATCAAGTGGTAAATTTGAATCTTGAATTATGTTCCGGTATGGTATTTATACTCCGCAATGGTATGAAAATGGAAATAATAACGGGAACATTTCGATTTCATTCCAACAGGATCGTTGCCTTCCAATATAAGCTATTTATTATCATATGGGGTTCCACTCCACCGCAAAATCGTGTATAAATGGCCGGTGCCGGGAAAGATCAGTGTTGTTATTCGGGTTTTTATCTCTCATTCAACAGTAATTATTTTAAAATTAAAATGACGGAGTAAATGGATAGAAGAATATGAGTAAGTGAGTATAGTGAATGAACATCTGTCAATTGTTCTGGCCGGACAACAATTTGATTTAAAAATGTTTATTCTTTGGAACCATTTTCCAGTGTTGTTTTTCGGAGTTTACGGAGTGTGATTGTCTTGTTGAGGGAATGATGAATCTATTAGTTTGGAGCTGGTTTGTTATGAATGGGTCTGTGTCTGTTTTCCTGTTGCTTTTATCATCGCTTATGCCAGGGCTATCATCCTTTGCCTGGATGAGCCTCCTCCCGCCGGTTGCCGCTATCGCCATTGCATTGATCTTTCGCCAGGTTCTGCTGGCATTGTTCATTGGCGTCTGGATGGGGGCCTGGCTAAACAGCGATGTTTCGGTTAGCGGTATTTTCACCTCATTCTTCATCACCGGAAGCGATTATATTGTACCATCTGTCGCCGACCCTGCTCACGTAAGTATCCTCATTTTCAGCCTGCTGATCGGCGGAATGGTCGGTATCATCGGAGCCAACGGAGGCACCCGCGGTATTGTCAGGGCGATCACCCGGCTGGTCACTAATCGCCGCCGGGCACAGATTACCGCAACGGCTATGGGTTATGTCGTCTTTTTCGATGATTACGCCAATACGATGGTTGTCGGCAGCACCATGCGTCCACTCACCGATCGCCTGCGCGTCTCGCGCGCCAAGCTCGCTTACCTGGTAGACTCCACCGCTGCCCCGGTTGCCATTATTGCAGTCATTTCCACCTGGATCGGTGCGGTGATCGGTTACATTCGCGAGTCCGAATCCGCCATTCCCGGATTTAACGAAGCGGCCTATCTGGTGTTTCTCAACTCACTGCCCTATAATTTTTATGCTTTTCTGGCCATTCTTTTTGTTGCAATTATCGCGATCAGCGGACGAGATTTCGGGCCGATGCGCCGGGCTGAAAAAAAAGCCCTCAGCGGAAATGATACCTCCCGGGTGGCTGATCCGTACGGCGTTGATGAAGAGCACAATACAGCTGATGGGCATGGAGGAGGGAAAGTTGGGTACGGCAGTGTAAGGAATAGAAGCGGAAACTTAAATGAGGAACCCGGAAACAGTAATATAACCTCGCACTGGATGAATGCCTTTCTTCCGATCCTCGGGCTGGTAAGCGTAACGCTGGCCGGACTCTGGATCACCGGCGAAGGGTCAACTTTGCAGGAAGTGGTTGGGTCCGCCGATTCCTACGCTGCACTGGTATGGGGCTCGATTTTTTCGCTTTTTCTTGCGTGTATACTGACTGTCGGACAGCGATTGCTGTCTGTGGATGCCATGCTTAAAGGAATGTTTCGGGGAATGCATCTGATGTTCGAAGGTTTAATGATTCTGGTGCTGGCCTGGTCACTCGGCATGGTCACACAACACCTGGGAACCGCGGATTATCTCGTCACCCTTCTTGACGGAATCCTCAATCCCACCTTGATTCCGGTGTTGATATTCATTCTGGCCGGGTTTACCAGTTTTTCAACGGGTTCGAGCTGGGGAACCATGGGCATTCTGATGCCACTGGTACTCCCGCTCATCTGGTCGATTTCCGGGTCGGCAGGGCTCGATTCCACTGAAGCGAGCACACTTCTTTACGCCAGTGTCAGTGCCGTGCTGGCCGGATCTGTCTGGGGTGATCATTGCTCACCGATTTCCGACACCACTATCCTGAGCTCACTGGCCTGCCGTTGCGACCACATTACACATGTGAATACCCAGCTCCCCTATGCCATGGTTGTGGGCGGACTCAGTGCCTTTTCCCTGATGGCATCTACCGTTATCGGGCTCACGGCCTGGATCATCTATCCTGTTGCTATCGCCGTCATGATTGCAATAGTCTATTTCTTTGGAGAAACAGGCCAGGTAACACCGGATCAGGCTTGAATCAACGGACACAAATGATACAGTATGCGACGAATGAAATTATGGACGAACATAACAAGCCAATGAACCGGTACCGGACGCTGCTGACCCGTTTTCAGGCACCCAACACCATTATCCTGATACTTGCACTTTTGTGCTTTTTTGCCGTACTCACCTGGGTCATACCGGGCGGCAGTTATGAGCGTATCGAAGTGGATGGGCGCGAGATTCTGGATCCCGGATCGTTCGAACGCATCGAGTCTGAACCGGCCGGATTCCGTGAGCTCATTATGGCGCCTGTTAATGGCTTTACCGATCCGGTTGCTATCCTCATCATAACGTTTATTTTCATAGTGGCCGGTGCATTCTCCATCATCCAGAAAACAGGCGCTTTTACCGGGGCCATTCATAAAACGGCCTTTCTATTCAACCGAAATGACCTGCTTCGGCCTTTTTTTATCCCTGTTTTTATTGTGATTTTTTCGGTTATGGGCAGCATTTTCGGAATGGCGGAGGAGGTGATTGTTTTCATTCCCCTGTTTGTGCCGCTCGCACTGGCGCTGGGCTATGACTCAATCATAGGCGTATCGGTCCCGTTTATTGGAGCCAGTTGCGGTTTTGCCGGCGCCGTATTAAATCCGTTTACCATAGGGGTGGCTCAGGGCCTGGCCGACATTCCGGTTTTTTCAGGATGGGAGTTTCGGCTCATTGTATGGATTTTGTTCACCCTGACATCTGTTTGGATCGTCAGCGGTTATGCCCGCACCATTTTCAAGGACCCGGCTAAATCGCCCGTTTATGATATTGATAACCGCCGGGAAATGAAAATGACGGCCAACGTTGAGGATGTCGAGCCGCTTACCTGGAACCAGAAAGCTATTTTGATGGTTTTCGCTGCGGGGATTGCATTGTTGATCTACGGGGTGACCACCTGGGAGTGGTATATTCGTGAAATTGCTGCGCTCTTTCTGACACTTGGGGTAATATCCGCTCTGCTCGGAAGGTTGTCCGGAGATGAAGCAGCTGTTGCTTTTGTCAATGGGATGAAAGATGTACTCGGAGCCGTTGTAATTGTGGCGCTTTCCCGCTCTATTTTGTTGCTTATCACCGATGCACAGATCGTGGATACCATTCTGTGGGGACTTTCGGGTGCTATATCCGGTTGGCATCCGGTTGTATCGGCCGAGATTATGCTGCTTGTTCAGACCGTTATCAATTTTGTGGTACCGAGCGGCAGCGGCCAGGCGGCACTGACTATTCCCATCATGGCGCCGTTGGGAGATTTGGCGGGTATCACGCGTCAGTCTGTAGTGCTGGTTTTTCAATTGGGAGACGGTATAACCAACATGATTATCCCAACTTCCGGGGTGACGATGGCTGTACTCGGAATGGCGAAAATACCGTGGGCCATCTGGGCTGGCTGGCTGGCGCCTCGTCTGCTCTGGTTCTACCTGGTAGCGGCCACAGCCATTGCTGTGGCGGTAATAACCGGTTATTCCTGATCCCGGGGAATTATTTCCCATCCATATGCTATCGAGTGTTAATATGTGATCCGGCAACATTTTCCCATGGAACACCTGCTCCTGAATTTCCGTTATTAAAACAACTTATAACAATGCAATATTTGGAGCGATTACCGAAACCGAGTACGACGTCAATAAGAGGAACCCCTCCGAAGGGGGCGTGTTACTCATTGGGATGGATGTTGTTAGCCGGGCGGATCCTTCAGGTGTTGGTTCTGTTTATCGGCCTATATGCATTCCCTGCCCATGGTACTTCATCGCAGGTTTCGACAGGTAGTTCTGAAGACAATGGCCAGCCCGAACGCGTCTGGGAAATCGATTTTGAGGGTAATGAAAGCTATCCGGGTATAGCGCTTCTTAATATCATTGCCCTGGAAGCCCCCTCATTTTTCCGGAAAATGCGTTTCTGGAATCGCTCCGGATATGATTTCGATGCTAACGAATTGCAACGGGATGAGATCCGGATAGAACGATTTTATCAACGGAGGGGATTTCCACATGTGCAGGTTAACGCACAAGTAGATCAAGGACGAAAGGAGTGGTCCCGGCATGTACTGTTTTTGATTGATGAAGGCGATCCGACGATCATTGACACCGTACAATACGAGTTCAATGCCGATCCGAATGTTATTAATCATCTTGAGGAGCAAAGGGATTTTCAAAGGGTGCATCGCCGCCGGGTTATGCAGCCGGGCCGGCGTTATCAGCTGATACAACACAGTGAGGTTGAAGGTGCCTATCTGTCTGTTATGCGCAATCTCGGCTATGCTCATGCCGATGTATTGGTTTCGGCCACGATCGATACCACCGACAATAAGGCGGAGGTGCTGATAACACTCAATCCTGGTCCGTTGACCCGTTTCGGGAGCATTCATGTCGAAGGTACCGAAACGGTATCCGATAACCATGTGCGGCGACAGTCCGAGCTCATGCCTGGAGATCAATACAGCTCGGGAAAGCTCCGTATTGCCCAACAGCAGATCTTTGGCCATCCGCTTTTCCGTTTTGCAACGGTTAACATGCCCTCGGAATCGCGTGATTCGGTGGTCGATATCACAATCCGTGTCCGCGAACATGCACTCCGGAGCCTGAGTCTGCAGGGAGGTGTCGGATTTGAAGAAATTGTGAGGACCAGAATCTCATGGCAGCACCGCAATCCATTCGGTAATGCACACAACTTTACTACTACTATTCGTGCATCATTTCTGGAACAGCGGGGCAACATGGACTACCATATTCCCTACGTTTTTAATCCCAAAAGCCGGATAAACATTTCTCCGTTTGGACAGCGTCTTGACGAGCGCGGGTACTTGTTGCTTCGGGGTGGGATCAATAACAGCTTTATCTATCAGATCCGGCCGGAAACAGCCTGGACCGTATCCTATGAGTTCACGAGAAACCGGGAACGACTCCGTAATCCCGATATCACTCTGCCCCAGGAAGAACAGTTGTACGATATTTCGGCGTTTCAACTGTCGGGATATTATAACAGACTGGAAGTGGAACAGTATGAGGGATGGGCGATTCGACCCTATGCCGAATTCTCCGGAATTCTCGGAACGGGATCGTTGCGATATAATCGGTATTCACTGGATATTCGCCGGTATCAGGATCTGGGGCCGGATACACAACTTGCGATACGGAATGAAGGGGGAATCATTTCGTTTACCGGCCTTGAAGAGCTTCCTTCCAACCTGCGTTTTTATACCGGTGGTACGGCGTCGGTTCGCGGGTGGCATCGACGGAATCTCGGCCCCAAGCGTGTTGTTTTGGATGAGGAGGGGAGGTTTGTGGAGTATATCCCGATCGGAGGCAAAGCCATGTACCATTTCAATCTTGAAATCCGGCAAAATTTGAACCAACTCATTCGTCGACTTGGAATATCGGTTTTTCTGGATGGCGGATCTGTTTGGGAAGAAACAAAGCACATGAGTTTAGACGAATTTCAGTATGGTTTGGGGGGCGGCCTGCATTACCATTCACCGATCGGGCCGGTTCGGATAGACCTGGCACGAAAGTTGAATCCCACCGATGAGGATTTGAATATTTATAATGGAGAAGATTATGGAAACTGGTTCAATCGATGGGGTATTCATTTTAGCATCGGACATGCATTTTAAATTATACGAGCGTTAACTGTAAATGAAACATCCATGGTATTGATATTCTGAGTACAGGCCAGTAATTAATCACATGGATGTTTCACCGGTTCTCATGAATCTGGAGATTTTAAACCAAGAAACCGATAAATCTAACCCTTCAACCGGGACGAAAAGAGTTCGGTAAAGTATGATGGCAGATTTGGAACAATACAAGGAAACAGAGCAACAAAACAGGCGAAGACGGCTCTGGCCGTGGATGAGCCTGATTGCGATCATAGTCCTGCTGGCTGGATTACGCCTGGCGATGCGCTCAGAAAACTTGCTGGATATTGTCCGATCGGAAGCGGAGGCACGGATTTCGGAAATGATCCGGGGAGATCTGCGAATCGATCGAATTTATGGCGATTTAGGCTCACAGCTCAATGTTGTTAATGTGCGGCTTTATGAGGAGGGATCCGGCCTTTCGGACCCGCTGGTATCAATCGATTCGATCCGGGTTTCTTTCTCACTGACGGATCTGCTCTTTCGCCGTCCACTGGAAATACGGTCGCTTCGTGTTTCAGGGCTGAATGCCGATATCCAACAGGATGAAGAGAGGAACTGGAATCTTCTTGCGCTTATACCCGATGACGAGCATCAAGAAATTGAACCGGATGAAAGAGTAAAAGAGCCGTTTCAGTTTGTGATTCATGATATCTATCTCTCCGCGCCGGAACTTCGTGTGGAGGCAGGGGCTGTCTTCCCCGGGGAGACGTTTTTTATCCGGAATCTGCAACTTCATACCCGGCTGGGAAGGGGTCAGGAAGGATTTTTCACCGATCTGTATCAGCTCGAACTGAATCTTCATGAATCCAGGCTTGATGAACCGGTTCAATTTGAGTCGAGCGCTTCCTGGGACGGCCAGCATTTGACGCTGGACAAACTGCTGATCGCAGGAGCTATGACACTTGTTGAAATCTCCGGAAATTATGACGTTGTTACCACCGAATTGAACATGGAAAGTTTGCTTGATCCCCTTGCGTGGAGTGAAGCAGAGGCCTACCTCAAGAAGTATCCGGTCCGACAGGATTTGACGGTCAATATGCATCTTGGTGGCTCCCGGCAGGACTTGCAGTTTGGTGCTGTCGTCCATGCCCCCGGCATTGAAAATCTGAATATTAATTCGCGTTGGTCTTTTATACAAGCCCCGGTTCTGAGCTCCCTTTCCATCACGTCCGGACGAATCGATACCGGTGAACTCATGGGAACAGACACGCTGAATGCCCGGGCAGAAGCCTTTGAACTTGCCCTGGATGGTACCATTCCATGGAACGAGTGGGATCAAATACAGGCATCAGGCCGAATGAAACTCAGTGCTCTGCAGTTTAATGAATACTCGATGGATGAAATGGAAGCGAATATCGTCGCGCAAAATGGATCCGCGCAATCCGAAATAGTGTTGCGAAAAGGAAACGAATCGATATGGATGGACTTTAATGCAGAACAGTGGATGGAGCAAGGCCGTGCCTGGACCCTTTCGTATCATATGGCCGGTTTGAATCCCGCTTTATGGGCAAATATTGAAAGGTTTGATGGTGAAGTGACTTTGCGCGGACAGGTATCAGGAACAGGCCTGGAACCGGGAAGGGTTCCCTGGACCACACAGATGGAAGCGGGCCGAATCCGGATATTTAACTATCCGGAGATTTCACTGGATCTGACCGGTGAAATTACGGCGGATAGTCTCCATACCCGTACCACTGTACGCCTGGCCTCGGCACAAGGTGGCACAGGCATGCCCAACCGCCCGAACCATCCGGATAATGTGTCCGGTTCGAATGTCGGAGATATGGAGATAGAAGAACCGGTTACAGTAACGTCGGCCGGGCAGGATGACCCGGTCGGAGCACAAATTGATTTAGAAGGGGGAATGTTATGGCGTATGGAGGAACCGGAATACTCCTTATCGATGGTTATCCGGAATTTGAACGCCGGAGTCTTTTCCGGCCTGGAGGAACTCGCAACAGGTATCAACGGTACCTTGTCGGCAACCGGTAAAGGGTTTGATCCGGAGACGTTATTGTTGAACGCCTCGCTGATGTTCGATGAATCGGTGATCAACCGTCAGGTTTTTGAGTCTGTTCAAATGGATTTGGCCATGCGGAATGGAATCGCCAGGGTTGAGGAGGCAAGATTGAATAGTGATGTTGCAACCGGCAGGCTTTCTCTTGTTCAAAACATATTTGATGTGAGAGATATTGAAAACCGGCTTGATTTTGATCTTCAATTGCGTGATCTGCAGGGATTTGCCCATCTTGCCGGAACCGACACGCTTCAGGCGAAAGGCCGTTTGAACGGATTTATACAACCGGATCCGGCAGGTGATCTGGTATTTCGTTCCAATATGGAACTGGACAGCGTTCAGTACGATACAATCCGTATCGACCGGATCGAGGGTTTTGCGATGTCGTTGCTCGCTGAGGAAATTGAATATTATGTCGATATTGAACTGCGCAATCCTTCCCTGGGTGCCAGAATGGTCAGGGATATTTCGTTAGTTACCGAAGGACGCATTTCCGATAACGGTGTAGAGGGAGAATATGATTTCGTATTCAATGTGGAAAACGAAAGCGGACTGAGACAACGGGCCGACTATCTTATTTCCGATACGGTTTTAGTTAGAACCAGGGAGCTCTTATTGACAGACCCGGCTGGTACATACACACTTCAGGCACCCTTTGATGTCAAAATAGCTGAGGAGTATGTGCAAGTGGATACACTTCGGCTGTTATCTGAGCGTGGTTCCGAATTGACGATGAGCCTGCAGAAAGCTCCCGGCATGCCGTGGACTGGATTTGTGGATGCAAGCCATACCGATCTCGGTCAGGCTCAGTACATTTTTCTTGACCAACCACTGTTTGAAGCGATGTTTACCGGCCGTATTGGTTTTGTAGTGGATGAGGAAAGGCTGGAATTGGAAGGGATGGTAAACATATCGCAATTCCGTCGGAATCAACTTGAACTGGATTCGTTGCATCTCTCTTTCAACGTAGCTGGCCGCCGGCTGCAAACAGCGTTTTTCATATGGCATGACGGAAGGGAAATAGTACGGTCCGAATTTCATCTCCCCTTTGAACCCCGTCACCCGGAAAGCCTGGAATCCGGGTTTTTCCAGGAAGAAGTAAACGGGTATCTGGAGGTCAAGCCCATGGATATATCGCAATTCGATGATGTACTTGCGGACGCCGGTTTTGGGGGTATAAGTGGTGAATTTTCACTGTTGACAAACCTTGCAGGCAGGGCGGGTGAGCCGGAAATGACCGGTGAAATGAGATTGCGCCAGGGGGCCTTGTCGGGGGTATCGGTCGATACGTTGATGCTGTCCTGGAATTATGATCACAATCGAAACAATATCTCGATTACCTCCGAAGTCCACTCTCTCGGACAAAAAGCATTGGATATGGATGGCCGGCTTCCATTGCACATTGACTTTCAGCACCTGGAAATCAATGGCCCTAAGGCGGATGATCCGCTGAATATCAGCATTTTAACCAGGGATTTCAACTTGGCCTCACTGAATGATTTTCTGAATCCGAACACGCTGAGAAACCTTCAGGGGAATTTGAATGCGGATTTGAACATCCAGGGGACTATAAGTGATCCGGTTATGACAGGTGGGCTCATTTTGTCGAGCGGACAACTATACCTGGCCCGGAACAATATTACACTGCGAAATATTCGTGCCGATTTCGAATTTTCACCGGGCCGCGTGGATATGAACCGGCTTTCCATACAAAGCGGCGGTATTCTTAATGGAGAGGGTTCCATCACCATGGAAGGATTTACTCCTGAGGAGATGGACTTGCAGTTTACAGCTTCCAATTTCCGTATGTTCAATACCAGGGATATAGAGATATTCACCGGGATGGATTTGCGGCTGGCCGGATCTCTGGACGAGCCATTTGTTTCAGGTGATATTCGGTGGGAACGTGGTACCCTGTTTATGGATGATTTCGGTAATCAGGAAGTGGAAGAGGTGGTTCTGGAAGAGGAAGCGGAGGAAGTGCAGGAGGGCCCGGATTTTTATAACCGGTTGGGAATGGATGTTAATTTTACAGTGGATCGTAATGCGTTTATTTACAACCGGCGTGATCCGGCAATCAATCTCGCAATTCGCGGAGAACTGGATCTGTTGAAAGAACCGTTCAACGACCTCCAGCTCTTTGGTCAAATGGAAATTCCATCGGGACATGTTACCACATTTAATAAACGGTTTAACCTTGAAAGGGGGAACATCACATTCAGCGGGGATCCGGCTGATCCCGCTTTGGATATACGTACTCTGTATCAACCACGGCGGCAGTACGAAGACATCCGGATTTATTATCTGATTACCGGAACGGTCTCGGACCCGCAATTTGAGTATGAAAGCGAGCCGGAGATGGAACTTCAGGATATCATCAGTTATACACTGTTCGGACGGCCGTTTCATGCCCTGGCTGGCTGGGAGCAGACGGTATCGAGCAGATCGGACGGCAGCCGTGCCACTCATATTGCCGTTGACATACTTCTTGATCAAATTGAGACACTGGCGGCAGACCGGTTCGGAATCGATGTGATTGAATTCGAGAATTCACAAAAAAGCGGGGGAAGTGGAACCAGCATAAAGGCCGGAAAATTTATCTCGGATCGACTTTTTATTGCATTTCTTCAGGACCTTGGCGGATCGGCGGCAGGCCGCCAGGTTGTGGTGGAATACCTGATCAGAAGAAATCTCGAGCTGGTGATTACAGCAAGCGGTGATTATCGAAGCGGGGTGGATATGCTTTGGCACTATGATTATTGATGGTGTCGTGCGAATTTAACCATTGAATTGCGTATTTTTAGCCGGAGTCGGCACAAAAACAATCGTATTTCAATAAAATGAGATAACAGCCGCCGGCAGCCAATTCCGGAACAGTCCAGCATATGGTATGTCAGATAAGAAACAAAAGAATAAAATTTCACAATATCGTAGTCAGATAGATGCCCTTGATGAGCAGTTGATCCGTGCTTTGGCAAAACGCCAGAAACTGGTACGGGAGCTGTTTTCAGATAAGATTTCAAAAGAGGAAATTATCCGGGACGCACAACGTGAAGAAACGTTGTTGAAAAAAGTACGCGAAATAGCCATTGATGCCGGAATCGATCCATGGTTTACCGAACAATTATTCCGTGATATTCTCTATCAATCGGTCCGGTTCCAGACTCATTCTCTGTTGGATCATCAAAACAACAAACTGGAAGTGAAGGCCATTTCGGTGTCCTATCAGGGAACGCGTGGAGCATACAGCCACCAGGCGGCAATGCGGCATTTTTCACAACGATATGACGATGTCCGGTGTGTTGGATTTCATACATTCGAACAGGCGGCCGTTGCCATGGAGAAAGGCGAAACCGATGTTGCAATCCTTCCGATTGAAAATACCACAGCCGGTTCCATCAACGATACATATGATCTGTTGGCAGACAGGGATTTACATATCATTGGGGAAGAAGTATTAAAAGTAAATCATTGTCTGATGGTAACCGAGCCGGTGGAATTGAAGTCGATCAGGAGCATTTTGTCCCATCCCCAGGCCATTTCACAATGCAGCCGGTTTTTGTCGGAATTAACAGACTGTCGAATCGAGCCGTACACCGATACGGCAATGGCTGCTCAAAAAGTTATGGAAGACGGTGATCCTACGCAAGCGGCTATTGCAAGTTCTTATGCTGCAGAGCTTTATGGTTTGCATATTATAGGAAAAGACCTGGCGAACCAGCCTGGGAATTACACGCGATTTGTGATCGTTTCACGCGATCCGGTAGTCTGTGATCCGCAACTTCCATGCAAAACTTCCCTGATGATTGCCACTGTTCATGAAAAAGGAGCCCTTCTTCAATGTTTGAAAGTGCTGGATCGGCATGGAATCAACATGACCAAGCTGGAATCACGTCCACGATTAGGCAAGCCCTGGCAATACCTGTTTTATGTAGATCTGGAGGGGAATCGTGAGGAGTCGAACATGAAAACAGCGCTCAAGGAGATCGAAAACAAAACGGCGCATTTCAAGATACTCGGATGTTACCCGAAACAGAGCGAAATATAGAATAACTTTTCCGGCTAACGGCAATTTGTTTTTTTTGTTGACGGAACTGATTGATGATGGGAAGATACAAACCCAATATGCGGGCCGGATGGAAGCAAGACTATTCAAGCGATCTGAATTGTGTCCCTTTTTGTGAATCCGTATATTTAAAACTATGAAACGGGGGCATCGGAGTTAAATGTTCGGGGCGTGGCGCAGTCCGGTAGCGCACTTGCATGGGGTGCAAGGGGTCGCAGGTTCAAATCCTGTCGCCCCGACGAACAGAAGGCCTTGTATCGCCGTTGTTTACAGCGGTGCAGGGCCTTTGTATTATAAGAGGAAATGTAGCGAACTTAAAAATAGGGTACCGAAGACGATAGAAGATTCCGGAAGGTCATTAATCATCAAAGTAAAATTCCAGATTTTCCTCGTCGCCAGGATATGATTTCAACTTACCCTGGGCTTCCAGCTCCCGTTTGACTTGCGACCAGATCTTGTTTCGTTTATAGATATTCCGGATGATCTGAATATCCGAAAAAGAGATCGCATTACCGAGGCAAAGATTCGCGCAGGTGTTGCATCCTACTACACAATTATAGGGACGGGCCACAACCGCGCCATTTTCCGTCCAGTCGTAGACGTTTTTTCCACAGTTCATGCACATGCCGCATTTTACACATTGCTCCGCATCAATGGCAGGATACCAGGGAACCTCCTCCCTGCGCATACCGGTAAACCAAGCCATATTAATACCTCCATTTACATTTGTTCTCAATTACAGTACTTCCGACTGGAAGCAGAACACCGGGTATCTTCGTTTCAGGTGTCCCGCCACCATGGAAATCATCGCTTCATTATTATTTTCCGGATTAATGTTTATTCTTCAACCACTCTCTCCTTCAGCTTGTGTTTGAGCGTGGATTTGTTCGGGATTTTTCCGCTACTTACCACTTCGTTATTCACAATCAGTCCTGGTGTCATGAACACACCGAGCAGAGCGAATTTACTGACGTCGGTAACCTTATCTATCTGTGCTTCCAAAGCCTCTTCTTCGATAACTTCTTTGCACAATGCTTCCAGTTTATGACAATTAGAACATCCGCTGCCCACGACTTGCATGTGTAACATAGTTATTTTCTTGTTTGGTTGTTTTGATTTAGTGTCTTGTCATTATTTCAGTTGTTTATACCGATTTGTAAAGACTCACCGGTAGATTTCCCTGATCTCATTTATATTCCTTCTTCCAATATTTTTAATGAATTGGCAATGGTATCATTTACTGTAGCCTGTTTCATATAACGTGCTACTTGCATGGCTTCAACGATTTCTTCGTTTGTAACTCCGTTATTTTTAGCCATTTTAGTCCACATTTGAGTACAAGTATCGCTTCCTAAAGCCGCTGCAACTCCTATTCCAACAAGCATTTTATACTTATCAGGAACTTTTTGATATTTTTCATTCTCAAAAACAAGAGATTTTTCCTGCATCTGATTTTCAGCAAATTCAGGGGCAAATTGTTTGAGTAATTCCATTGGTGTTTTATTCGTCATTTTATTCTCCTTTATTTGAGAGCTTTGAGAAACCAGGGTTAGAACAAAAGAGCGGTTTTACAAAGTCTTCTATTATTTACTTATGGGTTTTCACTAAAATCATATACAAATGTTATTCAGTCCTCTTTTTTTTAAGGAATGCAATCATCTTATTTCTTAAAAGATTTTGCAAAGACCGCATTCAGTTATCGCAATGCAGGAATAAGCATAACAGATTTTTTTGCGTTACGTACCACATTATGGCTAACGCTTCCCAGAAATATTTCTTCAATAAATCCTCTTCCCTGACTTCCCATAACAATTAATGCGTAATCTTTTTTTGCTTCTTCAAGGATTTCCCTGGTCGGAATTCCATAAACTATTTTAGTATCTATTTCTTTGGAACCATTCCCTTGCAGAGTTTTTTTCATCATTTGCAATCTCTCGCCATCAATACGGTTAAACTCATCAAGTTTATCTTTTAGATGCTTATCAATTTTCGATTTATCCTGAATATGAAATAATGTAACCCTGTTTTTTCCTCTGCTGATAATTCCCTTCAGGTAATCAAACGCTCTATAAGAGTTATCTGAAAAATCGGTCGGGAATAATATTTTTCCGCTCAAATCCGGATAAGAAGCCCCGGAAGATTCCTTTCCGTTTTTCCCGGTAACTTCGGGGCGGACCACCATCAGGGGTTTATTATGATGATGGAGAATTTCTGAGGTCACTCCGCCGATTTTAAATAACTGATAATCGGGAGCTGATTCTCCCTGAGAGCCCATTACAATGAGTGAAATATCCTTGTTCTCTGCATACTTATTGATTTCTTCGGAGGGAATACCGGGAGCAATTTCCAATTTAATATCTAATCCCTGATTTTCGATTAATTTTTTTTGCCTCTGCAATTCAGGTTCAGCCATATTTTTTAATGTGGATCTGAGCGATTCAACATGTCTCACTCCTAAAGCGTAGAAAAGGATAAACTCATCAACTCCCCAATGTTTTATCCCTTTAACGCTGCTTAATACCGCTTCCGATGCTTTCGACAGGTCGGTGGCTAATAATATTTTTTTAAACATGGTTTCTCCTTTACAAGGCTGCTGATCGGCAAGATTCTTTTTACTTGACTAATAAACAGATACTGAATTCAACACAATCAGATTATGCTTCTTTCGATACGGTTTTTGTCAACCATTTTTTCAGGGTTGATTTTACCGGTATTTTCCCGCTGCTCAACACCTCATCATTGACAATAAGACCGGGTGTCATAAATATGCCGAGTTCTATAAACTGATTTACATCCGTCACTTTTTCGATCTCGGCATTAATATGCTCTTCTTCTATAACTTCTTTGCAGAGCGATTCGAGTTTTTGACAATTCGGACATCCGGATCCAACTACTTTAATGTTCATCATAAAAATCACCTTCTATTATTATGTGTTATCCTTTTTATTAAAAATAAGTTCCAAATATTAGTCCGCTGACCGTAGATAAAATGATGACCAGCATCAAGAAAACCATTGTTTTTTGTGTGCCAAGCATACTTCGGATCACCAGCAAATTGGGAAGTGATACCGCCGGTCCGGCAAGCAAAAGTGCAAGCGCCGGTCCCTGCCCCATTCCACTGGCTATCAATCCCTGCAGAATCGGAATTTCGGTTAGCGTAGCGAAATACATGAAGGCTCCAACAACCGAAGCAAAGAAATTAGCGGCCAGGGAATTGCCCCCTACCAGCGACTCTATCCACTGGTTGGGAATAATGCCCCCGTCACTTCCGGGCATACCCAGCAAGAACCCGGCAACTAATACTCCGGCTCCTAAAAGGGGCATAATTTGTTTTGTAAAACTCCAGGTTTCCGACATCCATTCGGACGGTTCGCCCGCCGTAAACGACAGGATAACTCCAAGTGCTATTACCGCCACAGAAAAGGTGAGCATTGGGCTGGACGGAAATAAAAAAGCCGACACTCCTGTAACAACAATCCCTGCAAGCACATGCCACCGGGTAATGTTAAGTATATAAATGAGTGAAATAGCCAACAGCCCACCGAAAAAGATCACCAGATGCCATTTGTAGGAATAAATAGTTGCCAACAGTCCCACGTCACGGCCAGGTTCTGCCCAGGTAGCAAATACAAGAATACCGATCAAAATTACCATATGAAATGCAGTTTGCCACATCGGCCGTTCCTCATCTTCCTCTAAACCTGCGAATTGCATCGAGGCTTTTTCCTGTTGTTCTTTCCGGTACAAGTAGTGCATGGCCAACCCGATAACTATTGAAAATATTACGGCTCCGATTACGCGGGCCAATCCCAATTCCCAGCCCAATACCCGGGCGGTCAGAATAATCGCCAGTACATTAATAGCCGGTCCCGAGTACAAAAAGGCAATTGCCGGGCCGAGTCCGGCACCCTGTTTATAAATTCCGGAAAACAACGGGAGTACAGTGCAGGAACAAACCGCCAGAATGGTCCCGGAAACCGAAGCCACCGAATAGGAAATCCATTTGCGGGCCCCTGCTCCGAAATATTTAATCACGGCATTTTGGCTTAAAAAAACGGCAATGCTTCCAGCTATAAAGAAGGCAGGTATCAAACATAAAATAACATGTTCTTGTGCATACCATTTTGTCAGTGCCAGTGCATCAAAGATACTTTGACGGAATTGATCGTTTTGCATGGGCAGGAAAAATGCAAACAAAAAACCCCCGACAATCCATAAGAGCGTCTTATACTCAGATTTCCAGTTCATATCATTTCAATTTTTTACTTTGCCAAATGACGAATTATTAATAATTTTTAAACTTCGTCAATGTCATAGCGATCCACTACTTCCACTTTTTTGCGATCGCTGAGAATTTGTTCATCATCGTTCA
>JBBDQZ010000017.1:0-9350 GCA_040905705.1 Balneolales bacterium
GGGTGCTCCTGAATTATATGAAAGTGACCGGTTTGTTGAAATCCCGGAATATGATCCGGGGAGTTAACGCCAAAGACATGCTTACAGGGGATGAGTACGAGATCAAAGGACGGGTTGTTATTAATGCAACCGGTGTGTTTGCCGACAAGATGCTGAAAATGGATGATCCGAATGCCCGCTCCATAGTGGCACCAAGTCAGGGTATTCATATCATCATTGATAAAAAATTTCTCCCCGGTGATACGGCTGTCATGGTACCACATACTGATGACGGGCGTGTACTGTTTGCCATACCCTGGTATGGCAAGGTGTTACTTGGAACGACAGATACTCCGGTGGACGAACCCGAACTGGAACCTGTACCACGGGAAGAGGAGATTAACTTTGTGCTGGAACATGCTTCCAAATATCTGGAAGGCAACCCATCACGCAGAGATGTCCGCAGCGTATTTGCCGGACTTCGTCCACTGGTGAAAACGGGAGATTCAGATATCACCTCGGCACTCTCGCGTGATCATGCGGTTATGGTACAACCCTCCGGACTCGTTACGATTACCGGTGGAAAATGGACGACGTACCGGAAAATGGCAGAGGAAGTGGTAGATCAAGCGTCGATTATTGCAGGATTCATGCCCGGGGAATGCAGAACGAAAGATCTGCGAATACATGGGTGGCTCAAAAACGTTGATGAGTCAGCTCCCCTGTGTTATTATGGATCTGACAAAGTTGCGCTTGAGAAACTGATTCGTGAAAATCCGGAATTGGGGAAACCACTTCACAAAAAATCTTTCTACCTGAAAGCCGAGGTTGTATGGGCCGTCCGCAATGAAATGGCCATGACGGTCGAGGATGTGCTTTCACGTCGAACACGGGCGCTGTTGCTGAATGCAAAGGCCAGTATCGAAATGGCTCCCGAAGTAGCCCGACTGATGGCAATTGAAGCAGGTCATGATATAAAGTGGCAGAAAAGCCAGGTATCGGCATACACTGAACGGGCCCGGTCGTATATGCTCTAATTAAAAATTATCTTCAATCAAACTCTGCGATGATTTTGGAAATGTTTTTCTCATTAAAATTCAATTTTATAACTCTAATTCGGGATCAGGATCATCTCCCGCTCTTCCTCTATGCTGTTTTCCCGCAAATTGTACCGGTACCCATAAAATTTCCGGTAACCGGTCAGGTAGAGTATCTGCAGTAACCAGGTAGAGGTTATCATAGTGCGGATAGTATGGTGCTCTACTGTCAGCCGCCTTTTCCGGATCAAATCAATTTCTTGGGGAATTCGTTGAATAACGCATAGAGTTTTGAAAATCGGAACAGAAGAGCATTAACCTTGGCATTAATATAACAGTAAAAAGAAGGAGAAGCGGATGCTGGTCATAATCCGATTTATAATATCCCCAGTGAGACTCGATGGGCTTTTTTTAAGCCGCATCCATACTACGCCGGTCAGATATTGGAACATCAATTGTGATGCGAATCTGATTTTTTTCCATAATGTGGGCGGCTGGACTTTAAGACGCCATTCCACCCCAAGCAGCTGTGGTTTACGCGTGAGTTGCAGTGCTCGCTCGTAAATCGGATGAAAATCATTTTCATTCCCATAATGTTTTTCGATTTCACCAAGACATTCTTCATAGATACAAGCGTTTTCGTAGTCCGTTGTTCCAATACCTTGAATGATGTACGCAGCCACTTCATCTTTTTTGCTGGGCAGTATATTCCAGCGGCATTCAAGTCCCGAGAAATTTGCTTCTATAAGTTCGGTATCGTCAAGATTCCTGTGTGATTTAATTTGATTTTCAGCAAATGATACACCACTGCCCCAAAAAACCGGTTGATCGACGGCCTCGGACATGCGTAAGCGGGCTACCCCGATATCATGGCCATTTCCCGGATTTCTTTAACAGAAATCAAGCCAACGCGCATATCCAAATCATATGCATTTTTAACCACCTTTCTGCAATAGGCCAAAACACCCTTTACTTTTTTGATTTTATAATCCGATAAAGCGATAAGCGACCCGTCGCCGCCAAATAAAAACGGCAGCTCTAACGGATGGCCGAGCAAATTGTTTAATGCCGCGATAATAGATGCTCCAGCCATATTCACTTCTTTATATTTGCCTTCTCGGATGGCATCGGTTGAACCGTGAATATCAGCGGCAGCTATATACCAGCTCTGAGGTAACGGGGTATAATGTTTGTGGTTTATAGCTTCACGAAGAGAGTAAATGATATTTAAACGATTATAAAACGCAGATGGATTCATGGGTGTGAATGGGTGGAACCGTTCTTCTAATTCATCGTAAATAATACATATAATCCGGGAAGCTTACAGACTCATCTTGGTTATGCGGTGTCTTTAAGAATTGTTTTGATCTCGCTAAGTTCAACTTCTTTGGACACCCTTTCTTCTTCAATATCATAATCATCCTGTAAGCCAAGCCAAAACTTCGCAGACATTCCAAAATATTTACTTAATCGCAATGCCGAATCCGCCGTGATCCTACGATTGCCTTTGATAATTTGTGAAACCCGGGTTTGTGGAATTTTTAAGTCTTTCGACAACCTGTATGCGGAAATTTCCAATGGCTCAAGAAATTCGTATAGCAAAACTTCACCGGGATGAACATTCGATAACTTTTCCATGATATTCGTTATTAGTGATAATCTATGATTTCCACTTCACTTGCGTTGTTTTTACTCCATTTGAAGATAATACGCCACTGCTTGTTAATACGAATGCTATAAAACCCGCTCAGATTGTCTGTCAGCTTTTCAAGCCGGTTTGAAGGCGGAACCGTTAAGTCATTAATGGTTTCGGAGTTATTCAGCATTCTTAACTTTCTGCGACCAGCATTCTGAATGTCAATGGGCAAGTTTTTAACCCGGATACCATTCCAAATCCGCTCAGTCTGTTTTGAACCAAAAGAAACAATCATTATCTTTCACGTTAGTAACGTAAAAGATAAGTAATATATTTGACATCGACCAGAAAATTACTGTTTAAGGTTGAAATGTATACTCTGATGAAAAACAACAAGTATCACGGTTCGACAGGTAGAGCAGACTTGAGTCCGTAGTTGTATTAGCTTAAAAAAGTAGTTTCGCCATTCGCTGTATAACGGACCAAGCATAACCGGCATGCTGTAATATTGTGAATTAAGGGCAGAAACATCACACACGTCAGGTTGCCCTTTAAAAATATAATTATCAAGGAAATCGCTGTCCTTAGTAATTACAATGCGCTTTTCTTGTTCGGCGAATCGTATGATTTCTTGATCAGAAGTAGCGTTTTTCCCGGGAAGTTCCAGAGTATGCCTGGAATCGACTTGTTTTGTGGCTAAAAAGTCGGATAAGCGTTTGGGCAACTGTGCATCAACGATGACCTTCAGAGAGCAATTTTCTGAGATGTTTTAGTTCGGGCGACTTTGGAAGCGTACTCAAGACATGCTAAAAGGTCATCGCGTTCCAGGTCGGGATAGTCTTCCAGAATTTGTTAGATGCTCATACCAGAAGCCAAAAGATCCAGCATAGTGTCAACCGGGTATCGTAAACCACGAATGATCGGCTTACCGTGGCAGATATCCGGGTTTCTGGTGATTCTGTCCAAACGACTTTTCCCATGGATAAAAGAGTGAAATGTGATTATAGAATCAATGTACGTATTAGAGTAACGCTTATCAATAAGACTTCAGTTTACGCAAGCTAACGGCCCTCCGTTTGTGCGGCGTGGCAATTAATAAATTCAAGGGCAACAGATATTTACACGACCGCACGAATCATACAATTAGGCATCCTCAAGGTTGATGTCTTCAAAGAAGAACATCACCTTGATTGTTCAAACGCCAATTTAAACAAAGAGGATGCCCATGAAGAAGATTGCACAATTTCACCAACCAGACAAGCCCAGCAGTAAACATCTTGTTTTAGCTATAGATGTGAGCAGCCGGTTACTGGATCTTTACAGCAGATACCGGCAACTGTTTGCCGACTGGCGGCAAAGCGGGGATTTAACCTGGGGGCCGACCGGCTTAGCTATACAAGAACTTTATGGGTTTGATCCCTGGAAGATTACCAAGGACACATTCAGTGGCTACATTGCCAAGATGCGCGCTCATCAAAAAGGCCTTCATCAACGCTGCCTGGCCAGTATCTGGCAGCAGGCACAAAGCAGTTGCCAAGCTCCGTTGTCGCCTATTCAGAGTGAAGCCATTTCCGGACAGTTGGAGTATTTTTGGCAAACCTGGAACCTGCATCTCAGCAGAAAAGACAAGTTAGGTCAAAAAATAATCGATGTGGTTGACCGGTTCGACCCCGGCCACTGGATACCACCGTTAATGAGTGGTTTTACGGAAGTGACCCGTGCTAAAATTTTGGCTGAGATAGGCCCTCTGGAGCAATTTCCCCATTGGAGGGCTCTTTTGGCCTATGCCGGACTGAAGGTACGCATACGAAGCAGCGGGAAATACCGGGGACAGGATAAAATTACCAAGAAAGGCCGGGTACTTCTTCGAAAGCACTTGGGGCAAGCTGCCTGGGTGCTGGCACGAAAGGACCGCATTTTAGGCCCATACTATCATTGTAAGCTTTCCGAAGGTATGCCGGCCCGTAAAGCCAAAGTAGCCTGTATGCGTAAACGGGTAAAACTTTTGTACGGAGCGGCAAAAAGCAACCAACAGTTTAATCCCGAAAGAGTCTATCGAAGTGCAGGCTAAGTTGATCTGCGTGACGGCAACCGGCAGATGATCGACAAAAGCGTTTGGTCACTCTGAATCAAAGGGATAATCTCAAAGCGAATCAACGTCACTGCCGGTTGTTTTGGTTAAAAGGCCAATATTGTATGACCGTGCGGTCCAAATAGCAGCCAGGATCAGCATCCAGAGAAGGTAACATTGCCTAAAGACCACTCCTTTACTCACTTTTTTAAATGGAAATATGCCATTTGTGGGATTGGTGCATCCAAAGGGTCTTTGTTTTTAATATTTCTTGATTCTTATCTAAGAGTAACGGTTGTTATGTAACCGGTTCTTGGTCTTGAAGCAGAACGTCAGCAGGAATGCCCAATTTCTTGTTCAAAATTTTAATATGGCGCAATGAAAAAGATCGTTTGCCTGACAGGATTTCACTGGCTCGAGAGCGAGAACCAAGAATTCTTGCCAAATCAGCCTGTCTTAAACCCAATTGCTCCATTCGAAATGTGACGGCTTCTACCGGATTTGGAGATTCGATGGTAAAATGTTGATTTTCATAGTTATCTACCAAAATTCCCAAAACTTCCAGTTCATCTCCTTCAGTGGTACCAGGCTTTGCATTGAAAATTTCCTGAACTCTTTCCAGTGCCCTTTGGTAATCGTGTTTGGTATGGATGGGCTTAATATTCATAGCTAAAGATTCTTTGAGTTATTAAACGTTTGAAGCATCAATTTTATCGTATTCGGCATGAGTGCCAATAAAGCGAATAAAAACCTGACCGTAATCATAGTTGATTTTGACTACAAGCCGGTACGTATTACCTTTTATATTGAATACAACCCGATTATCTGGCAAGATACTTGCATGCGGGTACATTCGCTTGATGTGTTTTGGAGAATCCCATTGTGATTTTTCAGCTTCAGAAAACCAGGCTTTTAGTGATTGTTCAGAGTCTGAATGTTTCTGCCAAAACTCGATCAAGGTATTTCGTGAAAAAACGCGCATATTCCAATATATGGAGTTCCAATATTGGGAACAAGTTGACTCAAGTTTTGGTTACATAACGGCCCAGGTTTAACCTGCAGCGGCATTACCGGAATTAAGAGAATGCGAGAAGCATTCTTTCAGGGCAGTAAATTAAGAAAAATCAAGAGCCGCTGTCAGGTTGAATCCGTTGTTAGAGCAAACTACTTACAGTATTATTGGTCACCGGATTTCTTTGGTTTCTGTTTGACATGGCGGATAGTCAGAATTTCAATAATATCATCTCGAATCTCATATAAAAGCAAATAGTTGCTTTTGATGATCAATTCTCGCTTCATTTCATCGTTTATAGCCGAAATCATTCGACCTTTGAGAGGATGGTCTTTCAGACTCAGTGCTTTGTCTTCAATTTCGTCGATGAAAGCCAGGGCGGCATCTATATTATCCCGGGCGATATAATCAGTGTAATTATCAAGTCTACGGAGGGAAAGGGGAGACCAAATGAGTTTCATTTAAGCTGATTCAATCGTTCTCTTACTGACTTTATTGCGATATCGTGGGGAATCCCCTTGCCCTGATCGAGTTCACGGCGGGCTTGATTGACTTCTTGAAGCATCTCGATGGTGTCGACCATATCCTCATAGTCAGAAACATCGAGTAAAATAGCGGAGCCTTTACCGTGTTGGGTGATGACAACAGGTCTATGGTCTTTTTTGACTTTCTCAATAATCGAGGCCGCATTGGCCCGAAAAGCCGAAAGTGGTTGGATGTCTTTATCGAGATGTATGCGCTTCATAAGATCAAGTGAAGTTTTGATAGTTGACCTTTATATGGTACAATAAACGATACAGAAAAGCAACAAGAGCTGTGATCTGTAGCTGCTCTAACGTCCATCCGCATAACCGGCGTGGTGTAATTTTGTGAATTTCATCCCACCATAGCGGTTGATCTGAGCCCATGACCCAATGACGCGATCCCTTCGCTCGGCTGTCATTACAACAGCGTCCTCACACAACGGATCGCTCCGTCCCTTGGCGGCACATCGGTACTGTCGGCCTCGCCCTTCGAGCTTGCGCCTTTCCCTTTGCATTGCCGCCGAAGGTTCCCGCAGTTCCACGCAAGAGCCTGAAACAGGATCGCGCTGCCTGTATGCCGGACGCCGCATGGCCAATAGACAGGCTCCCGCCATGCTAATCCTGAGCCAACATCAACTCCCAGTTTTGACATCATCTTAACAACTTTCGACACTTGAACGGCAGTTCACGGTTGTTCGCCTTCCTGTTTCATACCTGACACCTGATGGTGCCTTTTTCGCAACGCTCACGACCAGAGCTTTTGACCCAAGCCGCTTGCGGTGGTTTGCAACCTGCTCATCACGAATCCCTTGGAGGCCAACTCTTCGATAAGCATCTGGCGCCGTTTTTAGAAAACACGTTCGTTTTGAGTCTCTTTATTCCACAAATTAAAGTGGGTATGATCAATTTTTTAAAAAAACTTGACACTCAATTTTAGAATCCCAAAACTACCTTTGTGGTATCGTTAACATTTGGTTTTGTACAGTCACCATGAAATCAACCGCCGGATTCTATGTGTTCCGGTTCATGTTCAGGTATATTTTAACACTCCAATTTAAACAGATATTTGTCGGAAATTACTTTTTTGACACTTTTGATACACGGGTGTTATCGGTAACAGTGATGATGATTTATTACGGTAAAGGATCGAGATCCAGTAATTTAGCATTTTAAAGCATACAAATGATCTTTTTAAAAAAGTAAATTAAGGCAATTATGGTATCCTGTTTAGTAGAATTTTCGGGTCCAAAACTATCATTATTAAATATAAGCCAATGAGTCGAAATAAACTCAAACACAGTTTCAAATGCTTAAAACCAAAACTGCTCATCGTGCCGACAGTGATGATTGTGTTGTTTTCATATTCTTCGCTTATAGCACAAGATCATCAGCAGAAACAGCGACCGAACATTTTGTTTGCCATTTCTGACGACCTCTCTTATCCGCATAAAGGTGCTTATGGAACAACTTGGGTTAAAACTCCGGCGTTTGACCGTGTTGCCGAACAGGGTATTTTGTTTAACCGAGCCTATGTTCCAAATCCGAAATGCGCACCGTCAAGATCTATCATTTTAACCGGACGCAATTCCTGGCAACTGGAAGAGGCGGCCAATCACTGGCCTTATTTTCCTCAAAAGTTCAAGGTATTTCCGGAAGTACTGGAAGAGCACGGGTATTTTGTGGGAGCAACCGGTAAAACCTGGGCCCCGGGTGTTGCGGAAACCGAAGACGGCGAACCCCGAAGTCTTACAGGGTTGGCTTATGATGAACACCGTTTAGAACCACCCTCCACAGAAATTTCAACAAACGACTATGCCGCCAATTTTGAAGCTTTTTTAAAAGACCGTCCAGAAGGTCAGCCGTTCTCCTTCTGGTACGGGGCCACGGAACCGCACCGCGCGTATGAGTATCGATCGGGCATTGAAAAAGGAGGGAAAGAAATTTCGGATATCGATGAAGTGCCCGATTTCTGGCCCGATGATGATGAAATTCGCATCGATATGCTCGATTATGCGTTCGAAATCGAGCACTTTGACAACCATCTGAAAAAAATGCTGCAACTGCTTGAGGATGCTGGAGAATTAGAGAATACCCTGATCGTGGTTACGTCCGATAACGGCATGCCGTTCCCGCGTGTAAAAGGCCAGGCGTACGAGATGTCGGCCCATATGCCACTGGCGATTATGTGGCCGAACGGTATTGAAGCATCCAGCCGGGTTGTAGATGATTTTGTGAGTTTTGCCGATTTCGCCCCCACATTTATTGAATTAGCCGGGTTGAATTGGGAAGAAACCGGAATGCATCCAACAGTTGGACGAAGCCTGACCGATATTCTCTATTCCGATTCCGGAGGACATGTAAATCCGGAACGCGATCACGTTTTGCTGGGTAAGGAGCGACATGACGTGGGGCGGCCGTACGACTGGGGGTATCCGATTCGGGGAATCATCCGGGGAGATATGCTCTATGTCAGAAATTTTGAGCATACGCGCTGGCCTGCCGGCAATCCCGAAACCGGTTATCTGAACACAGACGGCAGCCCGACAAAAACATTCATCCTGAATAACCGAACCACACCGGGAATGTACCATTACTGGCATTGGAGTTTTGGAAAAAGGCCGGTTGAAGAGCTTTATAACATTGCCGAAGATCCCGGCTGTATTCATAACCTCGCCGATGATCCGTCATATCGTGAGACCCTGAAGAAGCTCAAAACAGAGTTGTTTGATAAGCTTAAAGAGCAGGGAGATCCGCGAATGTTTGGCCGCGGTTATGTTTTTGATGCCTATCCGTACGTCAATCCGAGGAATAATAATTTATACCAGCGTTATATTATTGACGGTGAAAAAGTTAATACCGGCTGGGTGAATGATTCAGATTTTGAAGACCGTCCACTTCCGGAGCAGATGCAATAAATTGCGAATCATATTCGCATACATCCAGCGCCTTAGCTGAAAATCCAATATCACTGTCATAACCTACCTCCACCAAAAGTATCTTACTTTCATTTTATAATCACTAGTGAATTTCATTACTAGGGTCCTACTAAAAACCTATCGGTTTAGTTTGAATTAAAATTTTGATCAATTTT
>JBBDQZ010000018.1:0-48453 GCA_040905705.1 Balneolales bacterium
GAGAGGACAGATAAAAGTATCTTTAACTTGATACTTTTATCTTCCTACTCGATTTTCAAGACTTTGAGTTTATTAATGTGAATTTCTCATTGTTTATTTCCAATCATTGGTGTCCGGCAGAAAAAATACTTGCGCGTGAAGTATTGTTCAAGCCGTTTGAACATGGTCTCAATTTGCCATCGTTGCCTAAAAAAACTATTTTATCAACTTATAGTTCAAAATTACTGGTGAGAAAGACACAGGCCCTATCCTGGCTGCTATGGTAACAGGCAAGACGTTGCAACGCCAGGGTCTGCTCATCGTTATTCAAAATAATCCGCTCGTCTTTAATCACCCCGGTGTCTATGGTATCCACATTCATTTAGAAACACTAACAATATCGAATATGGAAAGCACAGTGCATACAGTAGAAATAATACCGGCTAATTTTGGAATAATTAATGTAAATTCTTTATTAGCAGGGTAATAATGAATGCTTAACATAGAAAATATGCTAAAAGTTTTAAGTTATCTTACCGTTGTCTTATCGGCAATTTTATTCATCTCGTGCAACCAATCCACCAGAAATGGGGAAAGTACTCCCCGGGTTGTTGAAGCCGAAAGTATGCACTTGACCGGCTATGAGATAGAAAACGTTAATAACCGTACCTATATCAAATTGGCTGATTCAACAGGAACTGCCCGGTTCAATTTTCCATATGCTTCAGGTTATTATGATATTGATGTAAGCTATCTCTCTGAAAGTGTGGGGCAAAATATCTACACCATGAACATTGCCAATAATCAGATCGTGGCGTGGCTGGGTAAATCCCGCGATGATCAGTGGCACATGTTAAGCGATCAAAGATGGCATGCACCCCGGCATATCGAGATCAATGAAGGTGATGAGATTCGCATTGAAGCATTATCAGAAAACGGTTCATTGGTCATATTTGATTTTGTACAGTTTACACCATCGAGCCGAGTTGTTTCAGCACGTGATACAGAAACGATCAGCCACACACCTGCGCAAACGGCAGCTGAAATTTTATCATCACCCGAGGATTACATCACAGTCTATCCTGAAGAATATGAACGTGCTTTGAAAAATCCGCTTAAAGGGTTTAGGCCCTCCAGGCTCGACCATGAATATGGCACCCTGACCAAAACCTATTTCAGGTGGAATGATTTGGAAAGTACAGCAGGTGATGGTGTGAGTGATATCATCAACGCCAGTAATGAGAGGTGGAAAGATTACGAAAAAACCAACATGAAGGCCATTCCCCGCGTTTATCTCGACTGGCCGGGCCGGGAAAGCGGTTGGCCTTCCGATATGACTGAAGGCGATTATACCAGCGATGAATTTAAGGAACGCGTGATTGCATTAATCAAGAAACTGGCACAGGCCTGGGACAACGACCCGCGTGTTGCCTATGTCGAAATGGGGCTCATTGGCGAATGGGGAGAACAGGAATTTCCCGATACCAGGGATGATATCAAAGAAGCCATAGCTGCACAATTCGCGGCCTCATTTCAAAATAAACTGGTTATGATTCGTTGGCCCAATACATACAACGATCATATTTACAACTTCGGTTATTATTGGGATTCATTTGGTCATCATGATCAGGAGTATTATGCATTTCACCTCAACAACACCTCTCCAAGGTGGGAAACAGCCGTTATTGGAGGCGAAACGGCTTACAACTGGGGGAACGCGCACATACAACCTGGTGAAAGTCCTGAAGAATCCCTGTCTAAACCTGTTCATAGAGATTTTATAATAGACAGAATAAGAAAACTGCATGCAAACCATCTTGGATGGATTGCAAACTACGATCATAACGACGAGCAAGTCAGGGCGGGAGCAGAATTGGTTCAGAAAGCAATGGGTTATCGTTTTGTACTTACCGAGGTGTCATATCCGAAAACCATTGATAACAAAGAACAATTTACCTTTTCATTTAAAGTAAAAAATACGGGTTCAACACCATTCTATTACAACTGGCCGATTGAAGTCAGCCTGCTCGATCCAGACACCAAAGAGATTATATGGAAGGAGCAACTCACAGATATCGATATCCGCACCTGGCTTCCCGGCGATAAATGGGATGATTCTACAAAGGCATATACCATCCCTGCCGAAACTTACACGGTTAATCAAACAATGACCTTATCGGATGTTGCCCCGGGTGCGTACATTTTTGCTTTGTCTGTTCTCGATCCTGCAGGAAACCAGCCTGGTGCAAGGTTTGCCATTAAAAACTACTACAATGGTGGCAGGCATCCCATCGGTAAAGTCGGAGTTGAACAGGTCATTGAGTCGTATTCCGTTTCTGGATTCAACGACATTCAAAAAGATAACTCTTTGTTTTATGTGTTTAGTAACAACTGAATAACCTTTTATTTAAAAGCACTATGAAACATCCATGATAAAAGAATAATAAATTTAAGTGGAAGTGCAACTTTTCGTTTCTGAACAACCATTAACAGCCATTTATGAAGTCATTAAAAGTATCTTCAGTCATTCTAATATGTTTCTTTATTTTATCTTCCTGCAGTGAAAAAGAACCGTTTATTACTGTAAAGCCTGAAAAATATGAAAAAGCACTGCGCAATCCTTTAAAAGGATTTACCACCCGGGGAATTTACGATCATCCCTGGGCCACAACCGCACATACTTATATCCGCTGGAATGAACTGGAAAACAGTGAGTCAGACGGTATTGAAAAAATTAAAAAAGTGAGCGATGAAAAATGGCTTGGGGTTGAAGAAAATAATGTAAAAGTAATACCAAGAGTTTATTTGCATTGGAGTGGTGATGATAAATACTGGCCGGCAGATATGCAGGAGGATGATTATACGAGCAAACAGTTTCAGGAACGGGTAGTGAGACTGATAAAAAGGCTGGGAGAATACTGGGATAATGATCCGCGGGTTGCATTTGTTGAAATGGGAATTTTTGGAAAATGGGGGGAACATCATTCTCCCTTTCCAACACAGGAAATGCAAAAACTTGTTGGAGATGCCTTTATAAAAGCTTTTAAAAACAAAAAAGTTTCCGTTAGAAGAAACTTTGAATACTTCATTGAATATCCGTTTGGAGAATATTGGGATTCATGGGCACATTACGATCAAATGTGGAGCCAGGGAAATCAAATTAAAAAATTAAATGATAACGGCCGTTACCTCGAAACTTATGTTGGAGGCGAAGCGGCTTACAACTGGGGGAACGCGCACATACAACCTGGTATTTCACCAACTGCCAGCGTTGCTGAAGAAAAACACCGTAACTTTGTCATTAATTCAATCCGATGGCTCCATTGTACCCAACTTCGCTGGATTGAAAATTATAACCAAAATAACGAAGACGCCGTTAAAGGAGCAGAAGAAATCCAAAAAGTTTTTGGATACCGGTATCTACTGGACGAGGTGCGTTTTTCATTGAGCGATTCTTTGAATGTGGAATTTGATGTAATCAATACAGGTTCGGCGCCTTTTTATTATGACTGGCCTGTTGAAGTGGCACTGCTTGATAGAAATAACCACAAACCTGTTTGGAGATCAACTATCGAAAATGCTGATATAAGAGATTGGTTGCCCGGTGAGAGCTGGACAGACCCTGACTGGACCGCAGTAGATGAATGGTCTGAATTTGTACCCGATCCCAACTGGAATGCAACGGGAATTGGCAAATGGGAAAAACCACCCCGAAAGAACACAGTTAAAGGAAAATTTAAAGTGGATATTCCACAGGGAACTTATATACTTTCGCTGGCAATACTCGATCCTGCAGGTGATTTGCCAAGCCTGAGGTTTGCCACTGCAAATTATTTAAACGGTGGAAGACATCCGGTGGGTGTGGTCGATATTGAAAAAAATCAGCACTA
The DNA here is from genome assembly GCA_040905705.1 of Balneolales bacterium. Taxonomy (GTDB): domain Bacteria; phylum Bacteroidota; class Rhodothermia; order Balneolales; family Natronogracilivirgulaceae; genus JBBDQZ01. The sequence continues at coordinate 3,870 of JBBDQZ010000018.1, forward strand.
CCCTTTGCCAGCCAGTTTTGCTTTTGATGATCCTGGATCGGACAATAGTTTACATTATAAAATTAGCAAAACAGGATCGACCAGATAACTTTCCATTATTATCTAAAAAGAAAGAAGATAATAATGGACTCACAGAATTAACAGAATCATACAAAAAAACTAATAAACGTCCATGATTTAAATTCAGGAAATATTAAGTATGAGTAATTAATATTCGATTTCAGGCACTGTAACATTTCAATATTCTAACTTGAAAACTCTTTGCGGTCCAGCTACATTGGCTCCTACAGACCTGATACCTCGAATTACAAACTTTTTTCTGATTATGCGTAATATACTTTGTGTTGAAAATGATTACATAACATCCTATTTGCTTCAAAAGCAAATAGAAAGAATGGGTTATAATATTGCGGACAAAGTTGAGACCGGCGAAGATGCTATCGAACGTGCCCGCATCATGAAGCCCGACCTTGTATTGATGGATATTAGCTTATCCGGATCCATCGACGGAATTCAGGCAGCTGAAAAGATTACAAGTGAATTTAACATACCGGTCATTTTTGTAACCGGTCGGGGTGATATCCCTACCCGTAAACGAGCCGAACGGATTCAACTCATGGAATATCTTGTTAAACCGGTAGAGATGAATGTATTACAAAAAGTTATAGAACAAATTTTTGTACAAGTGGCCTGATCTGATTCTTTCCTGGATGTGATCTTGCTTTTATTTTTTAATGAGCATTAGTACATGATCGGTATGCATAATCACAAGACTGTATCATCATCGGTTTCATTTTTCCCGAAGTAAATTACATGGCTGGCATTTCATTAATTGATTTATAACAAAATACTCAAGTTTAATCCCAGTCACTGTCACTATTGAAGTGTATATGAAAATTATTTTTCCTTAAAATACTCTACAATTATATTATTTTCATAAAAACAAAGGATTATACAAGATTAGACAACTTTATATCAGATAATGGAAAACAATAAAATGGACCTTCCGTATAAAGAACCGGTAATAAGTGTTCTTCAATAAAGGTCCTGTCGATAGATATAATTATTTATAAGAGTATGAAATTTATAAGGGTATGAAGCAAATTATTCTTGTTGAAGACGATTTTATCATTGCTCTATTATTGGAGAAACAGATTCAGCGAATGGGATATGAAGTTGCGGCAAAAGTTGATAATGGTGAAGCAGCTATTAAAAAAGCAAGAATTGGAAATGTGGATCTTATACTTATGGACATAAAGCTGGTTGGAGATATGGATGGAGTGGAAGCCATGTCCAATATTCGTAAATTTTCAGATATACCGGTAATCTATCTGACCGGCAATGCCGACGAAAACACAAAAAAACGTGCTGCAAGTACCAGGCCGGAAGGATATCTGATCAAACCCGTTGACATGGAAGTGTTAAAGACGGCTATTTACAGCGCCATGGATAAAACTTCCAACCGGTGATATAACTTTTCACATATCTGCCGGTTCGCTTGAAAAAGCGGAATTTAAAAAACTGTCCATACAAGATTTAAATCAAACCGTAAAGCAATCGTCCGGTTACCATCAGCACAAACAGACCGAAAAGAATTTCAAGGGTTCGCAACCGAATCACATTCGCAAGATAAACCCCGTAACGTGCTCCAAAAGTACTGCCCAGGATCAACGGGAACGCTGTCGCCAAATCCAGATATCCCCAGTGGATGCCGGAAATTCCCCCAGTTGCCGGTTCCATATTTGCCAACTGAATCCATCCCGAAAAAGTGATCAACGTGATCGCCAAAGATGAAATGCTCACTACTTTTTTAAATGAAAAGGATAAAACAATAGTCATTGCAGGAACCATGATGATTCCACCTCCCACTCCCCCAAGCATGGCAAGCATACCGGCGGAAAACCCAATCAGCAGAGCATGATACAGTTTCATTGGCCTTACTGTTTTCCCGGTATGCAATTCCGAAGGCTTGTTTTTACGCAAATGATGAATCGCCGAATAAAAAAGAATAATGGAGAAAAAAACTGTAAATTCACGATCACTGTAAAAAGGAGAGGTAGCAACTATCCTGCCTGCATAGGTTCCCAGAATACCGAAAATACCCGTCAATATCCCCTCTCGTAAAAACAGATTGTCCATCTGATAATGTTTATAGGTACTGCTTAGAGCTGCAATTGAATTGCATAATAAACTGGTACCTATAGTCCATAAAACGGGGTCCGGTATACCTTCTGACTGGTAGAGAAAATATATGGCCGGGGTGAATAGGATCCCGCCGCCAAGTCCGAATAGGCCGGCCAAAATTCCCGCCAAAATTCCTACAAGTATTAATATAGCAAACAAGGTAATCATGGTAATCCGGATGAAAGCTTTCCAAATATAACAGCCTCAGCTATGCTAAAAAAATCCGGCAGCGATAATATGATAATCCATGCGGCAGCTTTGTATCTTGGTTGTTATTTTATTTAATATCTCCACGATATACCGCTACACAAGATGTCCCTTCCGGAATTTACACTGAATAAACTGGAATTTGAAAAATTACGGGAAGTTCTGACCGGATATTTATCAACTTCCACCGGTATAAAATCGGTTCAGAAACTGAGTCCATCCGGCTCCGCCGTGACCGTTAGGCAAAAACTTGAGGAAACTTCCGAGATGATGCGTCTGCTTGAAGCGTCGGAAATACCTCCGTTTCAAACCCTTCCGGATATTTCCGACGCTCTCGCCAAAGCCGGAATCAAGCGCTTTGTGCTCGATGGAAAATCACTGATACAAATTTGGAAATGGGCAGAAACCGCCCGGAATCTACGTTCCTTTTTTGTCAAACACGAAAAGGAAGCCACCCGCCTTTGGAAAATTGCCCGGGATCTTACTCCCCTCAAAACCCTTGAGCAACATATTCTCCAGGCAGTCAATGAAAAAGGCGAAATAAAGAGTGACGCGAGTCCGGAACTGGCACGCATCAACAAGCAAATAAGCAGGCGGAAACAGTCGATGCGAACCATTTTACAACGAATCCTGCACCAGGGAAAAGAAGCGGGGTTTACAGATGAAGAGGAAGCTACGTTACGCGGTGGACGCATGGTTATTCCGGTTAAATCGGAATACAAACGCAAAGTCAGGGGGTTCATACACGACTCATCTGCAACAGGCCAGACCGTCTATATTGAACCCATAGAAGTTTTTGATATAAACAACGAAGTCCGGGAGTTGGAATCGGCCCGAAACAGGGAGGTGGAACGCTTGTTACGGGATCTAACACAACAGGTTGGTCAGCATATCGATGAGCTGTCGAATAATGAAGAGTTGATTGGACGGCTGGATGTCTGTTATGCCTGTGCGAAACTGGGCGGGCGCTGGAAAGGCGTTATAAGCGATATATCCGTCGACGGATCGATTTCTCTGAAAGAGTGTCGCAATCCGCTTCTGCTACTTAAATTCAATCGCCACACAGACGCGTTGCAACATGTTATTCCTCTGAACCTTAATATGGACCCGGGTGAAAAAGGCATCATTATAACCGGGCCAAACGCCGGCGGAAAATCTGTTACCCTGAAAACTTTCGGCCTGGCTTTAGTACTTACTCAATGCGGAATTCCCATTCCGGCTCTTGAAGGTGCAAAATTACCATGTATTGACATGCTTTTCATTGATATGGGTGATGAGCAATCAATAGATAACGATCTGAGTACTTTTTCTTCCCGACTCAAGTGGATGAGGGATGTCATGGCTCAGGCGGGACCGAATAGCTGGATACTCATGGATGAAGCTGGAAGCGGTACGGATCCGGATGAAGGCACCGCTCTGGTGAAAGCCTTCCTTGAAATTTTGTCTGCAAAAGGAGTTCGGTGCATCATCACGACACATCATGGAGCACTGAAAATTTTTGCCCATGAAACCGATGGATGGAGCAATGCATCCATGAAATTTGATCAGCAATCACTCTCACCTACCTATCGATTTCAAAAAGGGATTCCGGGAAGCAGTTATGCCTTTGAGATTGCCGAGCGGATGGAAATTCCCGAGGAGTTAGTACACCGTGCCAGAGGCTGGGTGGGTTCGGGCAAGAATAAGCTGGAGTCTCTCATTATTAATCTTGAACAGGAATCACAACGACTGAGGCTCCAGAAGTCTGAATTGCAGCGACAGGAACAGCACTGGAAGCAATCTGTTGACCGGTTGAGCAATCGGTTGGCACGGATACAGGAAGAGCGGGGAAAAATCCGTAACCGCGCCATTGAAGATGCCGAAGTACTGCTGCGTGATACCAATCGAAAGATCGAAGAGGCTATACGTGCCGCATCAAACAAAGACAAAGTTACACTCAAGGAAAAACGCAGCGCCATTGAAAAGATTGAAGAGCAGGTACGTATTGAAAAATCCCGTCAGCAAAAAAAATCACAGCAGCCGATAACGCAGCAAAGGCCACCGCAAACAGGTGATGCCGTCAGGATGATGGACAGCAATACCACCGGGGAACTGGTCGAAATATCCGGTAAAAAAGCAACGGTCATCGTTAACGGGCTTCGTATCAAAACACAGTACAACAATCTGGAACGATCCGATCAACGGCCTTTATCCGGCAGAACAAAAGGATACAAAATTATAAACTCCGGTGCGGTTGGAAATACACTTCGCCCATTTTCCGGATCACTGGATATACGAGGGGTCCGGGGAGAGAAGGCCATTCAAATATTGACCGGGTTTATAGATGAAGGACTTATGAGAGGGCTGGAACGTCTTGAGGTCATTCACGGCAAGGGAGATGGTATTTTACGTAAACTGGTACATGAATACCTGCGTTCCCGACCTGATATCAGGCAATTCGAAACAGCCCCCATTCAAGAAGGTGGTGAGGGTTGTACCTATGTATATCTTTGAGATTGTGGCCGGTAAACTCAAAACATATAGCCCACATTCATATAAAACCGATACATTTCATCCGATATACCTAAATCAAACCGCAAAACAAAATCGGGAGTAAGAAAGGAGGTGGCTACTCCACCTCCAAAAGTACGATGATAATCGCGAAACAGCTCATGCCACCCATCAAGGCCTTCTTCTTCATAGAAAACTCGACCGGCATCGTGAAATCCGTGAATGCCAAGTTTGAAATTGAACTCCGGAAGTTCATAGATCCATGTACGCAATTCCAGATTGTAAAACAGCACCGCATCACCGCGGAATCGATAAGTAGGATAACCGCGGAGCGTTAACTCATCTCCAAGATAGGGGCGTTTCCAGTACGGAAGTGTGCCTCCGGCCCATTCACCGGACAAGCGTGCCGCCAATACCGGACGGAAATAGGGAACCGGAATTGTCACATACTGGCGAAATTCGGACAAAATGGAAACCATGGGAAAATCAGTAAAAAAGAATCCGGGTGCCCAGTGACCGGAAAGCTCAAACCGGTTGCCTCGGGTTGCCGAAAATTCATTATCACGGTTCTCCCAGACCAATCCCAATCCGATCAGATTAACCCATCCGCCTTCTATACCTTCAGGGCGATCCTGCCCCATTAAGCGTTCTGTGTCATCATCCGGAATTTCAAATCTTATACCGGCTGTTGCCGAAACATCAAGACGGCCACGGCGGTTAGTTGACTGGAGAATATTTATTCTTCCCTGCCACTGCAATCCGGCACGATAGGATTCAAAATGATAGAATAATTCATCCCAATGATCCTCCTCAAAAGTTGTTCGATTTCCGATCCCGAAGTAGTTGTCAAACAAAAGGCGGTCTCCGAAGATCAGCCACTGTGAACGAACCGGCCATCCGAATGTCTCCATCTGTTCATACTGGATTTCTATACCGAATAGCCCTTTGGTGGTGGCGCTCAGCCGAACTTCGGTCAAGGAGAGGTAGGGCGCGACTGTGGGATGATACCGGTATCGGTTGACGACTACCCCTCCCAAAAGTCCAAGATCCGACGCATAGGCAATTGCCGGTATAAAAGCGGTAACGATGGAATCGCCGTTAACCCTCCCGGGCTGTAACGGAGGCTGGGAGGCGGCCGGACGGACCGCCAGTGCCAACAAACAAAAAAAAATTATATAGAAATAGCGTCCGGCCTGTACACAATATGTACCCGTGATTATTTTATGCAATGAAAGTTCTCCCATTCCGTAGTAACCATGCTCTACACCAATATTGGCCCCGATTAATCATAAGCACGCCAAGCATAAATAAATTTTCCATGTAACGGCCAACTATTGTCTGCAAACACAGCTGAAAGCTTTAAAGTTACGCGGAAGATGTGCAACTCCCAAAATGAATTCCCCGACCATGCGACCCATCTACGATCCGGATTCCAAATTACTCCATTCTAGTATAATCTTCATATTGCATCCACTATGTGGACGTGATTTCATCTTATCCAATACATCTAAATTTATTTAGACTTGATACAAATAGTAATTGCCTTTATTCCTTCCGGTTGTTACTTTTAATCCGTACAAAATTAAGACCTGTGGGGTAAGAATATATAAAGTATGCTTTATCTCCAGCCAATACGATGCAGACTATATTAAAAGCTTAAGGTTGGAAGTGTCTTAAATACATTGATACCGGAAACCTTTCCGGAGTGTAGTAATAATTACTTAATTATTTAGCAAAGCTATTCAAACAGAAATACAAAAAAATTTAAATCATGCTAATTAAATTACTAATGTTGCTTATGGTGCTTATGACTGAACCTGTTGCGGGCGAAACTGTTTCAGGCAACCACCTTTCAGGCGAAGCCTTTTCAGACGAATCCGATGATACTGAGTACGGGGATGAGTTGTACGGATCAATTGCAGGCTGGGTCACTAACGAAAAAAATCACCATCTCTCCTATGCCCATATTGCACTGCCCGAGCTGGACAAAGGTACCATTACTCATTCAGACGGTACTTTTTTACTCCGAAATGTCCCGGAGGGGGTTCACCGTTTGGTCGTGAGTCATGTCGGTTATGAAACCACTGAACAAACAATCACTATTCTTACCGGTCACACAACTGAAGTCGAATTTGAGCTACGTATCCAGTACGAAATGCCACAGATTGAGATCGTCGGCAAGAGTCCGGAAAGGCTGGCCCGTATTCCCGGTTCTGCAGCCATCATTACAACGGCACATCTGGAGCAGACCGAACCGATCAGCGGATCAGAGGTACTCCGCCAGATCCCCGGTATCCACACAGTAGATGAGGAAGGAATGGGGCTTCGAACGAATATTGGTATCCGCGGTCTTGACCCTGACCGAAGCCGGAATGTACTGATGCTTGAAGACGGCATCCCTGTAGCACTGGCCCCGTACGGCGAACCTGAAATGTATTACACACCTTCCATTACCCGGATGAAAAGAATTGAAGTGATTAAAGGCAGCGGGTCGATTATGTTTGGGCCGCAAACCATTGGTGGTGTCATCAATTATATCACTCCGGATCCCCCTCCCATTCCCAAACTGGATGCTTACATTTCAGGCGGTGAGCGAGGATACTTCACCTCATTGATTGGAGTGGGCAACACTTTTGAAAAATCAGGACTTAAAATCACCTACCTGCGCCGACAGGGCAACGAAATAGGCCCATTGAATTTTCATCTCAATGACCTTCATGCCAAATGGAATCTTGTGATGAGCGATCAATCCATCATCGGAGTAAAAATGAGTATCTACGATGAAATGTCTAACTCGACTTATGTCGGCCTAAGTCAACCTTTATACGAAAGCGGAAGGTATCACTACACCGATCTGACACCGGATGATAAACTGGACATTCGGCGCTATTTCACCAGTTTAAGTCATGACTACTTTTTTAACGACCATATTCATTTGCGAACTGTTACTTATGCTTATACAACTCGCCGCAACTGGTCCCGCCAGGATTTTGATAATGAGCCGATAAACGATCATGAATACAGTCGTATCATCGGGAATCCTGAAGAACCTTTCGGAGCAATCTGGTTTCGGCCTACTACTGGAAATCGAAACCGGGAGTTTGAGGTGGTTGGTGTTGAGCCTCGTCTAAGTGCTCGATTTCACTTGGGGGAATATCGCAACGAACTGGACGCCGGATTCAGATATCATTACGAACGTGCATTTGAACAACGGATCAATGGATCCATTGTAAGTCCCACAACCGGTAATATCCGAAACGATGAAATAAGAACGGGGTATGCCGTCAGCGGGTTCTTACAAAACCGGTTTTATGCTACCCCCCATTTAACAGTTACACCCGGATTGCGTGTTGAATATTTTGTCTATGAGCGGGACGTCCTGAGAAATAATTACCAGGATATGAGGCAAACTTCTTCCGATGCGGTGCTGGCGTTGATCCCTGGGCTTGGCTTAAACTATCAAACCGGTGTGCAATCGGCGCTTTTTGCAGGTGTGCATCGCGGATTTAGTCCACCACGTATTAAGGATGCCATCACGGCAACCGGCACAAGCGAGGAACTCGATGCCGAATGGAGCTGGAGCTACGAAGCCGGGTTCCGTCTTCGACCCTTTCCGTTCCTGAAGTCGGAAATCACCGCTTACTATATGTCGTTTGAAAATCAGATCATCCCGGTTTCAGAATCGTCCGGAGGGCTTGGAGTTCCCAATGCTACAGGCTTGACAAATGGTGGCTCTACAGAACATTCAGGACTTGAATTCCTGCTCCAGATTTCCCCTTTCATACACTCCGAACTACCATTTAATGTAGATTGGGATTTGGGAGGAACCTGGAGTCATGCTACTTTCAGTGATGATCGTTTTATTACTTCCGGGGAGGAAATAATCAATGTAAAAGGCAATAAACTGCCATATGCTCCGGAATGGTCCGGATTTTCCCGAATTTCGCTGGACCATGTTTCAGGCGTTTCAATGCATCTGAAAGCGACGTATACCGGCGGACAGTACGGGGATGTGTTGAACCGGACCGAGCCTACCGGAAATGGGCGTGAAGGCCAGCTTGAAAGTTACACGGTACTGGATACAGGCTTACGCTATCGACTGCCGACATCCTTCAATGCTACCCTGTCAATGGCGGTAAAGAATCTCACCAACAAGCGCTATATTTCGTCCCGTCGTCCACAAGGTATCAGGATTGGCCTGCCACGGATGATCACATTTGGAATCAACCTCACGATTTGATAACTACAATATCAAGAGGCATTGACAACCTTTGATTTATCACAGGAAATAAACCACGGGATAAACGGGAAGGTTTTGAAAATGGGACCTTCCTGACCTGACCGGGTGTCTTTCCATTTCGATAACAGCATTATTCAAGTGACGCCGAAAGCCCTCGGCACAATATATGTCGGGGGCTTTTTTTATCTTTCCTCAATTATTAGGATTTCCATATTACCAGGTATGACAAGGATGGCGAAAATCGGAATTATAGGTGGCGGTATCAGCGGACTGGTCATCGCATTTCTTTTACAACAAAAAGGGCACAGTGTGAGGGTATTTGAACGCTCTGACCAGGCGGGTGGTGCTATGAAATCCACTCGTGAGCCTTCAGGTTGGGTGGCTGAATGGGGGCCAAATACTATACTTGAATCCTCCGGACGCATCCAAAAGCTCATTACAATACTGGAACTTGAAGCAAAACGCCGTTATGTTTCGCCGGATGCAAAAAAACGGTACGTTGTCCGGAACGGTTCCATGGTCGCTGTTCCGGAGTCACCCGGCAAGCTTGTCCGCACTTCTCTGTTATCTCGTCATGCCAAATTTCGACTTTTACGGGAACCGTTTATTCGCAGAAAGCGATCTTCAACCGATGAATCGGTGGCCGATTTTGTACGACGCCGGCTCGGTGAGGAGTTTCTCCAGTGGCCGGTGGATGCGCTTGTCGGTGGAATTTATGCCGGAGATCCCGAAAAATTATCGATTCGGCACGGATTTCCAAGACTTGCTCAACTTGAAGAGCAACATGGCTCCCTGTTACTCGGACAGATCAAAGGCGGGGTGAAACGTCCGGCTACATCCGATGAAATCCCACGAAACAAGGCACAGGCGTTTTCTTTCGATGACGGCCTGCAGGCCCTGCCGGAAGCGTTGTGCAATAAACTGGGTCGTTCAATTGCTTTACAAAGCCCGGTCTCTTCGGTGCATACACAAGGAACAAATGATATACCCGCCTCCTGGAAATACCGGGCATCAGCTGATCAGGACAAGCCGGCCGGAAGTCGATGGCAAATTAAGTTCCCCTCCGGATCAAATCGTCCGGAAACATTTGATGCCATGGTCTATGCCGGGCCTGCGCATGGAATGGACTCCATCCTTTTTCCTGATTCCATGAAATCATCCATTAAAAAACTTGCCGGGATCAATTATCCGCCGGTGGTTTCACTTACACTCGGGTTTCGGCGTTCACAGATCGAACACACGCTCGACGGATTCGGAGTCTTGGTTCCCGGAATCGAACATTTCCCAATCCTTGGCACACTTTTTATCTCTTCGCTGTTCGAAAAACGGGCACCGGACCCGGAACACGTCACATTGACCAGTTATCTCGGTGGCACTCGTCAACCTGAAATAGCCTTGAAACCTGAGGATGAACAGATCCGCCTGGTAATGGAATCGTTACAAAAGTTGATTGGCCTGAGAGGTGACCCGGTTTACCGGCACCGTATTCTGTGGGCAAAAGCCATCCCGCAATACCACATCGGTTATCACCGGTATCTCGAAGCGATGGACGAAATGGAACGAACCCATCCGGGATTCTATCTTGCCGGCAACTATCGTACCGGAATTTCTGTTGGTGATACCATCAATGCAGCGTTCGACCTGGCGGAGCGAATCGACCGGGAAAACCGTAATCCCAACCTTAAATCTTAGACTGATCTTTCCATGAATTATCAACGTATCAGTATCCTCGGTTGCGGTTGGCTGGGTTTCCCGCTTGCCTGCAGGCTGGTCGCGGAAGACCATTTCGTGCGTGGAAGTACCACGACCAAAGAGAACATTCCGATGCTTGAGGAAGCCGGTATTGAACCGTACTATGTTCGCCTGGATCCGCGCATAAACGGCGATGATGTGGTTTCGTTTTTTGATGTCGATACCGTGGTACTGAACATCCCCCCACCCCGGGTGGAAGACCGGATTTCTTTCATGCTTCAACAGGGCGAAGAGCTGATCAACCGGCTTAATGCCCCTTCGGTAAAACGGCTGGTGATGGTAAGCTCTACAAGTGTGTATGGTTCAGGCAATCAGGATGCCGATGAAACGGATTCCCATCTGCCGGAAACCGAAAACGGCAAGGGTCTGATAGCAATGGAAAAACAATTGATGGAAGGTTTAAAGGCATCGGTTGCCGTCGTGCGAATGGCCGGTCTGATAGGCCCCGGACGAAATCCGGGGCGGTTTTTATCGAATCGCAGTACACATGGCCAAGATGTTGCCGGGGGTGAAAGCAATAAGGATGCCGCCAATACGGATGTTAAAGGCAAGCGTGCCGGCGGCAAGAACATCTCCGGAAACGGCGAGGAGCCGGTCAATCTGATTCATCTGGAGGATGCTATTGGCGTGGTGACGGCATTGATCAGGCAGCCGGAACTTACCGGTGTATTCAACGCTTGTGCCCAAAATCATCCCACAAGGAAAGAGTTTTACATCCAGGCATCCTCGAAACAGGGTTTTGCATTACCGGTATTCACCGACAGGGCACCGCGGCCCTGGAAACGGGTCATCAGCAATAAAATCCGTGAATCGAGCGGGTATCATTTTGTATACGATGATCCAATAGATGCACTGAAAGATCTGTAAGGGAATCAATGACCAGGTTGGGTGGTAAAATGGGAATTTATCCCCTGCTTCATGCGTACATTCAATTACCCATTCATATCTACCGCCGCCATAACTTCCACCCGATCCAAATTGTTACAGACAACACCAGCGCTGTGGCATAAAAAGGGAGATATACCATCATCCCAAAAAGAAGACCTCCCCAGGTGGGGCCGATCGCCCTGCCCAGGCCGGACAATCCCTGAGACAATCCCATCATGGCACCATAACTGTTCAATCCGGCTTCTTTGGAAATCAGGCTGTTGATGGTGGGCAAATTAAGGCTGTGTCCCAGTGCCATCACACTAAGAAAAACCGTAAGCAGGGAAACCGATTGTGACCAGGCAATAGCGCCAAGTCCAAGTGTCATGAGAATGTTCCCTGTAAAAAAAAGACCCGTTTCAGAAAACCATCGGCTGAGCGGACGAATAAGCCCGCCCTGAACGATGACGGCAATCAATCCGATATAGAAAAACTGCATGCCAACCTGTTCTGGTGTCATCTCCAGCATCACTTCTGCGAATAGCGGGAAAGCACTATAAAGACTGGCTTGCGCAAACGATAGCAGGAAAACCGCACCAAGTAGAAACAGTATGGGTCCACCACTTGATTTTTGTTCGATTGAGAGGCGCCGCCAGAATTCAGGCATGAAAACACTGGGACGAATACCGGATTGTGAAGAGGGGGACTGATTCCCGTCAGCTGAAATCGTCGTGTCTACTGTTTCCGGCAGATAAAACAACACTAACAGAAAACTGCAGAACGACAAAAACGCAGCAAAGAAGCCCGGGAGCCCGAACCGGTACAGTGCCATCCAGTCGGCGAGGCCGGCCAGGCCGGCCGATGCCACCCATTCCTGAAATGCCGGATGAATAAGCCCGGAAGCCAGCGCCGGACCCAGCACAAACCCGATGCCGAACGCTGCACCGATCAGTCCCATTCCCCTGGCACGGTCTTCGTCTGTAGTAACATCTGCGATGTAGGCCTGTGCAGCGGCAATGTTTCCACCCATTACCCCGGCCACCAGACGCGAGAGAAACAAAACAAAAAGGGAACCTGCCAATCCGAACATGACATATGCAGCCACGGCGCCGGCCGTGCTCAGCAGCATAATAGGCCTGCGTCCTAAGCGATCAGACCAGCTTCCCCAGATCGGGGAAAAAAACAACTGAGCAACCGAATAAATGCTGTATAACAAGCCGATCACCACCGGAGTGGCCGCAAACTCCCGTGCATAAAAAGGTAACAGCGGGAGCACCAGGCCAAAGCCGATCAGGTCGATCAGCACGACCAGAAAAACCGTGGCGAGCGAACCCTTTTTCAACGGACTGCCCCGGCTTCTGTCAAACGGGAAAGCACATGATCGGCGGCTTCAACGGTCTCGCGGATCACCGATTCATCATGACAGTGCGATACAAACCAGGTTTCATAGGCTGACGGTGGCAAATAAACCCCCTGTTCCAGCATGCCATGAAAAAACCTGCTAAAAAAATCGGTATCGGTGCAACTTACATCGGCAAAACTTTCGACCTGGCCCCGGCAGAAGAAAAATCCGAGCATAGAGCCGACCCGGTTACCGGTCACAGTGATGCCATGATTATCGAAGACTGCCTGCAACTTTTGTTGCAGATCGCCTGTTTGCTGCTCCAAATCATCATAAATAGACGGGTGCTCGTCGAGTACAGTCAACAGTGTGAGTCCGGCGCTCATGGCTACAGGATTCCCTGAAAGCGTTCCCGCCTGATAAACGGGTCCGTCCGGAGCCACTACTTTCATCACCTCGTCACTTCCACCGAATGCACCCACCGGCATGCCGGCACCGATCACTTTGCCAAAAGCCAACAGATCGGGCATAATACCAAAACGTTCAACAGCTCCCCCACGAGCAATCCGGAAACCGGTCATGACTTCGTCATAGATCAGCAATGTACCGTGCTCGTCACACAATTTTCGGATCCCTTCCAAAAATCCGGTACGTGGAGGTACACATCCCATATTTCCGGCCACAGGTTCCAGAATAATGCAGGCCACCTTACCTCGGTTCTGTTCCAGCAACATTCGCACGCTGTTAAGATCATTATAATCGGCGGTAAGCGTATCCTTTGCTGTTCCGGCCGTTACCCCCGGGCTGCTCGGATGACCGAGTGTCAAGGCACCGCTTCCGGCCTTGATCAGAAATGAGTCCCCGTGTCCGTGATAACATCCTTCAAATTTGATCATCTTGTCGCGACCGGTAAATCCCCGGGCAACACGGATAGCACTCATACAGGCCTCGGTTCCGGAGTTGGTCATGCGTACCTTGTCGAGACCAGGTACCATACCACAAACCCTTTCGGCCATTTCGTTTTCCAGACGGGTTGGTGCACCGAAAGAGGTGGAACCAGCGACGGTTTTTTTCACAGCCTCAACAACGGCCGGATATGCATGGCCAAGAATCATCGGACCCCAGGAACCGATATAATCGATCAATTTATTACCGTCTTCATCATAAAGATAAGCACCCTCTGCACGAGCCATAAAGAGCGGAGTGCCGCCAACAGCTTTGAAAGCCCGGGCAGGTGAATTTACCCCTCCGGGGATAACGTTTTTAGCTCGTTCAAATAGGGCCTGGCTTTCCGCGTATGACATATTTCTGACAGGTTTTCCGGTTTAACAGCATGTCGATTCATGATGCTGGCAGCTGAAAATCGATTCACAGATTTAGCCTGCAGTCGGTTTTTCAACAGACCTGAAGGATACAAAAAATCCTGTAGAAATAGGAGTACGCTTCATGACGATCCAATTATCCGTCCCTTCACATAAAACGGGATCCTTTAGAAGAGCACGTTTGCATTAAGCGTCAAGCCGTATTGCGCATCTTCGCCTGTTCCCGGAAAATATATATCGAAATTAGTTTCAATCGATACCACTGAAGTGGCGAACTTTTTGACGCCCAGGGTGATCTGACTGCCTTCCAGGGCATCGATTTCCGAATGCATCCATTGTTGCCAGCGGATCAAGCCAAGTATATCATCGGCAACATAATACCCGGTTGTAAGATAGTAACCATGAAGGGTGGCACTATTGTTGATATTCACACTGCTGTAACTACCAAGCAGATATTCTGCTGCCAGTAAAAAGCTCTGGTCATCATATCGCACATCTGCTCCAACGATCGTGCGATCCACACTGCCAATCAATCCGGGAGGAGATTGTGTTACTTCGCCATAGGAGGCATTCACTCCCAACGTTGCTGCATCGTTTGCAAGGGGCAGGGCTGTTTCAAGCCTTGCAAGCACAAAAAAGACATTATTGTCATTGATTTGTACTCCTGTCCCATTAAAAATCCCGGTGTAATAGGAAAGGGATCCAAGCTCACCCAGTGCGGCAATGCCTATTTCGCGACGGACACCCAGCATTCCAAGCAATCGGGAACGATCAACAAAGTCGTGGGATACGGGATTTGGAATAAAGTCGGCACTCATTCGAGGCTTCATCGCACCACCCTGAATGCTTAGCGCGTCGCTGCGCCGCCATCCAATGTACGCGTCCAATAACGCCGGTTGTTGAACCAAATTGGAAAGAGCGTTGTAGTAAAAATTATTATCCAGATTACCACTGACACCAATACGTACATTGGGGACCTGAAAAGTACGACCGCCTTGAAATCCAGTATTGCGGATCGAGTAACGGGCTCTGCTTTGCATCAGTACGCCCACCGAAAAGTAGTCTTGCTTCAGATTTTGCCTTAACTGTTCTTCCTGGTATTGTGCAGTCGCTGTAGAACCAAAAGCAGATATTAATATAAACAACACTGGAAATACCGGAATCGTTATTCTGGTTAATAGCTGTATAAAAAACGTACTGGAATAAAACTTTTCCATAATAAATTCCCTCATTTTTTAATTAATGATACATAGAATAGATCAATCCATGAAAAATGAATAATTTACCCGAAAATGTCAAAACAGCGATCCGGGGAAACGACTTTTTATATATAAAGCCTTCCTATGCATATTGCAACTAATCCCGTATTGGAAAGTTTTCAATTAACTCGGGTAGATTCATAGCGCTTTATTTGACTATCACTACTTTTTATCATATTACCTTACAAATTGACCTTCATCCATGACTATGTTTCAAAAATCTTGCAGAATACTTGCATTCATATTAATGGCCTTTCTTATCGGCTGCAGCGGTGAGGAAACACAGGAAATCGAAGAAGTGTATCAGGTAAAAGGGCGCTACCTGAGTACGGATATAAACGGCGAGTACATCTCCGTAGTACATGAAGCCGTTCCGGATGTGATGCATAGCATGCGCATGAACATGCGAATTGAGAATGCTTCCGTAGCAGAGGGATTGGAAACCGGTGATGTTATTGCATTCGAGCTATTTCGAACCAATGCGGGCTGGTATATCCGGAATATCGAGGTGCTGCCACCCGATACAGAACTGGATTTAGCGGAGGAACTTCGCAATCCAGGGCTTTAGACAAAAGCTTCTGAGGTTTCTCATTCGGATTTTAAAAAAAAGCGGACCCGCATGAGCCCGCTTTTTTCTTATTAATTCCTTTAATCAAACAAGATCAATACCTGTCGCGGCGACCTCCACCGTAACCATTATGCTCTTTTTTGGGCCGTGCCTCATTTACTACCAGTGCACGCTCCATAAATTCCGTTTCGTGAAGGTCTTCAATAGCTGCGGAAGCTTCCTTTTCATTACTCATCTCTATAAAACCGAAGCCGCGGGATCTTCCTGTTTCGCGGTCCGTAATAATTTTTGCAGAAGAAACTTCACCATACTCAGAAAAAAGTTCCTGGAGGTGAGTTTCATTGGTTTTGAAGTTGAGATTGCCAATATAAATCGTCGTCATATTCATCAAATTAAAAAATTAAGTGTTATGTAACTTGGCAATTTCAACGGAAAAAAATGTCAAAGTCGTCCTTTGTCAAATACATCATAACAAAGGCTTGTTTACGCTACCGGCAAGTCTCTCAACATTTCCGGCGGGTGTGATCACTCATCAGAGCAATCCGTAATCAACGTTAACTATCCTGCATTAAAAGCCAATTGTGTAAAGTTACGCATTAATCACATGAGCTCAAATTATTCTTTATCAATACCCGATTCCTGCCATACGTATACGGGTCCAATTTATTTCTGCAACAATTTTACTGCTTTTTCTGCCCAATATGTAGCAATCAGATTCGCTCCTGCCCGCTTGCATGCAAGCAGGCTCTCCATCATCGCCTGTTCTTCATCAAGCCATCCTTTCTCAGCAGCGGCTTTAATCATGGCATATTCGCCACTGACATTATAAACGACTACAGGTACTTGTACCGATTCACGCACAGCCCGAACCACATCCAGATAGGGCAAGCCCGGTTTGACCATCACCATATCTGCCCCTTCGGCCTCGTCCATTTGCGCTTCACGAACCGCCTCCCTTACATTCGCTGGATCCATTTGATAGGTTTTTTTGTCTCCGAAACCGGGTAAGGAATCCAGGGCATCACGAAACGGCCCATAAAAAACGGAAGCATATTTCGCACTATAGGCTAAAATTCCGGTGTTTGGTAATCCTTCGGCCTCTAATGCCCGGCGAATTTCACCGATCCGGCCGTCCATCATGTCTGAAGGTGCCACGTAATCGGTTCCGGCTCGAGCATGGCTCACCGCCATTTTCACCAGCACTTCAACCGTTTGATCATTAAGGATCTCTCCCTCATATACGATTCCGTCATGCCCATAACTTGAATAC
This sequence comes from Balneolales bacterium, assembly GCA_040905705.1. Lineage (GTDB taxonomy): Bacteria > Bacteroidota > Rhodothermia > Balneolales > Natronogracilivirgulaceae > JBBDQZ01. The sequence continues at coordinate 21,371 of JBBDQZ010000018.1, forward strand.
GGATCAAGTGCCACATCTGTCATAACCGTCAGTTCCGGTACCGCCTCTTTGATAAGCTTAACCGCCAGCGGCATCAGGCCTCTTTCATTTAATGCTTCCGCACCCCGATTGTCTTTCTTCTTCTCCGGTACTTTGACAAACAGCAGGATCGCCGGTATCCCCAACTCATACCAATATACCGCTTGCTTGACCGCCATGTCCGGCGAAAATCGATAGTATTCCGGCATAGAAGGGATAGGCTCCTTAAGCTTTTTGCCCTCCGAAATAAACATGGGCGCAATAAAATCGGAGGGGCTCAGACGGTGCTCGGCAACCATGTCGCGCCGGCTCTTTCTATAGCGGTTTCGTCTTCCGCGTACCCGTGGAAATCCCGATGGAAAATGCTGATTGGGTAGGGCCATACGACAATCCTATCTTACTTTAGCTACCATTTCTTTTAATCTGCACCAAAAACATATTTCCTCCGACTTCTTATGTATTTCAACTTACGCAATCGGTTTATCAGATTCATCCATCAAACCCATTCCCTCGGATTTTTCAACACTTCCAGTAATTCCTCTTCCCTGCTGCCCGGTTTTGGTTGAACGTTGTAATCCCATCGTACTCTTGGCGGCAGGCTCATCAGAACGGATTCTGTACGCCCACCGGTCTTAAGCCCGAAGAGCGTCCCGCGATCATAAACCAGGTTGAACTCCACATACCGTCCACGTCGCAACTCCTGAAAATAGCGCTCTTCTTCTCCCCAGGGTTCCTCCTTTCTGCGTTCCACGACAGGCAGATAGCCCGAAAGAAAAGCGTCGCCGCAGGAAGTGGTCAATTTATGCCAAAAATCAAGATTTTGTTCTTTTTCAGCTCGTAAATAATCAAAGAATAGGCCTCCGACGCCGCGTGTTTCGCCTCTGTGTTCATTATAAAAATAACTGTCGCATGCTTTTTTGAACCGGGGATACAGCTCCGGATGATGATTATCGCAAACGGCCCGGAATGTCCGGTGAAAATGCCGTACATCTTCTTCGAACAGGTAGAACGGAGTGAGGTCGGCGCCACCGCCAAACCAGGCATCTACCATTTTGCCGCCTTTGTTATTATAAAGTTCAAAATACCTAAAATTGGAATGTACAGCCGGGATCATCGGGCTTTCAGGATGTAGTACCAGGGATATCCCACAAGCGTAAAACCAACCTTCATTGACTCCGAACCTCTTGCGAATCAGTTCCGGCAACTCTCCGTGAACCGTGGATACATTCACACCGCCTTTCTCGAAAACACGGCCTTTTTCTATCACCCGTGACCGGCCGCCTCCGCCTCCTTCACGCTTCCAGTGATCTTCCAAAAATTCAGCCTGGCCATCCGTCTCCTCAAGAGCCGTACAGATACGGTCCTGCAGATCAAATAGCCAGTCCGTAAACGATTTTTTTATACTCATAAATAATGAACATCCTTTAAACTTCCGGAGTACAAAAAGATAAACACGCCATTAATTTGTTTTACTTATGCCTGACTCATAAAGACAGATAGAGCATCCTTGTGGTTAGTCCTGCACTTGTATTTTAGTATATAAACCATGGATGTCTAACATAATGATCAAAGCCCGGAATTTATTCCGGCTCATAAGATTTCACGGCATCCACAAATGCCCTGGCATGATCTACCGGGACTTCCGGCAATATGCCATGCCCAAGGTTTACAATATAACGATCTTTTCCAAAGCGGTCGATCATTCGTTTAACTTGATGACGTATAACCGGAATCGGCGAAAGCAGTCGGCTGGGATCATAATTACCTTGTAGAATCACCGTATTACGGGTTGTCTGGCGCGCGTATTCCGGACTGATCGACCAGTCTACAGATAAAGCTGTGGCTTTGGTCTTCCACGCCAACCGTTCCAGGGCATACCACGCACCTTTGGCAAAAAGTACCACCGGTGCTCCCCGCACTTCCTCGGTGATGCGTTTCAGATAAGGCATGGAAAAAATATTGAAGTCCTCCGGCCCAAGCAATCCGGCCCAACTGTCAAAAACCTGAACCGCATGTGCTCCAGCTTCAATTTGTGCGCTCAGATAGTCAATGATTACATCCGTGAGCAGTGAAAGCAGATAATCTGCGGCTTCCGGATGCGAATAACAAAAAGCTTTGGCTTTGGAAAAATCCCTGGAACTGCGCCCTTCTACCATATAACATAACAGGGTCCATGGGGCTCCGGAAAATCCGATCAGCGGAACACGCCCGGCAAGACGCTCATTGGTAGCCTGAATCCCGGACATTACATAACTCAGTGCCTTCCTGGCATCCACCGGCTGTACAGCCATCGCCTGATCCACAGTATCTATGGAATGATCGAGTACGGGACCGGCCCCCGGTTGTATATCAATCTTCCACCCCAGTGCACGGGGAATTACCAGAATATCCGAAAACAGGATGGCGGCGTCGGAACCTATTTCATCAACAGGAAGGCACGTGATCTCCGCTACCAGCTCCGGTGTTTCACATCTGGTGAAAAAATCGTATTTCTCCTGGAGTTTCAGGTAAGACGGCAGATAACGGCCGGCCTGCCGCATCATCCAGACAGGCGGACGTAACACCGGTTCACCGGCAAGAGTCCGAAGGTAGAGATCATTCTGTAATGTGGTGATTGGCTCAGGCATACAAGTAAAATATCATAATGATAAGTAATAAGAGCTTGATTCATGCAACCCGGCATCCCGGGTTGCTTCTCCATTTATGTACAATTTGAGAAAAAAGAGATTAAAATTCTGCTGAAAGCCTGATCATCTCCTCGAAGGACGGACTTGAAGCGATTTTCGGAGTTCGTCCGGTTACACGCTTCACTGCTTCTGCCGTTGTGTGACCGATGGCGATGGCTTTCCAGTCGCCCTTTGGTAAACCATACAATCGATAAAAACCTTTAACCCCGTCCGGGCTGAAAAACAATATCGCATCCACTTTGTGTGCAAGTGGTTCCGGTTTAGTAATCTCCATTCGGCGGTATATTTCTACCTCGGTAACTTTCATCCCGTGATCCCTGCATAACTGTGCCAACTCCTCCCGTCTGTGTGTAGCACAAAAATGAATGATCGACGGGATCCCGTCCCTAATTATTTGCCTGGCCAATGCTGCCCCGTCAGGATCATCCGCCAACCGGAGATCGACATCAGGGAATCGATTCCGGAAAGCGTTACCGGTTTGTTCTCCCACTACATAAACCGGTGGAATAGCACCCATTCGAATGGTTGTATTTCGACCGGCGGCCTTCGGGGCAGAGCTCTTCTTCGAACCGGACAACCTGGAATTTCGGGTAGATTTCTCTGCATTTAAATATCCGTTCACCCAATCATTCCACACCCGCCACCATCCTTCGACCCCGCGTTTGCTGGTGAATACCCAGGCACTGCTTGCGGAATTTAAAAGCACATAGTTAAAAGTTTCCCGCGACGGAGTAACCCATTGATATGTATAAACAGGGCAATAATATAACCGGATATGGTGAGTATCAGCCGTTCCGGTATCGGAGGGTTCGGGCGGGCGTGTACAAACAACTTTCCGATGATGGCCCGATTTGATGTTATGACTTTCCAGCATGGATAAACAGTACCTGGCGGAAAATTTAAATGGCAAGAGTTTATTATGATTTCAAATCACGAATCAGTACGTCCGCTCCACGATTCAGCGCTTCTTCTGCTGCACGTCTCCCCAGGTCACCGGCCTGTTCCAGGCCGGCACGTTTCTCAAACTGAATCATTCCGTTTCCATCAGGATAGACGACATTAACTTTGAGCCGGACTGTCCCCGACTCCACAACAGCCAAAGCGCCCACCGGTGCACTGCATCCACCTTCCAGTGTATGCAAAACATCACGCTCTATGGCCGTACAGAGGGCGGCCTCGGAATTGTGGACCGATCGAATCGCCTTTACAACCATAGTGTCCTCTTTTCTTATCATCACACCCATGGCTCCCTGAGCCGGTGCCGGCAACATCCAGTCGAGCACAATGTCAATATGATTTTCCAATCCCAGACGTTTGAGGCCGGCCAAAGCAAAAATAGCTCCATCCCAGTTGCTTTCCGACAGCTTGCGCAGGCGCGTCTGAATATTCCCGCGAATATCAGTCACATTATGGCGGGGAAAGCGGGCCCGCCATTGCCCAATCCGACGGTTACTGCTGGTAGCGATCACTGCTTCGCCTTTTGGATCCAATATATTATCCAGTTTTGTCATATCGGCCTGTTTTTTAGTGTCGTAAACTTTGGCAACAGACAAAGAGCGGCGGGTGACCAACACATCGGAGGGATCCTCTCTTTTGCTTACCGCACCGATGACAAGACCGTCCGGCAGCAGAGTGGGGATGTCTTTGAGTGAGTGTACCGCCAGATCAATTTCACCGTTTAGCAGGCTATCGTCGAGAGCTTTGGTGAATACACCCTTTCCACCCATCAATGGCAATGGCAAATCAAGTACCCTGTCCCCTTCGGTTTTAATAAATCGCAATTCTGTTTTAAAACCCGATTGTTCAAGAATGTTTGCAATATGTCGGGCCTGCCAGGTAGCGAGAACACTATCCCGCGTTCCGATGAGAAGAGGTTTAACGGTCAACAGACGACTCCGGTTCCAGTTTGAACATGGAGTGGACAACACGGGTTATTTCTTCGGGGGCTTCATGATTTTCCTTTAAATGGTCAATCGAATGTGCCATAATTTTGTTGACAATTCGTCGTGTAAGATGATCTACATCCTCGAGTGCGGAATCAGGAATTCTACCGCGAAATTTTTCCACCTCCCGATGTCGGATTTCATGCAATTTGTCGTTAAGAGCACGAATTGTCGGCACCACTTTTTGCTCCGAAAGCCAAACTTTGAAATTTGCTAATTCTTCATCGATGATGGCTTCCACTTTAGGTACGTTTTCCTCACGGCGTCTGTATGCTTCGTCGGTTGTGTCATTCAACTGATCCATATTCACCAGTTCAACATTGGGGTGACTCTTCAGCACAGGATCAATATTACGAGGCACGGAAAGGTCAAGCATGACCACCTTTTTGTCGGTACCTTCAAGGTCGGCCAACTGTTCCAGCCGGATAACAGGTCGATCGGCACCGGTAGCGACGATCACCAGATCCGCATTAGCAAGCTCGGCCGGCAGATCCTCAAGTCCGGTAACCGGAAGCTGATATTGATCTCCCAGGTTTTCCGCCCTCTGCCTGTTGCGGTTAAGCAATGTCACATTTCGGGCACCCATAGAGATGAGATTCCGGCAGGTAATCTTACCAATTTTCCCGGTTCCAACCAGAAGAATGTTTTTTCGATGCAATGATTTCAGCTCTTTTCGAGCAAACTGAACAGCGGCATAAGCAGTGGTAGCTGCTCCGCCGGCCAGATCCGTCTCCGTACGGGACCTTTTGTGTGTACGCATGACAAATTGCATCAGTCGATGCATTTCAGCATCCACCATACCGAGTGAATGAGCATACTCATATGCCTCTTTAACCTGTTTAATGATCTGCAGATCACCCAGAATTTGTGCATCAAGCCCGACCGCTACGCGTAACAAATGACGCACTGCCTGTTCTCCGGAGTACTCAAATCCGAATCGGTCAAATTCTTCTCTTTGGCCATTGCTGTGTTTAATCAACAGTTCGGACAAAATTCCAGGTGAAGCTGTATGTGCAAAAATTTCGGTTCGGTTACACGTTGAAATTATGACAACATCCCTCAGTCCGATAATTCTGGCATCCTTAAGAAAAGCCTGTTTTTGCTCCGCGGAAAGGCTATAGCCTTCTCTGAGTGCCACATCGGCTCTCCAGTGATTGACGCCAACCACGGAAAATTCATTGATCTGTGGTATAACTGCTTTCATTCGAAATGAGTTCTCAAAAGCTTTATTGAACTGATATCGTTCTTGATACCTGTCCCATTTGCTCCGGGTTACCTGTAATATGCTCTATTTTTCGGGAAATTTCATCCTCCAATGTGGCCAGAAATCCGGGATGATCATTCAGCCCCCGGCTGATCACCATCTTTTCCACCTTTTTGTTCCGTCTATGTATCTCTTCCCGTAATTCAATATCCAGCTCATGAACCGTCTCAATATGGTCGGTCACAAACGCAACGGGAATCAGAATCAAATGTTTTATTCCGTAATCGATCAATCTTAAAACAAGTTCTTCGGTGTTGGGCTGGGTCCATTTCGAAGGACCGACACGCGACTGGTACGCCAGCCAATGGCTCTCACGGTAATGACGCGACTTCATCACCGCATTCACGGTTTCTTCGATATGTTTTGTATAGGGATCCCCTTTCTTTACTTCGCTGAGTGGTGTACCGTGAGCTGTAAACACCAGATGGACTTTTTTCCGCTCTTCTTCGGTGAATTCTTCCTCCAATCGTTCATCAATACGTTGGTTAAGCGCTTCAATATATTTCGGATTCAGATGATAATGGCCTATCAAATACTCCTGCCAATCCACTGATTGCCCTTTGGTTATACGTTGCTGTCGAATCGACTCCCAATTGCGAAAACTGCTACCAGTGGTTGTATAGGAAAAATGGGGATAGAGCGGTAACAGAACAAGATGCTCAATCCCGTCACCCATTGCTTCATCAAACACATCCTCATCGAACGGGACCCAATAGCGCATAGCCGTATACACCTTAACAATATGATCCGGCCACGCATTTTTTAATTGCTTTTCCAGTGATTTGCGTTGTAATTCAGTGAGTGAGTTGATCGGAGAACAGCAATCGGATACGTCCCTGTTCCGCCTGTTTGGGCAGTAAGAACTGCCCTGACAGCCATTGGGACATCCATTGATTTCGCGATATTTTTCAGCAACACGTTTATAACGATATTTGGCAATCATTTTAGCCAACCGGTTTTGAAACCGGCCACCGCCGAGATTGATAATATCCTTATCACCAAACAGATTTTCCAGAAACAAGCGAACCGCCGCCTCCGAGGTAGGGCCTCCGAGGTTAAGTAAAACGACTCCAATTCTCTTTCCGGAACGACTCATGTACTGTCAATAATGGATAAATTACAGATTCTTAAAATAGCAAATTACAGAGACAAATGCAGTTCAGGAATTCTTTTTCGGCCAGACGATTCACGAATTCTTTCCGGTCTTGCTGTATTCTGTGGCCTTAGTTGAAGCAACTGACCCGGAATCTTGTTTTTCCCGGACAGCCTGCGATGATTTCAGATAAAAGTAAAAACGACTGCCTCTACCAACTTCACTTTCCATGTGAATATCACTGCCATGAGCTTTCAAAATCCCTTTGACTACTGAAAGCCCTAATCCGGTACCCCCTTTGTCCCTTGATCGAGCCTTGTCTGTGCGATAGAAACGATCGAACAGATGAGGCAGGTGTGTGTCGGGAATACCAATGCCGGTATCGGTTATCGCCACTTCTACACGATTACCATCATCGTTATAAGTCATGGAAACCGAACCTTCATTTGTAAATTTGATAGCATTGGAGACCAGGTTATCCAACACCTGCTCTATCTTCCCGGGATCGGCATAGACCATACAGGGGTGGGTATCTATTTTCATCTCCACCCCCTTCCGTCGGGCAGTTTCATAATACCATTCAGCAACAGTGCCGGCGATATCCGCCATATTCACATGCTCGCGAATCACAAAATTTTCATCCGAATCATAGCGCTGCAGTGTCATGAGATCCTTGAACAAACGACCGATTCTATTGGCCTGGCTTTGCAGGTTCTTCACATACTTTCGTCGCTTCTCATCATTCAGATCCGGCAATTCGAGCATCTCCAGTGAACCCATAATCGTATGTAGCGGATTACGCACCTCATGGGTGATATCGGCAAAAAACCGGCGCTGTTTTTCATTCAGTTTTTGCAGATGCTCATAATCGGATCTCAGTTTTTGTGCCATCTTATTGACAGAGTCGCCCAGGATACCGATTTCATCCGACCGTTTAAGACGTATATGATGTTCGGTATCCCCTTTAGCGATGCGCTGCACATCGCGAGTCAATTTCAACACCGGCCGAGCCATATATTGCGCAAGTGCGCCGCTGAAAAACAGAATAAAAACGATCGAAACCACAAGCCCGATGTAGATTATATTCCGAATTTCTTTAACAGGCGCGAACACCTGGCTTCGGATCCGGTAGATCACAAAAAAACGGGCAGCGTTATGGCTCTCCTGTATCGAGGCGTAAACCCAGATATTCTCACTATCAGAATCATTGATCGTAAATAGTGTCTGTTGGTTTCGCAACAGTTGATTCACTTCCTCCGGCTTCAAATTCAGATGAAGCGATCTATGTGCACTATCCGGATAAGTAGCCAATACCGCTCCCTGAGAATCATAAAGTGCAATATGGTAATCAGTTGCCTGTCCGACCCGGTTCAGTTCTTCCTGCATCGATACCCCATCCGGAAAAAACCTGAGCGTGTGCATCATCAGGTAACCATCCTTCTCCATATCAGAAACAGCCTGTTCCAGCAGATAGGCGCGTATGTAATAGATAGCATATGCACTTCCCGCCGTTACGGTTAGTACCAGAATGGCCGTCAGTATCCATGCCAGTTTTGCTCTGATCTTCATCAGGAAAAAGCCAGCTCTTTATTCAACCCATATCCCATACCCCGATACGTTTTGATCAGGTCTCCTTCATCTCTGAGTTTCAAACGTAAATTTTTGATGTGTACATCCACAGTCCGGTCAAACACATATTTTTCCTCATCCGATAAATATTCCAGAATTTCCTGACGCGTGTACACTCGTTTGGGATTTTCAAAAAATAGCCGGAGCAGTTTAAATTCGGTATTGGTCAATACGATATTTTCACCATTCACCCATACTTCCATACTTTCGGGCGCAATGTATACATTGTGGTAGGAAAGCCAGCTGCCTTTTTTACGGGGATGACGTCTCAGCATGGAATCGACATGGGCTTTGATAAGGTTCAGACTTGCCGGCTTTGGAATATAGTCGTCGGCTCCTTGCGACAGGCCGACAATCTCGTCTTTTTCTTTATCCTTGGCCGTCAGAAAAATTACCGGAATATCATTCAGGACCGGATGTTTACGCAAGTAATCACAGATCTCATAACCGTTCATTTCAGGTACCATGATATCCAGTATAGCCAAATCAATTTCCTGTGCATTTTTATCAATCAATTGAACAGCACGGTTACCGTCTTTGGCCAAAAGGATACGATAGTCGTGCATTTCGAGGTAATTCGATAGCATTTCAGCCGGTTCATTCTCGTCTTCCACGAGCAGTATGGTTCGTTTTAAATTCACGATCGATTTATTTTATAGGGTTCCGGCAACAGGGTGCTATCCGACTGGTACCGACAATAAGTAAAACATCAACCAACCGGGTCATATCAACGGTAATAATACAAAAAATTGCAAAAAAACGGACATCATCCATCATTTAATGCAAATTGGACCGTCGCCTCCATTGCAACAAATGAAAGATCACAAAAACCAGGAAAATGAGGGAAAACATAAAGAAATAGTCATATAAAAGATCCAGCGTCCTTTCGCGGATATCCGGCCAGGTTCGTAGTATAAAAATTTCTATCATGAGTACAACCAGCGGCAAAAAAAGTGCCATTTTCAAACTCTGCAGGAACACATAGTTCCATTTCCTGCCTTCTTGAAATACTGTTCTCTCTTCTTTGAATTCCGACTGATCATCCTCCTCACTCCACCTTTTACTCCAGTCCATAGATTCCCTTCCCCCGAATATTACATAAGTCGCCGTCTTTTATTTAGAAACGCTAACAGTGCATAATCAAATGATTGCTGAGTGTCCACCTCCTCGTAAGAAATATTGGCATCACTACAAGTAATACGAAAGTTTTTAGTGTATTGTTCCATTTTGTTCTGGTAATCATTGCGAATCTGACTTGGGATCACATCCATTTCACCACCGGTTTCCAGGTCTCTGAACACAAAGCGATCATCGGGGAAATCCAGTTCCCGTTCGCTCTTTCGTTCAAGCAGATGAAACAAAATAACGTCATGTTTACGATGACGCAGGTGTTTAAGTGCAGAAACCAGCTCATCCTGTTTATGGACGTTTTCAAACAGGTCTGTTAGAATAACCACCAGACTGCGGCGTTTAATGCGTTCGGCAAGCTGGTGAATAGCCTCTGCAGAGGCTGTCTGTCGTTGTTCCGGAACTTCCCCGTCACAGGTTTCCAGAATGTGATCCAACTTTTTATAAAGGTACAAAAGATGCGCATAGGAGGACTTGGCCGGCAATATTTCACTGATCTCACTGTCAAATGGGACAAACCCGCAGCCATCCCGTTGCCGGTGTAACAAATAGGCAATCGCCGCACCCAGGTGAACAGCATATCGGAGCTTAGACCAGTCGGCAAAATACCGGAATTGCATGGAACTGCTTATATCCATGAGCAGATAACAGCGCAGGTTGGTCTCTTCCTCATACTGTTTGACATAATAGCGTTCCGTTTTTCCATAAACCTTCCAGTCGAGATGCTTGAGTTCATCTCCAAGATTGTACGGCCTGTGCTCCGCAAATTCAACGCTGAATCCAAAATACGGGCTTTTATGAAGACCGCTGATAAACCCTTCCACAATCTGGCGGGCTTTGATCTCCAGTGACGTTAGCCGGTTCAACAAGTCGGGCGTAAGTAACATAAAATTCTTTTATTGCAATCTCTGTAAAATAATCACAAAATAAAACTCCGTCATTTACCGGTAACAACCGAATGATCTTCCAAGCCTCAAACTTCTGTAAAGTTTTTTTATTTTGAAGTGCATGAAATATCAAACGGAACAAACGACATATGTCTTTTCTCATCACTGATCCGGATCTATTGAAGACCACCATGCGGCAGATTAAGCCGATGGAGGCGCCGAAACAAATACTGATGGTAACACCGGACTTTTTCTCCGTCGACTATGTCATTAATCCTCATATGGAAGGCCAGATCGGAAAAGTGACTAAGGAAAAAGCCCGCTGGGAATGGGAAGTGGTAAGGGACAAGTTTCGTCAATTCGGGCTAACCGTTCATGAGCTGGCCGGACAGCCAGGGCTTCCCGATATGGTTTTTTCGGCCAATCAAAGTTTGCCGATCGTTGATTTAGAGGGACACAAGCACGCGTTGATGAGCATCATGCATTCGGAAGAGCGCAAAGATGAAGTGCCCTATTTTGAACAGTGGTATCGTCAACACGGGTATGAGATACACTACCCCGACGCCAATCAGATTTCCGGTTTTGAAGGCATGGGGGATGCAACATGGCATTTCAATAAACGATTACTCTGGGGTGGATACGGCTATCGAACTTCCCGGGAGATTTACCCTTATATCGCAGAAACTTTTAACATTCATGTGGTTCCTCTGGAGCTCGTCCACCCCTCTTTTTATCATTTGGATACCTGTTTTTGTGTGCTGAATACCCATACCGTGCTGATTTACCCGCCTGCATTCACAGAGGAGGGACTGGCTCTGATTCGAGAGGGGTTTTCAGTTGTAATAGAAGCGCCCGAATCGGAAGCTTTAAAAATGTTTGCATGCAATGCCGCCTGTCCGGATGGGCGAAACGTGGTCATCCAGCGCGGATGTAAAGAGGTCAATAAAGCACTTAAAAAAAACAGTTTTGCTTTTCACGAGGTGGATACGTTCGAATTCCTGAAAAGCGGAGGCAGTGTTTACTGTATAAAGCTGATGCTGTGGTAGAAAACGATTCTGTGTATTAGCGATTCTCGGAGGTCAGCGGGTCAAAATGCAGCTTAGGCTCTGATAAAAACAACACCTAAAAATATCAGAAAGTAAATAATGAGTAACGATTTTGCAGCACCCCCCAAAAGAAAAGACTGGTTCACACGGTTTCTGGATGCCGTTGAATGGCTTGGCAACCTTCTGCCTCACCCTGTCACCTTGTTCGCGCTTTTTGCCGCCGGCGTCGTTTTAATCAGTGGCGTAGCGGAATATTTCAGCTGGAGTGTATTGGATCCACGTCCCGAAGGAGCGGCGGGGCGATCACCGGATGGTACCATCGAGGCGATTAGCCTGCTGAACGGCGACGGGCTGCGCATGATTGTTGAAAATCTGGTCTCTAATTTCACCGGTTTTGCTCCCCTTGGGGTCGTGCTTGTCGCTTTATTGGGGGTCGGAGTCGCTGAGCACTCCGGTTTGATCAGCGCCGTGATCCGGGGAATCGTTTTGCAAGCCGCCTCGGTCAAGCCGGTAATCCTGAAAGATACTCACGGACTTGGATTTTGGGGAAAAATATCGAATATACTGCTAATGCCGGTCTCCTTCCTGCTGGATCCAAAAATCCTGGTAACCGTCGCCGTGGTTTTTACGGGGGTCATCTCCAATACAGCCTCCGAACTCGGATATGTGGTTTTGGTGCCGTTGGGAGCGGTGATTTTTCTGTCCATGGGACGGCACCCACTTGCCGGACTGGCAGCGGCATTTGCAGGAGTTTCCGGTGGATATAGTGCCAATTTATTGCTCGGAACCATTGACCCGCTGCTGGCCGGCCTCACCCAGGAAGCCGCGCAGCTGGTAGCTCCGGAATACACCGTTCACGCGGCTGTGAACTACTATTTCATGTTTTTAAGTGTTTTTGTAATCACCATCGTCGGAACCTGGGTAACTATCAGGATTATAGAACCGAAACTGGGGCCTTATGACCCCTCGATGGCCATGGAAGATATCAGTGACGAGCAAACGATGGAACCGTTAAGCAAAACCGAGATCAGGGGGTTGTTATGGTCCGGCCTTACCGTATTTATCATGGCAATCATCATCGGATTCGGCATCGTCCCGGAGAACGGTGCTCTGCGAAATCCGGAGACCGGAGAGATCCTTAATTCACCTTTTTTGAATGGAATCGTTACGTTTATTTTCATGTTCTTTCTGATACCGGGCTTTGTCTACGGAAAAGTAACCGGCTCCATGAATTCCGATCGCGATATCATTGACGGAATGGCCAAAGCGATGTCGACTCTTGGGCTCTATATAGTGATCGTATTCTTTGCTTCACAATTTGTGGCGTTTTTCGGCTGGACTAATCTCGGGCAGATCGTAGCCATTACCGGTGCCACCTTTCTTGAGAATATCGGCCTCACCGGGCCTCTGGTCTTTCTCGGGTTTATTATGGTTTCGGGATTTGTGAATCTGATGCTCGGTTCAGCCTCGGCGCAGTGGGCGGTTACAGCCCCTGTTTTCGTACCTATGCTGATGTTGATCGGGTACAGCCCGGAGGTTATTCAGGCCGCCTACCGGATCGGCGATTCGGTAACCAACCTGATTACACCTATGATGAGCTATTTCGGGCTGATTCTTGCATTCGCCAACAAGTACGACAAGAATTTGGGAATCGGTACGATCATCAGCCTCATGCTGCCTTTCAGCCTTTTCTTCTTTATCGGATGGGTGTTGCTGTTTTATATTTGGGTATTCGGACTCGGCATGCCGGTCGGGCCGGAGGCTCCAACCTATTTTACTCCCTGATGGCTCCCTGAGATGCTCTTCAGGAATCATCTGTTGACATCGATCACCTCCTCATGGGCCAGCGGTTCGTGCCGTCGGGGTTCATCAGCCAGATTTGTCCCTGGCCTTCAAAATAATCGATATTCACGTAGGCGATCTTAGTGCCGTCCGGACTCCAGGCCGGATACCTGTCTGCCTCTCCAGCCATGTCTCCCTGAAAAAGCTGATCTGCTTCGGCATATGGCAGACGTCCCGATCCATTGGGTCACCTTTGGTAAGTGCTGCTTTTTCTTTTTAATTCAGTGGGCTGAGACTAATTAGTTTCAGTACTTCGGTACTTCCCGGGTCGATGTTGTATACCGTATGACGCGGCGTGTGAAATAAATAATATGTACTACATTCAGATATGAGAAGCAATTTTTTTCAATTTCTTGCTTTTCAAGCCGCTATGGCCAATGATTCATGGATTCATGGAAAAAGAAGTAAATAGGGCTTTGTGTGAAAGGCCAGCCGTATGTGCTAAAATCTTAAAATGAGTGTTTCAGTAAAGTATTTTTTTACTTATTTTTAGTGGGATTGGATGTTTTCACATGATACTGTTATTTAATGGGTAAAATTGGCAATCTTTGGGAGCAATGGAAGTTATTGTGTATACGCAATAGCACTCTGGATTGCACCCATTTTTTTTACCCGGCTTCTGTTGGGGCTTTTAGTCCCGGAATCCAGCAATACCGCACTTGTACTTTTCATTTATGCATTACACAGAAATAACGTCTCCACTTACTTTCATGATTACGGTATTTGAAAAAATCCGGCTCTGGTTTTCTCAGTGTCGGATTTTTTTTGACCCGTTACGATCAGATCGATGAATATACACTCTACTTCAACAAACACTTAAACCGATTGGTATAGACACCATTGATCCTGAATTTGAACTGAAAAACTTATAATCACACTTCACCCCAAACCAGCATTTACGGATACATGCCCTCATCCAAAAATGAAAAAGCCATCCTCGCTCTCGCCGACGGCACCGTCGTGCACGGTATCGCTATTGGCCACAAAGGAACTGCCGGTGGCGAATTGTGCTTTAACACCAGCATGACCGGCTATCAGGAGATATTTACCGACCCCAGCTATCATGGTCAGTTGATGATGATGACCTATCCCCATATCGGGAATTACGGCGTCTCTGCACGTGATGACGAAGCACACAAAGTAATGATCTCAGGACTCATCGTTCGTGCATTCTCCTATCATTACAGTAACCTCATGGCTGACGGTAATCTTAACGATTATCTCAAACGCAATAAAGTTATTGGCATCACCGGTATCGACACCCGGAAACTGGTTCGCCATATTCGTGAAAAAGGGGTCATCAACGCCATCATTTCAAGCGATAACAATGATGCAAAAGATCTCGTAAAACAAGCCCGTCAGTGGCCGTCTATGGTTGGACTCGAGCTTGCCAGCAAGGTCACCCTGGAGGATCCGCGTACGTATAAGCCGGGCGAACTTGAATGGAATCATCCCTCGATTTCACAATTAGCTTCCCATACGGACGGACAGGCATCGGCCCGGAAATTTACAACACATACGGCAACTTCCCGGGCGGCTGAAGCGGCAACGGCCGGAGTCCCGTCAACCGTATCCTCCCGGTCCGGCAAAAATCAGCCTGTTGAACACGAGGGCAAGCAAAACGGTGGCATAAAAGAGAATGAAGAACAAGGGAAATCCGGCAAGGACGAACGTCGCGCATTATACAAGGTGGCCGCTCTCGATTACGGGATCAAACAGAATATTATTAACAACCTGGTTCAGCGAGGATGTATGCTGAGGCTCTTTCCTGCCAAAACCGACTTTGAAACCATCATGAAATGGGAGCCCGACGCCTTCTTTTTCTCTAACGGGCCGGGTGACCCGAATCCGATGGTCTACGCCATCGATACCATTACCAAAGCAAAAGAATCCGGAAAACCGATCTTTGGAATCTGCCTCGGCCATCAGCTTTTGGCCCTGTCCGAAGGCATGCAAGTGACTAAAATGTTCGTCGGACACCGCGGTGCCAATCAGCCTGTAAAAAACCTGCATCACGATCATGTGGAAATCACTACTCAAAACCACGGTTTTGCCATCGATTCCGATTCGGTTTCGCCCGATATTGCGGAAGTAACACACAGAAATCTGAACGATGGAACATTGGAAGGTCTCAACTTCAAGCGTTTTAATGGATTCAGTGTACAATACCATCCCGAGGCTTCTCCCGGGCCACACGACTCCTCCTACCTATTTGACGAATTTATAAACCGAATTAAAACTCATAAAGCACAAAAAGGGTTGTCCTGACATGCCCAAACGTACTGATATTCAAACCATTTTACTGATTGGGTCCGGACCGATCGTCATCGGCCAGGCCTGTGAATTTGATTACTCCGGAACCCAGGCCTGCCGTTCCCTGCGTGAAGAGGGATATCGGGTAGTCCTCATCAATTCGAATCCGGCCACCATCATGACCGATCCGATTATGGCCGATGCCATCTATCTGAAACCGCTCACCACACAGTCGATCAAGGAAATTGTCGAGATTGAAAAGCCCGATGCTGTCTTGCCGACGATGGGCGGGCAAACGGCTTTGAATCTGGCACGTGACCTGCATCACGAAGGGTACTGGGAAAAAATGAAGATCGAGATTATAGGTGTAGATATCGATGCAATCGACATTACGGAAAACCGGCAGCAATTCCGTGATCTGATGGAAAAGATCGGAATCGATCAGTGTCGCAGCCGAACGGCCAAATCTCTCCTTGATGCCAAGGAAATCGTTCTTGAACTGGGGGGATTGCCTGTTGTCATTCGGCCTTCCTTCACACTTGGCGGATCCGGCGGTGGTATCGTCTGGAACGAGGAACAATTTGAGAAAAAAGTGTTGCGTGGCCTTGAATTAAGTCCCATCCATGAAATTCTTATTGAAGAGTCCATTTACGGCTGGAAGGAGTTTGAACTGGAGCTGTTACGCGACAATAGCAATAACGTTGTTATCATCTGCTCAATTGAGAATTTTGATCCTATGGGTGTTCATACCGGTGATTCGGTAACGGTGGCCCCCACTCAGACGCTCACCGATAAACAGTTCCAATTGTTGCGGGATGCGGCTATTAAAATGATGCGATCAATCGGTACTTTTGCCGGAGGGTGCAATGTGCAATTCGGAATAGAACCGGGTACCGACCGGCTGGTAGCGGTAGAAATCAATCCGAGGGTGAGCCGGTCTTCGGCACTCGCATCCAAAGCCACCGGATATCCCATTGCCAAAATCGCCGCCAAACTTGCTGTCGGATACAATCTTGATGAACTGGAGAACCAGATTACCAAGACAACGTCTGCCTGTTTTGAGCCTTCTATTGATTACGTCGTAGTAAAAGTACCACGCTTCAATTTCGAAAAATTTCCGGGAGTTGACGAAGAACTTACCACCCAGATGAAGGCCGTTGGTGAAGTTATGTCGATCGGGCGTACTTTCCCGGAGGCGCTTAACAAAGCCTGGCAATCGCTCGAGATCGGACGGGGAGGACTCGGCGCCGACGGTTATGAAGATATCGACCGGGAAGAGGTCCGCAAACGACTGTTGAAAGCCTATTGGGATCGCAGCCTGCAGATCCGAAACGCCTTCAAACTGGGTACCAGTGCCGAAGAAATTCACGATATCACCAAAATAGACCCGTGGTTCCTGGAACAGATCCACTACCTGGTCCGTCTTGAAAACCGCACCGAAGGCCAGACGCTGAACGCAATCGATGAGAAAGATATGCGGGAACTGAAGCAGGCCGGTTTTTCCGACCGTCAGATCGCCTGGCTGCTGAGTCAAAGTGATGTAGAGCGTATAAGCGAGAAACAGGTTCGGAAGAAACGCCTCGAAATGGGCATCAAAGCGATCTTTAAAATGGTGGATACCTGTGCAGGTGAGTTTCCGGCCTCAACGCCCTACTATTATTCCTGTTATGACGACGAAAATGAAAGCGTCGTCACCGACCGGAAAAAGGTGATGATTCTGGGAAGTGGTCCTAACCGTATCGGACAAGGTATCGAATTCGACTATTCGTGTGTTCATGCGGTTCTGGCAGCCAAAGAAATGGGTTACGAAACTATCATGGTGAACTGTAATCCTGAAACCGTCTCAACCGATTTCGATATTGCTGATAAATTATACTTTGAACCGGTGTTCTGGGAACATGTTTTCAACATTATCGAACATGAAAAGCCGGAAGGCATCATTCTGCAGGTAGGCGGCCAGACAGCACTCAAGCTGGCCAAACAACTCACCGAGAATAACATCCGAATTTTCGGCACACCGTTTGAAATGATGGACCTTGCCGAAGACCGCGGTAAATTTTCCAAAACACTCATCAATCTGGGTATCCCGTTTCCCGCTTATGGGACGGCTTTCACCACAAAAGAGGCATCGCAAATCGCTAAGAGAATTGCATACCCCGTATTGTTACGCCCCAGTTATGTACTGGGCGGCCAGGGTATGTGTATTGCTGTTAAAGAGAGCGAACTGGAAGATCATGTCCGTACCCTGCTCAAAACCCATCCGGAAAATGAATTTCTCATTGATCATTTTCTCGAAAATGCTATTGAAGTGGATTTCGACTCGATTTACGACGGTGAACAGCTCCATATTTGCGGAATCATGCAACACCTGGAGCCGGCCGGAGTCCATTCAGGGGACTCAACCGCTGTATTGCCTCCTTATTCGCTGGATGATCATGTAATTGAAAAGATGAAAGAGTACCAGGAAAAAATCGCAAAAGCACTTAATGTACGGGGATTTATTAACGTACAATATGCTGTTCAAGGCTCTGATGTATTCGTCATAGAAGCCAATCCGCGTGCCACCCGTACCATCCCGTTCGTTGCAAAAGCCACCGGTCGTCCTGAAGCAGATATCGGTGTGAAAGTGATGCTGGGTGCCAAATTGAGTGAATTTGACCGGACTTCCAAACTGAAAAATTTCGCCATAAAAGAACCGATCTTTCCGTTTGACAAATTCCCGGAAGTTAAAAAGGAGCTCGGGCCTGAAATGAAATCCACAGGTGAAACGATTTACTTCCTGGAAAACTTTGAGGACGAGCATTTCCGCAAACCCTTTGAATTCAAGAATCTGTATCTTAGCAAATAAATGGGTAACTCCGTCCGGTTTCTAATCTTCCCCGGTTATGCAACAAAAAAATCTGATTCTTGCTTTCGGTGGTATTTCACCTGAACATGAAGTTTCGGTTCTGACCGCCGTGCAGGCGGCCTCCGCACTTGCGCAAAGTGAGTGGAAACTTGTGCCATTGTATCTCACAAAAAGCGGCCACTGGCTGACCGGGGATCACCTGTTGATTCTGGAATCCTACAAAGAGATTAAGCAGGCCGAAAGCCAGGGGCACACTTGTCACTTTTCGGTTACTTCATCCGGCCGGGCAGAGCTGGTCACTGACCCCGCCGGTTGGTTTGCACGTCCGCAGCGTATCTCTATCGACGCACTTCTCTGTGCATTTCATGGATCGGATGGTGAAAACGGCTCTTTTCAGGGGTTGTGCGAGACCTACAACATTCCCTATACCGGATCCGGTGTAGCTGCCTCGGCAGTGGGAATGGACAAACGGTTAACCAGGGAATTATGCCGGCAACATCAGATTCCGGTGGTCAATGACGTATGGATACGGGAAGAACAATGGATAACCGACCGTGACCGGCTGATCAGGGACAGTGAAAAAGCAGCGTATCCGCTTTATGTGAAGCCGGTAACTCTGGGAAGCAGTATCGGAGTCCACCGTGTTACAGACCGGGATGAACTGATAGACGCTGTAGAAGATTCCTTTCGTTACGATTCCCATTTGCTGGTTGAAAAAGCTGTAGATCCGCTCATGGAAATAAACTGTGCCGTTTTGGGCGATAATCAGGAGGTCAAAATCAGTGTTTGTGAACAGCCCCTTGGAAAAAAAGATCTCCTTTCGTTTGAAGACAAATATCTTCAGGGGGATGGTGACACCAAAGGTATGGCGTCGGCAAGCAGAAAAATCCCTGCCCCCATCACACAGAAAAAAGTAGATGAAATCCGGGAATATTCCCGTCGGGTTTTCTCTCTGATCGGTTGTTCCGGAGTAGCCAGACTTGATTTTCTGCTCAATGCAAAAACCGGCGAGGTATTCTTCAACGAAATTAATACCATACCGGGGTCGTTCTCATTTTATCTTTGGGAGGCTTCGGATTTGCATTTTGACCAACTCCTGGATGAGCTGATTGCCCTTGCACTTAAGCGCCACAATAATAAAAACAGTCGCGTGCGTTCCTATGACGTAAATTTATTGAGCCAAAAAGCAGTCAAAGGACTCAAAAGCGGTAAGTTATAACCGAAGACTTCATGGCACTTTTTTTATCAAAAACCACCTCTTCCGGTCCATCCGGCCTGCAACCATTCTCCAGGGTACACGGTCTGCCGGATAATTTTCCGGTATTCCTCTTTTTAATCATACCGATGATTTTTTTAATGTCTTGTGGTTCAACTCCTGAAATCACTGTTGTGGACAGAACCGCCCAAACCGTTGAAGACGATGACAACGATGGCCAGGAAATCGACGATGAAGAATTGCGTATACTGAAAATGGGAGAGGTCAACCAAATCCGGAGTTTTGATCCGCTTTTTGCCTCCAATACCACTACCAAACGAATCATTCAGCTGGCTTACGAAGGACTTG
This sequence comes from Balneolales bacterium, assembly GCA_040905705.1. Classification (GTDB taxonomy): domain Bacteria; phylum Bacteroidota; class Rhodothermia; order Balneolales; family Natronogracilivirgulaceae; genus JBBDQZ01. The sequence goes on from JBBDQZ010000018.1 coordinate 41,573, forward strand.
TACGTTTTGATGAACACGACAATATCACCGCGGCAGCAGCTAAACAATGGGATGTCTCAAGCGACTCACTAACCTGGACTTTTTACCTCAGAAATGATCTTTTTTTTCATGATGATCAAAGTTTTACCCAAGGCATTGGCCGACGGGTTAACAGTCGAGACGTGATCCGGGTCTTCGAACGCATGGCTTCCCGGGACGTCCCCCCAAATGCCGCTGAACTTTTCATGAATACCATACAGGGGTTTGAGTCTTATTATCTTGAGCGACGCAATATATATATGGATGTTGATCGATCCGTTACAAGTATCCGTGGTATAGAGGCACGAAATGACACAACCATTGTATTCCACTTAGAAAACAATGGTGATTTTCTACAGAAACTGGCGTCTCCCTATGCTGTGATATATCCTCGTGAACCTTTCCTGTTTCATAGAGACGGTCTTCATACCCATGCCGTTGGAACCGGCCCGTTTCAGTTTGAAACTTCAATAGGTGACAGTATTCATATTTTCTTAAGAAACAAATATTATTATCGTAAGAACGAGCAAGGCCAGCAACTCCCGCGTGTTCACCGGCTTGAAGTACTCAATACAAGTGATGAGACAAGTCTTTATTCTCAATTCACTCGTGGGCTTTTGAATATGATTGTTGACCTCGGACCAAACGGTGTGTCCGCCATGGTGGATGAAAATAATGAACTTAATGAAGATCTCCGCAATCACTATCGTATGGAAAGCAGATCAGATCCGAACCCGGTCATTTTACGATACCATCCCCGGAACCTTCTGGGATTGGAGCGTGGAGATGCCGCTTCCCTGATCCGCAATATCCGAGTAGAAACTATCCGGGACGACATGAATAACCCTTTGCTTGAAATAACCTATAAAGATGAGGAATACACTCAAGCTAATGTGGGCCGCATCTTTCAGCGTTATGGTGATGGACAGGAAAATCAGCTTCTATTTGCATATAAACAGGATCTACTTCCTCGTAAATTGAGTGAAATTATTTTCGAGACACTGGATAACAATCTTCAGGTTGATCTGATTCAACGCCGGGTGTTCAGCCGTGACATCTTCCTTTATCTGGATTATCTACACACTTATGTTCCGGGGTATCAACATGCCCGTCAACCGCAAGAAATTCTACGGATAGAAACCAACCGTTATACAATCTTCGATCAACATACAAGAGGAGTTCGTACCAACAATCTAAGTTGGTGGCTGGACCTGAACCATGTCCGAATGGAAGAGTCCTCTCAACAGAATCCGGAAGCAGTATATCGATAAATTTGATTTTTAATTCTATGCATCTGGCACTGCTACTAAACCCAGACAATTCCATGGCTATTCAAACCGTCCGGGAATTGTTGCCTTTTGCCGAGCAGTCAGGTGTCACATTGCATATTCATCAACAGGTATTCTCACAAATACAGTCTGATCCCATCCCCGAATTTATATATTTACATGAATCCGATCGGGAAGCGATGACAGAAGCCGGGATTACAATTGCTATTGGAGGAGACGGTACCATGTTGCGCGCAGCACATATTGTGCGATCTCTGAGAAAGCCGCTGCTTGGCATTAACAGCGGGAAACTCGGTTTTCTGGCGAACACCCAGCGTCAAAATATGAAATCAGCCTTACAAAATGTCCTGGCCGGCAATTATGATCTGGATAAACGTTTTTTCATTGAAGCCGAATTTAGTGATGGCCAAATGCTCTATGCACTCAACGAATTTGCTTTCTCCCGCAAAGGATCCGTTTCCATGATTACACTAACCGCCGAATATGACGGTGCCTTTATAAACAAATACTGGGCCGATGGCGTTATCGTCTCTTCACCAACCGGTTCCACCGCTTACAATCTTTCAACAGGCGGGCCGATCGTCGTTCCACAAACCAGTGTGATTGTGCTAACTCCTATCAGTCCGCACACCCTGACCACCCGGCCGCTGGTCTTGCCGTCTGAAAAGAATTTGACGATAAAAGTGGAACCCATTGATCAGGAAGTCTTATTTTCAGGTGACGGAAAAGTATATGATTTGCCGGCACACTCACCTGAAGTGAATATCCGGCAATCCGATCATTTTATACAATTGATCAAATTATCAGGACAAAGTTATTTTGAAACCCTGCGAAACAAGCTCATGTGGGGTGCCGATATGCGTGAAAGGCGCTGAGTTTATTAAAATCAATCATAAATCATTAATCCCAATATTGTTATGAAAATTACTGTAGTTGGTGCGGGAGGGAATGTCGGTTCTACCGTCGCCCTTGCTGTTGCTCAAAGAGATTTTGCAAAGGAAGTCGTAGCGGTTGATCTTGAAATCAAAAAGGATGGCAACTCCTTTTTCCCCTCCAAAGGCCGGGCCCTGGATCAGTGGCAAACATCACCCATTCTCGGTTTTGATACACGTGTTAACGGTACCGTGGATTACAAAGACACCTCCCAATCCGACATTTGCGTAATCACAGCCGGAATGCCTCGCCGACCGGGGATGAGCCGGGATGATCTTCTAAGTGCTAATATGAATATTGTCAAAAACGTGACCGAAAACCTGGTGAAATATTCTCCGGACACGACCCTCGTGGTGGTTTCCAATCCGCTGGATCTGATGAGTTACGTTGCCTACAAAACCAGCGGTTTACCTTCCACCAGGGTTGTGGGTATGGCGGGCATTCTGGATACCGCCCGTTATCGTGCATTTCTTGCCGAGGAACTGAACCTGTCCCCGAAGGATATCCAGGCACTGATTCTGGGTGGCCATGGAGACTCAATGGTACCTCTGCCACGTTACACCACTGTTTCCGGCATACCGATCACACAATTAATCAACCATAACAGATTAAACGAAATTATTGAACGGACCAAGTCGGGAGGCGGTGAACTGGTGAGCTTAATGGGAACATCCGCCTGGTATGCTCCCGGCACAGCAGCCGCTCAGATGATCGAAGCGATCGCGCTGGACCAAAACCGCATTTTACCTTGTGCCGCTTATCTTTCCGGTGAATACGGCCTTAAAGATTTGTATGTAGGCGTACCTGTACGTCTCGGTAAGGGAGGGGTTAAAGAGATCATCGAGATCGATCTTAATGAAGAAGAAATGTCATTGCTGAACTTCTCAGCTGAACATGTTCGGAAGGGTATTGAAGACCTGAGCCGTCTATCTTAAAATACAGCGCTTCAGCAGCCCCGCCGGAGTATCCCGTCGGGGTTTTTTTATGCAATCAGGGAGCGGATATCAATACAATATTTTGCGCAACCAGTCCTTTGTCATTTTCCACCAGATCAAATTCAAAAATCAGCTCGCGACTTGGCAAAAAACTGGTATCGAAATCTGCTTCAAACTGAGAGACATGGGCAAAAACTGTACAATAAGGTGAATCCGGTGAGCGAGAATCGGTTATCCAGAGTTTATCGTTTATTTTTGCCAGATAACGCATGAACCCATAACCCTCACCATGAGAGAAGTCATAGCACACTCCGCGCACTCGCGAACCAACCGAGCCCCATTCATATGGTGATTTAACGGGAAGCAGGCCCGGGATCACATACCCCGAAACATAGAGATCCACCTGGCGTTTCAGCGTACTGTCGATATTATCAAATCCGATGAGTTCCACCCGGCAACCTCTATCCTGCATAGCGTTAATCAGCCTGATAAATTTGTCATCGTGTGTGAGAAGAACAAGCCGGTCCAGTTCTCCTGCCTGTGACATGATATCAACAGCCATATCCATATCAACTACACCGTGAGAAATCACTTCTCCTGTATCCGGGTCGATCAGCTGGTCGACCGGGCGCTCAATAACTTTAAACTGAAAATCCCTGAGAACTTCGCAAAATCTTGTTGTCTTTGCCTGATAATTGTCGTCTTCCTTTGCACGACTCCGGTCATAAGCAAGATAAACATTCAATCTGGAGGCCTGACTCCCATCCCTTGCGGCAAATTTCCTGAGAATATCGTAACGAAGCCCGTAGCCCCCATTCATAGTTACACTGACCGCATCGATATATATCCCGTACTTACCCATAATAGTATTTTCTGATCCTTAGTAATCTAATTAATAATCTTCCGACGAAATAATAATAGCCTTTATTTTAAAAATAATGTGTTGATTAAAAAATTAAGCCGCTGCTTGAAAATCAATAACGTCCGTTTCGTTCGCTAAGCCCTACTGCCGCCAAGATAAGTAAACTTAACATGAATAATACTATCTTTGCAAGTAGCGATTCAAAAAAATCCGTTCCGAAGCCATGTCCTACAGCCACAATTATACCAGAGAAGAGGACGATCAGGCCGTTTTTAAAGAGTTTGTAGGGTGCCGCATAGACATGCTGTGTGAGAAAATACATCAGTATCGCCATGGAAAAAAAACAGGCCAATGTTACCCAGACAGCACCCTGCATTCCATATTGAGGAACCATTAACAGATTGCCAAACAAGGTGATGATTGCTCCTGTCACGGTTATTCCCGAGAGTTGCCACATTTTCTCTTCAATAAATACACCGGCCATGAAATTCAGAAACCATCCTTGAAACCAGTAAGCCATCAACAACCAGGGAACAATAAATAGCCCCATCCAGTAACGGGAATCGATGAGGGTGCCATCCAGCAACGGGATACGAATTTGTACGATATGTTCCACAAATATTCCGACACCAATGTACACTACAGCTGCTGCTATATTAAACCAGGTGAAGACCTCCGCAAAGGTTTTTCTTGCATCGTCACTGCCGGATTGCCGCATAAAAAAGGGCATCCAGGCCATACGAAACATCTGAACCGCCAGCAACATGAACACCGACAATTTATAGCATGCATTGAAAATACCGGTAATGTCATCCGCGGTGTATTGGGAGCCATACAACCGGTCCACTGATTCCTGGGGCATGTTGTTTACCGCAAAACGACTCAGCACTTCATTTACAGCGTGGCTCAACCCGGCAGGGATGTAGGGAAGCCCGAACCAGAGCGCTCTTTTGATAATTACCCTGTTCCACCGGCCCTGATACATATATGTCGTGAACCAGACAAGTGTCACGGCTGTAATCAGTGATGCAATTACATTACTTACCAAAACCGCCTCAATCCCCCATCCTGCAATGACTACCAGATAGAGATTGAGCGAAACATTCACCATGACATTAAACAGGCGAATGAACGCATAGGTATAGGATTTCCGGACCAGACGAAGTTCGGCGAAAGGAATGGCACAAAGAGCATCAAACCAGAGAATCGCCAGCATCATATAAAACAGGGATTCGGGGGAAAACTGCTGTACGGCCTGAATCCCGACGGCCCTGGATGTTGTATCTGTAATAGCGGATTCAAGTCCGACCAGAGGTGCCAGAAATGGCATCAGCAACCAGGATATCAGCACAAGCAGTGTGGCGCCGGCCAGCAGGCTGAGTTGAATGGTCTTGAAGACATTTTGAGCTTTCTCACGATCCGCACCATAGCGAAGGTAGGATGATTCCATTCCGAATGTGAACATCACATTCAAAAAGACAATCGCTCCGTAGATGAGCCCTATGATTCCGTAAGCAGCCGGATCAAAAAATTTCGTGTAGAAAGGGACCAGCAGATAGTTGATAAACCGGGCGACAACACTGCTGATGCCATAAACGAGGGTGTCTGAAAATAGCTCCCGAATTTTGCCCACGTTTGATCCCTATCTTGTTGTGTTTTTGCTACAATGATTTATATCCGTGCAATAGACGGGACATCTGCCGTATTTATTTCTGCGCTTCATACAACGCTTCGACTGCCATGACGTATCCATAAAAACCAAATCCACTAATCATGCCACGGCATACTCCACCGGTCAGAGATGTGTGCCGAAACGGCTCTCTGGCATGGATATTGGAGAGATGCACTTCTATCTTATCTTGTGACAAGAGTGACAATGCATCACGAAGCGAAACGGACGAATGAGTCAGTCCGCCAAAATTAACAATGATACCATCGTATGACTGATCGACCGCCTGGTGAATTCGAATGATCAATTCTCCTTCATGATTACTTTGAAAAAATTCGAATTGGTGTTCGGGAAAACGGTCGGACAGCATTTTTTTTAAGTCCTCCAGATCGCCTGAGCCATAGTGCTCCTCTTCCCGTCGACCAAGCATATTCAGGTTGGGGCCATGTATAACAAGTATTTTCATGATAATTTCTCCCACTGTTTGCGAATTCGCCCGGCGAGTTGTTCCATTTCCTCCATCGATACATCAATATTGTTGCCGAGAGCCACTTTTTGTTTTTCGTCATAAATTGGAACCAGATGGAGGTGTGCGTGCGGAACTTCCAGCCCTTCCACAATGATGCCTGTTCGAATCGGTGCCAGAGATTTATCAATGGCCCGGGCTACCGATTTCGCAAATACGATCATCTCCCCGAGAAGATCATCGGGCAGATCGAAGTAGTAGTCAATCTCTTTCTTCGGGATCACCAGCGTGTGCCCTTTGCTGATTGGATTGATATCCAGAAAAGAGAAAAACCGGTTGTTTTCGGCAATTTTGTAACACGGAATTTCTCCATTGATAATTTTTGTAAAAACAGTAGCCATAATTATTCATCCAAATTTATGCATAGTTTTACGATTTTCAAGAAGGCCCCATTTTGTCTGATTGTCATGATGTTAAATCTCGAATCCATAATGACAATGTAATCACAAAGTATCATAAAGTCAGGATGGAATACATGTCAGGTTTTGATCTTCCCGGGAATCCCGAACCCCCGTTCGGACAGCAATTTCACTTGATATGGAACATGATCATTCATATCTTTAAGGTCTTTGCAAAAAGAGTAAAAAGCGATTGGAATCGGTAGCTCAGTTGGTAGAGCAACGGCCTTTTAAGCCGTGGGTCGAGGGTT
>JBBDQZ010000019.1:0-1393 GCA_040905705.1 Balneolales bacterium
AGGGTGAAATCCTCATTGAGAAAAATTCTGTTGAGCTGTCTGCCCAGAAAGCGCAGCAACTTCCTCCGGAACCGGTACTTTTTTCGTTTATAACCGGGTACCGCCCTGGTATATTGCTCATCGTCATAATACGCGCTGTCTGGATCCTCAACAGTGACATCCAGTGGCTCCGGATGCATGATATCGGCCCAGTAAACCATTTCGAACCGGGGTATTCCGGCAGTGATTCCCTGTTTTTCAAGGCCCTCCTCAAGAGACATGCGCCACCAGGCCTCCAGTGTTTTCCTGTCGGCTTTGTTCCCCAGCCCATGAAGACCCAAAATCACACGCGCCATAATATGAGTTAAATCCGATTATTAATCGTTTTTCAAAGCTTCCTTTAAAGATTTCTTCATCCATGCCGCCCGGTCTGTAGTAATACCATCAACCCCGAAAGTGAGCAGTTCGGCAGCTCTGGACGGATCGTTCACGGTCCAGGTATAAACCGGGATATCTCTGGAAGTAAACTCTTCCACAAAGCTGCGGGTCAGACATCTGCTGTCACCGATTGTGATACCGTCAATGCCATGCTTCCGGAGCTTTCGGATGATCGCTTTCGGATGCATGCCCGATAGATACCGGCGCCACGGAGCACCGCACTCGATCACCCAAAGCATTTTTAAATGCGGCATACATTGCTTTGCGGTTGCAAGTGTATTCAGGTCTTCTGCAATGATTTCAATCTGCTCACTTAGCAATCCGCTTTCTTCCGTTTGCTGGCGGAGCTTTTTAAGCATACCGGCACCGCTTTTAATTTCCAACAACACCTTTCCCCCGCCGGACACTGTTGCGAGGACTTCTGCCAGACCGGGGATTTTTTCTTCCGCCCACTCACTGCCCTTCCATGATCCGGCATCAAGCTTTTTCAAATCGGACATGCTCGTTTTATTTATAATGAGCTTCCTGCCGGTAGTCCTTTCGGTGCTGCTGTCGTGAATGACCACAATTTTCTGATCGGCCGTCACGTGTATATCCACTTCCACTGCAGATGCACCACGCTTCCAGGCCAGATTCACTGCCGCAAGGGTATTCTCCGGAGCATCGTGCGATTCACCACGGTGGGCAATAATGAGCGGTTGATACTGTTTGATGTGCTGTTCGTTTTGATGTTTAATCAATATGATGTGAATGCTGCACATTGTAAGTAAGCTGTAAGTTAAGTAAATGGCGGATATTTATCCAATGTGACTGGTTTTTGAACTCAATATGAGTCATTATTCAAATACCGATGCTTTTGAAAATGTTTTTCTAAGTAAGTTTTCGGCTTGTGTCAATGGACTGAAAAAATTACAATATCTGCAGGTTGCGACACTTGTTAACGAAAACCTGCAAACGGGATGGCATGATGTAACCT
>JBBDQZ010000020.1:0-1383 GCA_040905705.1 Balneolales bacterium
GCACGGACCGCTGAAAATCCTGATAAAGGGCGATGGCCATGCTGGAGCCCAGGGGAATGCCTTTATAGGCCGGCCCAAACAACATATCAAATTCGACCCCTGATGCCTGGATAGCCCGGGCATAAAATTGTCCGAGTCGGCCAAGACTCTCGCCGTCGTTGAATGCCCCACTGTTGAAAAAATACGGACTGATTCGGCCCGATTTGAGTTTGAATTCGCCAAATTTCAAAACGTTTTTCTGGATGGCGAAGCTGATAAATTCCTGTTGAAAGGCTTGCATGTATAAACCGGCCGGTTTTTATTGTATAGAGATTACGGATATGCACATATTCCGGTTAGAATACCTTATCCGGGTCATGGAATGCCACCAGTTGTATATACTGCAATACACAACAGCAACAGCCGGTTCTTCTGATTTCATCCATATACAAATAACAAGCGAAACAATGAAAATAATTACCGTCAATGTAAATGGCATACGATCAGCCTATCAGAAAGGTTTTTTCAAATGGCTGCTGCAACAGCAGGCCGATGTAGTCTGCCTGCAGGAAACCAAGGCGCAGATACATCAGCTGGTTGAAGATATCCTGTCGCCGCCCGGGTACTTTTCATATTTCAACGATGCGGAAAAAAAAGGTTACAGCGGGGTAGCTATCTATTCGCGAAAACAACCGGACAAGGTATTTAATGAACTCGGGTGGGATCATGCTGACACGGAAGGGCGATATCTGCAGGCTGATTTTGGCAAGCTGAGTGTGGTGTCACTTTATCTGCCGTCCGGTTCATCCGGTGAGGAACGCCAGCAGATCAAGTTTGATTTTATGGATCGCTTTATGCCGAGACTGGAAGCAATGCGGCGTAAACGTCGGGAATACATCCTCTGTGGTGACTGGAATATCGCACATAAGGAAATTGATCTGAAAAACTGGCGTGGCAACCGGAAGAATTCGGGGTTTCTGCCGGAGGAAAGGGAATGGATGGACAAGCTATTTGGCGAAACCGGTTTTGTGGATGCCTTCCGCGTGGTCAATCAGGAGGCGGATCAATATACCTGGTGGTCAAATCGTGGCCAGGCCCGTGCCAAAAATGTCGGATGGCGTATCGACTATCAGATCGTCAGTCCCGGATTGAAAGACCGGGTCAAGTCGGTTTCAATCTACAAGGATGAATGGTTCTCGGACCATGCGCCGCTGATCATGGAGTATGATCTGCCGGACTGCTGACGTGATCGGTATTTCGGAACAGTTATCTAGTTGGTGAAGAATTCCTGCTGGAAGCTGAAATTATAGGTGTTTTTTTCGCCTTCCGGGGTAACCGACACATTGAACCGCAGCACTTCCCGGTTGGCTACCGGGGTTTCAGCAATATAGTAAATGGCACCCT
>JBBDQZ010000021.1:0-8035 GCA_040905705.1 Balneolales bacterium
GACTTGGTGTATCGAAGAAGGAATTGGGAGAACTACTTTCTGGAAAAATTAAACCGGATTTAGAACCTGCTTGATCTGAGCCGGGGACGGCTATCTAGCGGCCCGCAATTTAACCGGCGGGGCAGAATATTTCATGGAAAGGCGTCAGACTTTCCACCCGTCCGGTTGAAATTGCCTGTTAGAGCGCGCGATAAATGACTTATTTCGATTCTAGTATTTCCATAAGCCGGTAATTCAAGTACAGCTTTTCTTTACCTACTCGAACGGATTTCAAGAAGTTCCTTTTCTCTAGTTCAGCCAAATAATTACCGACTGTTTTCGGTGTACCAAATCCTGCGTCGATTAAATGCTTTCTCTTGGTGTATGGAAGTTTGAAAAGTATTTCAATTAACTCTTTGGAGTAAATTTTTGGCAGATCGGCTTTCATTCGCTCAGAAGTCGAATCCATGAGTTCCAGAACTTTTCCCAGTCTTATCAGGCCATGGATGGCCGTTTTTTCAACCATGTCAAGCATATATATCAAAAACGGTTCGAATTCACGATTTTCGGTAACTCTCCGGAGTTCTCTGTAGTAATCCGCTTTGTGTCTGATGATATATTCGCTGAGGTAGATAGCCGGGATATGTAACAAATCAGCCAGCTTCAGATATAGCAACAGTAGAATTCTTCCGGTACGGCCGTTTCCATCTGAAAAAGGGTGGATGGCTTCGAATTGATAATGCATGATTGCCATTTTGACCAATGGATCCAGCGACTCATCCTGATTGATAAACTGTTCCAGGTTAGCCAGCTTATCCCGAATAATCGTTTTACCTTCAGGCGGAGTATAAATCACCTCTCCGCGGGTATTGGAAAGTGTTGTACCTGGCGTAACCCTTATGCCGGCGGTGTTTTGTGTAATTATTTGAACGATTTCTACACACAGGTTGGTGGAAATAAACGGGCGTTGCTGCATTCTCTGTAAGCCAAGCCAAAGGGCATCTTTATAACTAATGACTTCTTTGGTAGCCGGATTGTCGAACTTTTTTTCAGCTACGACGGATTGATATAAATCGTCACTGGTAGTGATGATGTTTTCAATTTCCGAGCTGGCTTTCGCTTCCTGAAGGTGAATGGTGTCGAGGAACAGATGGGGATTAGGCAAATTAAGCAGCGCACCATTCAATTGAGCCAGAGCTCTACTGGCTGAAATTGTTTTACGTAAAACCTTGGCAGTTTCTACATCTTCTTGAGGAGGAAGAAGTGGTAGATCGTTATAGGGCTTTTTGCGATGAAAATTATACATGGAACGACGGTAAAGATTACACTCGATTGTTCGACATGTGTAAAAATAAGAATAAATTACCCTCGAAAGCAATTTTCTTTAACAGATGATTTGTCAAAGTTCAGGGATGAGTTAAGCGCTCTAACGGCAAACGCATAACCGGCGTGGCAGCCGGTTATATTGGGGCGAAAGCCCCATACACGCCCGGTTGATGATCTTTTAAAAAGGATTTTGTAAAAGAACGTCCTCCCTTAGATTGAGATACCCAATTTATCACAAAATAAATGGAGGACGTCTTGTGGTTTATGTTGGAATTGATATGCACTCCAGGAATATGATAATCACCGCAATCAATGACAACGGTGAGTTAGTCAAATCACAGAAAATAAATTGCAATGAAGAGGAACGGCATTGCTTTTTCAGAGAATTTGATCAACCGATTCAGGCTGTTGTCGAAGCAACGGCCAGTTGGTACTGGATAAGCGATTGGTGCCAGCAGCAAGGTATTTCACTGCTGTTGGCCCATGCCAAAATGCTTAAAGCCATAAGCTATGCCAAGGTAAAAACTGATGCGGTTGATTCAAGAACACTTGCTGAATTACTACGGGCCGGATTGATACCAAAAGCCTGGAAAGTTTCCCGGTACCAAAGAGATTTACGGGAATTGACTCGGGCTCGTCTTCGCTTGGTCGTGCGCAGAACAAGCATACAAAATCAAATAAAAACAATCTGTGGAAGATATAATGCTAGATTACATGGATTAAGCTGGGCGGACCTGGACCAAATTCAACGTACTTTGGCGGGTCAATTGCCGCACGAGGCTATGTTGGATGTGACGTTGAGTTTGGAACAATTGAATGCGATCCAGATACATGTTCAACGTCTGGAAGAAGCGATTGAGAAAAATATCTGGTTTAGTCAATCAGTACAGCGCCTGATGGAGGTTCCAGGTATTGGGCGTGTTACAGCGTGGACAATTATCTCGGAAATCGGTGATATCAAGCGATTTCCTACCGACCGTAAATTCGTCAGTTATTGCCGGTTAGTACCGGGTAGCAAAGACAGTGGACAAACCAAACGACATAAATCCGGCAGTAAGGATGGAAATCGCTATTTGAAAATGGTCTTTATGCATGCAGCCATAGCAGCCATCCGCAGTTATGGTCCGGTAAGAAAGTATTTTAACAAAATAAAACGTCGCAGCGGACAGCAGGTTGCCCGCGCTGTAATAGGCAAGCATCTGGCCAAAGTCGTATGGCATATGCTTGTGAAAAATCAGCCTTTTAAAGGTTTTAAAGGGCATCGTTGTAAAGAATCAGAAAAATCCGGCTGGCCCCGGCCTATAAACCCGAAACCAAGCGCTGGGACGTAGAGCCCGTGTTGATGATTGGGGAATAGGTCGGCCGGCCGTTAACAAGATCTGGGACCGTTCCGAGTATAAACGGAACAGCTGTAGCAATTGATGTTGCAGACAAGCCCGTAAAGCTGCGTGGTTGCCACCGGGAGCAGCAATGAAGATCATCAACGGTCTGGTCAGTTTTAATGATTAATCCCAAGTTTGAAATCTGAACTATCAATTATCTCTTTTTGCTAAATTAAGCAACATAGGGAGCGTACGTTCGACTTGACAAAATCCTTTTTAAAGTTGCGTATGTTAGACGCGATATTCACCGTTTTACCACAGATCTTTCAAAGTGATCAATAACCTGTTCTTTAGAAATCTTCTTAGTGACAAAATCCAATACCAGGTTTGCTAATTCAAGCTCATGTGACTCATCGACAACATATCCGTTTAGATATAAGAATGTAAGGCAAGAAGCTAACGCTGTGCGTTTATTGCCATCTACAAATGGATGACGCATAGTGATGCAACTGATATAAGTTGCAGCCATTCCGAAAATATCATTGAGATACTGCCCGCCAAAACTGGCTTTTGGAGCATCTACACAAGCCTTTATCCCTTCGTTATCACGTATACTGTGTTCACCCCCGGCAGTTTTGATTTCTTGCTGATGAATAAATAAAATGTCTTCAAGAGTTAGAAAAAACGGTTCAGACATTATTCAGCAAGCTTGTCGAGTGATTTACGATGCTTTTGACTGATCTGCTTGTATGCAAAATTTGCATCGACCTTTTTGAGGAGCAGTCCATTCTCATGCGGAAGAACTTCCACACTGTCATCATCATCGATTTTCAAAAGAGCCAAGAGAGCTTTTTCCAATAGGATACCCCTGCTGTTGCCAATTTTTTGAAGTTTCTTAATCATAGCAAAGTATTATGTTCTTACGGTGTTCATAATATACTACGAATGATGAGAAAAAATAGTATGCATCTGATATTGGTGAGTAAAGCGTCTAACCGCTTCGCGTTTAACCTGCAGCGGCATTATCGGAATTCAGCGAATGCGAAATGTATATTCTCCAACAGGAAGCCAGGCAGAAGTAAGAGCCGATGACTGGTTGAATCTTGACTAAGAGTAACGCTTGTTATACTCCGGAAAACGGATACTCAAGCAAGTTTAGATCAAGCAGAAACTGGTAATGCTTTTGGTTCTTACTGATAAGTTTAGTTTCTAAGGAAAAAGCAGAAGCCGCTATTAGCATATCATTGATTTCCACTCCATGGCTAGACCGGAATTGTTTCATCCATTCATAGGCTTTTTCAGAAATCGGCTTGTTAATGTACTGAATTTCATACCGGGAGAGTAGGTCATCAACGTGCTTTAGATCCTTTTTACTGCGACAACCAGCATGTAATTCCATTGCAGTAATAACGCTAACGGAAAGCGAGAACACTTGTTCAAGAGCTATCAGAGTATGAACAGCCTCGGATCTGTCAAGGGCAAAATCAATGAGGATGTCGGTATCAATGAGAACTTGCTGAGGCATACCTTACATTAGCGAGTCCAACGGGACTTTCGAATATTTCGAACCCACTGAGTACTGTCTTGCATGTCCTTGCGATCTTTCCAAATTCCTCTGAAAGAGCTTTGAGAAATGGATTTTCGAATTTTTTTATCCGATTTACTACGAGCGACATACCTGTTATATAGGAATTCGACAAAATCAGTTGCTTCCCGTTGGGCATCGGTAGGTAATTCCTGGATTTGTTTTATGAGCTCTTTTTCGGACATAGAAGCAAGTTACTTAATCTGTGTCAATTTAAAAACGACTGAAATGAAGCCGGAGTATTGAAGTACTCCCCAATTTTAAGACCACTGGGATAGGTTCGTTAGTTATAGTTAAGCGGCATGGAGGTACAGTTCAACGGGTTTTCTACGACTAATGCCCTGGTGTCTTCTTCGATTGTACTTCTGAACAAAGATATTAATACCCTCATAGAGCTCCAATCCATTGCTTGCCGGATTCAAATAAATGTGTTTTTGTTTAATGGTTCGGAACCAACGCTCAATAAAAGCATTATCGGTGGCTCTTCCTTTTCCAAGTGGGAACAGATTTTTAAGGACCCGATGACAACGGCTGCCGCTATTGACCGATTGGTTCACCATAGTGTCATCCTTGAATTGAATCTTTCAAGTTATCGTCTGGAATCCTCACAAAAAGATAAATCTCGGTAAGAATATGATGAGTCAACCAATGGGAATTCTATTTGTCGTCGGATCGGAATAAACCTTGACGCTGATCACAGGATTCTTGTTTCCGGCTGCCCAGCATCTGGACAATGCCATTGAATCATATGAGCAAGAGTTTCTGAAAACAATACCAAAGATTATTAGCACTGAAACTGAATTGATTGAAATTGCCGCACCGATCCATGCCGAATTGCTATTCATTCATCCGTTTCGAGAAGGAAATGGACGAACAGCTCGCCTTTTTTCAAACTTAGTGGCACTCAAACATGGATTTGATCGATTTCACTTCGATGTGATCAAGGAAAGTCGGATGCCCGAGTACATAAAGGCGGTACAATTGGCAGCAGAAAAGAACTACGATCCGATGAAAAAGCTATTCAGGGATTTAGGGAAGAGTTAGATTTGTAGAACTCCTGGAGGACTTCTTTTCGGATTTTTTCGGCGTCCTTTTTGGGGATGTTGATTCCTTCAATTCTGTGGGAAGCCAATTGACTTCTCATGGCTTTATGAGAAATCTTTTCGAGCTCTGAATATGTTTTAGCAAGCTTTTTCATAGCAAAAAGCTTGAAAAATTAAAGGCTTGAGTAAGCATTATAACGGCCCGCAAATAAGCGGCGGGACTTACAAATTAAAAGTTTAGCCAAATACCCAAGCCCCGTCCGCTTGATTTGCTTTGATATTGTTCATGGCCTCCTCCCGGATTCATAAATTATGGATTCGGATTTAGACTCATAACAAACCCAAGGAGGAAAAGCCATGAACGTATATACGCGTCAACATCCATATTACTGCGGAATTGATCTTCACGCAAGAACGATGTTCATTTGTATCCTTGATGCAGATGGGAACGTTGTATTTCATAAGAACCGGCCTTGCAATCCAGTAAGTTTTTTAGAAGCCGTTGCTCCCTTTCGGCAAGGCCTTGTCGTTGGGGTGGAATGCATTTTTTGCTGGTACTGGCTGGCAGATCTGTGCGAAACCGAAGGGATCGACTTTATCCTGGGACATGCGCTTTACATGCGGGCGATCCACGGAGTTAAAACCAAAAATGACAAGCTGGATTCGCTGAAGATTGCCCGGCTGATGCGTGGAGGGAATTTCCCGGTCGCCTACGTCTATCCACCAGCAATGAGACCCACCAGAGATCTGATGCGCCGGCGTAATTATTTTGTGCGTAAACGCGCCGAACTCCTCTCACACATCCAAAACACGACCTCGCAGTATAATCTGGAGCCTTTGGGGACCATTTCACGGCCCCACCATCGCCGGGGTAAAGCCATGGGTTCCTGGTTTCCGGACCCGGCTTTGCAGCTGATGATCGACACAGACCTCAAACTTGTTGATCACTATGACCCGATCATCAAAGACTTGGATCGCCGAATTCTTGCCCTAGCCAAAGAGCATGATCCGGTGAGTCTCCAACTTCTTCGCAGCATTCACGGGGTGGGACAGGTCCTTGCTCTGACCATACTCTACGAAATACATCAGATCGATCGGTTTCCAAGCAAACAGGACTTTTGCTCCTATGCACGGCTGGTTAAGGTACAGAAGTCCTCGAACGGCAAGACTTCTACCGGCGGGGGATCTCGCATTGGCAATGCCCACTTGCGCTGGGCCTTTTCCGAGGCCGCGGTCATGTTTATAAGAAAAAACATGCGGGCCAACCGCTACTACAATCGTTTGATTAGCCGGCATGGAAAAAGTAAAGCGTTGACCATTCTGGCCAAGCGTCTGGGTATTTCTGTCTATTATATGCTCAAACGCCAAAAACCTTTTGATACCGAAAAATTTTTGAATCATATGATGAGTAAATCAACAATCTCAAGGAGGGGTGCCGTAAGCCCGGCGTCTAACTGAGACAATGGGGTTGAGCCTTCAAACGGGTCCATCCAAATCTACTATGAATGTCCAAAAACGTATCATCATCGGGCCATATAGGCCGGAACACCCCCAGCTCGCAGCGCTTGATTGGATGCGGCACCTGCTCCTTTTTATTCCGGATATTTGTATTTCGATAAACAAAATGCTTGATCTGAATGCCGTGTACTGCCCCTGACCCGAGACATGCACTAACTGGAAAGGTGATCCTGTCAAAAAAACAGCTTTTCCGACTGGATGCTTTAGCCCGCTGCTTGATTGTCCGGCACCAGGGAACGCAAGATTTTCTAAGACCGCCGGGTTGAATACCCGGCCATTGGCTGATTGTCCTGAATGGAATTCGGCAAATGAAGAGTCTCTATACATGTTTGGTGCAGTTCACCAGGACTGCCATATCGCAATTGAAAAATGTTTGCAGTATAAAATCGCTTATACGGGTATCCAGAAACAGGTCGGGTGAGAAAGTAACTACTTTTTTCGCCAGGAATTCTTACAGCCTATTGACTTTGGAGGCCATATACATGTTACATGCCTGATTAAGTTATGGATAAATAAGAGCTATTTACGAGAAAACCAGAAGTATGTTTGGGTTCTGTCTTAATATGTTTGCGCAGACTTAATGGTTTTGACATGCTTTTTTGGACGATGCGCTGACAAATCGTACATAGTTTGCATATTAAGCCAAAATTGTGGTGAGGTATTGAACGCTTCAGATAGAAGCCATGCAGTATCTGGAGATATACCTCGTTTGCCTTTGACGATTTCGTTTACTCTCTGAATGGGAATTCCGAGATGATCAGCGAGTTGTTTTTGCGTCAACTGCATCGGTAACAAGTACTCGTGGAGCAAAATGGTACCGGGATGAGTGGCTATTCTGTTTTTTGGGATCATGAGCTTTAAAGGCTTATTTGTGATAATCTATAATTTGAACGTCATAGGCATCGGATTCATGCCAACGAAAGATAATACGCCATTGAGCATTGATCCGGATGCTGTAAAAACCAGATAATTCACCACGCAGAGGTTCAAGCCGGTTACCAGGTGGCGATCTTAAATCATTCAAAGATGTGGCAGCATTGAGGATATCCAATTTAAAAGTGGCGGAATCAAGAATTTGAGCAGGAAGTTTTCGAACTTTACTGCTCGATATACCGTGAAAGAAATCCGAAGTTGCCTTGTCCTTGAAAGATTTTATCATGGTATGAAATTAATGGATTCCCGGTATTCATGCAATAATTATATCAAGAACAAATCAGGTTTGATTTTTATAGAATATCGTTGTGTGTGGCGAGGCATGTAAC
>JBBDQZ010000022.1:0-42846 GCA_040905705.1 Balneolales bacterium
AAAATTGATCAAAATTTTAATTCAAACTAAACCGATAGGTTTTTAGTAGGACCCTTTATATAAAATTTCCGGAAATCGTCCGGGTCGCAATGAAAGACAAAGCCCGTAGTCAGATATTCTGCCCATCCATCTATAACAATGTCAGTTTTAAAGTCTCAATACGCGACTGACTGGCTTTACTTATAATGAACTTATGGTCTCCTATGACGATTTCCTCATTGACTTTTGGGATACGCCCCACCTCGTTGATAATATAACCGGCAATCGTTTCATAATTCTGTGTTTTTCCGGGAAGCCTGATCACCGGGTGTCTGTCCGCCAATTCATCAAGGGGGACATCCCCGCTCAAAATATAGGTATTATGAGAAATCTTCTTGATCAACATATCTTCCAGGTCATACTCGTCCCGAATATCCCCTACCACCTCTTCCAATAGATCTTCGGTTGTAATAAGTCCGGCGGTACCACCATATTCATCAATAACAATTGCCAATGAAATATTGAGCTTCTGAAACTCGGATAGCAGATCCTTTGATTTTTGACTGGACGGGACGTGTTTGATAGGACGAATGATTTCATTCAGTTTTTTGGGCCGTTTAAATAATTCATAGGCAAAAACCACACCGATTACATTATCGATACTTTCATCATAAACAGGGAGTTTTGAGAACCCTGAGGAGACAAATTTTTGCAATACCTCCTGCAAGGTCGCTTTCTTTTCAACGGCCACAATATCGGTTCGCGGAATCATGGAATCCTTTACCCGTTTATTGGAGAGTTGCAATACGTTCGTCAGAATTTCTGAATCGTCTCGATCAATTTCAGATTCTTCGCTGTCTCCCAGCTCCCTGAGCAGCATTTCTATATCCTGACGGCGGTAGACCTGATCCGACAATTCAAGCTGAGGAATTACCAGGCGTATCATGCGATATGCCATACCATTTGCTACATAGATAAAGGGGGAAAAAAGCACATTCAATACTCTGTAAACCACGGAAAAATTCAGGATCAGTGCTTCTGCATTGATCCGAAACATTACTTTCGGAATGATTTCACCGAAAAACATGATGATGAGTGACGCAATAAACGTCTGGATGATCAATACCATGAATTCCGATGGTAATGACTGAAATATCCACAAATAAATATCATTGACCGGACGAACAAGGAACAGTGCCATCAGGGTCGCAAAGGTCACATTGACAATATTGTTGCCAATAAGTGTAGTGGACAAAAACGCTTCCGGTTTTCTTAAAAAATAGGAAAGCATTCTTGACCGCAACGTCTTTTTTCGTGCTTTTAATTCAAGCTTAAGCCGATTTGCAGAGACATACCCTATTTCAGACCCGGCAAAAAAAGCACTCAATAAAATAGTAATCACGACAAGGAGCCATTCATTCATAAAACAACTCCCTGAACTGAGTGAAAGTAAGCAACCCGTGATATAACATCAGAAGACGCACATACGTACCCCCCCATAGGTTGTGCCGGTGGAGGTTCCTGCGATATTGAAGTCGTATCCAATTTAGGACGTATAGTTTTTATTATTCCAGAAGCAATAATAAGATACCATTTTATTTACTTTGAAACCCGGAGAATACCAAGGATTATAACAACAGGATGACTTTCAGATATATCCTATTGCCTTTCAGATGTTATAGATTTCATATTACTCCATATAGAATACGTCGGAAAGAGATCATCGTCAATATGCCTGGATACCATCAATCGTAATCTTATCAGTGATCAATCGGGGTGTTTCGGGTCGGGTTAAATCTATTGTCACTGCACCCTTCAGCATCTGCCGGGCCATATCTGCAGCTCCATTCTTATTTGTGAAACAGCGGGCTATTATTTCACCTTCATCCACCGCATTCCCTATTTTTTTTTCAAGGATGATCCCGGCCTGTGGATCTATCATCTCTCCCATGGTGGTGCGACCCGCGCCCAGAGCCACTCCGGCCATGCCAAAAACATACGTATTAAATGAAGATATATAGCCATTTCCGGGCGCCGTAATTTCAAAAGAAAATTTTGCTGCCGGGTTTTCTTCACGTCGATCCAGATATTCAATTGATCCCTCCTGTTCCTCCACAATATCCCGGAATTTCTGCATCGCACTCCCATCGCTAATAGCCAGCTTGCTCCGTTCCATTCCCGCTTCAATGGATGCAGCCTGCCCACCGAGATAGATCATTGTACCAGCCAATTGATGGGTCACCATCATCAGATCCTCCGGACCGTTGCCGTTCAGACATTCCAAACATTCAAGTACCTCCAGCCAATTTCCAATATTGTGCCCCAGGGGCTGGTCCATGTTTGTAACCCAGGCAATCGTGCGTTTATCAAACTCCTCTCCGATTGCCACCAATTCTTGGGCCAGCTGAATTGCTTGCTCCCTGGTATTCATAAAGGCGCCGGACCCAAACTTCACATCCAGTACCAATCCATCAATGCCCTCAGCAAGTTTTTTGCTCATGATACTTCCTGCAATCAACGGAATCGACTCAACTGTAGCCGTTACATCTCTGAGAGCATACATTCTTTTATCAGCCGGAGCAATCTCCCCGCCTGCGCCGATTATTGCCAGTTTGTGCTTTTTTAAACCCTTTACAAATCTATCGGAATCCAGGTTTACATTAAATCCTGGAATGGATTCAAGTTTGTCAAGTGTACCACCGGTATGCCCGAGCCCCCGTCCCGATATCATTGGCACCGGCACTCCACATGCCGCAACTACCGGAGCAAGAATCAAAGAAGTTTTGTCACCAACTCCACCCGTTGAGTGCTTGTCTATTTTTATGCCCGGGACCTCTGATAAATCAAGCACGGAACCCGAATGCAACATTTCACGTGTAAGCGCTGCCGTCTCACTATCATCAAGTCCGTTTATAAAGGCAGCCATAAGAAATGCACTCATCTGATAATCGGGAATAACGCCATGCGTGTATTCCCGAATTAAAAATCCTATTTCTTCCGCAGAGAGCGTTTCATTATCACGTTTTTTTCGAATTAACGTCGCAATATTGTATCGCATGGAACGCGCATCAAAATGAGTTTAAGAGTCCTGAAAAATTAATATCTTCTATGTAGTTCTTGGTTTATAATCGGACACAATCCCCTTAAAGGCAACAACGGCATGGAAATCTCTTTGTTTCAAATACTTATTCTGCTTTTTTTATTTTATCCTTTGATCAAAAGGCTACTGAACGGCATGCGTGGTGATCAGGAACAGGTAGATGAGATAGATCCGGCCGATGAAGTCTGGACAGAAGAACATTCCCGGCATACCGGTCGCTCAACGCGTGACAGCTCTTCCGGTATCGATTACGATGGCCATTACAGTGAAACCACCCGCAGTGATGCCTCTTCTTCCGGCACATCCCCCACTCCAGCTGGCCATCAAAATAAACCTGGAGAACAAAGCTGGGAAGACTTTTTTGGTGGGTTGGAAGATATGCTGGGCGGCAAAATTCCGGGCGACAGAACCAGTCAGCAAAGTACACGAGATGCTTCACATTCAACCGGTTTTGCGTTTCCCGGAGAGGGTGAAACACCGGCTCAATCCAAAACACCGGAAGAACATAGACATCCTTCGCATGGACCCGTGTATGGTGCAAGTCATCGTAAATACGGACAGGCTTCCGGTTCCTCTGATTCCGGACAAGCCCATCGGCCTGACTCCACCTATAAACAACCGAATTCAATTCCACGTGATAAGTATACGCGTGATACTTACATCGACACGGATATGGAAAAACATGGAGAATTGAGTGAAGAAGTCTCCAGAGACCTGATTGACTCGAAAAACCCGATTTATACGACCCTGGACGAAAGTCCCGAAGTCGTTGTGGCAGGAACGAGCAGAATCAAAAATGTCAAAAATATATTACATGACCGGGAGAAATTACGAGACGGCTTTGTTCTGAAAGAGATTCTAGATCCTCCGAAATCACGCAGGCATCACTACCACCGATATTGACACCTATGTTGTGATTACAGTCCTGGCCGATCAATATCATTATCAACTCGGAAAATTTCTTCATCCGACAGTTCAACTTGAACGTTACGATCCGATGGCCGGCTGGTCGGACGATCAAATTCGCAGGGCGGATGCCCTTTTAATACGTTCCACCACCCCGCTCAGCAAGAAAACTTTACCAGATAACAACAAATTGCGTTTTGTAGGGACAGCTTCCGCTGGAAGAGATCATATAGATGAAGACTATTTGCAAAAATTAAACATCCACGTTGCCGACGCAAAAGGATCAAATGCAAAATGTGTGGCCGAATACATTGCCATAGCTGTATTGTCGTTTTGCGAGAGTTATCAATTGCGGATCGATTCCCTCACCGCTGGTATTGTCGGGGCCGGTTGGACCGGATCAGCAACAGCGGATCTTCTGGAATCGCTGGGATTGACCTGTCGGCGCTATGACCCGCCGCGTGAAATTCATGAACAGAAATTTTTTGAAAATAAGCGATCACAGAAAATCAACCCCTCACCCCCGGATCACCTATTTCGATCGGTAACCCTGGAGGAACTCCTCTCGAGTGATCTCATAACTTTCCATGTGCCGCTTGTCAGGACAGGGCCATTTGCAACGTTTCAGTGGTATAATGAAACCAAAATCCGGTTTTCGCCCAAAAGGCTGGTTATTAATGCCGCACGTGGTGGCATTGTAGATGAGCATGCACTGTGCAAAGCATGTCATAACGGACACGTTACCGGATTTATATGTGATGTCTGGAAGGATGAGCCCCATTTCAACGACGCCACTGCAATGGCAGCATATCTTGCCACACCACATATTGCCGGGTATTCTGTGGAGGCCAAGCGGGAGGCGACACGAATGATTTGCAATCATTTACATCAGTTTTTCGATCTGCCGAACATCGAGCCCAAAAAGGACAATCCACTTTCAACCGTCATTACCAAGAACAACCCGTCACTTGCCCAAGTACTGGAGCGGTTACATCCTGCCTTTAATTATGACCGGGCCCTTCAATTGCTGATCGGGCAGCCGGCGGAACAAAAAGGTGCCGGATTTTTCAAGCTCCGCCAGGACCTGCCACTCCGGCACGAATTCCATGAGATTCAAATCCCCGAGTCTCTCATCACGCAACACCCGGTGTTGGAAAAACTCGGTTTTAGAGTATCCGGTGAGTCATGAAATCATGGACGAAACGCATAGTACCACAAAATAAGAGTTCTTTTTCCAGACTACTTACCTCTATAATGCCGGGAATTGCTATTCTGTCGGCTCTGGCCTGGGTGGGACATGAGCTGGGACCGGAGGAACGTATTATTCTGTTCAGGTATCTGGCGATGGTATTTGCCGGATGTATGGCGTTTATCACCCCACACATGCTTTTTCCGGACAACAATAAACTACTGGTAATTCAATTAAACCTGTCTCCCCTCCATCTGTTTCTTAAGCACTTGAGAACCATGCGTCTATGGTGGCTGTTTGCCGTTTCCGCACTTATTGTGATTGCGTATGCCGATACGAACCAGCCAACTGCCTTCCTTGAAGAAAAAAGTCGGCTCCTCTTTACCGGTATCATCGGGCTAACCGGAATTATGATGTATGCACTGTACCGATTTTCAACTATCGGAGCTCAGTCTCAACATTGGCATGAGGGAAAAACCGGATTTAAAATGTTTGATTCGATGAAAAATATAGGAATGAGCAGCCCGGTGGGAGCCGGCATGTATCCCACCTTTATCAGTACCATCCTGGTGACCTTGATCGGGATGATGACGGTCGTCGTTTCTGCTGCTCTTCCAAATATTTTAGCAGGTGTGATACCGTTTGTATTGCTCGTCTTATGGTCCGGTTACCGTCTGGCTTCCGAAATTCCGAAATATGACCGGCTCTATTATCAGAGCGATGCCTTTTATGATGAACTTTTTACCAATCCTGCTACCGGAAATAAAGAATCACGCGAACCGGCGGGATACGACGCCATCTACTGGGTTCCACATCGATGGAGGCCGGCTGTCTGGAGCCAAATTATTCAAATGGACAGAAAACGTCCCATGGGCCGGATCATAGCCCTGCTCAGTTTTACATATTGGCTCCTTATATACATGGGGGTACCGGAATCCTGGTTTTCCGGCTGGCTGATATTTCTGATATTGGTTAAAAATCTGCTGGCTTGGCCTGTTTCCGACATAAAACTCTCTCCTCCGGTCTTTCAGTGGTGGATGATGCCGCCGGGGGACTGGGTGATTGTACGATTTTTTCTTCTGTTACGCTGGACGTTAACGGTGTTTCTGACGGTAGGAGTGGCCGCCCTTTTCTCCGCCTCTGTTGGATGGAATGACGTGTGGTTCTGGTCATTTACCGATCTGTTTGTCTCTGCAATTACTGCATGGATGTTTACTCGCAATAACGAGTACGATTATAAAAAAAAATATATATGAGCGATTATCTGGAAGTACAAGATCTTGCCAAACAATATGGAACCGGCCCCATGGTGATATCCGGTTTGAATCACCGTTTTTCGCGGGGATCGGCCACCGGCCTGATTGGTATCAACGGATCAGGGAAAACCACATTTCTTCGCCTGCTCTCGGTGACAGCTTTCCCAACCGAAGGCACCATTACCTACTGTGGCTTTCCTATTTTTGATACTCCGCACCGTTATCTTCAATACATCGGCATCGTTACCGATACCGCAAACCTCCCTGAATACCTGAGTGCAACCGAATTAATGGAATGGTCATTACGAGCACGAAATAAGTGGAATGAGAGAGAATCACCCCGAAAAATAATCGAAATCCTTGAGCGTCTGCAATTTGATGAACGTCGAAAAAATCTGATTGGCACCTATTCAAGCGGAATGCTTCAAAAAACCATGTTGGCTTGCAGCCTGATCATCCGACCTGAAATCATACTTCTGGATGAACCGTTCCGGGCGCTTGATGAAGAGAGCAGACAAAAAACCATAGAATTGCTGGAGGAGTTTAAAAAGAATGGCGGCACTATCCTGATCTCCAGTCATCTCCATGATACACTGGAACAAATTTGCGATGAATATATCACATTCCCTGTTCGAAAATAATACAGTATGACATTCATCCGGAATCCCGGGTGATCCCGGCTACACAGGCCGGGTACCGCTTATGGGAACAGTTTATGAGAGTCCAAACAGTCTCCGGGCATTATCAGAGGAAATGCGATCCAGCTCATTGCAAGATATATCATGTAATTCCGCCACTTTTTTTGCCGTAAACTGTATATAGGAGGGCTCATTGCGTTGACCACGTTTTGGAACCGGCGCCAGATAAGGTGCATCCGTTTCCAAAACTATTTTATCAAGTGGAAGGTCCTTCACCACTAAATCCACACCGGCATTTTTAAAGGTTACCACCCCGCCGATACCGAGCAACAAGTTGAGGTCTATCGCACGAAGAGCCTCCTTTGCAGACCCGTTAAAGCAATGCCATATCCCACTGAGCCTGCCATCCTGCTGCTCTTCAATAATATCCAGAAGATCACCTGTACTTTCGCGGTTGTGTAGAATTACCGGTTTCTGAAGATCTTTGGCAACATTACAATGATGACGCAAGCTGCTTTTTTGTGCTTCGACATGATCCTTCGACCAGTAATAATCGAGTCCGGTTTCACCAATAGCGACAATACGCCCTGATGAAGAGTAAGAATGCAGTGTCGCCTCAAGATCACTGCGAAAACGGCCAATCTCACAGGGATGAATACCTGCCATTTTATGGAAGCGGATATGCCGATGCGATAATGACTCCATTTGTAGCAGAGAATTGAAATCAATCGCAGGCATGAATATATCCGTCACCCCGGCAGCCAATGACCGCTCCAGGACTTCCTGCAAATCATCACTAAAATCCGGTAAATAAATATGAGCGTGTGTGTCGATCATAGTCGATTAAAATAAATAGATGCACTATTCTTCCCATACACCTGGATTGAAGTACTGGGGTATCAGGAAAATACCGTAGTAAAAATATCACTATTTCAGTACAATGATAAATTTCAAATCTCAAATACATTGAACAGAGGCGTTCCCTTGATGTAACATCTGGTTAAAGACAATACGCCAATTTATAAGATAAACAGGGAATCATTGTATTGGATTTATCACAAAATGGATTGTAAGTTTTTGACAGGTTCGTTGTCTCAATTATAGTTCAAATAATTCGCACTGTTTTTGGTATTAACGAAAAAAGGATTTATATTTAAACATATTTTACACATATACCTATAGGAGCTTAGTCCATGTCTGATAGCGAACGTTTAAAAGCCATCGATCTGGCGGTAGGCCAAATCGAAAAACAACACGGAAAAGGGACTATAATGCGACTGGGAGACCAGCCCATCGCCAATATCCCATCAATTTCCACCGGATCACTTTCGATAGATCATATTCTGGGAGTTGGCGGCATTCCCAGAGGACGCGTTACAGAAATTTACGGCCCGGAATCTAGCGGAAAGACCACGCTTGCATTGCATGTGATCGCCGAAGCGCAACGGACCGGTGGTCATGCTGCTATTATTGACGCGGAGCACGCTTTTGACCCCAAGTATGGCAAAGCACTGGGAATCAAGATTGACGAACTGCTGATCTCCCAGCCTGATAACGGAGAACAGGCTCTGGAAATAGCCGAAACACTGATTCGCTCGGCAGCTCTGGATGTTGTTGTCATTGACTCGGTGGCGGCTCTGGTACCCCGTGCTGAGCTGGACGGGGAAATGGGAGATTCACAGGTAGGTTTACAGGCTCGACTGATGTCCCAGGCACTTCGCAAGTTGACGGGAGTAGTCAACCGAACGCGGACCTCAGTAATTTTTATTAATCAGCTGAGAGAAAAGATCGGGGTGATGTTCGGAAATCCTGAAACGACTACAGGGGGTAAAGCCCTCAAATTTTATTCCTCTGTCCGAATAGATATTCGCCGCATCGGGGCCATTAAACGGGGTGATGAGGTAGTCGGAAACCGGACTAAAGTGAAAGTAGTTAAAAACAAGGTGGCTCCTCCATTTAAAACCTGTGAATTCAACATTATGTATGGACATGGGATTTCCCGTATAGCCGAGTTGCTTGATCTTGCTGTACAATTTGATATTGTGCAGAAACGGGGAAGTTGGTTCCGTTATGACGGAGAACCGATTGGACAGGGTACCGATTCTGCGATTCAGTTTCTCCAGGAAGACGACAAACTGAGTTCTCAAATTGAAAATCTGGTTCGAAGACAATTGATGCCAGAATTTTATTCAGAAAACGGTCAACCTGAAACCGGAGCTCAGGCAGCTCAACCAACCACTAAAACAAGTGAAAAAAAACCGGTTGATACCTCGCAAGACGAATAAGGCAAAATTTGAGTACTTGTTTTTTTCTAATCAGTGACAAACATCTTCTGGTATCCATAATAATACCATGTCATGGATAAATGTGCAGCAGTATTACCCGGCCTCTGCACAGATATTGTTAATCAAAAAAAACGCAGTGGCCGGGTTTCTGTATACATCGATGGAGTGTATTTTGATGGTTTTTCCCGGGAAGTAATCCATAAAAACCATATTCAGAAAGGAGATACCATCACTGCCGATCTCTATAAACAGCTTGTGCACGATGAATATCATTTCAAGCTGCGTGAACAGATCTTCAGATGGCTTTCCTTCCGGGATCACAGCGTAGGTGAGATTACCTCCAAAAGCCTGGCCAAAGGGTATTCCAAAGAGGTGATTGATCACTGTATAAATTATTTTCTAGATAAAGGGCTATTGGATGACGCTGCTTTTGCCCGGCAGTTTGCAGCATCTAAAGCAGCAGCGAGTTGCTGGGGACCCCTAAAAATCCGGGCTGCTTTATCACAAAAAGGAATAAAAAAACACTATATTGATGCGGAACTGAATGATTTGTTTCCAAACAACAGCTCTTTCAATGATCTTCTGGCAGCTGCCAGGGGAATAAAAAATCGCCTGATGAGAACGGATCCCGGGTCAAAAAGAAAAAAAAAGCTGGCAAACTTTCTTGTACGGAGAGGATTTAGCGGCCACCTCGTTCTTGAACATATCGAAGGTGTTTTAAATAATTTGGAGAATGAAGAAACTTAATACGGAAACTTTTATACGTTTCATCATCAGCCTAACGGCAATAGTGCTGTTTCTATTAATTCTGTACCGTTTCTTCACGCTCGTATTATATGCCCTTATTGCGCTGGTTATTACCTATATACTTGATCCTTTTGTAAACCGGATGCAATCTGTAGGTATGCACCGTACCCTGGCAATCAGTCTCGTCATAGCTTCGCTAATATTGATTTTTATCTGGCTTTCAAGTTCCGTACTTCCGGCAATAGCCAATCAGGTCATCGCTCTTGGCCAACAACTCAATATGGATGCAATACTCTCTGTATCCACGCAAATCGAGGAACACATCCTTGAACAGTTTCCATTTCTGCCGGAAGGCTTTCTGAGGGACAACGTCCCCAATGCTGTTGGTTTTTTGTTTCAAACAGATGACTTTTCCCATACAATCAACAATGTCCTTGGAATTTTCGCTAACATCTTCTGGGCATTTCTGGTGATTCCGTTCGCTACCTTCTTTATCCTCAAAGACGGTGCACAGCTGAGACGAAATATACTTCAGCTTGTTCCGAATAAATACTTTGAAACCGTGCTTACCGGGATAGAAAAGGTTGAAAAACGTCTTGTGACCTATTTTAAAAGTGTCGGACTTCAGAGTATTATCATAGCTACTACAGCTACCATCACACTCAGTATTGCCGGGTTAAACAACGCTTCGTCAGTAGGCATTGTGGTCGGAATCGCAAATATTATTCCCTATTTTGGACCTGTTATTGGATATATCCTGGCCATTCTTGTCTCCATTCTTGAAACAGGTGATTTTTCACTGGTCATTTTTGTCATTCTGGCGATCGCCGGAACACAGTTAATTGACATTATTTTTCTCCAACCGATACTTTTTTCAAGATCGGCCAATCTTCATCCGCTGGTAGTTCTGTTTGTTGTTATGATTGGCGCCGAACTGGCCGGTGTTTTTGGAATGCTTGTTGCGGTTCCGCTGACCGCAGTCATTGTGATTACTATCGAACAGATCCGATGGAGTCTGGATAATTATAATGTATTCCGACTACTTGAGCATCATTAGTATCCCACAAAATCATCACATGTACTAATGCCACATCTTCATCCGCTTCCACCCAAAGGAACCATTGGAATCATGGCCCCTTCATCACCGGTTGAAGAGGACAAGCTTCAAAACGGAATTCGTTATTTTGAAAAAATGGGTTATAAGACAATCACTAAATCCAGCTGTTTTGCGCGTGACCATTATCTGGCAGGAAGTGCAGAACAGAGGGCATCCGATTTAATGGAGTTGGTCCACAGTCCTGAAGTAGATGCCATCTTCTTTGCCAGAGGAGGGTTTGGATCTGCCGCCATGTTGCCACTGCTTGATTATCCGTCGATCCGAAAATCCCGAAAATTAATGGTCGGTTACAGTGATATCACTGCTTTACAATGGGGTATTTATGCAAAAACCGGCCTTCCGTCCCTGTCTGCAGGTATGCCCGCAACTGATTTTAATACCTCTCCGGTACATCCCCAATTTGAAAAATCGTTCTGGAATTTCATGGAAACCGGGAAAATCGATTTCCATCTGAATGTACCCTGTAATAAACAATCGGGTACGATCCGGGGAAAGGCTCTTCCCGGGACTCTTTCTGTTGCCACCAAATTATCTGGATCACCTTATTTCCCTGCCCTTGATCGTACTATCCTTATCTTTGAAGATGTTGGAGAACCACGGCACAAAATCGAAGGTTATCTATGGCAGGCAAGACTCTCGGGTTGGTTCGATCGTTGTAATGCCGTTATACTCGGTGATTTCTCGAAGCCGGAAAAAGAAACTTTCCCGGATAGTCCACCGCTTGAGGAAATCTTTGCACGTGTGTTCCATGGCTTTGATCTGCCTGTCATTACCGGTGTTCCATACGGTCATATAGATCACAAAATTCCTTTTCCCGTAGGTGTCGAAATATCGCTATCTTTTGGGCTGACTATCCAAATATCCAGCATCGACACCCTTTTTGATTCTTGAGAACACAACGAATTACTGTATTTGCTTCCGGTAACGGGTCCAATTTCAAAGCGTTGCATAAAGCTACGTTGTCGCATGATTTCCCCGCACTAATCACGGCGCTTGTCTGCGACAACGCGAAAGCGGGTGCTCTCGCATATGCCCGCTCATGTGAAATACGCCATTATCTGATTCGAAGAACCGAATTTCCTAATTCAAAATCCTATGTCGACCGGCTCGAAAATATCCTTGGCAATGAAGCCCCCGACCTGATTGTCCTCGCCGGATATCTTAAGAAGATACCAAGCCGTATAGTGAAAAAGTATCCCCGACAAATCATCAATATTCATCCAGCTCTTCTCCCAAAATACGGAGGCAAGGGATACTACGGGATGCGTGTTCACCAGGCGGTCATCGAAAACGGTGAAAAGGAATCTGGATGCACCATACACTTTGTCACAAACATTTATGACGACGGGCCGGTGATAGCGCAAAAAAAAGTACCGGTATATCCAGACGACACTCCCGAATCGTTGGCTAAAAAAATTCAAACGGTGGAACATTTACTATATCCCGAAGTAATATACAATCTTTTAAAAAACCAACTGCCTGATTGGCCCCAACCGACTGATTAGAACAGTAATTATATAAATAACACTCCTATTAAAACGATGCTTGATCAGATCTATCATCTTCCAAACATATCCGTTCGCAGAGCTTTAATATCCGTTTCGAACAAAACTGGAATCATAGAACTGGCACAATCGCTCCATCAAAGGAAAGTCGAAATTATATCGACTGGAGGTACGGCAAAAGTACTCCGGAATGCCGGTATTCCGGTAACAGATGTTTCGGAAATAACCCGTTTCCCGGAATGTCTTGATGGCAGAGTCAAGACATTGCACCCGATGATACATGGAGCTTTATTAGCCCGTCCAGCTCTTAAGGAGCATGCGGATACACTCTCCAATCTTGGTATAGAACCGATACAACTTGTGGTTGTGAATCTGTACCCGTTTGAAGAGGCTGTATTGTCCCGTCCTGACGACCTGGAACATGCCGTTGAAAACATTGATATCGGTGGCCCCACCATGGTACGAGCTGCTGCAAAAAATTTTGAAAATGTCTGCATACTCACGTCTCCCGACCAGTACTCCCCTTTTCTTACAGAGCTTGAGAAAACGAATAATGCTATCCGTGCTGTTATACGAGCTCAATGGGCACTGATCGCTTTTCGACACACAGCATCATACGATCGTTATATATCCGAATATCTCGAAAATAAAGCTCTAAAGGATCATTCAATTACAGACACCGGCCGTATTGGTACCGATCGGGGTTATTCCGGATTCGAACCACAGATTACCGGAAATGATACGCAACCTTCCGTCACTTCAGAATCATTGTCATTGCGGACAACGTTGTTTCAATCACTTCGATACGGTGAAAACCCTCATCAGCAAGCCGCCGTATATGGAGATCCATCGGTATTTATCGATTGTTTTCACGGTAAAGCAATGAGTTATAACAATTATCTGGATGCTGATGCGGCATTGCAGCTTGCCATTGATTTTCAAGATACGGACAAAGCATTATGTTCCATTTTCAAACATACGGTTCCTTGCGGCGTCGCTTTGGCCGAATCCACCGAAAAAGCATGGCAAAAAGCACTTAATACCGATACCGTCTCACCATTTGGTGGCATTATCCTGTTTAACCGATCCGTTGATTTACAAACTGCCCGGGCTGTCGACGACATTTTCAGCGAGATGATACTGGCTCCGGGTTTCGATCGGGATGCATTGAAGCTGTTGAAAAAAAAATCAAGCCGCCGGTTAATCAAGGTCAAAAAATTACCGGATCAGGAGATTTCTCAAATACGCTCAATACTTGGTGGTTATCTGAGTCAACAACCCGATAAAGGTTTTTCAAAGGAAACTCGTAAAATTGTTACAAAAATCCAGCCGGATGCCGATCAGTTACGGTCGCTTGAATTTGCCTGGAAAATAGCAAAACATGTAAAATCAAACGCCATTGTCTATGTAAAAGGCGAGCAAACCATCGGAATAGGAACAGGTCAACCCAACCGGGTGGATTCATCCCGTATCGCCGTTCAAAAAGCGCATCAATTCGGACATTCAACTGATGGGTCGGTTGTGGCATCCGATGCTTTCTTCCCATTTCCTGACGGTATTGAAGAAGCTGCCCGTTCCGGGGCTATAGCAGTGATCCAGCCAGGTGGAAGTGTCCGGGATGACGAGGTAGTGAATACAGCTGACAGATTTGGAATGGCCATGATATTCACCGGAACCCGTCATTTCCGCCATTAATGGATTATCATCAAAAACGAATACAAAAATTTAATTTTTTATACAATGGAATTCGCTTTATGCATTGCATTATTGTAAATTTGTGGGTTATGAAAAATATTCCCCTCATTGTTAATTATGAATCCTTATGCTGCAGTCCGAGGTAAAGCAAAACATGTCTTCCCATCGTCAAAATAATGCCAAAGGTGGTATGTTTGATTGGTTATATACCGATATTGCCATCGATCTTGGTACGGCTAATACACTGATACATGCTCGTAACCAGGGTATTGTGCTCAATGAACCATCTATAGTCGCCCTTAATCTGGAAAACCAGGCCGTAGCAATCGGGCATGAAGCACAATTAATGCATGAAAAAACACATCAAAAAATCCGGACTGTACGTCCATTGCGTGACGGGGTCATCGCCGATTTTGAAGTTGCGGAGCATATGATTCGAGGCATGATCAAAAAGGTGAAGGTCCGCTGGTATTCCACCACACGAAAAATGGTGGTATGTGTTCCAAGCGGAATCACTGAAGTGGAAAAACGGGCGGTTCGTGACAGTGCGGAACACGCCGGTGCCAAAGAGGTCTATCTTGTGGAAGAACCCATGGCGGCAGCTATCGGTATCGGCCT
This sequence comes from Balneolales bacterium, assembly GCA_040905705.1. Taxonomy (GTDB): domain Bacteria; phylum Bacteroidota; class Rhodothermia; order Balneolales; family Natronogracilivirgulaceae; genus JBBDQZ01. The sequence goes on from JBBDQZ010000022.1 coordinate 15,036, forward strand.
GGATGTCCACGAGCCTATAGGAAATATGGTGGTTGATATTGGGGGTGGAACCACTGAAATTGCTGTTATCGCGCTTTCCGGTGTAGTTTATTCGCAATCTGTTCGTCTGGGCGGTGACGAGTTGAACGAAGACATTGTTAATTTTTTCCGACGAAATCATAATCTTCTGATCGGTGAACGAACTTCCGAGCAGGTTAAGTGCTTGCTTGGATCCGCTTCACCTCTTGATGAAGAACTTGAACTTACTACCAAGGGCCGGGATCTTGTCAACGGCGTGCCTCGTACCCGAACTGTCAATTCCCGGGATATACGAGAGGCCATTTCCGAATCCGTTAATACCATAGTAGAATCGGTTACCAAATCACTGGAACAAACTCCTCCAGAACTTTCAGCAGATATTCTGGATCGTGGAATTTTTCTAACCGGTGGGGGTGCACTTCTTAAGAATTTAGATAAATTGATTATGGAGACAACAGATCTGCCGGTTCATATCGCCGAGGATCCACTTACAGCCGTAGTCCGGGGTACCGGTAAAGTACTTGAAGACCTTGATTACTACCGGGCTCTTTTAACCTGACAGCATGACGTGTGAATGCAATTATCACTTCGAAAGACGGAAGACATCCGGGATCATGTACTGACCGTTGTTATCATCCTACTGGCATTCATGCTCATGGTTCTACGCCATGAGGGAGGTTTGCAATCGGTACGAAAAGCATCGATAGTAGTTATCAGTTATCTTGAACAACCGCTTTCCCAGATTCGTGTTTACCGAACCGCGCTGCAAACCAACGAACAACTGGGCCAGCAAAACATCCTGTTACAGGATGAATTGAGCCGTCTTCGATCTGTACGTGAAGAGAACAGGGCGTTAAGAGAACTAATGGCTCTTCGTGATACCCTTGATCACGATCTGATCCCTGTCAAAATCGTTGCCAAAAATCTGACGGGCATCAACAATACATTAACCATCAACAGAGGCAGTGATCACGGTGTTAAACCGGGAATGGCTCTGGTCAATTACGAAGGGTTAATCGGCCAGGTTATTATTACCTCTTCAGGTTATGCGCAGGTTATGCCGTTATTCAATGCCTTGTTTCGATCAAGTGCGCGTATTCAGGGAAGCCGTGCGTACGGTATTGTATCCTGGGGTACCGATCAGTCAAATGAGTTGATGATGAGTTATGTTCCAGAGACAATTGACGTTCCCATCGGTTCCGTTGTTGAAACTTCAGGATTCAGCAACCAGTTTCCACCCCACATACCTATTGGCGAAGTGATCAGAACCCGTACTGAGACGGGAAGAGATACACAGCAAATCTTTATCCGTCCCTTTGTCTCGCTGTATCAAATTGCTGAAGCCTTTATCGTACTCTACGAACCAGCAGCAGAAGTCGATGAGCTTTTGTTGCAATATGACAGCCTATTTCAATGAAGTCCGTATTTATACGATTCAGCCTGATTGGGCTGGTTGCCGTTTTATTGCAGATTTTAATATTCAGACACTTGGGTTTCGGTGTCATGGAACCCGACTTTGTATTGCTCATTCTCATATGGGTCATTGCCACACAAAACCGAACCCGATCCCTGCTATTTGCAGCTTATTCCGGTTTATTGATCGACTTGTTTCTTGATTTGTGGGGATTGCACATGCTATCCAAAACCCTTACCACGTTTATAGTTTATCCATTCATTCCAAAAGAAGAGGATTCCCGGTTATTCTTAACACAAATTATGGTGCTGATTTTTGTGATTGCATTAGTTCACAACCTGTTATTTTTAATTTTCGCTTTTTTTGCACAAATTTATCATGCGGAACTTATTTTTTTTCAGATATTATTCGGAAGCAGTTTACTGACAGCTATTATCGGAAGTATCATTTATCTTTTCAAAGACAATTAGCGACGTAACCATGCTTCGAAACAAGCAAAAAATTCGTAATACCGTTTCGATCCGCGTCATGCAGGTAACCATTCTTACGATCCTGCTAATTCTGACCGGTAGGCTTATACAGCTTCAAATCATTGAATACGATAAATATGGCCCCCTCAGCCTCGCCAATAGTATCCGACAGGAAAGTGTAAGCCCGGCACGCGGATTAATTTTCGACCGATCCGGGAGAATGCTTGTCGACAACCAACCGATTTACACGATAACGGTTACACCGGCAACTTTTGATACCGAAACGGTTCCCCTGCTGGCAGAATTCCTGAATATGACACCTGAAATGGTTAAAGAAAGGATTCAGATTGCCAGCCAGTACTCTTGGCATCGGCCATCCCGGCTTTTTACAGATATCAGCTTTCACTCCTTCTCTCAAATACAGGAAAACATTTGGCAGCTTCCGGGGATCGGACATCTTGTAGAATCCAAACGTCATTATCCTACAGACATACAGGGATCACATATATTCGGATATCTGAGTGAAGTCACACAGCAGGAATATCGGAGTTCAGAACGTTACCTACTTGGTGACAATGCCGGCAGAAGCGGACTTGAATTCAAATATGAGCATAATTTACGTGGTGATTATGGTGCACGTTATGTTCGTATTAATGCTTTGGGCCAATCGCTTGGACCGTATGACGAGCAACAACTCGGAAGAAATCCGACTAAAGGAGCAGACATTTACACTCATATAGACGCTGATCTGCAATTGCTTGGAGAGGAACTAATGCAAAACAAGATTGGCGGGCTTGTGGTGATGGATCCTAACAACGGAGCTGTACTGGCACTTGTGAGCTCCCCGGGATTTGATGTCGACCGTCTTTCAGGTCGTGTGGACATGGATTACTGGATTTCCCTGCAATCCGATACCACCAATCCTCTTTTCAACCGTGCGATCTCAACAATACAACCTCCCGGATCCACAATAAAACCGCTATTAGGGCTTGTCGGACTCGACTACGGCATTATTACACCGGAAACCGAAATTAACTGTACTGGTGGATTCCGGCACGGCCGGCTATACCGCTGTACCCGGGCACACGGCAGACAAAACCTTGAACAGGCCATTCAGAATTCCTGCAATACCTTCTTTTTCTCTTTAATGAACCAGGCTATGGGGCAGATCGGATTAAACTCCTGGCACAGACACATCAGCTCTTTCGGACTTGGACAGCTCAGCGGGATTGACCTGCCAAATGAGAGACAGGGTATTTTGCCGGACAGTTCCTATTATAATTCGAATTTCGGGCCCCGACAATGGGGCATTGGCGATCTCATTAGCTTAGGTGTCGGCCAGGGAACATTTTCAAGTTCCCCGATACAAATGGCCAGATTTGTATCGGAGCTCGCCAATGGGGGATACAAAGTGAAACCACAAATAGTTGACCGTATTGTACACCCGGACGGGAAGATTACCGTACATGAACCGGAACGGGAACGAATCCCATGGGTTAAAGAAGAACATCTCAAAATCATTCAGCAGGGGATGCGAAAGGCGATTACAGAAGGATCCGGACGATTTTATTCAGATCTTCAGGGAATAGAAGTTGCCGGAAAAACCGGTACGGCTCAGAATCCACATGGTATCGATCACGGCTGGTTTATTAGTTATGCACCATACGATCAGCCTGAAATAGCCATAGCCGTACTGGTGGAAAACGCAGGATTTGGATCGATTTCAGCGGCACCAATTGCCGGGCTTCTTATGGAAAAGTATTTCTACGGAAGCATACAGCGAAGCTGGGTGTACGATTATGTTAAAAATTTCACCCCTCGCGAAGAACAAGAAGTGGTTTTTTAATAACTATCCGTTAGTTCAATGACCTGGTATAAACAAATTGACTGGTTACTGATCATCTGCTGGGTGTGTTTGTCGACAGCCGGTCTTGTGGCCATTTATAGTGCAACCCTTGGTCCGGTATCGGAATTTCTGCCAGCCTATATCCAGGATAATTTCTATAACCAGATTCTTTGGGTGGGTATTTCGATCATCTGCATGGTCGCCATTCAATTCACCAGTCCGAGATCGTTTCTGCAAACCTCTTATATACTTTATATTGTCTGTATCATACTTGCAATTATTACCATCTTCTGGGGATCCGAAGCCGGTGGTGCACGACGCTGGCTGGTAATCGCAGGAATCAGGTTTCAGATAAGCGAAATGCTGAAATTAGCCACTATCCTGGTTGTTGCCAACTATCTTACCAGTCGCAGAGACATCTCTGCGGAACATATAGGATCCGCACTTTGGGCGATTGTATTAATGCTGATTCCAAGTATAATCATTATTCTCCAGAACGATACCGGTACGGCTCTGGTTCTGCTTTCCATCATTCCTGTTATGCTCTTCTGGTCCGGTCTGCCATATGGTATTTCGCTTTTTCTGATTTCTCCACCTATCATCGCCTATTTCTCTGTTATAAACTGGCATATAGGAGTGTTTCTCGTAGTGATACTGACTGTTGCCATATTTTTTATTCAAAAACGTCTCTGGCTTACCGCCTCCTCATTGATTGTCGGTTTACTCGTCATTATTGGTGTGCAGGTTTCGCTATATCAGGTGCTACAACCACACCAGCAGGCACGTATTGAAGCATTTGTAAACCCATCTTTGGACCCTCAGGGAGCCGGATGGAATGTATTGCAGGCCAAAACAGCCATCGGTTCGGGTGGGTTATGGGGGAAAGGATTTCTTGAAGGAACGCAAACCCAGCTTCGTTTTTTACCTGAGCAATGGACAGATTTTATTTTCCCCGTAATCGCTGAAGAATTCGGTTTAATTGGGGCAGGCACGCTCCTTGTAATCTTTAGTCTCTTGCTGCTCCGTCTATTAAATATCGCTGGTGAACATAAACATCCGTTTGCCCAGCTTGTGATTGTGGGTGTGACGATGATCTTTTTTGTTCAGCTTGTAATCAATCTGGGAAGTGCAATGGGGCTGCTGCCGGTCATCGGCCTTCCATTACCTTTTGTCAGTTATGGAGGCTCTGCATTTCTCTCCTTTTCAATCATGCTTGCTATCTGTTTGAATTTCGATTTATACAAACGTGAATTCAGTATTTATTCGTAACAGGACTATGTTAACAGTAAAAAATAACAAGGAAAAACCCTTTTAAATCTCAATGCGATGACGATCATACGACTGATTTGTCCGGAGATTGAAAGTAGTTCGGTGAAAGGGTGTAAAACCAAATCTTTGCAACGCCTCATAATGCGCGGATGTTGGATACCCAACATTTTGATTCCAGCCAAATTCAGGATATTGTTCATGAAGTTCGGACATTAACCGGTCACGAAAAACTTTTGCAAGAATCGAAGCTGCACCAATACTCACGCTACGATCATCGCCTTTAATCACTGTTTTCGACGGAATCAATGAAGAATCAAGCCCTTTATTGCCATCGATTAATAAATAATCAGGTGAAACCTCAGCCTTTTTTACACATTTTTCCATCGCTCTCAGAGAAGCTTGCAAAATATTGTAGGTCTTGATTTCATCCACATCACACCAGGATATCGTCCAGCATTTGGCCTCCCGTTTGATTATCTCTGCGATTCGGATCCTTTCGGAGGGATTTAACTTTTTACTGTCCGCAATTATCCCGCTTACCCGGTGAAATGGAGGGAAGATCACACCGGAAGCAACCACCGGGCCGGCAAGGCATCCACGCCCCACTTCATCAAGTCCCATAACACTCCGGAAGCCCTCCTCCCAAAGTTGTTTTTCAAAATGATACGAGTCCTTATCCGCATCAGGATGCAAGCGTTTCACCTTCCAGGGAATTAATATTACATCAGGTCGAGTCGTTGCATAACTTCCTCGGTAATATCGTAATTTTGTTGTGCCTCATCGGAAGCATAAAGAATGATGAAGTCCCCGCTGTTTGTCATGGTATTCAAAACAAACGTAAAATTTCGCTCACTGGCTACTTCATCAATAACACCCTGTATTTTATCCAGGAGAGGTTCCAAAAGTGAAATTTGCCGTTCCTGGATTTCCTGCTGAAAATTTTGCTGAAATTCCTGGAGCTCAAGATTCAGTTCAGCCAATCTCTCTTCTTCTCTGCGTTGAGCTTCTTCAGAGATCACCGCTACCTTTTGCTGATAAGCTTCCACTTCCCGGCGGAAGTTGGCCTCTTTTTCCGCAAATTCCTGACGTCTGCGTTCTACAAAATTTTGAAGCCTGCGCTCAATAGCTGCCATTTCAGGCATGCTTCTCATAATTGTTTGAGGATCCACGTACCCTATTCGTAACTCATTTTGTTGTGCCAGCACCTCTTTCTGTGGCATAAACAAACCCATGACGAAAACAGATCCGAATATAATCCAAGCTTTTTTCATTATTTGTGATCCCTGCATTTTTTTAGTTTAACATCCGTGATAGTACTTCGCCGGTCAGATCAAGCTCTTCCCGACCATCCTGTGATATATACATAAGGAATAACTCACCTTCTCCGGTAGCTTCATTCAATACATAATCGAGATTTCTTTCCGTGGCGAGCGCCTCTATAATGCTATTCATTTCCTGTAACACCGGGTTGAGTAATTCTGCCTGTCGCTGTTCCAGCTCCTGTTGTACCCTTACCTGAAACTGCTGCAGTTCCTCATCCTTAACTCGCAATTCTTGTTGTCTCCGTCTCGTTTCCGCTTCGGAAAGCTCCGGAGCCTGTCGCTGAAAACGGGCCAATTCATTTTGAAAATCAATTGCTATCTCTTCAAATTCCGCTTCTCTTTGATCCAGAAAACGATTCAGTTGTCGCTCAATAGCGTCTTTCTCAGGAAGATTATCCAGAACCGTCTGAGGATTTAAATACCCCACTCGCGGCTGTGAAAATGCCGTCACAGATAAAATCAGTGTGAATATCAATATCAAGAGTATATGCCTCATATTATTTCTCACTTATTCACTTAAAAATTTCATAAAGATAACGTATTTCACGGTTTTATTGCAAAAACACTTACCTGGAGTACGAAACTTACAATCTTATTGTTGTTCATGAAACCTAAGGTGCGTCTTGATCAACAAATATTCCCAGCTCGTCCAATACATCCCGGCTGAGATCCCATTGATGTCGGGAATATAAAAACAGATAATCGCCGGAACGATCAAAAACATAATCAAATCCCTCACGCTCGGCTATAATAACAACGGCATCCAGAATCCGTTGTTGAAGAGGTTCAAGCAATTCCTGCTGTTGGTTATAGTAGTCACCTTCCGGGCCAAAACGGCGTTCTATATACTGTTCTCGTTGCCGGACTTTCTGATCAATCTCCTGTTGACGCTGCTGTCGAATATCGGGTGTAAACAAAATCTCACGTGCTTCAAAATCCTGCCTCAACCGTTCTATTTCAACTTGCATCTCATCGATTTCCTCCTTCCAGTTCCGGGCAATTGTTTCCAATCGCTGCCGAATCCCGTCGTACTCGGGAATCTCTTCCATTATATAATCAGAGTCGATATATCCGATTTTTTGCTGGGCGAACACTTCACTTGAAAGAAACAGAACCAAGCCGGCCAGCATCTGAAATATCGCTACTTTTCTCATCAGAATGGTGCTCCGATGTTAAATAAAAACTGCCACTCACCGGCATTCACTCCGGAAACCTCCAGTCCGTCAAATCGATATCCGTAACTCAGATCGATTAAACCGAGTATAGGCATGAATAATCTGCCTCCAATTCCTGCTGCCCTCTTTACATCAAAAGGATCATATTGCTTTGGACCGAGATATGAATTTCCGGCTTCAACAAAAAGATATGGGATCAATTGGAACTGTTCACTGGATATAAGCGGGAAACGCAATTCGGAAAAATATTTATTATATACAGTTCCGCCGATTTCCTCACCATCTCTGACAGGTGAGATAGACCCTTCAAAACCGCCGGGAAATCCTTTCATATCGATATTATCCCTTGTAAACACCTGTTGCTGTTGCAATGGAGTTCCACCAAGGTAATATCGTTGGAACTGACTTCGTCGTGACCGGCCGAACCAGCTCATGTATCCGAATTCTGTACCATAAGTAACAACAAGTTTTGATACAATTGGAATATGCTGCTGAAACTTCATTTCGGTTTTAAAGTATTGGGAAAACCCTGGAAGAGGGGGTGCTACTTCACCGGATATGGAAAAACGGGATCCAGAGCTGGGAAAAATGGGATTGTCTATCGAATTCCGTTCCAGTTCCTGTTCAAGAGACAGAATATTGGCCTGTCCGCCTAACAAACTTATAAATCCTTCCACGTCGAAGTATTGATAGCGAAGACGAGTGATATGGCGAAAGTAATCATCCGGCCACATCAAACGCCGGCCATAAGAGACCGCGCCGGAAAACATCTCCTGCCGGGATGACCCGGATGAAGAAAACAGAGTTCTGCTGGTCCGCCCTCTAAAAAGATTGTAAGAGAGATTAATACCGAAGGAGTTTGGACGCCCCAAAAACCACGGTTCCTGAAAACCAAACGAGAAGTTTTGATATCCCTGGCCTGTAACCTGAACACCGAGGGAAAGCTTTTGTCCGTCACCACTGGGCAGTGGTCGCCAGGCTTGTGCATTAAACAGATTCTGGGCGGAGAAGTTATTAAAATTAACTCGAGCTGAGAGAATCAAACCAAATTGACGCCCGCCATAACCACCGGAAAACTCGAAGTTATCCGTACTTTGTGATTCATCGAGGATATAGGTTATGTCCACTTCCTTATTTTCATAATCCACATCAAGATCGGGTTGAATGGCTTCTGGGTTAAAATAGCCAAGTTGCGACAGTTCACGTATTGATCGCATAATAGCGGACCGGCTGTAGCGTGTACCGGGCATGTTACGAAGTGATCGTCTGACCACATCATCGTGTGTTTTTGTATTGCCAAAAAAGTCAACCCTCCTGACGGTCGCAATTTCATCCTCAACAATGAAAAGAGTCACATCAAGCGAATCCCCGTCAACTCTTTCAAATTCCGGTTGCACATTAAAAAACAGGTAACCGATATCATTATGCAGACTGGTTACGTCTGTATTATTCCTGTTCATTCTCAGGTTTTCTTCAAATTTCTCTTCGTTAAAAACATCCCCCTTATACATACCCAGTGCTTCGGAAAGTTCTTCTTCCGAGTAAACGGTATTTCCTTCCCAGGTGATATTTCGTAAATGATATTGTGGCCCTTCATCAATGTTAAAGTATACCCCGAGCGCCTGTTTACCTCTTCTTCGGCTATATGTATATACGGAATCTTCGATAATCCTGGCATCCATGAATCCGTTTTTTCGATAAAAACCAAGCAGCTCTTCCATACCTTCCTGATACTCGGCCTGGTTATAGGTCTGACGTGTAAAAATCCTCCACCAGCGATCCCTCTTGATATCGCCAAGGTTTTTCCGGAGTTTTCGATCAGAAAACGTTTCATTACCATCAAAATCTATAGTTTTAATCTGAACACGCTGGCCGCGGTCTACATTAAATTCCAATGAAACACGATTACGCAGGGTATCGGTATCTGTAACCGCAACATCCACCTGTGTGTTTCTATAGCCCTTATCATTATAATATCGCAGAATAGTATTGACCGCCTGACTCTTGGCCGATTCGGTTACAGCAAAACCTGTTGTCATGGAAATCATATCACGGAGGTCGCTTCGGTGTGAGCGCTTCACGCCCTCGATGGTATACCGTTCCAGCCTCGGTTGTTCGGTTACAACGATTTCAAGATGAATTCCACCCGGCTCCACTTCCTCCTGATAAATTTTCACATCCGAGAAAAGGCCGGTATTGTGAAGTCGTTTAATGGCCTGTGGAATATCCTCGCCAGGAATCCGAATATTAGCGCCTGCATTTAGATCCGAGGTCGCTATTATGAATGTCTCGCTATAAAAACGACTGCCTGTTGCCGTAATCTCCAGTATTTCATAAAGACTGGGCTGATTTTCAAGTGGATTGGATAGACTGAATATCGTTTCTCCACGGTCGCCGACAGAAACCACTTGCGCATTGAGCACATTAGTGGTGCACAAGATGATAGTAGAAACAGCGATTGTGAGAAATATTATTTTAAAATTGGAATACACGATAGATAATAGAACGTCTTTAAAAATGCTTTATTTCTGCAATTAATAGGAATTATGCCGGAAATTATCCGATCTGCAAATTATTTGCATGATACACAGCCATACAATCGTCCGGCAGCTGTCCATCAGTGGATATCGGAAGCCATCACAATTCCACTGAAGATTCTTCCATACCGATATGCGACGAAACTTTGCCGAAGCGACGCTCTCTGTTCTGGTAAGATTCTACAGCCCGATACAACTCCTTGCGTCGGAAATCAGGCCAGAAGGTTTCTGTTATAAAAAGCTCGGAATACGCCGATTGCCACAATAAAAAGTTACTTAGTCGAAACTCTCCACTGGTTCTGATGATAAGGTCCGGATCCGGCATCTGTGCGGTAGCTAAATGTTCGGCAATGGTATCGTCAGAGATCTCTTCAGGCGATAATAATCCGTCTTTCGATTTTTGTGAAATTGTTTTAACAGCCTGACATATATCCCATCTGCCGGAGTAGCTCAAAGCAAGGCACAGCTCCATCCGGCTGTTTCCGGCCGTCAGGGTTTTGGCTTCTTCCAATTCTTTTTGGCAAGTGGGTGGCAATCGGTTCAGCTCACCGATGGAGGTCAAACGAATATCGTTTTCGTTCAGTTTTTGAGATTCACTGCGCAGAGACTGAACCAGCAGCTTCATCAGAGCGCCTATTTCTCCTTTCGGTCGGCCCCAATTTTCAGTGGAAAAAGCATAGAGTGTGAGATGTTTAACCCCGATTTGTGCACATGCCTCGGTAATGTCCCGAACGGAATCCACACCGGCTTTGTGTCCCAAAATACGCACACTGCCTCTGTTCTTCGCCCACCTGCCGTTTCCATCCATTATGACGGCAATATGCTTCGGAATCTCACCACGCTGCTGCAGAAGAATTTGTTTTTCTCGATCTTCTGCCGATTGTCCGTTTGACGCAAGATCTACAGTATTCAAATAAGTACGATTTTAAAGATTTAAGACAGGGAATCTATTCGACCAAATAGAGAGATCATCTCCAGAATGGACATTGCAGCTTCCCCGCCTTTGTTACCAGCTTTTGTACCAGCCCTTTCGATAGCTTGATCAATAGAATCAGTGGTCAAAACACCAAATCCAATTGGAGTTTGATATTTCAGCATCATATCGGAAATGCCTCTTGTCGTTGCTCCTGCCACAAAATCAAAATGAGGTGTTGAACCACGAATAATCACACCAAGACAAATAAGAGCATCATACATCCTCTTTTCAGCCAGTTTGGCAGTAACCAATGGGATTTCAAAAGATCCGGGACAATATACGACATCAATACGGTTTTCATCAACCCCGTGGCGTTTCAACATATCAACGGCTCCTTCAAGCAGCCGCTCTGTAATAAAGCTGTTCCAACGGGATATAACGATCCCGATTCTGGCGTCTTTAACGTTAAAAGTTCCTTCTATCTTATTCACTTGCATTAGGTATGCGGATACGTTCCTGTTACACCGGATGATGGTATCTCCGATATGTTCAATAATGGGGAATCAGTTCCAAGCTTTACATATACCACTCCTAAGTGGTAAAAGTCCTGAACCTTTCCATGAAAATCAGATCCTCCGGTTACTATCAGATCATTGATATGACAGTAATCCATATATCTGCGTTGATAATCCACAGAATGGGACGGATGATAACACTCGATACCATCCAGTCCATAATCTTTCAACCTTCTTAATTCAATAAAATTATAGTTATCTGCCGGATGGGCAAGTACGGCACAGCCACCTGCCTGATGTACTTTGTCTATTGCTTCCGAAATATCGGGATAATCGATCCTGTGATAAGCTTTTGAGTGATTGCCAAGATACCGGAAAAACACATCACGGGTATCCACAGCAAATCCTTTTCTTATCATGACACGTGCGATATGAGGCCGGCCGATAGTACCGCTTCCGGCTTCACCAAGAACTTCATCATAAGTTATATCAAAACCAAGTTTGTTCAAATTAGCAATGATTACTTTCGCTCGTTGTCTTCTTCGGTTTTTCTGATAACTGAACAAACGTTGCATAATACCGGAATCTTCAAAGCCATAAGCAAGCAGATGAGCCTCTCGGCCCTCAAACAGAGTACTGATCTCAGCTCCCCGGATCACCGTTATGCCATATTCCTTTGAAGCCATTTTCGCTTCTTCCACACCGGAAATAGTATCATGGTCAGTGATGGCTATCACATCCAGCTTTCGCTCGCTGGCAAGAGAAACCGTTTTGGCCGGGGTCAGTTTTCCATCAGATGCCGTAGTATGAATATGAAGATCGGCTTTCAGCAAATAACTATGGATTAATAATGGACGCGTACCGGGAATTGTCTTTTAAAACATCAATTGCTTCCAGGGTTAACTCATCGTTAATTAACGATTTTTGCATCCGTCCGGTACGTCCTTCATATCGGGATACAAGTTCAAGATACAATTCCCGCTTGATATATTCGGAGTATTTTTCTTTTACTTTTTCTTTTTCAATAGCAATTAACTCCTCCATCTCCTGGATAGGTCTGATGGACTCTTCATTCAAAAATTCGTCCAAAGACTCCCCGAATCTTTGCAAATGTCGCTCGGCACGGGTTGTGTATTGAAATTCATTATCGTCCAGGTATTGCATAAACTCATTGAACAGCATATCCCGATCGTTATGCTGATCGAAATGTTCATGTTCTGATGTATACTCATTGGCAAAAAAGAAATAGTGGCTATTTTGAAGCAGTGCGATTTCCAGCATGCTCTGTTGCCTGTTTTCTTTCAGGATATCCGGCTCAATGCCTATACCCTCGTAGACTGTCCGGCCGGACTTGGTAGTAAATCGGTTCCTGAGCGAATCGTGTACCTGATCCGTGGATCCTACATCTTCTCCAGTAACAAATGGAGTCGATTGAATAGATCGCCCACTGGCTGTAAAATATTTGGATGTGGTGATTTTTAAAGCCGTATTGTATGAAAGAGGCTGAATAATCTGTACAAGGCCTTTTCCAAAACTCCGTTCACCTATGATCACTGCCCGGTCTAAATCCTGTAGAGAACCGCTAACAATTTCGGAGGCGCTTGCACTTCCATGATTTTGCAATATGATCAGAGGTTTATTTTTAAAAACAGGGTCCTCCGACGTTTCATATACTTGATTGGCCCTTGACATTCGACCCTCAGTCCATACCACTTTCTGACCCGCAGGAATAAATATATCAATTAATTTAACCGCTTCATCCAGCAACCCGCCCGGGTTGTTGCGCAAATCAAGCACCAACCCTTCCATTGAACCCTCTTCTTCCATCTCCAGTATAGCGCTCCGGACTTCCTCTGCAGCGTTCTGCGTAAAACGTTGCAGTAACACATACCCGATGCGGGGTTCTTCCTCAAGCAAACCATAATATGAGATATTTTTGACGTCGATCGTCTCACGCGTCAACTCAAAATCGAGGTTATCTTCAATACCGAAACGGTGAATAGTGAGGATGACCTTGGAACCGGGCTCTCCGCGAAGCAGGCTTTGGATATCTTCCGGACTCATTTGACTGACATCAATACCGTCGACTTCCATGATGACGTCACCCGTACGTATACCCCGCTTTTCAGCCGAATACCCTTCAATTGGAGCAATAACTACCAGCTGTCCTCCACGAGCGCCTATTTCCAATCCAACACCGGCATATTGACCGGTTGTGACAATATCCATCTGATGACTTTCCGACTCATCAATCAACACCGTATACGGGTCAAGTTCGTCCAGCATGGCATTGATTCCGGAGCGAATCAGTTGTTCGGGATCAACTTCATTGATATATATACTGGATACATTTTCATAAACTTCACTAAAAATTGTGAAATTTTTCTTGATAAGGAAGTACGCATCGGAACGCAGAACAAAACCCGCACCGGTCATCCCTGATATAAGAATCAATATGAACAGGTATCGGGATGAAAATCGCATAATCAATTTGTTAAGTGCAACAAAAAACGGATGATCTGTCAATTAATTAGGTATGCGTAACGTTTGTCCCGCATAAATTCGTGTTGATTGAAGATTATTCAGACCTTGAATAGCCTGCACGGTAGTATTGAATGTTCGTGCGATGGTTATCAGATTGTCGTTTGCCCGTACTGTATAGATATTGTAATTACCGCTTCCACTCACTGTTGTTGTGGTGGCCGTGGCAATGGAGAAATTATCCCTGTCGGTTCTGCTCATATCGTTCAAACGGGTATAATAATCCCGATGTTCGGCGGGAACATATATAGTCAAACGCTGCCCGGGCCTGATGAGATTACCAATCTGATTCCAGGAACGAATACGCCAGGCCTGTGTATTAAACCACTCAGCTATATGACCTACTGTATCCCCGGATTTCACTACATAGCTTACAGCAGCAGAATTAGCCGGCCTGTTGGGGCTTGGAGCCTGGGATGCCGTTCGCAGGCGAGCTGTTTGTGCTCTTGAAGGCTCATCCGAACGTATAGCTATGTCACTACCTCCTGGCACGGGTATTACCAGCTCCTGCCCGGGATGAATAATGCTTGAAAGCCCTTCATTTGCCTGATAAAGCGCTCGTACTGTTGTTCCATACCGATTTGCAATTAACCCGACCGTCTCTCCTCTCCGCACTGTGTGAACTACAATATTGTTTATGCGTTGATCATCGGGAATTTCTTCATAGGCCAGCATAAATTGTTCTTTAAAACCTTTCGGAATTTTTAATGGGTAAGGGGTGTCGCCTGGCGGAGTTGCCCATCGTAACAATTCCGGATTTAAATCCCGCAATTCCTGGGGGGTGATACCAGCACAATCAGCCAGCAAACTCAGCTCCACCGATCCCTCGATTTCAACAATGTCATACACATACGGCTCCACATCGTAAACAGACTCATATCCAAAATCTTCCGGGTTCATCGCTACAAGAGTGGCGGCAATAAATCCAGGAACATAACCCCGGGTTTCCCGTGGCAGATAGGGGTATATATTCCAGTAATTACGTTCGCCTCCGGCAAGACGGACGGAACTGAGCATTCGACGTGTACTTACATTATAATTCGCAATGGCAAGGTGCCAATCCCCGTTCCAATATTCAGATAAATCTCTGAGATGACGAGCTGCAGCACGTGTCGCTTTCACAGGGTCACGCCGTTCATCAATCCACCAGTTGACTTCCAATCCATATACCGAACCTGTAGCATAGATAAACTGCCACATACCCACCGCCCGGGCACTTGATCGTGCCGTGGGTATCAATCCACTCTCGATCATGGCAAGATGGATGAGCTCTTCCGGGACATTCTCCTCACGAAAAATCTCACGCATCATCGGGAAATATCGTGCGGACCGCTCCAGCCAACGTTGCATAACCTCAGGGCGTCGAACTGTCATATAGGCTATATGATTATTCACCTGTTGATTGCGGATCAGTGGAACTTTTGTTTTTCCCATCTCAAGGTCTTCAGGAAGCACAAAAGTGTGTTTGTCAAACCAGTCATCTTCTTCAGCCAGGAGCAATTCCTCGTGAACCTGAAAGATTTCTCCGTTTACATCAATAACAGATCCGCTGATACCATAAAACTGTTGATACTCTGTCATCACTGTCCGGTATAATTCGGAAAATTGTCGGCTTTGTTGAATCTCAGGTTGGTTATCCATTAAGTTTTGGATCGCCATCAAGCCGTCGGTAATGTATTCTTCAGCGGTTACAAGATCGTCGTTGATCTGAGCTTCCATCGATAAAAGATGCATGCGATAAATATGAGCAAGACGCTGCAGTAACTCTTTATCAAGCTCAAAAACAGCATTCCTCTCATCATCCCGAACAGTTCGCAAGACAGAAATTTCTTCCTGTTTAATGCCTAGCAAACCGAGTCGTTCGAAACGATGTATTGGCAGGGAAAGAGGGTCAATAGTACGATATTCAATAGATCTGTCACGTTCTCTTGCATACACAGATCCTGCCAGGTACAATGAAACCCCTATGAGTAACAACAGTGAGCGAGACATGGCCATAAATTTAACTTTTCAAGATATCGGTGCTCTGGAACGCCTGTTAATAGAAATTAAATCAATCACAATAACTTGTTAAGTTACGCTTAAAGAAGCAAAAACGAAAGAATCGCAAGATATTTCCACTTAATAAATTTTATCTGCTGCCAGACCAACGTTGTACAATCGGCAGGCGACGTCCCGATCCGAATGCTTTGGAACTAACACGCAATCCCGGTGCCGCCTGTCTTCTTTTATATTCGTTTCGATCCACCATCCGAATAACCTCCCAAACCTGCTCCTCAGAGTAGCCCCGTTTCACAATTTGCTGTGCGGACAGCAGGTCTTCGACATATGCCTTGAGAATACCATCCAGCACATAATAGTCGGGAAGGCTGTCGGTATCTTTCTGATCGGGGCGCAGTTCGGCGCTCGGTGGTTTCTCAATTGTGCTCCAGGGAATGACCTCTTTTTTGAAATATTCGTTATTAATCCAACGAGAAACGGCATACACCTCTGTTTTGAAGATATCGGCCAGTATCGACAAACCACCGGCCATATCTCCATATAAAGTGCAATAGCCTACAGCCAATTCCGATTTGTTACCGGTATTCAACAGCATATCTCCGAATTTGTTGGATACGGCCATCAAAATGGCGCCACGAGTTCGGCTTTGTAGATTCTCTTCCGCAACCCCAAATTCACTTTCTCCGAATATTGGATACAGCGCTTTTAAATAAGAATCATAAATGTCTTTAATTGGCAGTTCATATAGTTTGATACCCAAATTACGGGCCAATTGGCCGGAATCGGTCACACTCCCTTTTGATGAAAAATGAGACGGCATCGTAATTCCGGTTACATTTTTGGGCCCCAGGGCATCCTGAGCAATCACAGCGGTAAGCGCCGAATCAATCCCTCCACTTAATCCAAGTACCGCTCGTCCGGACATTCCACTTTTGGTAACATAATCCCGAAGTCCCATGACAAGTGCCTGAAACAATCGCTCTTCTTTGCCGGGAAAAGGGTTCATTGCTTTTTGAGACCGGGCAGTTAACGTGCTGCCATCGGTATTCCATTCAAAATCAGCACAGTCTTCATCCAGAGTAGCGAGCCTGATCAATACCTCTCCCGACTTTGTTACAGCCGTACTCGCGCCATCAAAAATAATTTCAGAATTGGCACCAACCTGATTCGCATAGATAACAGGCATTTTCAGCCGCTTGGCTTGTCGCCTCAACATTTCTTCACGCAATTCAGGTTTGTTCCTGGAAAAAGGCGATGCAGATATATTCACCAGTACTTCGGCTCCCTGTTTTTTCAACATGGCTGCCGGATCTACTTCATAAGCACGATAATTGTACTCATTTTGGTTATTCCAGATATCCTCACAGATAGTAATGCCCCATTTTCGGCCAGCCCATTCTGTGACATGAATGGCCTTATTGGGTTCAAAATAGCGAAACTCATCAAAAACATCATAGGTAGGCAACAAGGTTTTGTAAACTTCATCCACTACACTACCCTGATGTGCAAGGATAGCGGCATTATAAACAGGCCTGCCCGGACGGGCCTTGTTGGAACGAATTGAACCAAATAGTATTCCGGTTTTGTGCGTAGCTGCAATGATCAGCTCCGTCTGTTTATAAACGAAATTCAAAAAATCGTCACGTTCAAGCAGATCCATCGGCGGATAACCACAAACCACCAGCTCCGGCAATATGAGCAATTCCACCCCGTCTCTTTCCGCATTTTTCAGAGCACCAAGAATGGTGCGGGTGTTACCTGATATATCACCGACTATAACATTGAGTTGTTGAATTCGGATAATCATGGAGAAAAAAAATGAAAACGGACTGTTTCTGTTTATAGTTTGTTATACATTATCAAAATAATGGGAAGCCATATACATGCCCGTTTACTGCTTTTGAAGCCTGCCATTAATCAACCTGCGTTATAGTGGACGTGATGCAAAGAATAAAATAGTGCTGTATGGATAAGAGCACAAAATCTATTAATAAAAATATCACTATCCGCTGCAATGACATCACCTATCTGCAAGCGGTCATGAATCTGAACCGTCTTATTTTCCGGGAAAACCGCCTGATCAATCGTATGGACCATGATCCGCTTGTTATCCTCACTGCTCATAACGATGAACAGCTTGTAGGCTTTAAAGTTGGTTACGCACTGAGCCGACATATCTTTTACTCTGCCAAAGGTGCCGTTTTACCCTTATATCGCAGACAGGGCATCGCTACCCGGCTGCTTCTTGAAATGATGACTAATGCCGCCTCGATGGGTAGCCGGGAACTTCGCTATGATACTTTTCCGGCGCTCTATCCGGGCATGCTGATACTCGGACTTAAACTTGGTTTTCATATTAAGTTCGCCCGATGGAATCCTGAATACAACGATTTCCAGGTCCGTCTTTATAAAAAACTCAAATGATTTTTGGCAACGGTACAGACTGATCAAGACAATCGGCGGGAAACCCTTTCTGTAAA
The DNA here is from genome assembly GCA_040905705.1 of Balneolales bacterium. GTDB lineage: Bacteria > Bacteroidota > Rhodothermia > Balneolales > Natronogracilivirgulaceae > JBBDQZ01. The sequence continues at coordinate 33,540 of JBBDQZ010000022.1, forward strand.
TACCGGGGATATACGTCCGGATGATCCAGTTGGTCAAAAGGGATGAAAGCAACATCGCGGATGATCTGATCGCATTCCGGGAGTTCCGGGTCAACTCCTTTTTGTACAGTACCCCTGCGCTTTTCACAATGAAAATAAAATTCAACAGCATGCACCTCCTGTGAACGAACCTCATGGATATACCACAGCGGGCCAGCCAATACTTCCAGCCCGGTTTCTTCACGCAGTTCTCGCTCAACAGCATTTGTCAAACGTTCTCCAAATCGAACTCCCCCTCCCGGTGGCATCCAGATCGCTCCTCCTGTAACGGGTGAAATCAAATTCACCATCAGCAGGGCATCACCATCCGTCAACAATCCGTTAGCACGCACTCTGACCGTCTTTACATAGCGGCTATCCGGTTTTAAATCGGAGCCCGGTTCATTCATGTCAAATGGTCTGTATCTGGTTAATAGTACTTATATCTTCGATCAGATTTTTCACAGATGCAAATTGATATGCCGCCTCTACAAAACTGACAAAAAGCGGATGGGGATGTTTTACCGTACTTTTCAATTCAGGATGAAACTGAACCCCGACAAACCAGGGATGATCCATATTGATCTCCACAATTTCCACCAGATCCCTCTCCGGGTTGATTCCTGTCATTTTCATACCGTGTTCAGCAAGCTGCTCTCTGTAACCGTTATTGAGCTCATAGCGGTGACGATGTCGTTCATTAATATTTTTTTCGCCATAAGCAGCAGCGGCAAGTGAACCTTGCTTCAAAGCGCATGCGTATGCTCCGAGACGCATTGTGCCGCCTTTGTCATCAATATTTTTCTGATCAAGCATAAGATCCACAATCGGATATTTTGTATCGGGATTGAATTCCGTGCTGTTGGCATCTTTCCATCCGCAGACATTCCGTGCAAATTCGATCACTGCACATTGCATGCCCAGGCATATACCGAAAAATGGAATCCCTTTTTCCCGCGCATACTGTACCGCGATGAGCTTTCCTTCAATGCCCCGTCCACCAAATCCCGGTGCAACCAGTATTCCGCAAACTCCTTTGAGTTGTTCCTCAATATTTTCTTCTTCCAGACGATCCGAAGAGACGTAGACGATATCTATTTCACAATTATTCAGAGCGCCGGCGTGTTTAAATGCTTCAACAATGGACAAATAGGCGTCCTGATGATCGACATATTTTCCTACCAGAGCAACCCGGATTCTATGATCAGGAAACAAAACAGATTGAACAAAACGGGTCCAGCTGGTCAAATCAGGTTGATTCGCACGTATATTCAGTTTTTTAATAACCCGTTGGTCAAGCTCTTCTTTTTTCATCAGCAGAGGCACTTCATAAATGGATTTGGCATCCAGAGAGGCTATCACGTCTTCATTTTCAACATTGCAGAACTGGGCGATTTTTCTACGTATGGAGTGATCCAGAGGAATTTCAGCTCGACAGACGAGGATATCCGGTTGCAGCCCGAGTTCATAGATCGTTTTGACAGAGTGCTGAGTTGGTTTGGTTTTCAGTTCTCCAGCTGCTTTCAGATAGGGAACGAGCGTCAGATGTATGGAGAGTGTATCATTTCTACCGACATCGTATCGAAGTTGACGCATTGCCTCTATATAAGGCAGACCTTCGATATCGCCGACCGTACCGCCTATCTCAACAATGACAATGTCAAATTTTCCGGAGTCACCTGTAGCTTTTACACGGGATTTGATTTCATCGGTTATATGTGGAATAACCTGGACTGTCTGCCCCAGATAAGCGCCTTTTCTTTCTTTGGATATAACGTCGAAATAAATCCGGCCGGTAGTTACATTGTTATCCTGAGATGTTGGAATATTTAGAAAACGTTCATAATGGCCGAGATCAAGATCCGTTTCCGCTCCATCATCGGTGACATAGACTTCCCCGTGTTCATAGGGATTCATGGTGCCGGGATCGACATTGATGTAAGGATCAAGTTTAAGGATAGTAACTCTCAATCCACGGGTTGCGAGAAGCAATCCAAGAGATGAACAAATAATTCCTTTACCAAGAGAAGACGTAACTCCTCCTGTTACAAATATATACTTTGGGTTCATCAGTGAGGTGCAGGCTTAGTGAAAGGTTATAGAAAAATAGCAGTATTAACCCGACCTTTCAAATCGGAATTCAAATTTTAATATTTCTATAGATCATACCTATAATGAAGCTTTTATGAAATGTAAATAATTCAGTGCCGGGCCGATCCTCTTCCTTTGGTAAAAAACCGATGCGAGATTTAGAGTAAAAACGGCAACCAATACCCACAATATCCAGGAATTTCGAAAATAATTCAGCGACTGTACAAATCATTTTGTTCGTTTTCTGGTTTTCTGATTACAAAACTTTGCCAAAGTTCAATCTCCGGATGGTTATATTTGGTTGATTCAAACTCAATGTACAAAATAACATCAAGTACCGAATTAGAAACTTCCATTCCATCAAAATCAATTTATGGACTCACAGGAATTCATTTACGGGCGCAATTCTGTTAAGGAGTTACTTAAACAAAAACCGGAATTTGTGGGCAAGCTTTTCATACGGCAACAGTTACAGGGAAAAGCCATAAGAGACCTTGAAGCCCTTGCTTCATCCAACCGTGTTCCCGTACAGCGTGTTCATGGAAAGAAACTTGCGGAACTCGTCGGGCCTGTCAATGATCAGGGGGTGGTCGCATCAGTCAGTATGGCAGAATATCTGGAACTTAATGACTGGATATCAAGAACCGATATCTCCACTCAGCCTGTGGTCCTGGCATTGGACGAGATCGAGGATCCACACAATTTCGGGGCGCTGATCCGGACAGCGGCAGCTGCCGGAGTAGCCGCTGTCATGGTTTCCAAGCATCGCCAGGCTCCGCTATCGGGAGCCGTCATGAAAGCTTCGGCAGGCATTGCCATCCGCATGCCTGTCATCCGGGTTGTGAATATAAATCAGGCTCTGCTTGTTCTGAAAGAGTCCGGTTACTGGATTTGCGGAACCGATATGAACGGGGAGCAAACCATCTGGCAACAAAAATATGATTTTCCGCTGGTGGTTATCATCGGAAGTGAAGAAAAAGGTATACGACGAAAAACCAGGGAACACTGCGACATGCTCGTGCGTATTCCGATGCAAAACGGGGTAGAATCCCTTAATGCATCGGTTAGCGGCGCCCTGATTTGTTATGAGATATTACGACAGCGGCAATTGCATCCAGTATGAGGGTTGTTCTTTACCCTCCTGTTCCGGAATAACGCCATGACGTGCCTTTAGCAACCGCAATACAAGATTCACAAACAACAAGCCATACCCGCCCGGTTTTAGTATGCCCTGACCAGGGACCAAAACGTCACTTATCGAAATATCTTTACTGTACATATCGATCAAATTCTGAGAAAAAGCAGCCTTTGGAGCAATAAATCGAATTCGAATGCCTCCATCCTGGTCATCGACAAGCACTTTAAAACCACTGTTTTGTGAAGCCAGACTGATGAACAGAATAAGCATATTATCAAACACAAGACGCATGACTTCCGAATCTGTATGATACGTTTCACGGACACTTTGATAATCGAGACTTACATCCAGTAATTTCCCTTTTATAAAAACAGAGTTTTTATCAATGACTTCCTGAAACAGTTCTTTCAGATTTGTTTCCTGATTTTTGAGCTCAAATACACCGTCTTCAATCTGATAGGTGTAACCCCAGCTTTGAATAGCATTAATCAGTTTGGATGAAGAAAGGTGAATATTCTTACAATAATGAATGAGCTCTTCCAACTGATCTTTCAGCTCCGGATGCTCGACGGAAAGTGCTTTGACATCCTCGGTAATAAGTTCAGCATACATCATGGCATTACCGACCGGCGTTTTCAGGTCATGGGACATTTTAGCAACAAATTCGGATGGCAATTTTTCCATTTGGGTGAATTGAGATAGTAGTAATTTATTTAGGTTTCGTTGGCTTTCAGCTCACTTTCAGCAAAAAAATAAGAAGCTTCTATTTTCCCGTTTTCGACCGAATCGGATCCGTGAATAATATTTTCTCCCAAACTGTCGGCATAATCCCTGCGGATAGTTCCTTCAGCAGCATCCGCCGGATTTGTAGCGCCAATCAGCGCACGAAAATCCTCAATTGCATTCTCTTTTTCAAGTACAATGGGTATACAGGGTCCGCTGCTCATAAAGGTTGTGAGCTCATCAAAAAACGGGCGCTCACGATGAACAGCATAAAATCCACCCGCCGTCTTCCTTGTCAATCTTGTCATTTTCAAAGCTTTGATACTGAATCCCGCACCCTGAATTCTTTTGATCACTTCACCGATCAATCCTTTTCTCACACAATCGGGTTTCAAAATTGCCAATGTTCGTTGTATTGCCATAATAATAGATATTTCAAATGATTTATTTGTATTGGTGATTTGGTATCAGCTTACCGGCAGTCCGAATTATTTGTCAGTCAAACAAACAATCCCCGGAAGTTCTTTACCTTCAAGATATTCAAGGCTGGCTCCGCCTCCGGTCGAAACGTGCGAAACTTGTCCTTCAAGCCCGGCTTTTTTGATAGCGGCCGCTGAATCACCACCTCCTATAATGGTAATGGCCCCGTTATGTGTAGCCGTGCTCATTGCATCGGCGACGGCAAAGGTCCCTTTGGCAAACGCCTCCATTTCAAAAACGCCCATTGGGCCGTTCCAAATTACTGTTTTTGCTTTTTTGATCTCAGCACCAAAAAGTTCGGCTGTTTTTGGCCCGATATCCAGAGCCACCCAGCCATCCCCGATACCATACTGCGGTACGATTTTGGTCTCGGTATTTTCACTAAACTCCTTGCCTGTAACCGAATCAACAGGGAGCATTATCTCTACATTGTTGGCCTTAGCTTTTTCAAGAAGCTCCTTTGCCAGTTCAACTTTGTCTTCTTCCAACAGTGAATTTCCAATAGGAATCCCCAGAGCTTTATAAAAGGTGTATGTCATGCCCCCACCAATAATAATGGTGTCAACTTTTGTGATAAGATTTTCAATTACACCAATTTTATCTGAAACCTTTGCACCACCCAGAACAGCGACAAACGGGCGCTTCGGATTTTCAACACTATCTTTCAGATAATCAATCTCTTTCTGTAGTAAATAACCGGATACCGCCGGTTGTAAATAATCCGTGATACCAGCTACCGAGCTGTGAGCTCGATGGCTGCTTCCGAATGCATCGTTAACAAATACATTGCCATGGCCAGCCAGTGCTTTTGAAAATTTGTGATCGTTTTTCGTTTCCCCGGGGTGAAATCGAACATTTTCCAGCAATACAATATCACCAAAAGTGGTACTTTCTATCACAGATTTTGCCTTCTCACCGATACAATCTTCTCCAAAATACACATTGGCTGAAACCAGCGATTTTAAATATTCTGCGATTGGCCTGAGGCTGAACTCCGGATTGGGTTCTCCTTTAGGCCTGCCCAGATGGCTCAATAAAACAAGTTTGGCACCATGTTCAATAACATGATTTATACTGGGCAATGCCTGTCGAATACGATTGTCATCACCGATTACCCCGTTTTTTATAGGGACATTAAAATCTACACGCATCACCACCGTTTTGCCTTTTAAATCCAGATCTTTTAATGATAATTTTGACATGGTTATATAGTTCTCTTCGTTTTAAACATTAACAGGTTATCGTTACTTAAATAATATCTGCTTCTTGTCTTTTGTTATATTATAAATGTATTGAATCCTTCACCCACCGGAGAAGACCGCGATCGGAAATGCCCATTTGATTTCAAATGGTTCATATCACTTAGAACTTCCGGAACAGGCAGACATAAGATACAAGTTTAACATATCAATAATAAATTCATGCGAACAGTATACTTTGATCATGCGGCCACTTCACCCGTTGACCCTCGGGTTCTGGATACCATGTTGCCATTTCTGAGGGATGACTATGGAAATGCAGCATCCATCCATCAGATGGGACGTAAGGCCAATGTGGCTGTCGAAGCCTGGCGTGGAAAAATTGCCCGCTTAATAGGCGCTCAAGCTTCTGAAATTATTTTTACCAGCGGAGGGACCGAAAGCAATAATACCGCGATTTTCGGTGCCCTTCAACACACCAATCGACATCACATTGTAACAGCAAAAAGTGAGCACAGTGCTGTACTCTACCCTCTTCGTCATGCGGAAAAAGCGGGTTGTCAAGTCAATTATGTGAAATTGGATTCCCTGGGCCGGGTCACTCCTTCCGCTTTGGAACATGCTATTACCGATGAAACAGATCTGGTAACCATCATGCATGCCAATAATGAAACCGGCACGATCAATCCTCTACCAGATTTGGTTCGCCTTTGCAAGACAAAAAATATTCTATTTCATACGGATGCTGTTCAATCTATTGCAAAAATACCGCTACATGTAGACACGCTGGGGATCGATTTTCTAAGTATAAGCGGGCACAAGTTCCATGGCCCAAAGGGAATCGGTGCACTGTATGTACGTGAGGGAACACCATGGTCGACATGGTTACACGGTGGTACGCAGGAGCGGGGGCGACGTGGCGGCACCCTGAATGTGGCCGGGATTGTGGGGCTTGGAAAGGCTTTGGAACTGGCTTATGAGGAAATGGATCAGAACATAAGTTACATCAGCACTTTGAAACGACGGTTCAAAGAAGGTCTAAAGGAGAAGTTTGGAGATACCATACAGTTTAACGGTGATGTTGACCACGGTATGCACAATATATTAAGCGTTACCATTACCGACACGGAGCACCGGCCATTAGATGGCGAGATGTTACTTCTTAATCTGGACATCGAAGGAATATGCTGCTCAAATGGCTCCGCATGCACTTCCGGTACGGTTAAACCTTCACATGTCATGCTGGCATTAGGACACAGCGAAGAGATGGCGAAATCCACACTGCGTTTCAGCCTGGCCAAAACCAATTCCATTGAAGAAATTGACAAAACAATTGAAGCCCTTCACACAATAGTCTCCAGACATACGGTAACCAGCGTATAGAACACAACTTCTATCCAGTACTTAGAACAATTTTTTTCAATAAATGCTATTTTACAATTTGCAGGCTTGGTCGGATACAAGGCTTGGTCGGATACAGATGTGAAGGAATTACATCATACATGCCTGACAGGATGCCCGATATACATCCGATACACTGCTGCATGATTAAACCATGAATCCTCAATCCGTCCTTCTGAAGAATCAAATTTTAATCAGATGAAAATCCAGATATCATTAACGGGATTCAGTCCGTTAGACTATAAACCTTCAAGAAAAATTTAAAGCCATGGCCATACCGGCAGGCGAAGATCTGATCAATGAAGTAAAGGAGATCTTTCGTGCATATCTAAAAGACAAGAAGCATCGCCAGACCCCCGAGCGGTTTATGGTACTGGATGAGCTTTACCGCGCTGACGGACATTTTGATGCCGACGACATGTATTTTCGCATGAAAAATATCGGCTATCGTGTCTCACGGGCTACCGTCTACAATACACTGGATCTTCTGGTGGAATGCGGGCTTGTTCAACGCCACCAGTTTGGCAAAAATCAGTCTCTTTACGAGCGGGCATACTCTTTCCGCCAGCATGATCACATTATATGCAGTAAATGCGGAAAGGTGATTGAGTTTTGCGATCCCAGGCTTCAGGAAATCAAGATGATGCTGGAACAGGTTTACAATATGAAAATTGACGGACACTCACTGCAATTTTACGGGACCTGTAATAATTTGGCACAATGCAGCAAAAATGCTGTACGAAATCCTAAAGAAAAATTGAAAACGAACGTAGAATAGTAAAGTGATCATTCAATCGTTTCACTGATGAATTTTCTTGTAGCCCAGCGGCTGCCCCAAAGCCCCATAAATAGTGATAGAGCCACCATCGCACCGGTCAAATAATACCAGCGATCAAATGGCCATGACAGTACTCCGAATTGCGGAATGTATATTGGTATGATAAGCTGAAATATAAGCCAGTGCAATCCAATCGCAATTACCGATGCAATACATCCCTGAAGAAATCCCTCCATTAAAAAAGGTTTACGGATAAAACCATTGGTAGCTCCAACCAGTTTCATAGCTCGAATGATATTACGCTTGGCGTATATAGTAAGACGGATGGTATTGAATACCAGAATAAGGGCTGTCAACAGAATAAACAGTCCAATACCGGTACCAACCAGAACCATCAGTTCAATTCGCTCTTCCAATATTTCAAGCAGCCGCTGATTGAAAACAACTTCATCAACACCCTGGAACTGCTCAATTTCTGCAACCATACTTCGGATATCGGCAGCCGTAGCTTCCGGCTCAAAATGCAACCTGAAAGAGGCTGGTAAAAAATTCAGATCGGCAAGTGTTTCAGCTTCATTTCCGAATTCCTGCATGAAAACAGCTTCCGCCTGTTCTTTGCTTATATGTTCTATGCTATGGACCAGTGGGTACTCCTGTAAATCTCTTTCGATGCGCTTGATTCGTTCATCATCCAAATCCAGCAGAAAGACTTCCACATCGATGGATTGTTTCAGGGATTGTGCAACCTGTAATGCATTATAACCGAAACGCGCCAGCATACCGATCAGCAAAACAGCAATCACAAGGGCCGTAATAGAAGTTACACCTGCCAACTTGGCACGTTTAAAACCTGAAAATCCCTCTTTTATAACATAAGATAAACTCATATCAGGATATCGCTCCGTCTTCCTGTATTAATTTCGAAGTACCCATCGAATACCGAATCGAAAACGTCTGGACGGCATCGGCTGGTAAGCTGTCTCAAAATAGCCCGGCATCAGCCAATTATCCAAGGCATTTTCCAGCCGGAATAAAAATATTACCGATCTAATACGGGTTGTCATATCCAGATCCAGACGAATAAATTCCGGAAGAGCCTGTGCTACGGTAACATCCGTTCCCGGACTCCAGGAGTTGGGATCCCAGTAATCCATGGCGGGATAGTACTGAGATGAACGGTATGATGTTGGTGAAACCTGGACATAAAAACCTGCTTTCATGAATGCCGCTCGCTCATAGATATAATTTTTATAGTAAAACGAAACACGTGTCCAGGCGCGTTGACCGCTGAGATCCAACATTTGATTTTCGATACGCAAATCATCCGACAAATATTGCTGAAAGCTTCCCGATATCTTTAATTCGACGCTCTTGCCGTGGAGTCCCGCCCATGCGGTAAGACCGATCGAACTATAGGATCCGGCCTGAACAAATGTCGTGTCCTGTCCGACAAGAATGGGTTGATCATACTGTGAAGCG
>JBBDQZ010000023.1:0-1305 GCA_040905705.1 Balneolales bacterium
GGCGAAAAGTTCGATTTGAAACTGAAAATGGTGAGTTTATCAGGGATGAAAGGGGTGAATTGATCCCCGATCGCCTTGGGAATTACTACCGTCAGTGGCGTGATCATATTCAAACTCCTGATGATATCTGGACGGAAATCCTTCACGCATCCGATATTCCCGGTGTTACATCTGCACCCAAAATTCATCCGATTGAAGCAAGGCTTATCATGCTCCAAACCGGAATGCGTGCAAATATGGGGATTCGAATCAACGGACCTGATCTGAACACAATTGATGAGTTTGCAAGCAATCTGGAACCGATCATCAGAGAGGCAGAAGGCGTTCGTCCTGCTTCTGTTTTTGCGGATCGAGTTGTTGGCAAACCCTACATCGAGATTGATATTAACCGCAGGGAGATCGCCCGACACGGCCTCACAATTCAGGACATTCAGATGGTAATCAATACGGCGATTGGCGGTGAAACTCTTGGTACTACTGTAGAAGGCAGGGAGCGATACCCTATTCGTGTTCGATATGCAAGAGAATACCGTAACACTCCGGATGCTATGGCAAGGGTTTTGGTTCCGGCGCCGGATGGAAGTCAGATTCCGCTGGGACAACTGGCAGAGTTCCGATTTGAAACAGGCCCCATGAATATCAAAAGTGAGAATACATTTTTGAATGCGTATGTCACGTTTGATAGAATAGAAGGTACCGCACCCATTCAAGTAGTGAATAACGTGAGGGATACCATAAACAGACAAATCAGTGAAGGCAACCTTTCGATTCCGGATGGGGTTGACTATGTATTTGAAGGAGAATTTCAAAACCAACAGCGGGCTTCTCAGCGGTTGGCAATCGTGTTGCCAATTACTCTGATCCTCATCTTTCTGCTCATCTATTTTCAGTTCAAGTCGATACCGGTTACAACCATCATATTCACCAGTATTGCATTGGTCTGGGCGGGTGGATTTATGATGCTCTGGCTATATGGAGAAAGCTGGTTCATGAATTTCAGCCTTTTTGGAATGGAGTTCAGGGAATTTTTTCAGATAGAAGCGGTAAACCTGAGTGTGGCCGTTTGGGTTGGGTTCCTTGCCCTCTTCGGCATCGCTGTAGATGATGGGGTCATCATGAGCACGTACCTCGATCAGATGTTTGAAAAACGAAAACCAAAAGATCGGGATGCAATTCTCAAAACTGTAATTGATGCAGCTCAGCGCCGGGTTCGACCCTGCCTGATGACCACCGGAACCACGATACTGGCCCTGTTACCTATTCTGTCATCAGCAGGGAAAGGATCTGAGATCATGATACCGATGG
>JBBDQZ010000024.1:0-96996 GCA_040905705.1 Balneolales bacterium
GCTCTATACCCGTTTTGAATTGGCAAAATTAAAATGAATCGTTCTGAATTGAGCCAATCAACAGCTTGAATGTGCCTGAAGCACTCTCCTGATCACCACAATAATCCGGAAAGTATCCCGGGAAAACTCAATTCCCGAATCGGCCGGGAAAGGGGTACAAAAAGGAGTACATATTATACATAAAATGCACCATAAAGTTATTAAAAGCATATAATAGCATAACTACGGATCAGAAGGCCGGGGGTTCGAATCCTCCCGTGCGTACTTTGATATAAAGCCTTGTATTGCAGTGAGTTGTTGCGATACAGGGCTTTTTTATTTTCATAATGGGAGGTCTGCAAAGTAATAGCGCATCCATTAAATATTTTAATTTGCTACATTCCCATGATATCCTATAAAGCTGTACCGGAATTTTAATCACAAATTCTATGGAGAATCGAAATGAAAAATCACCATTTCTTTTTAACTGCAATAGTACTGTTTACCGGAATGATTCTGATGGGCTGTAATAATGACAACTCATCCTATAATTATCCGCAAGCCGAGATCACACATTCAGGGTTTGACTTTTCCGCTGAAAAGGCCGACACCACCAATTGGGAGAATAATGACGGAGAAATCATCCTCTGGATGCCGGGCGGGAATGAACATCCCCAATACCCAAACTTTGAAGAACATGTATGGTTTCGAACTAACCATAATGTCGAAGTGAATGAAACTAAAGACATGGGCGATGTCGATCTTGCCTCTATTAAATCCGTCCCGGACCAATGGGATCAAAATCCCGATATCCCTCCTCTTTTGCCGGGAAATGTGATCGTTGCCCGATGCAAAGACGGATACGTTAAATTCAAAGTCCTCTCCGTTAATCCGGATGGTGCAGGCTGGCCTGCCGAGGTGGAATATTATTTTTCAGCTGCAACAACATTTGATAATTAAATCGCAAAGAACTATGGTTGTTGGGATTAGCCGTAATAAACAGTGGGGTATATCTCCGATGGTTTGGCTGGATTGCTGTGGTACTTGGCTCAGGGGCACTCTTAGCCGGAATTACACGATTTCTGGGCATTGGAATCGGAAATAAACAAAACAGGTTGACCCAAATTCAATAATTATGACCGTCATTATTCTTATTACAGAAGGGTTCAGTAATAATTATTTTATCGGAGCACGGTCATCGAACGGGTTTCTGTGATATTGCCGGCCGTCAGCATGTACAGATAGACGCCGCTGGAAAGCTCGCTGCTGTCAAAGGTTACCCGGTGGGTCCCTGCCGTGCGGGGCTCATCCACCAGGCTTGCCACCTTCTGCCCCAGGAGATTGAAAACCTCCAGGCGTACGTTTACATCCTGCTGCAAGTCAAAAGTGATGGTGGTTACAGGATTGAACGGATTGGGGTAGTTTTGACGCAACTCTGTTGCGGCAGGGACATGCGGCCGGATATCCGGTTCTGCGGAAACAGGTTCTCCTTCCCAGGTTCCGAACGGTTCAAAGTTCAGATCACCGTCATAACCCTCACCCGGTAAAGAGGAATCGATATTAATAAAATGGCTTAGGCGGTTGAAGCCGGTATCCTCCTCCCAGATTTGATGCCCATTACTTGTATTGGCTAAGCGAATAGAGAATTCAGGTTGATGACGGATCGGATCGGCCGGGTCGGGAAGATTGAGCAATACTTCATAATAACCGTCTAAATCGTTTGGAAGACCTAACTCATAGCTCAGATTTACTGTATCACCGGCCATCCAAAACCTGGGGTCGTCAGGCAGGTTAACTTCCCATATTTCTTCGGAATTTTCAACACTGCGCAGGATCACCTGTAACCCCCGTGGGTTATAGGGTGCGGCAAATCCTTTGTTTTCAAGTTGTAAATTAAAACGGAATATACCACCAGGACGCGACTGTTCAGTGTAAGACCCTTCTTGTAGCGCAAAACGGTAACCCAATCTGCGTTCCACCTCCGGCATACATCCCTGTTCCACCCAGACATCAAGGATATCACGGGAAAAACCATGGTTTAATAATGACCAGCGCATCCGGGCCAGTTCTTCAAGAGAGAATTCACAACCATAGAAATCAACATCATCTCTTGGTGTGCAAGTTTCTCCGCCCATGGGTACATAACGGTTATTCAAATTCAGAAAATCTTTTGTTTCTTCAATATCGAGACGGCCGGTGCTTTGACCCAACGTATCCAATCCATAATACGTGCCGGCGTTTGTTTCATTGGTCATAAAACAATCATTATGATGCCCGGTACGTGACCGGTTAGTTCCACTGTACGCCTCTTCCTTCGTTAAAGGATCCCCGTAAAGGCCAAGATTATAGATATGCCAGATATAGACCGGCCTGCGAATTTGAATCATGCGATCTTCCGGTAAAATATCCAGAAAGTGAAATAGAATGGTCCTCATATTTGTGGTTGTAGTTAATCCGTAATAAGAACCATGCCATTCTCCCCAGGCTCCAATAAATCCGGCCTGGGCCACTGCGATCACGTCATAATATTCCTGGAATAATGGGGCCAGTTGATCAAGATGACTTAATACCCTTTCCAGGGGAGCATCAAAAGTATTTGGATCCGGATCCACGTCGTCAGGAATTCCATTAGTATATCGGAATTTAAACAATGTTTTTAGTCCGGCTTCCCGAAGTGTTTCGAAATCAGCCCGCATGCGATCTAAAAACTCTTCCGAGATGTCAGATTCCCGGAAATCACTTAACAAATAAGGCCGGAAAATGAGGGTTCTGTTTTCTGCGCGATAATCCCGGAGTTTATCGAGATCTAACAAAGGGCTTGTCGGTGTTCCGGCCACCCACTGGTAAAATCCTCTTTCCGGGTTCGGAAAAATTGCATCGGTGGGTTCATAAGTGATAGTTGCCAACCCATCGTTTTGAGTCACATTTTGATGTTGAGAAGAAAAGAAAACCAGCGTTATAAGTGCGAGAATAGTTGTTGCCGCGTATCTGTGTATGTTATACATAATAGAAATTTGTCCCGGGAATATACCCTTTTAATGAGATAATTATTCCCTGATGATTTGTAAATATTATTGCAAATAATATAATTAATTATATGAACAAAATAAATCAATAAAGAAAAAGAAGTATAAGATATCATCCATGCTTGAGCTATTGTTTTTTCTCCATATTGAAGATATTGAGGCTGTTGGTATCGGAATAGATTATGAGTACTGCTTCAATATCAAAAAATTTGGAATTAAAATCATTTTTCAAAAGGTAAAATTGTCCCAATACTTCTGACACAAGATGAACTCATGAACTTTTCAAGGGTAATGTCGTCAAAACAAGTACAATATTAATGCAGTATGACTCACATAGAAAAATAAAATATATACAAGCTAATAATAGTATTAACAATCAGGTAAAGGTGATGTATCATGAGCAATAAAAAATATTTTTGTATGATGTTATTTTTAGGGGCTTTGATTCTTCAAATTCAGCCGGGCTTCTCTTTGGTTATACATCCGGATACGGTCAATGCAAAATCATCAAATAAAATCGCCGTTGCAGCGGTTGGGGATAATATAAATTCGGAGATAAGCAGAAATGCTGGAAGGGCACTGTATTATCTCATATTTGACGAGAACGGCGTTTACCAGAAGGCCATTAAAAATACAGCCCGAAACAGAAGAGGTGGCGCCAGTATGGTAGTGATCGATCTTCTTCTGCAAGAGTCCTGCAAAACTGTGATTGCAGAAAATTTTGGTGCAAATATGCTAAATCAATTAAAGGCGAATGAGATTGAATATTTCGAGCGTGAAGGTATTGTAAAAAATGTAGTGCACACATTAATGAATGAGTATAAAAATGGCACCTGAGGATACAGTTATTATTTATACATTTGTAGTTACACATTTATTGCAAACCTATTGATTCTTTGTAGCGGACAGCTGCACTGGTTTTCCCGTACATTTTCATCAAGCCTATTTAATCTTGAAAAAATTTGTTTATACCATAGTGATTGTGACAGTATTGTCGGGCGGAATCTGGTATATTTATGATCAGAATATCTGGCATCAATCGACGGAGGAGCCGTCATGGCGTACTGCCGGGGTAACAAGACAACATGTCGGTTCCAGTGTGTTTGCCCTGGGGATCATCAAACCAAAGGTTGGTGCCGAAGTCAGGGTCGGATCCCGGATATCCGGTGTTGTGAACCATTTGCATGCCAATATCGGCGATCCGGTCTCGGCTGGTGACATTATCGCCGAACTGGATGACACCGAATTTCGTGCCCGGCTGGCCCAATCCAGAGCATCGCTCGAAAAAATCCGGGTCGACTATGAACAGAGCCGCCGGGTATACGAACGCCAGCGTCGATTGTTCGACAAACAACTTATATCACGACAGGAATACGAGGAGGCTGAAGCGTCTTACGCTTCCGTCAAGGCGCAGCAAATGCAGGCCGAAGCCAATTTGAAACTGGCTGAAATCCAGCATTCCTATGCCACTATCCGGTCACCGGTTTCAGGAGTGATCGCCTCGGTCTCCACCCAGGAAGGGGAAACCGTGGCGGCAGGTTTCGCCGCACCGACGTTTGTCAATATCATCGACCTCAAACAGCTTGAAGTCCATACCTATGTGGACGAAACCGATATCGGCATGATTGAAGAGGTACAACTGGCCACTTTTACGGTCGACACGTGGCCGGGAGTCGAATTTCCGGGTAAGATTACCGCCATCTATCCGAAAGCAGTCATTGAAGATAACGTCGTCAACTATATCGTTACGCTGGATATCCTCGATTTTCAGGAGCGTATCCTGCGGCCGGAAATGACGGCCAATGTTACCATTATCCTGGAGGAACGAAAGGATGTGCTTACCGTGCCGACCGCTGCCATTCGCCGGGAAGCCGGGGACCGTTATGTGCTGGTGGCAGAGGGGGATCGTCGCATTCGTCGAACGGTCAGACTCGGCTGGCGCGATGGAACCGTAACTGAAATATTGGAAGGACTGACCGAAGGGGAGCAGGTTATCATTGAGGATGTTCCGTAAATATCCTGTTTAGATCATGCAAGACAACATAAAAACAGGAGATGATATAAGAACGGAAAATCACAAAATACATATGGCATATGGAGGAAAAAATGAACACATCAGCGTCAATGAACAGGGATCATACAGCGGATGAGCGTGCACGTGATAAGCATGCACCGGATGATCATGCATTGGATGAGAAGGAGCTCCTGAACCAAAGCGATCCACAAAGTGAGCTTCTCATTGAAGCCAAAAATATTTCCAAAATATATGGCAAGGGAGACGATGCAACGGTGAAGGCTCTGGACGATGTATCTCTGGAGATTGAGCGCGGTGAATTTATCGCCATCATGGGAGCCTCAGGTTCCGGAAAATCCACATTGATGAATATCCTGGGTTGCCTCGACCGGCCCACACGGGGATCTCTTTTTCTGGACGGCCAGGAGGTCAGTACCCTGAACGACGAAGAACTAGCCGCCATTCGCAATAAGAAAATCGGATTTGTTTTTCAGACTTTTCATTTGCTGGCCCGAACCAATGCCCTTGAAAATGTCGAATTGCCGTTGCTGTATTCTGACCGGAGTCATATTACCGAACTTGCCCGGGAAGCCCTGAAATCGGTCGGACTTTCGGACCGGATGTACCATCTCCCGAATGAACTGTCGGGCGGCCAGCAACAGCGTGTAGCCATTGCCAGGGCACTCGTGAATGATCCGGAAATCGTATTTGCCGATGAACCGACGGGCAACCTGGATTCGCGCTCGAGTCTCGAAATTATGTTGCTGTTGCAAAAATTGCACAAAGAGGAACGTACCATCGTGCTGGTCACACACGAAGAGGATATTGCCCGTTACGCCGGACGAATCATTCAGGTTGCTGACGGAAAAATTGTCAGAGATACTATGAACAGCGAACCGGTTCAACCGGAACCAGGAGGCAACAAATGAAAACAGGCAGATTGATTAAAATTGCTTTTACAGGCCTGGGCAGAAACAGGATGCGCAGTTTTCTTATGATGATCGGTGTGGTCATAGGAATCACGGCTCTCACCATGGTTGTGGCCGCAGCACTTGGCGCACAGGAACGTATTGTGGATCGGGTGAAACAATTCGGTTATGAAACATTGATGGTAAGGGCAGGCGGAGATCTGACCATGGGTACGCATACCGGCGGCGGCGAGGTGATTACGTTAAAAATTGAGGATGCCCAAGCAATCAAAAGAGACATCGATTCGGTGATCGAAGTGGCGCCGTTCAACCGGATCGGACGTGAGGATGCCGTCTATAGCAATCGATCGGTACAGACCCCACTGTTCGGTGTACCTCCCGAATGGTCGACGGTCTGGAACTGGAACGTGATAAGAGGCGACTTCATCAGCCGGAATGATATGGAACGAATGGCCCGTGTTTGCGTCATCGGCCCCACGGTGCAACAGGAATTGTTCGGTGAGGATGATCCGCTTGGCGAAATCATCCGTGTGGGTAACGTACCGTTTGAAGTGATTGGCGTGATGGAACCGAGAGGCATCAGCGCAGGGGGTGGCGATATGGATAACCGCGTCTTTATACCATTGTCCACATTTAAGCGCAGGGTAGCCAACGTTGACCACATCTACGGCATCCGGATTTTGCTCGGTTCGGATCAGGATGCGGATCAAGCCGTCACGGATATTACCGCTTTGCTTCGGGAACGTCACCGGCTCGCTCTTGGTGTAACGGATGATTTCTCCATACGCAGCGCCGAGGAAGTGCAAGCCATGGTGGAAGGGATGCTGGGTACGTTTAATCTCTTTCTGATTCTTGTGGCCGGGATTTCACTCATAGCCGGCGGTGTGGTAGTGGCCAATATCATGCTTATTTCTGTCAACGAGCGCCGCAGGGAAATTGGACTTCGTAAAGCCGTCGGCGCAAGAAGCAGGGATATCACTGTTCAGTTTCTTTTTGAAGCCATGGCCGTCACCTTTACCGGCGGTGTCATGGGGATGATACTGGGCGGCGTCGGTTCCGCGCTGCTCGAAACGCTTGCACAGACACCGACAACCGTTTCATGGGAAATCGTTATGGTCGGAGTAGTCTTTTCCATCCTGGTTGGCATCCTGGCCGGTTTGCAGCCCGCCAGAAGAGCGGCTGTGCTCCAGCCGGTGGATTCCCTGAAAAGCTGATCCCGCTTTTTCTATGAAGATTGCACGCAGCATTAAAATCTCTGTCAAACAGCTAACGGCACACAAGGTACGAACCGTCTTGTCCCTTATCGGTATCGTGATCGGTGTTTCGGCGGTGATAGTGATGGTGGCCATCGGATCCGGAGCCCAGCGGGAAATCATGAACCGGATCGAGGAGATGGGCACACATCTGATCGTCGTCAATGCCGCCGAAGTTCAGCGTTCTCCCGGCCGGAGGGAGATGCGTGGTACGGTAACCACACTCACCATTCAGGACGCCGAAGCCCTGCAGCAGAAAATACCGTCTATAACGGCCGCCGCACCGGTACAGAGCCGGCGTTTGCAGGTACGGCACGGCAATCGCACATCCAATGTCAATATTGTCGGGACCCATCCTTCGTTTCAGGATATCAGAAATTTCAGAGTACGGACCGGTAGCTTTTTTGACGAACACGATGATATCGTGATGCGGCGTGTAGCGGTGCTGGGCGCAGGCGTGCACCGCAGTATGTTTGACGAAAGAAACGTTATCGGTGAAACCATCCGGATCGGCACGGTCCCGTTTGAAATCATCGGTGTGATGGAAGCCAGGGGCGTCGATCTGGACGGCGTCGACCAGGATGACCAGATTTTTATACCGGTTCGGACCGCATTGCGGAGGGTTTTTAATCTTTCCTGGATCCAATCCGTTTATATTCAGGCCCGGAATCAGGAGGTGATGGAATCGACGGCCGTTCACATTCGGGAAATACTGCGGGAACGCCATCGCCTTTTTCCCGAAGATCAAACCGATGATTTCACCATTCATACACAGCTTGAATTACTGGAAACACATCGGGAAACTTCCGAGGCGTTTACTCTGCTGATCGCCAGTATGGCAGGCATTTCCCTGCTGATCGGAGGGATAGGGATTCTGGCCGTCATGTTGATCACGGTTCGGGAACGCATCAATGAAATCGGTTTGCGATTGGCGGTGGGAGCACGCAAAAAAGATGTGATGACACAATTTCTGATCGAGGCGTCGTTGTTGGGAATCGGGGGAGGATTGGTGGGGATTGCGTTCGGGCTCGCCGCTTCCCTGGTGATCGGGTTTGCAACCGCCTGGTCGACCACCGTAATGATCCGGCCGGTCCTTTTCGCTTTTCTCTTTTCCCTGGGTATCGGATTAATTTTCGGAGTATTTCCTGCACGTAAAGCCTCTCTGCTCGATCCGATTGAAGCCCTGAGAAGCGAATGAAAGGATCCCGTTAAATCCGAATGTAGCTACGATCGGGGTTCACAGTTTCAGGTTTTATACCGGTATCCGTAATATTCCCGGTAGCCAATCAGTTTGAGTACCTGCAGGAAGATGCTCCGACCGGAAGGTCCCATCCGTTCTGGTGGTAGTTCCAGGTATCGGTTCCTTGTCCGTTACGATCACCGTAACCCCCGGCAGCGGCATCCCCGAATTCGCATCGTTTACCTTGCCCCGGATAGTCTGTGCACGCACCTGGCCTTGAGTGTACACGGATTGTAATATGCAGAGTCCGAATATGATCAAGATTATTTTTTTTGTTCATTTTTTTGAAAAGGAGGCTTTTTACGGTTGATGAATTTATATGATCAAATGATTTTGTAAGTTTGAACCAGCTAAATCGAAAATGACATATCAGATATTACATGGATAACAAAAACAATCATACATCATTAAATAGCTCCGCAAGAAAAAATATGAATAGTGAAAGTAAATGTCCTTTTAGTAGCGGCTCTCCACGGGAATCTGCCGGTGGCGGCCCCAAAAATCGTGACTGGTGGCCGAACAAGCTCAATCTGAATATTCTCCGTCAACATTCATCCCTTTCCGATCCGATGGACAAGGATTTCAGCTATGCTGAAGCGTTTCAAAAAGTGGATCTGGATGCCGTTAAAAACGATCTCCACAAGATGATGACAGACTCCCGGGACTGGTGGCCGGCGGATTACGGTCACTATGGCCCGTTAATGATTCGAATGGCCTGGCATAGTGCCGGTACGTATCGTGTGGTGGACGGCCGTGGAGGCGGAGGTACAGGTAACCAGCGTTTTGCACCGGTTAACAGCTGGCCAGACAATGTGAATCTGGATAGAGCACGCTTGCTGCTCTGGCCGGTCAAACAAAAGTATGGCAAGAAAATTTCCTGGGCCGATCTGATGATTCTGGCCGGTAATGTCGCCCTGGAATCGATGGGCTTCAAGACCTTTGGTTTTGCAGGCGGACGCGAGGATATCTGGCAACCCGAGGAAGATATCTATTGGGGTTCTGAAAGCGAATGGCTTGGAAGCCGGCGCCACACAGACGACGGAGAACTCGAAAAACCACTCGGTGCCGACCACATGGGGCTGATCTACGTGAATCCGGAGGGGCCGGATGGCGAACCGGATCCTCTCAGGGCGGCGCATTACATTCGACAGACATTCGCGCGCATGGCGATGAATGACGAAGAAACGGTTGCACTCATTGCCGGCGGACATACATTCGGGAAAACCCATGGTGCTGCCCCGGAACACAACCTCGGCCCGGACCCCGAAGCGGCTCCCCTTCAGGAGCAAGGCCTGGGCTGGAAAAACAAATACGGCAGCGGGAAAGCAGGCGACACCATTACCAGCGGCCTGGAAGGAGCCTGGACCCAAACGCCAACCCAGTGGAGCAACCTTTTCTTTAAGAACCTTTTTGAACACGAATGGGAGGTATATAAAGGGCCTGCAGACAAATGGCAGTGGAGGCCAAAAGATGCAGCCGGCGCAGATACCGTTCCGGATGCACATGATCCGAACAAAAAGCATGCGCCGTTTATGCTTACCACGGACCTTTCACTTAAAGTAGACCCTGCTTATGAGAAGATCTCAAGACGCTTCTATGAGAATCCGGATGCATTCGCTGATGCCTTCGCCCGTGCATGGTATAAGCTCACCCACCGGGACATGGGGCCAAAATCAAGATACCTCGGGCCTGAAGTTCCTGAGGAGGAGCTGCTCTGGCAAGATCCAATACCTGAAATTGATTATGAACGGATTGACGATCAGGACATTGCCAAACTAAAAGCCGGAATACTTGACTCTGAATTGACGGTTGCTGAATTGGTTGCTACCGCCTGGGCATCCGCATCAACATTCCGTGGATCTGATAAACGAGGCGGTGCCAATGGTGCACGCATACGTCTGTCACCGCAAAAGGACTGGGAAGTCAACAATCCGGCTCAGTTATCAAAAGTGCTGGATGCCTTTGAAAGTATACAAAATGCGTTCAACAGCGCTCAGCCGGGCAATAAAAGGGTTTCAATGGCTGATCTCATCGTTCTGGGAGGATGCACCGGGATTGAGCAGGCAGCTAAGAGGGCCGGGTATAAGTTGACCGTACCATTCACACCGGGACGCGCTGATGCTTCGCAAGAGCAAACCGATGAGGAATCATTTGAATGGCTGAAGCCGGCTGCAGACGGGTTCCGTAACTACTTTGAGCCCAAACACCATGCTACAGCAGAAGAAATGCTGGTAGACAAGGCCCAGCTACTAACCCTTACGGCACCTGAAATGACGGTTCTCATGGGCGGCATGCGTGTGCTGAACACCAATTATGATCATTCACAACATGGGATTTTCACCGGGAGCCCGGAAACCTTAACCAACGACTTCTTCGTCAACCTGCTTGATTTGGGTACGGCCTGGGAAGCGACTACGGATGAAGAGGAGGTGTTTGAGGGCCGCGATCGCAAGACCGGTGAAATTAAATGGACCGGTACACGTGCCGATTTGATCTTCGGTTCAAACTCCGAGCTGCGTGCCCTTGCTGAAGTCTATGCATGTGAGGATGCTGAAGAAAAGTTCGTGAAGGACTTTGTAGCAGCCTGGGACAAAGTCATGAACCTGGACCGTTTCGACCTGGATTGATTTCAGCCACGATGCAAATAGTTCCTATATAGAATCCCGAATAGCAAGAGTAGATATAATTTATAATCATATGCAATCTAAAAAGGCAGCCTGATGCCGGGCGACAAACCTGATAAGCAAAACAAGACCTGCCGGAAAATTTCCCTTATTTGATCAACATCAATTTTTTCGTACTCACAAAGTTATTGGCTTTAACACGGTAAATATAGAAACCACTTGAAAACTGTGAGGCATCAAAAGTCACGGTATGCCAACCTGCTGTTTTACTTTCATTTACCAACCCGGCCACTTTCTGGCCTAACATATTAAACACCTCAAGCTGTACTTCCGAGGTTTCCGGTATACTAAACCGGATATATGTGGTTGGATTAAATGGATTTGGATAATTTTGGCTTAAGGAATAAGTCAACGGATTTGCTTCACTTTCTATATGGTTGCTTTCAACCCTGAAAATAAATGAAAACACTTCAGAGGTGGTTATCAAGCTATCCCTGTCAACAGCCTCTACTATCCAGTAATACTTTTCATTGAATTGAAAATCCGCATTCAGGCTATAAGAAGTATCACTCAATTCCATAAAGCTTTGTAAAATATCCGTAAAAGCACTGTCAGCAGATATCAATAAATTATAATGAACGAAATCCATCGGATCATTATCCGTACTGCTTTGCCAATAAAACTCAATGGGCAAAGCAGTAATATTACCCTGATTTCCCGGACTTAATAACTCAAAAGCCGAAGGATTTTCTTTATTTAAATCGAGTAAAAAGGAACCGGTAAGGGTTGAATCGCTCCATTCATATCCGTCAAAAGTACTTAAGGTCCAATAGTAATTTTTGTTGTCCTCGAGTTCAATATCCACTTCCCAAATCGTACTATCTGCTAATTCACTCTGCAGTATAATCATTGAATCTATTTTGGTGACAAATTCAGAATCACCAAATAAATCAAAATAATAAGCAAGGTCGTCCCCCTCGGCATCGGTTCCATTCAATACTTCTATAACAATTGGCTTTGAATTAACAAGGCCATCAAGAGAGGATATCAAAATCGGGTTTGTAGGCAAGGAATTCATTCTAAATGAATTCTGTCTCCAGTCAGTATAATAACCATAGCTAAAACCCCGGACTCTGACATAACAGGTTTCTCCGTCCTCCAATGTTTCACCATTGTAAATTATTGAACTGTCCTGTCCTATTATTTCCCCTGGATCCCACTTGTCTATTTGCGAAAAATCCTCAAAGGAGGACACTTGCACTTGAAATCTTTGTTGCTCAACATTATGGCTGTGATCAAAACCGAACTCAATTTTCGGGGTGTCAACGGTTAAATGAAACGAATCTTCATTCCCTCCTGCTTTTAAGCTGGTAACATTCAACTCCCAGTTTATCCCGGTATGATAGAATTGAGCTTTGCCAGCGTATGTTTCAGTTTCACTGTTTATCCATGAACCGATAGCAAGTACTTCTCCGTTATCAGATAAAGCCAGTATGTTTGGCCGGAGGTCGATTCCCTCAATACCTGCTCCTTTGATATTCCATGAGGACCCCTCATACTTATGTAAATGCACAGTACCTGATGATGAAAATGCTAACACATTTCCATTCCCAGATAGTGAAAGCGCATCACCGAGGTAACTATTTCCAGCTGCTCCTTCAAAGTCTGAACCTGATTGAACCCACAACGAATCTATGAGTTCATACACTCTAACCACGCCGGAATTTGTTGGTAAATCACCATTCGGCGGGCCGGCATTGTAAGGGGCAGAAACGACCAATCGATCGCCATTCCCGGATAAGGATACCACCCATCCAATTTTCTCACTGCTGTATTCTCCATATAACTTTTGGCCAAGAGAAACCCATGCTCCATCCGAAAATTCAAATACTTCAACTTTTCCAGCTTTAAATACCGTATCTGCGACTTCAAGCTTATCCGTGTACCAATTCCCCAGGGCAATCCGGTTGCCCTCATCTGAGATAGATACAGAATTTCCAAGCTCCCCGTAAGGATCGGAAAACAGGTCTCCCAGTTGAAACCAATCATCTCCGTCAAATTCATACACATAGCTTTGCCCGCCAGTACCTACTCCTTTGGCCCCTACAACTAACCTGCTTCCATCATCCGAGAGGGCTATGGACCAGCCGAAATAACCATTTGATTGTACCCCGGAAAGATCGCTTCCCAGTTGTTCCCAGTCCATACCATTGTAAGAGTAAACCTGCACCTTGCCAACGGTATAAGGATTTCCATTGCTTGCATAGGGACCACTCACTGCAATTATATTACCATCACCGGAGAAAGAAATACTATGGCCAAAGCGATCATATGCATCCCCGTGAATAGTACTGCCTGTTTGAATCCATTCATTGCTTACCCATTCCAGTATCTGAATGCTGCCGGTTAAGGTATCGGCTATGCTTTCCCCTGAGGCTCCAACAGCCATTCTGCTTCCGTCCCCAGAGAGTGCTATCGATTGTCCAAGAAATTGATTTGGTTTCTCCCCATGGATGTTATTTCCTATCTGAACTTGTCCAAAAACTTCGATTCCTGCAAAAAAGGCAACCAAGTACCCAAAAAACAGTATTTTTTTTAACATTTTTATTTAAAATTATTATGTGACTGTCCTCAATATATATATATTTTTAGTTACCGGTTACCTAAATAATTAATTGTTTTTATTGGTCATCGATTGGTCAGCGAGCGAACAGCCCGGGACGACGAACAAAGATGAGATAGTACGCACATAATTGTGTCATCAGATCTTTGATTAGAGCCTGTGTACTGTTTTTCAACCAGCCCACGGCTTACCTTCACGCCGGATGAGATCTGCCCATTTTTTACTACTGCCTGTTCATGGCTGAATAAGAGCAGTTGACTTTAGAATTCAGGGTTACCATATTTTTCTACTCTGTTTTTCAGCCATTATTTTAATAGAGAAGGGAGGAAATGCCCTAACGCATCCATATCGATAGCCTTCGACACACAGGTGCAGAATTCAACACATGAATGCTGAATGAAATAAAATGACTCATTCCTGAAAGATTCCGGGATTTAACGTTTGTGAGATGAACATAAAAAAGAATATCGAAAAAATACCGGGAGGAATGATGGTTATTCCTCTCATCCTGGGAGCTCTGATGAATACCTTTTTTCCGGAATTATTGGAAATTGGCGGGTTTACAACAGCAATTGCTACCGGTTCCGGAGCATTGATCGGAGTATTTCTGGTTTGCATGGGGGCAGGCATCAGTTTCAGGGCAGCACCGGCCGCATTGAAAAAAGGTGGGGCCATCACATTTTCAAAATTCCTTGTCGGTGTTTTGCTGGGCCTGGCTATTGCAAACATTTTTGGGGACAGCGGCTTTCTTGGACTATCGTCAATGGCCGTAATTGCCGCAATGACCAACAGTAATGGTGGACTCTATGCCGCATTGGTCGGTGAGTACGGAGATGAAAAAGATGTGGGGGCCATTGCTATATTATCCATTAATGACGGTCCGTTCCTGACTATGATTGCCCTGGGAACAGCCGGAATGGCAACCATTCCACTGACTACTCTGATCGGGGTAATTATTCCGATCATTGCGGGTATGGTGCTGGGTAATCTGGATAATGAAATGAAGAAGTTTCTGCTGGCAGGAGGGCCGCTTTTGATCCCATTTTTTGCTTTTGCTTTGGGTGTATCAATTGACTTTAAAATGTTGGTACTTGGTGGCGCGTCAGGAGTAATATTGGGTGTCATGACTACTTTTATTGGAGGATTCTTTAACATTATGGCAGACAAAGCCACAGGTGGAAGCGGTATTGCCGGTGCGGCTGCTTCCAGTACGGCCGGCAATGCTGTAGCTACTCCGGCGGCTGTTGCTATGGCCGATCCCGGACTTTCAGCCCTGTCTGCTATTGCCGCACCTCAAATTGCGGCATCTACGATAACTACCGCTCTATTTACACCCATTCTGACAACCTATATTGCCAAGCGTAACCATAAACTCAACAGTAAATACAATGATGTCGAACCCCGCTCATCTCATGATAACCATACAGATAAGCTGATGATTATTGCCGATGATTTTACCGGGGCGAATGATACGGCTGTGCAATTCAGTAAAAAGAAATTAAAAAGTATGGTCATTACCAACACCGATGAATTCGACAGATCATTGAAAAATTGTGATGTATTAGTTATGGATACCGAAAGCAGATATGATGACCGCAACACAGCTTACGATAAAACTTATAGTGCCGGGGAAAAAGCCAAAAAGACAGGTGTGGAATTTGTTTATAAAAAACTGGATTCTACCATGCGCGGAAATATAGGTGCCGAAATTTCCGGTGTAATGGACGCAATGAAAATAAAATATGCGATCATTGCCCCGGCACTGCCCTCGAATGGAAGAGTCACAAAAGACGGCAATATATATGTACGAGGTATATTACTGTCTGAAACAGAAGTAACGGAAGATCCAAAAAATCCTGTAAATGAATCATCCATTGCGAGCATTCTCTCTCGGCAGACCAACAAAAAAACGGAGGTGATTATTCATGATATTGTACGTTCAGGCAGGCAAGTGCTGATCAAAAAAGTATCCAGGTGCATGGAAGCGGGGACCCAATTGATTGTTATTGATGCTGAGAGTAGAGATGACCTGGATATTATCGCCTCCATGGTATCGGTTTTCAATGAAAAAATATTATTTGTGGGTTCATCCGGGTTGGCTGAATTTCTTCCGAATTACCTGTACAGGCAAAAAAAAACTAAAAGCAGTATCGTAGTTGCCGGGAGCGTTAGCGAAATCACCCGAAAACAAATTGCATATGCAAAAGAAAAACTGTCTGTAAATATTATTGATCTGGATGTTGAAAACCTCTTCTCCGATAAAAAAACCTCGGAAAAGAACCGAATTTTAAATCTGGTCAGGGACTATACGAAAGGAGGTAAAGATTTGATTATTAGAAGTGCCGATTCAAAAGATATGATGAAAAACAGTATTGAAGCAGGAAAAAAATACGGGAAAAATGCACGGGAAGTAAGTGATATAGTGGTATCATTTCTTGGAGAATTAACAAGACATATAATGAATACAATAAGTATAAACGGTATAATGTTTGTCGGTGGAGAAACCACCATAAAAGCAGCACAACATTTAAATATTACCGGAACCGTGATACAGGATGAAGTGCTTCCCGGTGTACCTTATGGGTATTTTAATGAAGATAAGTATCGAGATATTACGATTGTGTCAAAAGCGGGATCATTTGGTGATGAAAATGCTATAGCAGAAGTATTGCTTTTTTTAAAAAGGGGTATAGCAAATGAATAATAGTAATGAAGCACCGGTTATTGGAATTACCATGGGAGATCCCTCTGGGATCGGACCTGAAATCATTTTGAAGAGTTATTTAAATAACGAGATAAAAAATTGCAAAATAGTTGTCATCGGTGATTATGATGTTATGTTGGCGGCTCATGACATGCTGAACATTGACTCCTATGAACTGAAAAAAATATCAGATCCTCGAGATTCTCTATTCCATCCAGATCAACTAAATATTTTGGATATCGATGTAATAAATATTTCAGAACTTAAAAGGGGCGAAGTGCAAGCTGCTTCCGGTGACGCTGCTTTTAAATGTATTTCTGAATCCGTTGCATTGGCAAAAAAAGGAGCTATTCATGCTGTTGTTACGGCACCTATCAATAAGGAAGCATTGCACCTGGCCGGCCACAAATATCCGGGACATACGGAAATACTGGGGATACTGACAGATACCAGGGACTATGCCATGCTTTTATATGACAGGAAGTTGAGTGTCATTCATGTTTCCACTCATATATCATTGCTGAAGGCCATCACCGGATTAAAGAAGGAGCGAATTGAAAAAGTTATCGAACTGGCCCATGATACTATGAAAAATTTAGATGGCAAGGCCCCAAGAATTGCTGTGGCAGGTTTAAATCCACACGCCGGTGAAAAGGGGTTATTTGGTGATGAAGAAAGGAAAATCATCATCCCTGCAGTGAACCATATGAAATCTAAAGGGTATCATGTATCAGGCCCATTGCCTCCGGATACAGTATTTTTACAAACCGTTGAAGGGAAATACGATATTGTTGTTGCTATGTACCATGATCAGGGGCATATTCCTCTTAAACTTCTCGGATTTCATAGTGGAGTCAATGTAACCGTTGGCCTGCCGATACTGAGAACGTCGGTTGACCATGGCACGGCATTTGACATTGCATGGCATGGAAAAGCAAGTGAAGAGAGTATGTTGGAAGCCATCCGGCTTGCCTCAAAAATCGTACAATGAATGTACAACAGAAAACAGCCCCGGCACGATTTATTTGATGGGCCATAGCAGGCTTGCCAACTGATTTTCAGGAAAGATTCGCAGTTTGTGAACTTAGATTCATCAGAAATCGTGCTCAATAATTCTGTTTTCGCGGAAGTCATACAGAGTAAGACTACGAATTGTATAAATTCCAATCCAGTAATTGCGCAGTGCCTGAATGTAGTTTCTTCGGGCTGTGTCCCGCTCTCGTTGTGCAATAAAAAGATTGGTGATATCAATCCGTCCAATCCGGTAACGGTCGCGGGCAACATTGTAACGACGTTCGGCAATCTGGTCCGACAGTTCCGCCAGCTGATATTGATTAAAAAGCTGTCTGAACTCATCTACCGAATTCTCTACCTCAAGTTCAAACTGACGCTGGTCATAGGTGATATCATCTGTTACACGACGCTGGGTATTCCGTGCGGCATTAACTTCGGCCTGCTGTTTGCCCCAATTGTAAATAGGTACCTGGAATTGAAAATTTACTCCTTGCCTGTTCAACGGATCCTGATAAACCATGTCAAAATCAGGGGATGTTTGACTTAAACCGTAAGATATTGAAGCCGTTGCCTGAAAAGAGTTTTGTTTAACCGCCTGATCGAGCGTTCGTTCAGCCAGCGTTTCCTGAATTTCAAAATTGAGAAAAGTACTGTTGTTCTGCAATGCCATTTCCAGAGCAAGCTGTGCATCAATATCCAGCTCGGGCGGATCCGGCGGTAACTCAACGTCGATCGGGGTATCGGATTCCAGGCCAAGAATCAGCCGGAATTCTTTTAACTGCTGTTCGTAACTGATCTGGGTTTGTGACAGGGTTGACTCGGCATTACGTAGTTCCAGTTCTGACTGAAGCAAATCATTTTCCGCTATACTGCCGACATTATACCGGCCCTGGGAAATATTATATACCGAGTCGTTGACAGATACATTAAATCCGGCAATATCCAGATTGATCTTGGCCAGCAATACGTCAAAATACTGCCGGGTAACCGTTAATGAAAGCTCTTCTATGTCCTCCACATATTCCTTCCGGGCGGCCTCCAGTTGCATAGGCTCTATACGTCTTCGCCACTTCAGGTTATTGAAGGCAAAAAGGGGTTGATTGTAGCTGATTGAAACCGGTGTGGATGTCCATTGATATGTATTTTCACCATAAAATATTCCGTGTCTCTGTATTCCTGAAGTAACATTTAATGAGCCACCCGTGTATATGACCGGCTGTGATATCCGAGCAGTAACCGAAGCATTTGATTGTTGAGTATAGATTACTGAAGTCGATCCGTCGGAGTTTAACAATTCACGGAAATTCCGGTTATAGTTCGGAGCATTCCCCGATACACTCAATCCGGGTAAAAGATCGGCCCTGTACGACTGATAGGACCACTGACTCGCTGTTAATTGATATCGTGCCGTAATGGCAAATGGGCTGTACTCTTTAGCCAATTCAATAGCTTCATCTAAGGATAGCGCCTCAATATCTTCGGTTTGCTGGGCTAATCCTTTGAAGGGCATCCATGCCATAAGAATAAAAAAAATTATGGGCAAGATGATATAATACTTATGAATCATGGTAATAAATTATTTGAATGTATAAACTATTCCCGCCTCAATGCAACGACAGGGTCTTGCTCGGCGGCTCTTTTCGCCGGAAAATAGCCGAATATCACACCGATGGCGGTAGCAACACCAAATGAGATCAGAATGGATCCCACGGTTATCAGGGTTACAATATCGGCGACAATCTGTATGATATAGCTCAGAATAAACCCAAGCGTAATGCCGATAATACCACCGATCACACTTATAACCAGTGCTTCCGTGAGAAACTGAAAACGGATATCCTGTTGCAAGGCACCGACAGCCCGGCGTACACCAATCTCTCTGAAACGTTCAACAACCGATGCAAGCATAATATTCATGATGCCGATTCCTCCCACAATCAATGAAATGGAAGCAATTGACGCCAGCACAATATTAAAAATACGTTTGGTCCGCTGTTCTTGTTGCAGTAACAATTCAGGGACCGTTATCTCAAAATCTATTACGTCATTATGACGCCTTTGCAACATTCGAGATATGATTTCCGATATAGTTATACTGAACTCACTGTCGGTTACACGTACTATCAGTTTGTCCAGCTGATGATAATTGAAATCATCTGAACTATTCCCGCCCAGATCATTGCTGGTAACCTGTGCACGATTCCTGAATCGTATTAAAGTAGTTGTGACCGGTGCATATATATCCATATTGTAATCACGGATGCCGAGATTCTCAATCTGGCTGGCGGTCAGCCTCTTTTCCTGTAAAACCCCAATCACCGTATACCAGATATTCCCTGCCTTGATCTGTTGTCCTATCGGATTTTCACCCGGGAAAAAACGGGCACGAATACCGTGTCCGATAACTACTACCGGTGCGGCTTCCTCCATGTGTCTGGCCGTAAAATTGCGACCGGAAGTCAGTTCAAATTGATTAACGTTGAAATACTGTTCATTAACACCAACCAGTTTTCCGGTTCGCAATCGTCCATTACGGATAATCTGGGTATCATGAATAATTTCCGGTGATATATGTTCCACATAGGGGATATGTGTAATGATGCTCTCCATATCCTCCAGAGTAAGTCCCGGGCTGAACCTGCGTTGGCGGTTTTCAGCATTTTCATCATTATTGTTGGTTTCTTCCGCCAGATCTTCGGCTACGGGCCCTTCCCGTTGTTCCATCACAGGCTCGATGATGATGTTGTTGGTACCAAGCACCTGCATATTCAACAGGACTTCCTGTTGAGCACCCTGGCCGATGGCCAGCATGGCAATTACGGAAGCCACCCCGAAAATAATACCCAGGGAAGTTAGCATGGAACGCAATTTATTCTGTTTGATGGCTTCAACAGCGATATCAAGATTGTATAAAATTATCTCAAACAAGGTATATAGTCCGGAATTATCAATTAATATTGTATTTGAATAAACTCAGAATGATGATTTATTTTAATGATGTTCAATCCTGTACAATCCACAAGATTTCTGAATCCCGGGGGTAGCACCGATTGGAAAAATTCAATAGGCAAAAGCATTGTTCGATGACACTTTCTCATTCAACAAGACATCATAGCATCTGTGTAATAACCGCTGATTCATAAGGATAAGTGGAGCCATCCATGGCTTAATCAAGCTTGTGCACTGAAAGCTTATGCCATGGGTGTTTCATATATAAATGTATTGACCGTGTCCTTGTGAATCTCAATAGTTGAGGATAATTCATCGGGTACGGCATCCATGTCATTTTTGTTCTGTTCAATCACCTCTTCCGGCAACATATAGCGATTCACTTCATCCGCATCCGGTGGAGATGAGATCAAAATTTCATCGGATTCACTGATGCCTGCAAGAACAATCACATCCGTATTGTTCATTGGGCCCAAAAGAACTTGTTGAAGTACGATATTTGAATCCTCCCTTTTATACACAAAATGGGAATCGTCAATCAGATAAATAGTTTCCAGTGGGACATAAGTAACATCTGATTCCGAATAAACATGGATGGTATTGGACGTTGTCATCGTCGGCCTCAACTCAGGATCGTATTCATTGATATGGACGACCACTTCAAAAACACGTGCATCTGTACCCGATCTCTGCTCTCCAATATTGGCAACAGAAATTATTTCACCGGTTAGTTTTTTGTCAGGATCGGCGTCCAAACCTATATCCACCATCAGACCGGGCTTGATCTTCTGAATTTCCACTTCATTAATATAGGTAATGGATTCCATTGCGCCGAAATCAGGTAATGTTGCGATTTCCGGATCATGCGATCTGACGGTACTTCCAACCGTAGTCCTGCGCCCCCGCCTGTCGCGAAGGTACACGACCATACCGTCTCTCGGTGAACGAATGGTAAATTCATCATCCAGCCTTTGAAGACTCTCAAGTGTGTTCAATTCATCTAACAAATCGGCCTCGATCTCCCTAAGTCGTGCTTCAGCCTGGCGTCTACGGGTTTCATAATTGATTTGTTCCTGTGCATACTGTCGCTCGACCCGCTCCAGTTCAATTTGTGCCTGTCGTTGTACAGCTGGTGATTCATAAATGGATTGCTCTACAGCAAGCCTGCTTTCTTCAATCTGTAACTCAAGATTCTCGATGTTATAGCGTGCTTCCGTAAGCGTCAGGGAACTGTCCAGTTGAGCTTGTTCATACTGGGCTTCGACCTCCTGAACATCCAATTCAGCCTCCTGCAATTCAGTATGGAGTTCGGTTAAATCCAGCTGTGCGATATAGTCGCCTTGATTCACTTCGGTACCTTCTGGTACCATATCTATGATCTCAAATCGCCATATTCCTACCTCCCGTGCACCTCTTGGGCCCATTATTGTCAGTGAATTTCTCGCCCGCAGTTCACCACTGGCCGTGATAGTAACCTCAAAATCACCTGACTGTGGAAAAATAAAGGTATCACCTGCTTCATCATTTTCACGGCTGAAGACAGTCCATGCTATTAATACCAGCAGGAATCCTGTAAATGCCAAAATGGTAATTTTATTCATTTTTCTGATATCGTTATTTTATAGCCAATTATTTACGGAGTATCCGGGCTATTATAAATCGCCAGCTCCCCCTCCTGGCTTATTTCCGGTTCTTCTCTGTTTTCTTCAATCTCCTCTTCTGGTAACATGAAACGCCTCAGGTCCTCGGGGTCGGGTGGCATTGAAATCAACAATTCATCATTTTCATTAACCCCTGCCAAAAGCACTACATCATTAGCATTCACTGCACCCGGAATCACCTGTTGCATAACCAGCACTGACCCATTTTTTTTGAATACAAAATGGGAGTCGTCAATCAAATGAACTGCCTCCAATGGTGCATAGAGTGTGTTCTCAATGGTTTGTACATGAATCCTGTTATTCGTTGACATCGTTGGCCGCAGTTCGTTATCGAATTCATTGATATGAATCACGACTTCAAATACCCTTGCATCGGTACCGGAACGTTGCTCACCAATGTTAGCAATGGAGATAATATTGCCGGTTAATCGCTTATTACGATCTGCATCCATTGTAATAGTCACCGGTTGATCGAGCTGAATTTTTCGAATATCCACCTCATTTATATAGGTTACCGATTCCATCGCCCCGATATCAGGCATTTCCGCTATAACCGGATTCTGTATATTAATTGTACTGCCCACCGTTGTACGTTGCCCCCAATTGTTTCTCCTGTAGACAATCATTCCATCACCCGGGGCATGTATGGTAAATTCGTTTTCAAGTGACCTGATACGTTGCAGTTGATTACGCTCAGCTCCAAGGCTGGCTTCGATTTGCCTTATTCGTGATTCTAACTGCTTCTGACGAGTCGCATAGTTAACTTTTTCCTGTTCGAACTGACGCTCTGCCCTTTCCAGATCTATCTGTGCCTGACGCTGAACTGCCGGTGATTCATATACGGATTGTTCTAAAGCAATTTGACGTTCTTCAATTTGATATTCAAGATTTTTCATGTTAAATCGGCCCTGTGTAAGCGAAAGAGAGCTGTCCAGTATCGCTTGTTCATACCGGGCTTCGGCCTCCTGGACTTCCAATTCAGCCTCCAGTAATTCAGTATGCAGTTCCGTTAAATCCAGTTGCGCTACATAGTCACCTTCCTCGACCAGAGTGCCTTCAGGAACGATGTCATTTATAAGCAACTGATACACGCCGACTTCCCTCGCACCTCTGGGGCCCATAATCTGCAAAGAATTTCTGGCTCTCAATTCACCACCAACGGATATCGCAACATTGAACTCCCCCCGGCTGGGAGTAATAAATATAGCATTTGTATTGCTTGTTTCACCGCCGGCAAAAACCCAGAAAATGAGTATGATTAATATCCCGATAAGTGAAAAACTTGCTTTTTTATTCATTGCACATTCTGAGATGAATTGAGGTAAATAGTATGAGGTAACGTATCTGGTTTGGACAATTTTTTGATTTCAGGTACTAAAAATCTCTTATATAAATTTATAGGGCTTTTTACGAGGCAAGGGCTTCTTTTGCAAGAAATGGTTCGGGCACCGGATCGTCACTTTCAATTTGGCCATCTCGCAATCGTATAATCCGGCGGGCATGCCTGGCTATTTCTTCTTCGTGTGTAACAAGTATTATGGTATTCCCTGATCTGTAAAGCTCTTCAAACAGAACCATGATTTCATGGCCGGTTTTGGTATCGAGACTTCCCGTCGGTTCATCCGCAAGCAGAATAGATGGGTTATTGACCAATGCCCGTGCAACAGCAACGCGCTGGGACTGGCCACCCGAAAGCTGACTGGGAATATGGTCTATTCGATTGCCAAGCCCGACTTTGGTCAATACGGCAGTAGCTCTTTCCCGCCGTTCAGTCAATTTGGTCCGTGAATAGATCAATGGCAGTTCGACATTCGACAAGCAGTTACTCTTGGGTAACAAATTGAATGTTTGAAATATAAATCCGATCTCTTTATTGCGGATCCATGCCAATTCATTGTCATTCATCTTGCTCACATTGTTACCATTAAGAACATACTTCCCCGAAGTAGGCGTATCGAGACATCCGATGACGTTCATGAGTGTAGACTTGCCGGATCCGGAAGGCCCCATGATCGCGATATATTCATTTTTTTGAATATTGAATGTAACTCCATTGAGTGCATGAACAAGAGTATCCCCCATTTCATAAATTCGCATTAAATCTTCTATCTGTATGACAGGTTCTTCGTTCATATCAGGCTATTGGTGAAATCTATTTTGTTCTCTGTTTGTATATAAATCTTGTTTCCGGCACAGGTTAGACGAACAAAACAACTGAAAGTTGTAGTATTTTATATCGAAAAATTATTTATGAGCGGATTTACTGACATCCAGTGAGTCAGATGATTCCCTGTCCGGCATTTCTTCAGCACCTCATTCTGCAACTTATTATCGGAATAGAAACAGGGATGGCTTTTTTTAGAATGGAAATTAAATTTCCATATTCATGATATTCATGGTAGTGTGCAAAGCACCCTTCAATCACATTAACACAGAAAAGCAAGAAACCTTTATGTACATTACGAAGAAACAACACTTGAATGATTAAGGAATTGACAGTAAACTGTTCAAAGGTATAAACGAACAAAACCGCGAATCCTTATAAGGTAGCATATTTCTCCAGTTTATTGCGGCTGGAATCCATATATACAAAGGTAAACAATCATAAAATTTGTTAATTAAACTTCAGCGATCATGAAAATCAACCGAAGAAATTTTGTAAAAAAAGCAGCACTGGCAGGTGTAGCATCAGCTGTAGTCAGTAAAGAAGGTGTAACCAAAACTATTGAAGCTCCTGCTGTGCTGAAAGGCCAGGATGACCGAATCGTAAGACTCGGATTTATTGGAGTGGGAGGCATGGGAACAAACTTGTTGCGGTCGTGTGTGTCCATGCAGGATGTGCAAATACCTGCAATTTGTGACATTGACCCTTCCGCTTTGAACAACGCCCTTGACATTGTTGAAGATTCCGGTAGAAATCGACCTGATGCCTACTCTGAAAATGAGGTAGATTATTTAAATCTTGTAGTCAGAGATGATCTTGATGCCGTCGTTATTGCGACTCCATGGCTATGGCATACACCTATGAGTGTGGCGGCAATGAAAGCCGGCAAGCATGTTGCCACGGAAGTATGGGGAGCCTCCAGTATTGAGGAGTGCTGGGCGTTGGTCAATGCTGCTGAAGAAACGGGTATGCAATGTATGATGCTGGAAAACCATTGCTACGACCGCATTGAAATGTCGGTTTTGAAAATGGTTAGAGAAGGTTTGTTTGGTGAAACAACACACTTTGAATGTGGGTATTGCCATGACCTCCGAAATGTTAAATTTAATCCTGGTGTGGAATTCGGCCCGGGAGCAGAGGGAGAAGCTCGATGGAGAACCATACATTCGGTTAAAAGGAACGGGGATCTGTATCCAACCCATGGCCTCGGGCCAATTGCGAACTATGTGAATGATAACAGGGGTAACAGAATGGTCACCCTGACGTCAACGGCGACAAAGTCAAGAAGCCTGGCGGAATATGTTGAAAGAGTCGGGGGTGAAAATCATCCAAATAACGAAATAAACTGGTCCCTTGGAGATGTTGTGTCCACTGTTATCAAGTGCCAAAACGGGGAAACCATTACCGTAACTCATGATACAAATTCCCCTCGTCCATATTCCAATAATATGCTTGTACAGGGAACCCGCGGAATCTGGATTTATCACAGAAACCTCGCCAACTCCATACACATAGAGGGCAGAAGCCCTGATCACAGGTGGGAGCCCTGGGAAGAATATATGCCCGAATTTGAACACCCCCTATGGGAAAAGTTCCTTCGAGAGGGTGTACAGGGTGATCATGGGGGAGCCGGCTATCTCAAAATCCGCTCTTTTGTAGAATGCATGAAGAGACAAGTTCCAACACCTATCGATGTTTATGATACAGCTGCCTGGATTGCTGTAACACCACTTTCTGAAAAATCGATAACGGCCGGTAGTGCACCTGTTGACTTTCCCGACTTTACAACGGGCAAATGGATGGAAAACAAACCTATTTTTGGCCTGAATGAAGATTACTAACTTC
Organism: Balneolales bacterium; assembly: GCA_040905705.1. Lineage (GTDB taxonomy): Bacteria > Bacteroidota > Rhodothermia > Balneolales > Natronogracilivirgulaceae > JBBDQZ01. The sequence continues at coordinate 26,026 of JBBDQZ010000024.1, forward strand.
GATTAATAACAGGCTGTTATGCCATAACAAATCATTTATTAAATTGAACAAAAGGAAAAAGCTTTGTGCTGCAACAATATGATGTGGTGCAAAGCTTTTTTTACCTTTAGGCAGTTGCTCTTTAACTTTAGCACAAGCAAACGTGTCTCGATAACACCCTTCATGAAAAAAAACCGCGCTACAATACAATTATTAATATGGTTTAGAAAAAAAATAAGTGGACATCAGCTGATCCTGCTTTTAAGCATCCTGGCAGGGATTATCTCCGGTATTGCAGCATTTATCATAAAAAATGCGGTTCATTTTATTAAAGAATTTTTGACCGGAACACTAGCAGGACTGAATCAAAACTATTTGTTAGCCATATTACCATCCATAGGCATACTGGCTACCATTGTATTCATTCATTTGATTTTGCGACGCAGGGTTGGGCATGGTATTCCTATGACACTGTTCGCCATTTCAAAAAACAAGGGGCGGCTGCAGCCACACAATATGTATTCTTCCATTGTAAGCAGCGCATTAACAGTCGGATTTGGAGGATCTGCCGGACTGGAGGGCCCCACGGTAGCCACAGGTGCGGCATGGGGATCCAATCTTGGAAAATTTTTCGGTGTGAGTTATCGCCAAATGATTCTCCTGCTGGCTTGCAGCAGTGCTGGAGCGATGGCGTCTATTTTTAAAGCTCCTGTTGCCGGAATTGTATTTGTATTGGAGGTGATTATGATTGATCTCACTATGTCATCAATCATTCCGCTTCTCCTGGCTTCCCTGTCCGGAGCCCTTGTCTCGTTTCTTTTTCTCGGAATGGATGTACTTGTACCGGCGGAAATACAGAGTGATTTCGTTATATCGGAAGTCCCCTGGTTCCTGCTTTTCGGTGTATTTACCGGAATGGTGTCGGTGTATTTTACGAGAATGTTTAAAAAAGTGGGACAACTTTTTGATTTTGTAGAAAACCGGTACTCAAAATGGTTCATCGGCAGTATCTGTTTGGGAATGATCATCTTCTTCTTTCCCGCCATATATGGAGAGGGGTATGAAATAATTAATTCGGCTTTGCGAGGAGAGTTTAGTTATCTATTTGAAGGCCAATTATTGAGCAGATTCGACGGCAACTTCTATATCGCACTGACCTTGTTGGCCATTCTGATTTTATTGAAAGTGGTTGCCACCTCGATTACTTTCGGAAGCGGAGGAGTGGGTGGCATATTCGCTCCCACACTTTTTATGGGTGCCAACAGTGGCTTGTTATTTGCATTGACATTCAACCAGTTTGATCTCTTTTCACTACCCCTGGATCATTTTGCGCTGGCAGGAATGGGTGGATTAATAGCCGGCGTACTGCATGCACCGTTAACAGGTATGTTTTTGATTGCCGAGATTACCGGTGGTTATGCACTTATTTTTCCTCTCATGATAACAGCAACGATTTCCTATGCGATTTCGAAAAAAATGGAGAAAAATTCTGTGTATACCTACCAGCTTCGCAAAAGAGGCGAGTTGTTTACACATGACAAGGATCAGGTAGTCCTCTCCCTCATGGATGTTCGCAGCCTGATTGAAACCGATTTCAGTGTCATTCATGAAAATGCCATGCTTGGAGATCTGATTGAGGTGATTATTAATTCAAAACGAGATTTATTTCCGGTTCTTGATGACGATAAAAACCTCAAAGGCGTGGTAAATTTGAATGACGTACGCAATCTCATGTTTGATGTCGATATGTACGACCGCGTATCGGTCAGAGAATTAATGCACCCCCCTTCGGTACACGTATCCATGGATGAGCCCATGCGACAAGTAGCCCGTACATTTCAGGTCACCCGGTTTTATACTTTGCCCGTTCTTGAGAATGGTAAGTACAAGGGATTTGTGTCCAGAGCAAATGTCTTCTCAGCTTATAGAAAGTTCCTGCAAATGATGACCGAAGAGTAACCGTACAACACTCTAATAATCGCATATCCGACTGAAAAGGGTTCGGAGTTGACTTTATGTTATCGATAACATAATATATGCGAAGAGCCGTTTTTCCTGTTGTAATTTTTACCCATGCTCTTGCTCGTGGAAAATAGCCATGATCTATAAATCCTGAAAATGAGAACTATGCCTGTCACAGAGTTTTTCTTACAAGCTGGCGGTTATAGTCAAGACATCCCTCGAATACTTGCAGTGACCCTGACTGATTGCACCAATTAGAAACCGAAATTATCATACCCATGCAAATACAACTTATTCTCTCACTTTTTCTCTTGCTGACCACCGGCTGGGCACAAGAATCGGTAGAAACAGAAATAAATATTATGGAAGATGAATACTGGTGGGTTGGTGTGGTTAACCATGGCCACCATTTCCCCCTTTCGGATGGATATGAAGCCGATCTGAATGGTTATATCTACGGGAATCAGGCACAGCCGGTTCTGCTGTCAAGTAAAGGCCGCTCTGTTTGGTCCAGTGAACCATTCCGTATTGAAGTAAATGGAAACCGGATATACCTGACGAAATCTTCCGGGGAGTTTATATTACAAGAACACGGAAGATCTCTCAAGGAAGCGTATTTGGGTGTGAGTCGCCAGTTCTTTCCGTCAACCGGTGAAATGCCTCATGAATCTCTTTTTCTGCAGCCACAATACAACACATGGATAGAATTGACATACGATCAAAATCAGGAAGACATTCTCAAATACGCTCGTGACATAATTGACAATGGATTTCCTCCAGGAGTCATCATGATTGATGATAACTGGCAACGCAGCTACGGCGATTGGGAATTCCGCAGTGAACGCTTCGATGATCCCAAAGCTATGGTGCAAGAACTGCATGAAATGGGATTCAAGGTAATGGTCTGGGTATGTCCGTTCGTAAGTCCTGACACCGAAATCTATCGCGATCTGCGGAACCGCGATCTTTTGCTTAAAGACGAGGAAGGTCACCCGAAAATTGTTCGCTGGTGGAATGGACAGAGTGCCTTGCTCGACCTGACTCAGCCTGAGGCGGAGGATTGGTTTCTTGAGCGCCTTCATTATCTGGAGGATGCCTATGGTGTTGACGGGTTCAAACTGGATGCAGGTGATCCTGAATACTATGTAAATGCCATTGCACATAGAAATGTCTCCCCAAATGAACACTCCCGGTTATTTGCCAGGATCGGCCTGCACTTTCCACTAAATGAATACCGGGCTACCTGGAAAATGGGCGGACAACCGCTGGCACAGCGTCTGCGTGATAAAGGACACTCATGGGATGATCTTAATATGCTGATTCCACACATTCTCACACAAGGAATATCCGGATATGCTTTTACCTGTCCCGATATGATCGGCGGCGGATTAATGGGATCATTTAGAAATCTCGAAGCCGTGGATCAGGAACTCATCGTCCGATCAGCTCAAACTCACGCATTAATGCCGATGATGCAGTTTTCTGTAGCCCCATGGCGTGTTCTTGATCAGGAACATCTGAATGCGGTAAAAAAAGCGATTGACCTGAGAGCTCAATTTACAGATCAGATTATGAAGCTGTCCCGGTATGCCGCAGATACCGGTGAACCTATTGTTCGGCATCTGGAATACGAATTCCCTGGACTGGGATATGCCAACGTTTCCGACCAGTTTTTACTGGGCGATTCGATCATGGTTGCCCCGGTTCTTCAGCCCGGCCAGGATTCCCGGGACATTATCATACCCCCCGGTTCATGGAAAAGTGCTGACGGTGACATTGTGAAAGGCCCGGCTACCATCACAAAACCCACTCCATTGGATGAGATCCCCTACTTTACACGCATTCCATAACCGTTTAAAGAAATCATAAAGCAAAATAGCTTTGTTTTCCTGTAATGCATGGGACTATATTTATTTTATCCCTTTCCGGATTTTTTTCCTGATATCTCAGTAAGTGCGGATACAGAATGGCAAGAAGAGTTAAATCCGGTTTGAATGTGACACTCAAGGAAGTGGCGGGATCATTAGGTGTTTCCTCCATGACCGTGTCACGGGCTATCAATAATCGTCCCAATGTAAATGAAAAGACTCGGATACGTGTTATTGAACAGGCTAAAAAAATGGGTTACACTCCTAACCTTGTCGCCAAAAGCCTGGTCTCCAGTAAAACCTATACCATTGGAGTGATCATCCCGGAAATATCGCACGCGTTTTTTCCGGAAGTCGTACGAGGCATTGAGGAGGCCACTTATGACAGGAACTATCAACTGTTTTTAGCCAATACGTCTGAAAATTTCGACCGGGAAATGAAGGCGATTGATTCGTTCCGTTCAAAAAGAGTGGATGGTATTATGGTATCCAGTTCCCAAACCACCCTTGATTTCACCTATTACAAGCGGATACTGCAATCCGGTCTGCCCCTCATCTTTTTTGACCGGTGTATCGAAGGTATTGGGGCCAGTTGTATAGGCGTGAATGACGAAAACAGTTCCCGTCAGATTACCGAACATCTGATCCATCACGGATACAAAAAAATTGCGCATTTATGTGGACCAAGAAAGGTCTCCGTTGGTAAAAAACGGTATGAAGGGTACCTGAAAGCTATGCAGGACCACCAGCTGAAAGTGGATGAAACATGGATAATGGAAAGCGGATTCAAGGAGACCGGGGGGTATCAGGCAATGAAGAAACTCCTTGAGCTGCCGCGGGAAAAACAACCACAAGCGGTTGTGGCCGTGAATGATCCAGTTGCTTTCGGGGCAATGGATGCCATCCGGGAAAAAGGCCTCTCCATTCCTCATGACCTGGCTATAACAGGATTTACCAATGATATTCGATCAGCATTAATTTCTTGTCCGTTGACAACAATCCATCAACCGGCCTATGAAATCGGCAGGAAAGCAGCCATTAAGCTTATCAGTACCATTGAAAATGTCAGGGAACCTGTGGAAAATATTGAAGTGCTCTCCACTTTGAAAATTCGGTCGTCCTGCGGTTGTTTGTGACCGCAGTGGTTAGATATATATTTGCAGTTTATTTTATAATCAATATTTTAAACCATATTGTTAACGATAACATCATCGGACATTTCTCAATCCGTCCAGTTATCTGTTAACTATGGGTATTCAATCATTGTGAGCCAATGTGTTTTTGGTTCAGTAATGAAATTCCATTTAACCTTAGAATCGGTCTTATGCAGTTTTCTACCATTGATTTTATCGTCTTTTTCGGCTATGGGTTTATCATTTTGGGAATGGGGCTGTTTATTTCCAAAAGAAAAGGCACTGGTGACTCGGAAAGTTATTTTCTGGCCAGCAAGTCTCTCCCATGGTGGGCTATAGGTACCTCGCTGATTGCCGCCAATATTTCAGCAGAACAAATGATCGGCATGGCAGGCTCCGGATTTGCAATAGGGCTTGCAATAGCCAGTTATGAATGGATGTCTGCACTGACGCTGTTGCTGGTGGCCAAGTTCATGATTCCCATCTTCCTTGAGAAAGGTATTTACAGTATGCCCCAGTTTCTTGGAATGCGTTATGATGAACGTGTAAGGGCGATTCTGGCTATCTTCTGGCTCCTGGTTTATATCTTTGTAAACCTTACCTCGATACTTTACCTGGGAGCGTTGACCATGGAAACCATTCTTGGATTCCCACTGATCTACGGGATTATCTGTCTTGCTACCTTCTCTGCTATTTATACCGTTTATGGTGGACTTAAAGCGGTAGCCTGGACCGATGTCATCCAGGTAAGCTTTCTTGTCGGAGGAGGTTTGTTAACCACATGGTTGGCACTGAATGCCTTTAGTGGAGGGAATGGAGCCATTTCAGGAATAGCGGATCTGCTTCGTCAAGCCCCCGGTCATTTTGAAATGATACTCGACCGCAGCCACCCGTTTTATTACGAATTACCGGGGATCAGCGTCCTCATTGGTGGACTCTGGATAGCCAACATCAGTTACTGGGGATGTAATCAGTATATAATTCAGCGGGCACTTGCTGCCAAAAGTGTCATGGAAGCCCAGAGAGGACTTCTTTTTGCCGGTTATCTTAAATTATTGATGCCCCTGATTGTGGTCATTCCGGGTATTGCCGCATTCGGTTTCGGGGCGGATCTTATGCGTCCGGATGAAGCGTATCCATGGCTCCTTGGAGAATTTGTACCGATAGGCTTACGTGGACTCGCTTTCGCTGCCCTTATCGCAGCCATTGCTTCATCATTGAGTTCCATGACCAACAGCACATCAACCATCTTTACGATGGATATATATAGAGTGCATTTTCATAAAAAAGCATCCGAAAAAAATCTGGTACTGACCGGGCGAATCGTAAGTTTAATCGCATTGGTTATTGCTGTACTGGTAGCTCCCCAGGTGGAAAATTTTGGACAGGCCTTTCAGTTCATTCAGGAATTCACCGGTTTCGTCAGTCCTGGCATCGTAGCCATCTTTCTGCTTGGTCTGTTTTGGAAACGTACAACGGCTAATTCAGCAGTATGGGCAGCCATTTTAACCCTACCCTCTGCATTTGCTCTAAAAATATTTATCCCGGCGCTTCCTTTTCTGGACCGAATGGGTATCGTCTTTCTCGCTCTCTCAATTGTTATGATAGCCATTTCCTTGTATGAGACATCCGACAAGGATCCAAAAGCTATTGAGTATAAAGCAAAGCTTTTCTACACAGATACGGCATTTAATATCGGTGCTATCGGAATATGTGCAATACTCACCGTTCTTTATTTACTCTTTTGGTAATTATTTCTCATTCATGAATGCATTTTTAAAAAAAATAAAGTATACGTTTATTCAACGTTTCAGCGAGAACCCGTTACTAATATATTCCCCTGGAAGAGTAAATCTCATTGGCGAACACACCGATTACAATAAGGGGTATGTTTTGCCTGCCGCAATTGACAAGATGATGATCCTGGCGATGGCCCCAAATGATCAGAATATCATCCGCCTCAACGCTGTGGATATGGATTCAGGATATATGGAAATTCCTGTTGTACCCACTTTCAAAAAATCTGATACCGTTTGGGCAAATTATATTCTTGGAGTGGTCGATCAGCTATCCAAAGCCGGACATCGTATCGGTGGATTTGATTGTGTGTTTGGCGGAAATATTCCAATTGGTGCCGGGCTTTCTTCCTCCGCCGCTTTGGAATGCGGTATGGTCTTTGGGTTGTCGGAACTGTATCATCTCGACCTCTCATCACTGGAAATGGCCCAAATCGCCATGAAAGCTGAAAACCAATTTGTCGGAGTACAATGTGGTATCATGGACCAATTCGCCAGTATTCACGGGGAAAAAAACCGGGTGATAAAACTCGACTGTCGTTCTCTTGAATTTGAACGATTTCCTTTTGAAAGGGAAGATATCCGGATTATGCTCTGTGACACAAAGGTGAGGCGGGAACTCGCCGGAACCGAATATAACATTCGCCGACAACAATGTGAGGATGGGGCCGCTATACTGCGAAAATATGACCCTTCCGTTCAAACGCTCCGGGATGTCTCCTTTTCACTGCTTGAAAAGCACAGAAATATTCTCGACCCGGTGGTATATCGACGCTGCCGGTATGTGCTTGAAGAAAATCAAAGGGTACTGGACGGATGTGAGGATTTGTTGAAACAGGATTTTGTTGCTTTTGGTAAACAAATGTATCAATCACATTATGGTTTGAGGGATGACTACGAAGTCAGTTGTGATGAACTGGATCTGCTGGTAGAAGCCTCTCAGCCCATGGACCATATCCTCGGAGCCAGGATGATGGGTGGTGGTTTTGGTGGATGTACCATTAATCTGGTGCTTCATGAAAATCTCGAGCAAACCGCAAACGAATTAAGAGAAGCCTATTCGAATCAGACAGGATATTCTCCGGATATTTATGTCACAAGCATAGGCGAAGGAACTCATGTGATTAAGGAAATGGATGGGATGCACTCATAAACACTGAAAATGATTTTCATGTATCCTTGATCTATGATACATTCACCGGGCCTGCTGTAAATCTCTGCCAACCATGGTACCGAACCCCCCTCTTCCGTATTTGCTACTAAGTTATATTTTCCGTTAATTTTATAATAACCAGTTAGTAACATTCATATATTGAAGTTTTAACAGTTTATCAGTCGTATAATTCTTCCAGATCAACTTGTAATTTCAAAGCACTCTGTATCAAAATGTTTCACCTGTGCCCGGTACCTTGCCATCGCATGATTTTTCAAGTGCCGCGGCTTTTTTTTGGATAACCAGGTCGTTATTACAACAGGATATGGAATGAATTCAAAATGTTATAATTCATGGAAAAAATAGGACCTGTAGACAGCAACACACGGCAATACTGGATAAAACATCTTCGCCTGCTGGCCACCCTCTTAAGTATCTGGTTTGTGACTTCCTATGTTTGTGGAATCCTGCTTGTTGATCAGTTAAATACTATTCGCATTGGTGGTTTTAAGCTTGGATTCTGGATTGCTCAACAGGGTTCACAATACATCTTTGTTATTCTGATCTTTGTCTATGTTGTGGTGATGAACAAACTGGACAAAAAACACGGCTTTTATGAGGAGTAATTGTGATCCTTCCCTTCTCATCCCGCCTCCATACCGGTATTACCCTCTTAAATCGTATTCACATTAAAGCAATTTGAAATTCGAATGGATATTCAAACCTGGACTTTTATTATCGTTGGCCTGACTTTTTCCATGTATATCGGCATTGCCATTTGGGCTAAAGTTGGTTCCACTCATGATTTCTACATTGCAGGCAAGGCCGTTTCACCAATAGCTAATGGAATGGCTACAGCTGCCGACTGGATGTCGGCGGCATCGTTCATATCAATGGCCGGCCTGATCTCTTTTTTAGGATATGATGGGTCCGTCTATTTAATGGGTTGGACAGGCGGATATGTTCTCCTGGCTTTATTACTGGCACCTTATCTTCGCAAATTCGGAAAATTTACAATTCCGGATTTTGTAGGAGACCGATATTATTCGAACTGGGCACGTATTGTGGCCATTTTGTGTGCTGTATTTATCTCGTTTACTTATGTGGCCGGACAAATGCGCGGCGTGGGTATCGTCTTTTCCCGATTTCTGGATGTGGATATAACCACAGGTGTGATTATAGGCATGATCATAGTTTTTTTCTATTCGGTTCTGGGAGGTATGAAAGGCATTACTTATACGCAAGTAGCCCAATATTGTGTTCTGATATTCGCTTATCTGCTTCCGGCTGTTTACATCTCTTTGATGTTGACCAACAACCCGATTCCCCAGCTTGCCCTGGGAGGAACTCTCGCCGATAGCCCAGGCATTTATTTGCTGGATCGGCTGGACGGGCTGATGACCGAATTGGGTTTTGATCAATATACAGATGGTTCCAAACCCAAGATTGACGTGCTATTTATTACAGCAGCCCTGATGTTGGGAACAGCAGGGCTGCCACATGTGATCATACGCTTTTTTACTGTTCCAAAGGTGCGGGATGCCCGCCTCTCGGCCGGTTATGCCCTGATCTGTATTGTTTTGCTCTATAGTACGGCACCGGCCGTCGCAGCATTTGCAAAACTCAATATTTTAGATACAACTCAAAATGTCGAACACCGGGAAGCACCGGAGTGGTTCCATAACTGGGAATCCATCGGGCTTGTGAGCTGGGTTGATAGAAACAATGATGAGCGAATCCAGTATCATGCAGATCCGGAAATCAACGAGTTGAACATTGATCCCGATATCATCGTGTTGGCAAGTCCGGAAATTGCTCAAACCCCAAATTGGCTTGTAGGGCTTGTTGTGGCCGGAGGGTTGGCAGCGGCTCTTTCAACAACGGCGGGCCTCCTGCTGGTGCTCTCTACTGCTTTTGCACATGATTTTCTAAAACGAATAGCCACGCCGGCTCTGACAGAGAAAGGCGAATTGCGCATCGCCCGAATAACGATCTTTGTTGCCGTGCTGCTTGCCGGTCACCTTGGAGTCAATCCCCCCGGTTTTGTTGCCGAAACGGTTGCTTTTGCCTTCGGACTGGCAGCTTCATCTATTTTCCCCGTCATCATCATGGGCATTTTCTATAAACGAATGAACAGAGAAGGAGCAATTGCCGGAATGCTTACAGGCATTATTTTCACTTCATCCTACATCATCTTTTTTACTTATATCAATCCTGGAATCAACCATGCTGAATACTGGTTGTTCGGCATATCTCCCGAAGGAATTGGAACCGTGGGGATGCTGTTAAATTTTGCCGTGGCACTAACCGTAGTACGGTTTACCGCTGCACCGCCTGATCATATACAATATCTGGTTGAGAAGGTGCGTGTCCCGCAAAACCCGAAGCATTCGGAGCACCCGGAGCATTGATATGATCGTACCAAATTATCACATCATGTATGGATCCGGTAGTACTTAATTAAATAATTACTTCAACCCCGCACAAGCTTCGTTCACATTCAGGATGTGATCCCCGACTTTTTCAAGCCGGTTTATGAAATCGAGATAAAAGATACCCGATTTGACATTGTGATCCCCATAATCCCCTCGTTCAAGTCTCTGAAAATGAGACTGACGAAGATCATCGCGCATCGAGTCAATTTTCTCTTCCATAAGCTTTGCTTTCTCCATATTGACCATACCATATTCACCGGAAATATTTTCGCGCATTATTCGAAGTGAATCCTGAACCAGCTGCATCATATCCATGATTTCCTGGTTGGCACTTTCTGGCATTGTTATTCCTTCTTCATTCATTCGCTCGAAAGTTTTGGAAATCTGATAATAAAGATCGGCAATACGCTCCAGGTCATTAACCATTCGCAGCATACTCCGTACCCGTCTGGATGAAGCCTTGGAAAGGTTAAATTCCGAAGCATTGGTCAGGTACTGAGCAATTTCCAGTTCAATGCGGTCGGTAATCTCCTCCCTGCGAGCAATCTTTTCAAGAAACTTCTGACGCTTGTCTTTCGCTTTGAAAAACAGTCCGTACGTGCTGAAGCTGATCTTCTCGGTTAATTTTGCCATCAGCTCCACCTCCTTGTAAGCTTCGGAGATGGAAAGCTCTGCGGTAGGCATCAATCCGCCACTAATATACTGAAGCCGGTGTTGTTCGTCTTCCCTTCCGCGCGATGGCTGGAACCAGCTCACCAACCGGATCAGCAAGGGCACAAATCCAAACAGAATCAGTACGTTCGCCACATTGAACGTAGTGTGGAACAGAGAAAGCCCAAGCGCGGCATTTATTCGGGCTTCAGGAGATTCATCCAGTACCGACAAATGTGCCGGGGTGAAATGGATGATCGTATAGTCCACGAATTTTATAAATACGGGTAGCAGGGCAAGCATCCATAAAACCCCGATCACATTGAAAAAAAAGTGAAATCGAGCTGCCCGCTTGGCATGCACATTCCCTACAATGGCTGCAATATTCGCTGTAACAGTCGTACCGATGTTTTCACCAAGGATCATCGCCGCGGCTATTGGAAAATCAATCCATCCCTGAACCAGCATGACCAGCGTGATGGTTGTCGCCGCACTGGATGACTGGGTTATCAGTGTCAGAAAGGTTCCCACAACTACAAACAACAGGGTGGATCCGAATCCGAATTCAGTATAATTATTTAGAAACGAAAGAATCTCTGGATTTTCCTGTATGTCCGGGACCGCATCCTTGAGAAACTCAAGACCAATAAAGAGGATCCCGAAACCGATCACTGCTTCGGCGACATGCTTCATTTTATTGTTCCTGACAAACAAAAATGGAAAAACTATCCCAATCATACTGATTGCAATGGGAGTGATCTGAAAACGAAATCCAAAAATGGAGACCATCCAGGCGGTGACGGTAGTACCGATGTTGGCCCCCATAATAACTCCGGTCGACTCCAAAAAAGTCAACAGCCCCGCATTCACAAAACTGACAACCATCACCGTAGTTGTAGTTGAAGATTGCGTGATGGTCGTAGCAGCAATCCCTGTCAATAACCCGACAGCGCGGTTGGAAGTCATCCCTTTTAGGATAGAGCGCAACTTGTTGCCGGCCACTTTCTGCAGACCGTCACTGAATATTTTCATCCCATAGATGAAAACTCCAAGGGACCCGATCAGTTGCAGAAAATCGAAAAAATTATAAGTCATAGTTATGATTCATTGACCATTTCACCTTGTACCGTAGAAACAAATCCATCTGTTTTCTGATCTATTGTTGCCACATTAAATATCTTTCCTGTAGAAATGCATATCTAAAAAATGATTTTTCCTGAACCGTCCCTGGTAAAAGTAGCCATAAACTTATAATACATCACATGAATATTTCTCCTGTCCTTGGGAATCATAAAATTTAAAACAGATAAATTTAGTGTTAAACCTTTTCAGAATGTATGCAAAGATACGGATATGTCTGTAAAACCTAAAAACAGATCCATAATATTGGTGATGAACTAAAGGTATTTACAGTAATCAATACGAAATATATTTTTATAACAAGGTTTATTCTGACAATTAAATTCTTTGTAGCCTGGGTTATCTACATCAAAGATTGTTTTGACGACACTGTATTTATATTTTTGTTCTTTATTGAGTCCTATTTGAATCTCATTCGATCTATAGCATCCCGCCATTTTCCCCGTACCGTTTTCAGGGACGGAGAAAGACTGTTGTGGAATCCTCTGAGCAAAAAAACAGCTCGTTATCGCCCTGAAGAACGGGTGCGTCTTCAGTTTCTTGAGTATCTGATTTTGCAGAGTGAAATTCCTGCATCCCGTATCTCTACAGAGAGTATCGTTCCAGGCCGCTTCTCTCGAGGTCGAACTGATATTCTGTGCTACAATACCGACTTTAATGCCTTACTGCTCATCGAGTGTAAATCGGAAAAGATTAAGCTCGGATCAAAAACTGCGACGCAATCGGCCGTATACAACCGGTTTATCAAAGCTCCCTATGTCCTGTTAACCAACGGCATTCATAATTCCCTTTTTCAAGTCGATGTATCATTGCGCCCCTTGAATTTGGAGGAGTACCCCACATTTCTAAAACTTGATATACCTTTTTTTGACAACAAGCCCGAATACTGGAAAAAACGCGGCTTTTTAAATCAAAGCATTCCGGAATCTATTTCAGAGCCGTTTGCCACCCGGCTGGCCCTCCTGTTCCATTTCGGGGATATCACAAAAAGTTATATACCCATCACCTTTCCTGCTGACAAAATGTCACTGTCCCACTATTATGCATTACTGCCAGCACCAACCCATACTGATACACTTATTGCGCTTACAATGAAAGCCCTTGATGATAAAAATGCACTGCTATGTGCCATATATAATAGAAATAACCAGAATATAGGATGTCTGAGGGTTTTTATTTCCGAATCCGGGGATTTCCACTCACCGGAATTATATGTTGCCGATAGCCCTGAATTGTTCACTCCGGATATTTCCGAGCTACAGAAGGCCTGGACCAACCCCCGGTTTCTTGTGTCACCAAATGAGGGACAAGTCGAGGCACCTGATATCGAATCGCAGGCACTTTGCTTTTCAAATCATTCTTCAAGACTTTTTGAAAAAATATTTTTGGATATCTTGTAAGCAGCCGGGATGTGTCCGCAGATTTAAGCAGGCCTATCATCAAATTAAACATCAACGCTATTTAATTTATTCACCATGTTTGATGAACATCGATCCAGACTTCTCACACTGTTTGAAGAGGAAAAAAACAGCGTTATTTATTTGAAAGGCGGGGCTGTTCAATACCGCTATAACACAGACTTTGAATATCCGTTCCGGCAGGAATCCCATTTTTTATATCTGACCGGTGTGAATGAACCCGATATGGCCGCAATTTTTCATTGCGGATCCGGAGAATATTGTCTGGTTGTTCCACGGCGCGACACACAATTTGCAATCTGGATGGGTTATATCCGGTCCCTTGATGATTATTCTAATACATATAAACCAGACCAGGTTATTTACAGTGATGATGTGTCATCCTGGCTAAGCAAAGCTGCTCCGAAAACAGTTCACTGTCTTCCCGGTGCAGAGGATGATGTGAAACAGCTCGGATTTACTCCGGAAACCGGATATCTTCAGGATGCACTGGCCTATTGTCGCGTGATCAAGTCCAAAGACGAAATCAATTGCATGAAGAAAGCCGCGGAAGTCGCCAATGGTGCACACCTGGAACTGATGCAGTCTGTCCGTCCGGGTATACACGAATACGAGATGAAAGCGATTTTCGATTACCATACAACACGATGCGGACTTATACACGCTCCCTATTCCGGGATTTTCGCTTCCGGTCGCGGTTCCGCCATTCTTCACTATACGGAAAACTCAAAAATGCTCCATGACGGTGAACTTATTCTGGTCGATGCCGGTGCGGAATACAAAGGGTATGCCGCTGATGTCACGCGGACCTATCCGGTCGGTGGTACCTTTAGTCCGCTGCAATCCGATCTGTATGATATCGTTTTGGAAGCTCAATCAACAGCCTTGAATATGATCCGTCCCGGCAATAAAATGGAAGATCTCCATCTTGCTGCGGCACGGATTATTATTACCGGCTTGCGAGATTGCCGCCTTATACATGGTGATATCGAAGACATGATGGAAGAAAATATTTTCGCATTATTCTTCCCTCACGGTCTGGGACATTTTCTGGGTCTCGACACGCATGATGTTGGAGGATATCCGAAGGGGACGGCAAAAATAGACCGACCCGGACTTCGCTTTCTCCGTGCCCGAAGAACGTTTGAATCAGGAATGGTACTTACCATCGAGCCCGGCCTTTACTTCATACCTGCATTACTTGAACCTGCATTTCAAGAAAAAAAATCTGCGCTTTTTCTGAATGCCGGCCGGCTCCAGCCCCTGTATGATTTCGGGGGTATTCGTATAGAAGACAACGTGATCGTCCGGAAGGATGGAATGGAGAACCTGACGACTATACCAAAAAGTCGCAGAGAATTACAAGATATCATCTATAAATAATCCGATTGTTTAAATTTGAGAGGTAATCATGATAATTTTTGTGTTTATGCTTTTACTAAACGGTCTGGATACACTTCAACTTAAAACTATTTTTCACGAACCCTATCTTGCCGGTGTCCGGCCCGATTTCAGATCCTTTTCACCGGATCAAAACAGAGTATATTTTTCATGGAACGATTCCTCAAAATCGAACCTTCACACATATTCCGTTTCACTCGATGGCCGCAATACACAACACCATCAGGAGGACTCTGAAACCCGTGCTGTAATTGCTCCCGATGGCCGACAATGGGTTTACCTGAATCAAGGCCGTCTCTGGCTTGATGGTTCCCGTTATGATGAGCCCCGAATACTTCTGGAAACTGAATTTATCATCTCGGATCTCCACTGGCTCGACGATAACAAGACGATTTATTTTATTATGAACAAAAACGTCTGGTCACTCAATCAAGATCCCTTCACGCTTAGACAACTTTCCAATTGGGATTACAGCGATAATCAGTACATCCATATCCGATTGCTTGCTGTTACCGGAAATGGAAAATTTGCCGTTCTGCAACAAAGCGACACCTCCGGATATCTTGATATTCTTTTCCCCGAGTACGTTGACACCCTTGTCAGGGACGGGACAACCCGCCGGGGACAGTCTTTGATCTCATTGTTTCTTCTGGATATCCGATCACGCGAAAGACATCTCCTTTTTGACGGGGAATGGACGATCAGCAACCACTCTATAAGTGCTTCAAACACTTTTTTTGCTGTTGACCGGATAGACCATGCCATGAAACGACGCGAAATCATCCGATATCATATTAATGAAGGCCAGAACAAGCAAGAAAACAACAGCAATTCCCCCAAACGACGAAATGAAATAGGTCATGAGGAGCACTCTCAGAAAGAAGAATCTGCATCAGGCTATACCGGCCACTTCAGCCCGGGTTTTATCTCTGTTGACACCCTTTTGATAAAAACAACTGAGGGTTGGGTTTATCCCGACCATCACACATTCTCATTTGCGCCTGAATCAGACCAGTTATTGTTTACTTCGGAAATGGATGGATGGAATCATATTTATACTGTAGACGCGGATCAAAACCGGCCGCAACAACGGACCCGTGGCCATTTTGAGGTCCCCTGGGCCGACTGGCAGTCGGCCCACTCTATTCTTTATGCCTCCAACGAGAAGGATCCCGGTGAACGGCGGATATATCGTCTTGATTTGAGTAATAACTCCGTACGTGAACTTACCTCCGAGGAAGCTTATCGAAACAATTTTTTTCTGAACCGTGACCGCACCCATCTCGTTTATGAAAAAACGGGATGGAATCAACCCGCCGATCTGCATGTGCTGGATGTGCAAAGCCGGCACCCTTCGGAAACACGCATTACCCGGTCGGTACCTGATCGCTTTCTCAACATAGACTGGCAACAACCCGAATATGTCCGTTTTATGTCGCGTGACGGGCAAACACCTCTTTCCATGAACATTCTCCGTCCGATTGATTTCAATCCCGAAAAGAACTACCCGGTAATTGTTTTTGTTCACGGAGCCGGTTCACTTCAAAATGTATTTAAGGGATGGTCAGAATATTACGCGCGTGAATACATGTTTCATCAATTTTTAAATCAACATGACTATGTTGTAATTGAAGTTGATTACCGCCATAGCACCGGTTACGGACGCGCATTCCGGGAGGACGTCACCAACTGGATGGGGCATTACGAATTACGCGATATCATTGACGGGCTGGATTATGTCGAAAACAACGGCGGTTATATAGACCGGAACCGGGTTGGCATTTACGGCGGCAGTTACGGTGGATTTATGGCGCTGTATGCGGTATCCAGGTCACCTGAAAATTTTCAGGCCGCTGCTGCACTCAGAGCCGTCACCAATTGGGAAAATTATTACTATGCCAATCCGTGGTATACGCGCCCGCGACTTGGAGTTCCCGATGAACAACCGGAACACTACGAGCGTAGCTCGCCCATCACCTATGCCGATTCCCTGCAAAGACCTGTCATTCTGTTTCACGGCCTGATGGATGACAATGTCGGCTTTCAGGATGCCATGCAATACGTTAACCAGCTAATCGCTTCTGGCAATACTCATTTCGATTTGATGGTTTACCCATCGGAACGCCACAGTTTTGAGTCACCCGAATCATGGTATGACGAATACAAACGGATTTTCCACTTCTTTGAAGGGCATTTAAAATAATTCTTTCAAAACCGGTTTTCCGCATCGTCAGAATGGGTATTCAACGTGGATAGGGAGCCGTCAATTTATTAAATTGTACTGTTTCCTCACCGGATCCCACCCAGTGGTATAACTTATGAATCTCATCTGATAATGTCCTCCAGCTATAAAGCCCTGACCCGTATATACCGGCCACAAACCTTCGACGATATTGTTTCTCAGGAACACGTCAGCAACACCCTGAAAAACGCGATCGCCAATAACCGGCTGAGCCATGCTTACCTTTTTTGCGGTCCGCGCGGTGTCGGAAAAACCACTATGGCACGGGTGCTGGCACGTACCGTGAATGAAGTCGATAAGAATATAGGCGCGGAAGAACTCAATAACACACTGAATATTGTTGAAATTGACGCCGCCTCAAATAACAGTGTGGATGATGTCCGGAGTTTACGCGAGCGAGTGCGAATTCCTCCGCAAAGCGGCCGGTACAAAATTTACATTGTGGATGAAGTACACATGCTCAGCAAGCAGGCCTTTAATGCGCTTCTAAAAACACTGGAAGAGCCCCCGGAACATGTCATTTTTATTTTTGCAACCACCGAACCACACCGAATTCTTCCTACGATACTTTCCCGCTGTCAACGTTTTGATTTTCGCCGTATCAAGATCGAAGAAATCGTTACTCGCCTTAACGACATTTCCAAAATGGAATCCATCGATATTGACAATGAGTCGCTTCATGTAATTGCCAAAAGAGCGGATGGGGCACTGCGTGATGCTCTTGGAATTCTGGATCAGGCTATTGCTTTTTGTGGAACATCCATCAAATACGAGGATTTACATCGCGCTTTGAATATGGTCAGTTCCGAAAGTATGTTTGAGCTGACCGAAGCCATCAATCGGAATGACCCGTCTGCTGGTATGGCCCTGCTTCATAATTTATTACATACTGGCAACGACATCCTGGAATTTCTTGGAGCTTTGACTGAACATTTTCGCAATTTGTACCTTGCAAAGGATACACAAAATTTTTACCTCATAGAAGCGACCGATGAAACAAAAGATCGGTTTAAAAAAACATCCGGCTTTTTTTCCAATGATGATCTTATGCGTATGATGCATATCGTTCATGAGGCACAGTTCTCTATTCGAAACGCGCAACAACCCCGGATACATCTCGAAATCACTCTGTTGAAGCTATTTCACATGGCGCGTGGCGATAGTCTGAAAGAGTTGCTTTCCAGACTGGCAACCCTGGAAAAAAATATCGTCACCGGGAAGTTGGATTCCGTGACACCATCCGGATTCGATGACAAATCTGAAAAGGCCACCCCTTCAACTGACACAAAAAAAAGTAAACCGGCACCTTCACAAAAAACTTCTTCACAAACACCCTTTGACCGCAATACATCGGCCACCCCCGGAAATGCCCCGCCTGAAACGGGAGGAGAGTCGGATATTTTCGGTACTCCCACATTCAGACGACCACAAAATCATCTTTCAGCCGTAGCCCTTCCGGGTAAGACCGGAAAAACAGAAACTGATAACAGAATGCGCGGCAACCTCGCTCTATCCACCGAACCCATACCGGCCAGCCAAACCATCCATAAGGGAGCAAATTCGTCTGTTCTTAATGATTCCGAACTCAAACATGCATCCAGCCTGGAGGAAGTTCAAGATTTCTGGCCTGATTATTTACAACATTTGCAGGCTGAAACAAGCAACATGCTTTCTTTTTCTATTCAACGTACCCGCCCTGTAGCTCTGGATGAAGGGGTGATCACTCTTGAATGCAATGACAGTTTTACTCAGGATCTTATCCGCGAACAGCAGAGAAAACTAAGTAAGATAGCCAGAGAACATTTAGGGTATGCCATACGTTTTACTTCCCGGCTTGTGGAGTATCAAAAGCGTACGGACACTGTTGAGGATCCATACGCGCATTTTTCGAAACTTCAAAAAAGTGATCCAAAACTGAAACAGCTAATAGAACTGTTCGGAGCCGAATTGGAGTACTGAATCTATAACCTGAGTTGAATTCAATTTCTATACCGTAATTACCGGAGTAATATTATGAATATGGCAGATATGTTTGGCCGTCTGAATGACTTACAAAATAAAATGCAGGAAATTAAGGAAGAACTGCATACCCTGCAGGTTGAGGCTCAAGCCGGCGGCGGGATGGTCAAAGTTACCGCAAATGGCAATCGCGAAATTGTCTCGATTAAACTGGACAAAGATATCATTAACCCGAATGATACCGAGATGCTCGAGGATCTGATTATTGCCGGTGTAAATCAGGCACTTGAAAAAGCTGATGAGGCTCATAAGGAGAAAATTGGAGAAGTTACCAAGGGAATGCTCCCCGGTGGGCTGGATCTTGGAAATCTCGGACTTCGTTAATTATCCATTAACCTATTATAACGCAGGCAGGTAATGCACCTCATATCAGAAACGCTAGAACAAGCGGTTGAGCAACTGGCCCGATTACCCGGCATGGGTCGAAAATCCGCTCAACGTATGGCCATGTACTTGATAAAACAAAGTGATGACCAGGTTTTTAGACTTGCCCGTTCCATATCGGATTTAAAAAAAAATATTCTGTACTGTAGCACCTGTTACAATATCACGGATCGTAATCCATGTCCCATTTGCAGTTCTGATAAACGTAATACCGGTGTGGTGTGTGTGGTTGAAGAACCAAAGGATGTATATGTAATCGAGAGGACGAATGAATTCAGGGGCAGGTATCACGTTCTAGGTGGAGTTATTTCACCGCTACAGAACATCGGACCGGGAGAAATTCGGGTTAATGAACTCGTCAAGCGAATAAAAGATGGCGAAGAAATCCGAGAATTGATTCTCGCCCTGAATCCGGATGCGGAAGGGGAAGCCACCTCTTACTACATCAATAAACTGGTAAAACCACTTGGTGTCGATATCACGCGGATAGCGCACGGTATACCCATGGGTACCGATTTGGAATTTATAGACGATGCCACACTGACCCGCGCATTTGCCGGAAGAAGCAATTTTTAATAATATTGCTTCTTCGTTTAAGCAAGTCGGTTTTTGCAAACGGCTGACTTTGTGAATACACTTTTGTCAGTTATCATTTAAAAACAAAACTGTGTATGAACCATAAATACATGAGCAGGGTTACGATCCAGACTCATATCATCACAGTGTTGCGTTCGCAGACTGTACGCCAGTGAGATGCGATTAGCCACAAACGGATCTCCTTTCAAAGCACTCAGGCTAAATGTGCCGCCGGCTGTTCCATATATCGCTTCAACGGACTCCCGTCCCCCCCGATCACTATGCCAGTATTCTCCGCGTGCAAATATTTCGATGTGCGGTGCTGCCAACACCCCGCCAAAAAATGAGGCTCCAATAGAATTTTCCGAGCCAAAAGGTTCTACTTCCTGATATTGTATTCCAATCACATCCGCTTTCAGCCGTACTGCTTGATCGCCAGGCAACGGCCCCCAGTAGGAATGGAACGAATAGGAGAAGTAGTTTCGTCCCACACCATCCACGGCCGTAAGAGGATTCCTGGAGGTATTCAGACTGGCAAATCCACCCATTTCAATATTCTCAAGAGCGCCCGGCTTGTAGGTACCGGCTAAACTTACTGCCAAACCATCGGTGTTGACACCGCCAGTGACGGGTTCCTGTCCAATGGCTGAGCAATAGTTGAATTTATTGTATCCATTATGCACAAATGCGCGAAGCTCGAATTCAGACAGGTACCAGTTTGCCTCGACCCCGTAATCACGTCCATCCGAGCCAATGGTCATTCTTCCCCATTTTTCTGCAATTACCGGTAAATCAACTCCATCCGCCTTTGAATGCGAGGTTCTTGCGAATGCTCTTGGCTGTGCCCCAACAAATCGACCCATTCTCAACACAGTTTTATCGCCAATACGGTATTCCCCGCGTAAATCCAACCATGATACCGTACCACCGGATCCTTCCATCTGAAAAAACAATCCTATCCGATCGCCTATATCCGTATATATTAGAAATCGCGTTCGTCGAATGCCAAAACCCAATCTGCTTGTGGATTCTTCTAATTCATTAACACCACCATCAATCGCATAAGTAAGCCGGGTTTGCATGGTTCCGCCAACCCGAATAGAAATATTATCACTTCCTGTTCTTACCACACCAGCGTCGTCATCCCTGCCATATGATGCTTGCGACATAAAAAGTATTACCATTCCTCCCATGAGTAATAATACCTGAATCTGTTTCATCATTAATCCCGAAAATTTGTGAAATATTATATTCCCGACATTTTTTTATCGGGAAATCCTTTCATCAAAGATATATGACCGAATAAATTTTATATGAATTGGCCACAAAATGTTTCCGGGATTCTGAATATTAATACTTGGGCAGGATCACTTTCACGCGATCACATCAAAACAAACGCGTTTGTACCGTTTCTTTTTTTTCCGCTTTCTCAATTTGAGGCCTGGCTTGTTCACCCCGGTATACAGATAACATCTCCGGGCTGAATTTTTTCCCATAAGCACGACTGGCAAACCCTTCCAGTGCTTTCAGACCATTGTTGGTTATACTTAACAAACCGTCGCCTTGTTCCTGGAGAAACCCAAACTGTCGCAAATCATTTACAATCAAATAAGACAACTGCGGAATAGTTCCCGACTGTGATTCGATGTAGCCTCTGTGATTGTTATCGTCCGGAGGATAAATAGCCAAACCAAGAATATTAAACTCAACTTCAGTAAGTGGATAACCTGAAGAATCTTTTGTCAATAACTGATCCCAGGCTTGTTGGGAATAGTAAAGACCAAACCAGAATTTCGCTTCACGAACCAGTTTTTTTGATTTGGCACATGCGAAAAAGTCTCCGGACGGAGCTTTTCTGGGCTCCCCGCGAGACCGGTACATGCTCACCATTGAAGCAAGATCCAGCGTATTAAGATTTGGCGGGTAAATAAAAAAGTCCCAGGACTTTTTTTGCATGTTCAACCTCGCTTATCCAGTTTTTTGCTTGATCAAATCCAGTACAGCACCCATATCAAGTGCATTGGCATCTTTGTGTTTCGGGATGCTGATGTTCTTTTTCCCGTATTTAACATACGGGCCATAACGCCCGGTCATGATCCGTATCTGTTCTCCGTTTTCCGGGTGTTCTCCCATATCCTTGATCACTGTGGATTGTTTGCTTTGCTTCTTTTCTGATTTCTTTTTTAACAGCTCAACCGCCCGATCCAAGCCGATTTCTAATACATTATCTGCTTTGGTCAGCGACTGGAACGTGCCTTCATGAACTACAAAGGGACCAAAACGACCCATTCCGGCTTTTACTTCTTTACCGGTTTCAGGATGCTCACCCAATCTTCTCGGGAGTGACAACAACTTCAGTGCTTTCGACAGATCCATCTCTTCTGCTTTCATTTCTTTCAACAAAGAGACCCGTTTGGGTTTTTTATTTGCCTCATTGATCTGACCTAACTGCACATATGGTCCGTACCGGCCAGTCATTATATAAACATCCTGACCGGTTTCAGGATCTTTCCCCAAAGATTCAGGACCGGCCTCACTTTTTTTGATTATATCCCGGAGTTTTTCAGCTGTAATATCACTTGGAGCCATGTCCTCCGGTATTGAACTCATACGCTCTTTCCCATCATTTTCCCTGACCTGTACATAAGGCCCGTACCGGCCTAGAAAAACCCGCATTCCATTCAGATCATTCAAAGGCAGATCGATATATCTTGCATCCTGTGGATCAATTTTGGATTCCTGTTTTTCGACTAAATTCTTCAATCCTTTTTCCCCTTCAAAATAAGCTCTGAGATAATTCAAACGGTCTTCTTTACCCGTTGCTATATCATCCAGTCGTTGCTCCATTTCTGAAGTAAATTGCTCATCCACCAAGTCCGGAAAATGCTTTTCCAATAAACCGTTCACGGCAAAAGCGGTAAAAGTCGGTACCAGAGCACTACCTTCCTTTCTCACATAGTCCCGATCCATAATCGTGCCGATAATCGTTGCGTATGTACTGGGACGACCTACCCCGTCATTTTCAAGCTGCTTGACAAGGCTCGCTTCTGTAAACCGGGCTGGGGGTTTGGTTTCATGACCAACAGCCTCAATCTCCTTACAAGAAAGATCATCTTTTTTCTTAAGGTCAGGAAGAAGTTTTTCCTGGTCCATCAGGTTAGCTTCAGGATCATCACTGCCTTCCACATAAGCTCGAAAAAATCCGGGAAAGAGAATTTTCTTGCCTGTAGCTTTGAATATTGCATGGGTTGATTCGGATTCCGCTTGTATCGAAGCAGTCGTAAACTCAAGCTTGGCATCTGCCATTTGCGTAGCCATAGTTCGCTTCCAGATCAGATCGTAAAGCTTGGCTTCACGTCCGGAAAGCCCTGTATCAGCAGGCCTCCGGAATTGGCTGCCGGCTGGCCGGATCGCTTCATGGGCTTCCTGGGCACCTTTGGATTTTTTCCCGTATGATCGCACGGATGGATATAAAAAAATTTTACCATACATACTTTCCACGGCCGATCTGGCCGCGTTAATAGCTTGTCCAGACAAATTGGTTGAATCGGTTCGCATGTAGGTAATATAACCTTCTTCATACAGTTTTTGGGCAATTCGCATGGTATCTTTTGCCGAATAGCCAAACTTGCGATTCGCTTCCTGCTGCAGTGTTGATGTGATAAATGGGGGGGCGGGACTTCGTTTTTGCTGTTTGGATTCCACTTCCCCAACCGTCCAGCGAGCGGTATACAATTCATCTTTCAATCCACCAGCCTCTTCTTCACCAAGCAAAACGACCTTGTCAGGCCGTTTCAACTTACCGGTAGCCTCGTCAAAATCTTTTCCCGTAGCAAGACGCCTCTCGTTTAAGTGCGTCATTTCCGCATCAAAATACTTTAGCGCTTCCTGTTCATCAGCCCTGGACTTGGAACTAAGGACAGCTTTGAGATTCCAGAAACTACCACTTTGAAAACGCATCCGTTCTCTTTCACGATCCACAAGCAACTGAACTGCGACAGATTGAACCCGTCCGGCAGAAAGACCCGGACCTATTTTTTTCCACAACAAGGGTGAAATGGTGTAACCGGCAAGCCGATCGACCACGCGACGAGCCTCCTGAGCATGCACCAAATCCATATTGATATCTCGAAATTCTTTCATTGCATGTTGAATCGCCTCTTCAGTTATTTCATGGAACACCATGCGTTTAACTGGTATTTTTGGTTTCAACTCATCTTTGATATGCCAGGATATCCCTTCGCCTTCGCGATCTTCGTCTGTTGCCAGAATCAATTCATCCGCTTCTTTAATAAGTTTTTTTAAACGGGCAACGGTCTTCTTCTTTTGTGGTGATATCACATACAGGGGCTCATAATTATGATCTACATCAATTCCCAGATTTGCCCATCTGCTTTTTTTGTGTTTCGCTGGAATCTCTTTGGCGGATGCCGGCAAATCACGAATATGACCGTTGCACGAATCAACTGTAACGGTTTTTGGCAAAAACTTTTTGATAGTTTTTGCTTTGGTTGGAGATTCGACAATTATGAGCGATTTCATGCACATTCACCTCATTAGACCTTTTCAGAAATTCAGTTCCTTTGTTAATTCCAGCAGTTCTTCTGCATGATTTTGGGTATCGACCTTCTCAATAACGGCTTTTACGGTTCCATCCGTATCTATAAAATACGCTGAACGGGAAGGACCAGAAAAGGTTTTACCATACATCTTTTTTTCTACAATAGAATCTGTAGCATCCGCAAATTTGTATTCGGGATCGGAGGCAAGAATATAGTTAATTCCAAGTTTCTCAGCGTAATTTTTATGAGAACGACAAGTATCTTTACTTATAGCTATCAATTGGTATCCGGCATTTTCAAATTCAGTGGCATGCCCGGCCAAACTAAGGTTCTGCCTGTCACAACCCGATGTGTTGTTTCTCATATATACGGAAACAATTACCGGTTTATCCAGTAAATCGGCAAATCGCACTTTCCTCACTTCCTTGCCATCCCATATCTCAAGAAAAAAAGATGTATCTATTTTATCTCCGGGTTTGATCATAGTATCAACTAATTAAATCCGTATTCCTGTTTTCTGTTGATACCAATGGACTTGAGGCACATTTAGTTCCGGCTTCTCAGAAATCAACACCACTTCTTTAATTCGGCAGCTGCGTAATCACAAACTTTTAGAGATGAGTCACCTGAAATATAGTAATAGGAGCAGAGACCTTCCTTTCAACGAGAAACGGTTCCCATTATATTTATAAGTAAAAGATGTTTGGATACAATGGCCTGCCCGGCACTAATATGTTCTACAAGTTCCTTCACACAATACTCATTATTTTAAACATCCTGAGCAACTTGAATTTCATCGGCTCAGCTAAAATTTTCATTATCAATGCTATTTCGTTCCGCTCTTCATGCTCACTTATATGATCAGGATGGGTCATGATCCTTACATCAATAACACTAAACTGTTATTGATTTTATAAGTAGTTGATAGAAGTAGCAGTATAAATACATTAAAATTATTTAACAATATAAAACATCTCAATACGAACTATTTTATTAACTATACTATTACATTTTATATATATGTCTGGCACTTCCACTAACTATACAATATCCGGCCGCCTCATTCAAAAGGAATGATAAACTTGCGGATGAGATTACCTCCGCATGTGACCTGATGGAAAAGATCTATGAAGAGAAATTGACCTATCGAAAAAAAATTTCCGGGCGGGCTGCCCAATGCCAATATTCGTGCACTGGATGGGCCAATGATGGGTGGCGGGGGCTTAAAAATAACACATAAAAACAGAGATGTAAATGTAAGGATCCGGACTTCTGAAACTCTTATATACGGAAATCCTGTTCAGCTATTCAATAATATCCTTTAACGCTTCTGTCTGCTTAATAAGGAGTGGAGTGATTATAATGGACATTAACCATGATCCGGAAAAACTAAAACGCTCCAGGTGTATGGTGCGGGATCTCGCCAATGACGAACAACCGCGAGAGCGGTTGGCACGCTACGGTGCTGAATGCCTGAGCAACAGCGAGCTCCTGGCAATATTAATGCGCACCGGCAGCAGAAGAATGAATGTTATTGATACTTCTCGTGAGTTGCTGACACACTTCGGAGGATTACACAAACTTATGCGAAAGAGCTGGCGAGAACTCCGTGTAATTGAAGGAGTGGCCGATGTTAAAGCTATTACCCTTGAAGCAGCATTTGAACTGTCGCGAAGATTACAATCACAGACATCTGAAAAAGTACTGTTTTTTCGTTCTCCCGAAGATGTTGCTTCCTGCTTCGGACCACGATTGCGGGACCTGCAGACCGAACAATTTATTGTCGTCTTTATGAATTCCGCCAAAGCGGTCACAGGTCAACATATAATCAGCAAAGGGAGTAAAACAGCAACTATAGTGGATCCGGCAGAGGTGATGAGACAGGCGATCATGAATGAGTCTAATAGCATTATTATTGTTCACAATCACCCGTCAGCCAATTGTCGTGCCTCAAAAGCCGATATCGCAATCACACGAAAATTAATTACCGCTGGTAAAATGCTTGATATCTCTGTGGATGATCATATAATTATAGCGGGTTATGAATATTTGAGTATGAAAAGTGAAGGCCTGATGGAGTAAGACGGCTATAAAGCTCCTTTCACATATTTTCCTTTTGGTTAAATGAGACTTCCTTGATGTAAAGCTCGTATATTGGCACCCGGATGCTTTAAACATAATAATTTATGCACGACTATCTCAAAGAACTGATCCAACAGGCACTCCGGAAGATTCATCCAGATCTCGAATTACCGGATATCATAATTGAAAAACCGAGAACTCCCGAACATGGCGACGCGGCCACCAATGTCGCTCTCACCCTTGCCAATAAGCTGAAAGACAATCCAAGAAAGATTGCACAGGAAATTGCCGACAGTATGGACACTCATACCGGTTATCTTAAATCCGTGGAAGTAGCGGGGCCGGGATTTATCAATTTCCGATTCTCTGATTCATGGCTTTTCACCAAACTTGCAGAAGTCCGTCAAGCCGGAAAAAGTTTCGGGAAAACCCGATTGTTCGAAAACCGGAACATCCTGGTTGAGTTTGTAAGTGCAAATCCTACCGGACCCCTGACCGTCGGACATGGTAGAAATGCCGTCCTTGGCGACACCATTTCTCGTGTGTTGGAATGGGCTGGAGCTAACGTACAGCGGGAATACTACTTTAATAATGCCGGTCGCCAAATGCGGATATTGGCCGAAAGTGTTCGTACACGTTACCTTCAATCACTGGGGATAAAACGGGAATTTCCGGAGGAGGGGTATGAAGGTGCTTACATCACAGATATCGCACTGAAAATAAGGGATGAGCATGGAGATCATCTTGCCGGTGACAAAGATCTTGATCTCTTCAGGGAAACCGCAGAAAAAAATATTTTTGAGGATATTCAACGTACACTGAATCGAATGAATATCTTTATGGATACATTTTTCAATGAAAATTTACTTTACGAAGACGGTTCTATCAACAAAGTGCTTGAAAAGTTACGCAAGCAGAACCTGATATATGAACAGGAGGATGCTACCTGGTTCCGAACCACATCATTCGGCAAAGAGAAAGATACCGTTCTGATCAAAAGCAGCGGCGAACCAACATACCGACTTCCCGATATCGCCTATCATATTAATAAACTTGAACGGGGTTTTGATCTGGTTATAGATGTATTCGGAGCGGACCATATTGCAACATATCCCGACGTTGTTTCAGCCGTTGAAGCCTGTGGATACGACCGTGACAAAATCGATGTGATCGTCTATCAGTTTGTCACCATCGTCAAGGATGGAAAACCCTTTAAAATGAGTACCAGAAAAGCTAATTTTGTGACACTGGATGAGCTGATGGATGAAGCAGGGGCCGATGTAACCCGCTTTTTCTTCTTGATGCGCTCTCCCGGAACACATCTGGAATTTGACATCGAAGAAGCAAAGCAGGCCGGAGAAAAAAATCCGGTCTACTACCTGCAATATGCTCATGCCCGGATACAGAGCATCATGAAAAAAGTCAGAAAAACTTATGATTTTGAGACTCGGGCGAACCGAAACCCCGATTTTTCACTGCTGTCAGGAAATGCCGAAACTACCATGATCAAACGCATACTGGAATTTCCAGATGTTATAAACCAGACAGCCATACATAAAGAACCGCACAAAGTGATCAATTATTTAAATGAACTGGCCACATCGTTTCATAAATTTTATCATGACTGCCGGATACTTGGAGAAAACGACGACCTTGCTCTTGCCCGAACAGAGCTACTCACTGTTACATCAACCGTACTTTCCAACGGATTAAAGATTCTCGGCATTTCAGCACCTGACAAAATGTGAAACCAATGGATGTATTTCCCCTTTTGTCAAATCTTTTTAAAGTTGTTTATAGATCACTTCTCCACTGACGTTAAAATTTTCCTTACTAATCAAAGACGTATTAGCGACGCCCGCGGACTTCCCGGCCGATGTATATGCAGACACTCACGAGACCACTCATAGGCTTTGCTTAATGAAAACACCGATTTATGCTTATAACGAACCTTATGGCGATAGAGTGATTTATTAAGCCATAGAACAGTAAATAGATAGAACCTCATCAACGGCGACGAAACCACAAATGCGGTTCCTGCCAATTCATCCAAATCGGCATTGATAAGCCCCTCAATCAACATGTCCCGGGATTCGTCAGACAAACTGTTCAGCTCTCTGAGATCCATCACAATGCAAAACTCCTCATCCCTCATGCAAAACCCCTCAAGTTTTCCAAGAAACTCCTGGATATCATAGCGTGTTTCCTTACCTGAAAGCGTAATAATGACTATCGGCCAACGATTTTCATCAATATTAATGGGTGCCATACAAAAATTAAAAATAATTCAGTCCTATGACTCTCTTCAGTGATATTCGGTGATAAATAATAAGTATTTGAACTTGATTCGATTAGTTTGAGTTAACCGTAATGCAACAAATGATACGAATAAATTAATCTCTTATTTCATTAAGAATCATTAACACCTATCATCTTTTGAAAGACACATTTTTTTGAATAATTAATGAAACGGGGGCCCCCTTTTCAATTCCCAGCATCCGCTCCGCATTACCCTTGTTAATGGCGATTTCCAACATGCCTGAACTACCGATTAGCGCTACCGCTTCACCGTCAGGAACGTCTGAAAATGAGCCGGCGATAGTCTTTAAAATAGTATTGCCCACATAGATCTTAAATGCAGGACTATTTTTGTGTTCTTTTATGAGCGTCTCAGGAATATTTGTCACCAGATTACCGTACCGATCGATGTGCATTACCCATCCCTGAATACCCTTGTCATCGGAAATAGGCTTGGCCCATCGATAAGTTGTAAGATCTGAACGTTCTACGCCAAAAGCCTCCATTGGTTCTCCTTTGCAAAGATGCGCTGCAACCGGTGCAAAGATATCTCTGCCGTGAAATGTCGTAGAAATAATATTTCTCCAGTATTTTTGATTCATGAGCTCAACAACCCGGGGCTTGTTTTCTTCGGACACAAGTGAAAAAAGCCCGTTATCCGGACCCACAAAAAACTGATCCCTGACTTTTACCAGTACAGGCCGGCGGTTGCTTCCTACACCGGGATCGATAACTGCAAGATGTATGGTTCCGGCCGGATACAAAAAAGCAGTGTTTTTCAAGACCCAGGCCCCGGCCATTATATCCTGTGGCGGTAAATCATGGGAGATATCCACAATTCTTACTTCCGGATAAATTTGCAACATCACCGCTTTCATTGCACTGACGTAATAGTCCTGACTTCCGAAATCGGTGGTCAATGTTATTATACGGGATAATGTGCTCATAGCTGATTTAGCTATAACTGTTGAGCATAACAGGCATCACGAGCATCAGCATATCTTCATTATCATCCTGAACCGACGGGCGAACTATACCCGCTCTGTTAGGTGTCGAAAATTCAAAAACTACCTCGGGATCTTCAATATTATTGAGCACATCCATGAGATATCGTGCATTAAATCCAATCTCCATTGGCTCATCGGAATACTCCGATGCAATACTTTCTTTTGCTTCACTGCTCATATCAAGATCTTCTGCCGACATCATGATCTCATCCGAATTCATTTTCAGACGGACCTGGCGTGTTGTGGAACTTGAAAAAACGGAAACCCTTCTTACTGCTGCCAATAGTTGCTCCCGGTTGATTTTAAGTGTTTTATCGTTCTCTTTCGGTATTACCGACTCGTATTTCGGGTATTGTTCCGTTATCAGACGAGTAATTACTTTGGTGTTCCCGGATTGAAAACCTACATGATCGCTGGTAACGAGCATTTCACAATCGGCTTCGTCCAGAGCTTTTGCCACCAGGGTAAGCGCCTTTTCCGGAACAATAAAGGAAACCTCACTGGATGCGGATATATCATCTCGTATCAGCCGAACCAGCCGGTGTCCGTCCGTAGCTACCACACGACTTTCACTTTTACCAATTTCAAAATATACACCCATCATAGCTGGACGCAGGTCATCACTCGAAACTGCAAAACTGGTCTTTTTGATGGCGTCTATTAACCCTTTGGTTTTTATTTTGATTGTCTGTCCGTTTTCCAGTGCCGGCATATCCGGAAAATCTTCAGCTTTCTCCCCTGCGAGTTTATAAGTTCCTTTGTCCGTTCTGAACCGAACCTGGGCCTTTTCATCTACTTCAAATGTTACAGGAATATCGGGCAGCTGACGTAGCGTTTCCAGCAGCCGTCGCGCTGGAATAGCTACCGCCCCCTGCTTTTCCACTTCAGCTTTTACATACTCGGTAATGCCCATTTCCAAATCCGAGGCACTGAGCTTCATCCGGTTTTCTTCTGTCTCAAACAAGACCGTTTCAAGAATAGGAAGAGCTGCTTTGCTCGGAACAGCACCAATAACGGCCGACAGACTATTGACCAGTTCACCGCTTGTGACATTAAATTTCATAGATTTTTCCGATCGTTGAAGAGTGTTGGTAAATACACTTTTGTACAAATGGTAAAGTACAAAAATCCGACTTCTATTCTAAGAAATACTGTTAACCCAATCAATGATTACCGTTTTTTATACCAACCAGACTATTTGCATATATGAATACGTTTCATTTGTTGATCACTATGAAGTCCGGTATTTTTCAGCATTAATCAACTTTTCCTGATTTACATGTTTATTCGTTTTCTTTTTTCGCTTATTCCGGTATTACTGACTGCGACAATGGTTTCTTCACAAACTTTCGAAGAAGCCAAATATGGAGGTGATTTTCTTTCTGTTGGCGGAGGGGCGCGTCCTCTCGGTATGGGAAGTGCTTTTGCCTCCGTTTCCCATGACGTGCTTTCCGGATATTGGAATCCAGCCGGGTTGTCAGGAATTCAAAATTGGCAATTTGCTTATATGCATTCCGAGCGTTTTGCAGGGGTCGTGGGTTATGACTATGGGGCCGTCGCCATGCCGGTACAAGGATCCGGCAGTGTTGTAGCACTCAGCTTTTTCCGCCAGGGGGTAGACGGCATCAAAAATACTCTGCATGCATGGGATCCGGAACAAAATGAATTGAAATCTAATCCCACCAGCTATATGCGCGAGTTCAGCGCTTCCGATATGGCGATATTCCTCTCTTATGCCCATGCTTTTACGCCCGCCTGGCATTGGGGTGTTTCGGCCAAAGTACTGCATTCACGGCTCGGACCCTTCGCCAACGCCTGGGGATACAGCCTTGATGCCGGGCTTCAAATGCGAGGGCATCGCTACAGATTTGGCATTAACGTAAGGGACCTTACCACACTTCTGAAATTCTGGACCGTCAATGAAAGCGAACTTGAAGCCTTACAACACTTTATTAATCCTGATACAGGCCTGCCGGAGACGCTCCCCAAAGGAACCAACGAATATGTAAAACCCTCCGTTAAAATTGGTGCTAACCGGATTTTCAGATTCGGAGACCTTGTTCTTGTGACAGCACTCGACACCGATATCCTTTTTGAAGGTCGACGTTCCTACTATCTGAACTTCAAAGACATCAGTTTTGAACCTCATTTTGGCATGGAATTGGGATACAAGGAGGTTCTTTTTCTCAGAGCAGGGGTTACCGATCTGCATTTTGATGACCGGAATTCCTTATTTGTTTCACCTACTCTTGGCACCGGCTTTAAGGTCGGTGCGATTATGATAGATTATGGATTCAGCAGTTTTGCCGGGATTGCTTCCGATCTTGGATTTACACACCGGATATCCCTTCAGTTAACACTTTAGTTCTTACCCCATTACTCTTTTATTTCAGTCTGCTGACCCATCTTTAATGTATTAATGACTCATCCCACAGTAATAATAACTGGTCCAACGGCAACCGGAAAAACGGATCTTTCTCTGAGTCTCGCCCGATCTTTCAATGTCCCGGTAATATCGGCCGACGCTCGACAATGTTACCGGTATCTGGATATCGGTACCGGGAAAGTCTCTGATTCTATTCTTGCTGAAATACCGCACTACCACATTTCCACCCTGAATCCTGATGAATCGTTTTCAGCTGCCGATTTTTCTGTAAAAGTGCGTCGATGGAGTGAGGAGATTGCCCAAAAAGGGAAATTCGTTCTGGTTGCAGGAGGAAGTACACTTTATTTAGAGTCTCTTATCCGGCCATTCGATCCTCTTCCACCTCAAAACCCATCCAATATACGTGAACTTGAAACTATTGCGGAACGATCGGGTTTGGATGAAATCTACAAAAAGCTGGTCGAGGCTGACCCTGATTATGCCTGTAAAATGCACGGCCTTAATACACATCGAATGTTTCGCGCTCTCGATGTCTGGATGCAGACTGGGCGACCTTTCAGCAGCTTTCATAAAAACCAACCCCTTACATTACCTGATAACGTTCTGGTGATTTGCCTATATCGCGAACGCCCTGAACTTCACGATCGTATTAATCGCCGGGTTGACCACATGCTGGAAAACGGTTTGCTGCAGGAAGTCCGGGACATCCTGAATATGAGCTATTCACCTGATTTACAATCTCTGCAAACTGTCGGTTATCGCGAACCCATTGCATATTTTGATGGACAATTGACATACGAGCAAATGCATGAAAAAATTAAACGTAACAGCCGACAATATGCCCGTCGGCAATTAACCTGGTTCCGGCGTTGGAAAGGAGTGTATTGGCTGAATCAATCCGGAGTATCAGAAGCCCTGATAATCAACAAAGTACGACAATTGACAGAATATCTGGCAGCTAAATGATAAAGGCTGTACATTTAAACCGACTAATATCCACTAATACTTCTTAACATGCAGGTTGACATTATCATTACACTTCGTGAATCTATTCTTGACCCCAAGGGGAAAGCCTCGCATCACGCACTTGAGAACCTGGGCTTCAAAGATATCACCGGTGTGCGAATCGGCAAATTTATCAGACTCGATATCGCATCCGACGATCCCGTAATAGCTCGTAAACTGGCCGGAGAGGCATGCGAAAAACTACTTGCCAATACGGTTATGGAAGACTACGAAATTCGTATTCCCGATAACGCCTGAATTAAACTGAATCCGGGTATTACCATTCTGTATAAATATCCCGGGCATTTTTTTAAAATTTATCCACCTAGTAACAACAACTGATAATCATGAAATTTGGAGTCCTTGTATTTCCCGGTTCCAATTGTGATCACGATGCCTACCATGCTTTAAAACATGTCCATGGTATTGATACAGAATTTATCTGGCACAAAGAATCAGACCTCGGAAGTGTAGATGCCGTCATTATTCCTGGTGGGTTTTCCTATGGTGATTATCTGCGAAGTGGCGCTATCGCACGATTTTCTCCTGTAATGAAAGCGGTTGCCAGTTTTGCTGATAAAGGGGGGCCGGTCCTCGGTATATGCAATGGTTTTCAGATACTCCTTGAAGCCCGATTGCTGCCCGGCACTATGATGACCAATCAGCAACTGCGCTTTTCATGCAAGTTCGTTTATCTTCGATGCGAAAACCGGTTAACCCCATTCACCGGAGCCGTTCCCGAAAACTCCATTTTGAAAATTCCCGTTGCCCACGGTGAAGGAAACTACTTTGTTGAACGGGACTTGCTGAAGAAACTAGAGGAAAACGGACAAATCGTTTTTCGATATTGTAACTCCCTGGGTAATATCACAAATTTGGCAAATCCCAACGGTTCCACAGAAAATATCGCTGGTATCTGTAATGAAAAAGGGAATGTAGTGGGAATGATGCCGCATCCGGAGCGAGCAGTTGAAATTCAACTTGGTTCCGACCATGGACGATACCTCTTTGAATCTGTCATCCAGGCTCTCCCTCTGGTAATATAAATCCGGTTGACTTTTTCACTTAATCATTCAAAATGGCAGTTCTGATACAGGTACTCTTATTTTGAATAAGATACATTTACGATTATATCTCACACTTATAAATAGTTAGGTTCTTATCCCCTCAACACGTTTCCCGAATTAATACCCCGTATTAACTGACGGTTGTATTTTAACCATGACTGTAACGACTCGACAAAAACTGTACTGCAAAGATCTGATCAAACGGTATAAAAAACGCACGGTTGTAAACCATGTGTCCATATCTGTGAATCAGTCGGAAATTGTCGGGCTATTAGGTCCGAATGGTGCAGGAAAGACCACCACATTTTATATGGTTGTCGGCCTCATCAGCCCGGAAAGGGGCCGTATTTATCTAAATAACAAGGATATTACTTCTCAGCCTATGTACAAGAGGGCAAGGTCCGGTATTGGTTATCTGTCACAGGAAGCCAGTGTTTTCCGGAATCTAACTGTACGGCAGAATCTTGAATCTATTCTGGAATTTTACACATTGAATAAGATCGAGCGAAGGGAACGGGCCGACCGGCTGATAGAGGAGTTTAATCTTCAAATGGTTGTAAACAGCAAAGGTTACAATTTATCAGGCGGTGAACGGCGGAGAACAGAAATTGCAAGAGCTATGGTCACCCGACCGGATTTTATCCTCCTCGACGAACCTTTTGCCGGTGTTGATCCAATTGCCGTTGAAGATATTCAGAAAATTATCTCAGGACTTCGGAGCAAAAATATCGGAATACTGATCACAGATCATAATGTACACGAAACATTAGCGATCACTGATCGTGCCTATTTGATGTTTGAAGGAAAGATTCTCAAAGAGGGTTCGTCCGACTTTTTGGCCGAAGATAAAGAGGCAAGAAAACTTTATCTTGGAGAACAGTTCCGACTTGATCGGTATAATCATGAAATCCAAAAGTAATTTTTTATGAACGTTGAAGAAATAACCGTACAAGAGTTAAAGAAACTTATAGATGAAAACCAGACTTTTTTCCTACTTGATGTACGTGAACAATATGAGAAAGATTTTGTGGACATTGGCGGTACATTAATTCCACTGGGTCAGCTTATGGAACGACTGGAAGAAATTGAGTCAGAACAGGATAAACCGGTCATTGTTTATTGTCGAAGTGGCAATCGTAGTGCCCACGCCTGCCAGGCACTTATGGCTTCGGGCTTTTCCAATGTCAAAAACCTGAAAGGCGGTATTCTTAAATGGGCTGAGGAAATCGATCCGGAGCTACCCACCTATTGATCACCCTGCGTTAATACCAGCTAAATCGGTTATTAACCTTATATATTCAAAGATGTTGCTCTCTTAAATTGGTTTTTATACTGATTGCACACCATAAATCATTCATCAAACGTATGCGGCGATCTGATTTAATAATTCTTCGTTGCTTTCTGTGCGCTTTAAGACCTGAAGCAAGCTGCCCATCGATTCTTTCGGTGACTTTTTCAACAGGTAGCGGCGCACCATATTGCGTTCTTCCAATGAATCTTCAATAAATTTATCTTCATTTCTGGTACCGGATGCAGCGATATTGATGGCAGGGAAAATCCGGTCATTGGCAATTTCACGATCAAGTACCAATTCCATGTTGCCGGTTCCTTTGAATTCTTCGAAGATGAGGTCATCCATTCGGGAATTGGTTTCCACCAGACACGTTGCCACAATGGTCAGTGAACCACCGTTTTCAATTTTTCGGGCTGATCCGAAAATCTTTTTTGGAATATCCAGTGCCCGGATGTCAAGCCCTCCCGACATGGTTCTCCCACCACTTTGAGCAGCATTATACGCTCTGCTTAAACGCGTAATCGAGTCAATTAAAAGGACAGCGTCTTTACCCATTTCAGCTTGTCGTTTTACATAACCAAGAGCCAATTCGGAAATACGCATATGACTTTTGGTAGACTTGTCGTTAGACGATGCAAATACACGCCCTCTTGTTGTTCGAATAAAATCAGTAACCTCTTCAGGACGCTCATCCACCAATAACACCGCCAATGCAATATCCGGATGATAATCGTCCACTGCCCGGGCGATACTTTTTAATAACACAGTTTTCCCGGTTCTCGGAGGAGCTACAATCAAAGCCCGCTGACCTTTTCCGATAGGTGCAACCAGATCCATTACACGAAGTTCAATTTCATCAGCACGGCGCGATAACTTAATCTGCTCGACAGGCATGATCGGTGTCTGAAGGTCAAACCTCACGGCTTTTGCCCAAACTTCATAGGGTCCTCCGTTTATTTTTAAAACGGATACCAAACGCTGATTTCCCCGTTGATCCTGCTCTATCTCACCTTCTATAAGCAGTCCCGGTTTGAGATTAAAAAATCGAACCATCTCTGGTATGACAAACGGATCTTGTGGAGTGGCGCTAAATTCATGATCCAGTTTGCGAAGAAATCCCACTCCGTTTTCCGTCAGCTCCATAACCCCGGAATAAGTACCTGCCTGCTTAACCAGATGATTGTCCAGAAAATTGGGTAAGCCGCCACCTTTGTTCTGATGATTATTCCTTTTCCCTTTGGGTCGATTTCTCTTCCCTTTCTTTTTATTTCTGTTTCGGTTTCTTCTGTCCTGGGAATTATTCATGATATTAATTTTAATAGTAAACAAATATTCATTACACCAATATCCTCTACATAAGTGTGAGCGGGATATATGTTCGGGAAACCGTTACAACTTTGTAACCCTTTTCACTGGTATAAGAAATCTGCTTATTTAGTAGATTTGTGAAAGGATATATTCCCGGACCGTACGACATGACTCGCTGAACCATCAGCGAGTATCAGCGAATGGTCGTTGATTCAGAAATCCAGGAATAACACTCTTTAAGAGAGCCGTCAATACGGATAGATTCTCCGGTATTCCAGCTCTGATAAAATTTTTCTTCGGCGTTAGGTGTAACAGGTTCGTAGGTACGATAGAGTCGGTTCACTGTGTTAGCAACTCCGGAATTACGCTCCCTGGCCCGATCCAGATAATCCAGTACCAGCCAATAGACCGCTTTATCAATTCGGGACAAATCGGAACCTGCACATTGTGAAACCGCCTGACCATATATTTGTGCTATTGTTATAAAAGGATCCCCCCAGCCCGAATCTTCACTTGCTGCTTGCCGAGCAAATTGTCTGGCGTTCTGAAGATTCCGAATATTCAAATGATTGTTGGCTATTCGAAGTGAAGTACGTGCTTTCTCTCTATTCCCTTGTAATGCATGGGCTTCCCTTAAATATCGATTGGCCTCTGTGTAATTTCCATTGTTTTCAGCTCTGTCAGCCAGGCGCATGATATTATCAATATTCGGGTCTATTTCATACAATTTGTTCGCCATTTCACTGCTCATAGCACGATTTCCTGTCGCATTATACAGCTCATAAAGCTCTTCTATTATTTCCAAATCATCCGGGTTTTCTTCCAGATTTTCTGTCAATAATTCTATTCGCTCTTCCGGATCGGTAATCAATTCATTTCTTGTCTGATCAAAAAACCCTTGCAAATTTTCGTTGGCATACGGTTCTGCTGAATTTATGGTGGAAAATACCATATCGCGCTCACCTGTACGGGAATAATGCTGAACAAGAAGCTGTACATAGTATCCATTACCTGCTTCTATTGCCCGTTGGGGATCCATCTCAAACATAGTTCGGTAATCATCTACTGCATTTTGATTAGCATCCGAAATATAGTCTGCATTTGTTTGATAGAAACGACCACGGTCAAAATACCAACGGAATACATCAATTTCATCTTCGGTGAAAAGCGCAAAAACTCTGTCATACAATTGCAGAGAAGAATCCAGGTAAGCCTCACGTAATGCCGGATCTTGCTGCTGACTCGCTATATGCTCATAAATATTAATCATTCTGCTAAAATTACGATCCCCGCGATAATTACCAGGATAATTTTCCATCTCTTTTGGATGGGCATTCACCAACCATCTACCATACTTTAGCGCATTCTCATATTGCTCATTTCTGTAGTCCTCGGAAAACAATGACTGAATTTGAAGCGGTGTATAACCAAACGGTTGAGCCGTGACAAGCGCGTTGGCACTGATTAAAGTTATTATAAAAAAAAGAGTGATTCTAACCATGAGTAAATTGATTCAATAGCGTTCTGGTTACTGAAGCCGGCGCTGGATAAACATTAATTCGGACAAATTAAATGAAACTTTCAATGCAAAAATCCTCTCAGATACCAAGCCAGCAAATTCCGTTCCACGAAACCCGAATTCTGCATTAATATCTATAGATGAATTTGTTTCTGATGACGGAATACCTATACCACCATGAATCATTATCGTTTCTATATCCGTGTTTTCAAAAGTAAAATTACCGGTGTCGTATGATACACCCATTCTATAAATAAATCGCGAAAAAAATGATGTGCCATCGCCAAGAGCTGCAATATATTGGCTTCCAACCCCTAATCGGATTCGATCTTTCAAAAATGATTCAGCTTGACCATTGAAATTGGTATAGCCTTTCCATTTTTGGTAGATTGCATCCGCACCTACTAAAAGATATGAATTTATATGATAAGAAAAACCCCCGCTTGCCTCAAGTGGGAAAGTGGTTTGCCCCTTACCGTAGTATGAGGGAGGATTAATAGAGACATCCCTGTTGGCAATCTTAGACTCAAGCCTTCGTTCCGAAACAAATTTTACCGGAAGCGAAACCGTTGCACCAAAAACTGCCTGGTCACTATTACGAAGTACACCTCCGCGTGAAAAATAAATACCGAATCGATTTCCGAATCCATAATGTGAAGTGGTTTCTCTTAAGTTAACCGCTCTGTAATCGGTATTATCAAAATTTAGCGTCTGCTTTCTGTTGATTACACCTAATAGTAGAGATGGGGCGTACCCTATCGAAATCGAATTGGTTAATCGATAACCGATTCCCGCTTCAATTTTGTTGATTCCACCGCTGCCGACATTTTCAGTAATATAACGCATTTCCTCACCACTGTGGTTTTGATCCGGCTCCAGTATCCCTTCGTTTTCCATGGTATAACGTGCCGCCGTAAGTGGGGAGATTGATAAAGAGATTCCGATCCGGTCACGATGAATTGGAAAAACCAATTGAAACGGACCCGTCTGAAACTGTGTGGAATTAATCTGATTTCCGCCGCCCGAAATATGTAAACTATTAATTTCAAATGCCCCCCCCGCTGTTGTGAATATACTTCGCGACCAAGATGCCGGATTGGCAATACTGGGAGAACGGTTGTCATGAAGTGCCACACCATATAAACCCATTCCATCAGAATAGGAAGCCTGGAAATCGTGGGGAAGGCCAAGTCCGAAATGAGCGTAATTGGAACCACCTTTCCAGATATCATTTGTTGCTGATGTGACAGGTATCACCGGAAACTGAATGGCTGCAAATATTATAACCGGGATAAACCTTTTCATAATTGAAATACGCATTATTCTGTCTCAATACTTGTAATAAGAAGCTTGGGTTGCCTGGTCGGGTCATTCGGCCCACCAAGCAAAGTGGGCAGAATGCGGCCATCATTGGCGCCAATGACCACATACAGGCGACGATCATCCGATGATCCAAACAGCCGCTCATGTGCAAAATTGGTCAGATTAATACGATAAGAACTGTCGTCTTCCCGCATATTGGCCTGAAAACGCGGATCTGTGGTAATGGCATAATTCACATCATGTGACATCAAATAATAAATACGTGCCGTTTCCGAACGTGGCCTGGAAAATTGCCCACCGGTATCCATGCCAACTGTATCTTTATACAAAACCAGTTCTACACGGGACAAATTGTTGGATCCTAATAATTCTTCAGTGATTTCGAAATCAAGTTTCATAATGCTTTCGAATGTATTATACACTATCTGACTAGTACCAAATGCCTCTCCATCTTCCAATTCAGTCGAGAATGAAACGGCCCAACTGCCAATATCCTGTTCTACTGCACCGGTATCTGCAGCTGATTGAAATATTATCGTTGCCTCATCACCATTTACAGAAAACAATTTACCGTTATCATGCATCGGTATGATTGCCAATCCGGGCATTTCGTTCCGATATAACGAATCACGAAGCTCTGTCGGTTCTTGAAAATAAAAATCCCGGTATCTGTTCGTCCAATCATCACTCAGCTTGATGTTGAGTGTATCCGATCCCTGTACGGTAAATTGACCGACAATGTTGGTACCAAGTTCGGGAATGGAATCATATCGCCAAGACGAAGCTCTCCATGGACGTGTCAACTCAACCACATGAAATTCTGAAGCATCCGAGAGATGACCATAAATATTACTGATATTTAGTTTCAGAAATGCGGTTGAGTTCTCACCTATTGTATCCTCGGGTTGTTTTGTAATGGATGGCCTAAGCAGGGCTATGGCTTCTATTGATCCAAATACAGGATCATCAAATGAGCCTGTTGTAAAATAAAACAGATTACCACTGAACGCAGGGGATCGTACAAGCGAAACGCTGTCCAGTAAAATAGTATCGGCTTTCACATCAGGATCATCTGGTGATAACTTACTACTGACAATGCCCCCTTCATCACACGCCGTAAACGTCCATAGAATAATGAGGTATACAAAGGGCAGTATCCGACGGTTAGAAAATCCGTCACAACTAAACATATTGAATTGAACTGAGGTTATTTCGTTATTTCTTTGTAATAATCCGCAAATTTACTGGAAACATCCTGAGGCGAGCCTTGAATTTTATCCGGCTTTACACCCAATGAATTAAAAGTAGCATCCAGTTCACTTCCCAGTTGATTCCCGGTAACAACGTGATCAGCAAATTTAATCCCGGCCTGTAAAAAATCCACTTTCCCATCAAACAAAACAGAGTTGCGGTCAAAATCTTCCGGCAATGCCATGATATCCAGAATACTTTCTTCAAAAACACCGTGGTTTACTGCACTGTGTACATTAAAAACCACTTTGGTCTCCGAAAAATTGTCGTCATCTTTATAAATCGATTTCAGAAATACCGGGATAAAACCGGAAGCCCAGTCATGGCAATGAATCACATCCGGTTTCCAGCCAAGTTTCTTAACGGTTTCAAGAACACCCTTATTATAAAAAACCAGGCGTTGATCGTTATCCGGAAAAAATTTTTCGTTTTTGGGATCAGTAAAAAGGCCCT
Organism: Balneolales bacterium; assembly: GCA_040905705.1. GTDB lineage: Bacteria > Bacteroidota > Rhodothermia > Balneolales > Natronogracilivirgulaceae > JBBDQZ01. Next base: position 67,738 of record JBBDQZ010000024.1, read on the forward strand.
TTCTCTTAAAGAATGTTTCATTATCCAGAAAATAAACCTGAAGTTTGGCATTGGGAATGCTTGCAACTTTAATGCGCATGCTTTCGTCTCTGTCACCAACCCGCACGCTTATTCCGGCCAACCGAATAACTTCATGAAGCCGATTTCTACGATCATTGATCGAACCGTATTTGGGAAGGAGCAATCTGATTTCAAAACCTTTGTCCTGCAAAGAAGCCGGCAGGAATCGAAGGAGATCGGCAGTATGTGTCATCCTGGCAAAAGGAGATATTTCTGCGGCAGCGTATAATATTTTCATGGCTAGTTGATTCGCGGTTCCGAACTATAGGTTAATGCTGTATAAGCTCTTAATATACGCAATATTGGCCTGATTCTAAAGATTTACGATACTTCCATCTGTATATTGTTGATTTTTACATTTACCTGAGCGTTTCCACGGTCTCTGTTACTGATATCGGCAAGATGTCGAATTCGGTCACGGTCAATATTTATCAGCATTTTATCTGTATATCTCCACAACCAATTATTTTCCGTTGTACCTGGAAAATTCATTCTATGTCTCCCGTCAAGTCCCATATAATCCTGTAGTGGAAATATCGCCCATTTGGCGACGGACAACATTCCAAGACGGATCAATTGCCAGGATACATCCGAGCCATCCGATTGTGTATATTCTCTCAGATAATGGCGTTCCCTTTCCGGTGCCTGTTGATACCAGCCTATCGTGGTATCATTATCGTGTGTTCCGGTGTAAACAATACAGTTGGAAGTTGGATAATTGTGGGGCAGGAAATTGTTATCGGGGTTGTCAAAAGCAAATTGCAATATTTTCATTCCCGGAAAGCCAAAATAATCACGCAAATGCTCCACATCAGATGTAATTACACCCAGATCTTCGGCTATTATTGGCAATTTACCCAGATTTTTCTCTATAGTTTTAAAAAAATCTTCACCCGGTCCCTTGACCCACCGGCCCGTTTTCGCTGTTTCAGCATCTGCCTTTACCTCCCAATATGCTTGAAAACCCCGGAAATGATCAACACGAATGGCATCGAACATTTTGAACATTTGCCTGAAACGTGCTACCCACCATTGATAGTCATCTTTTTTTAATTCTTTCCAACGATACAACGGATTCCCCCACAACTGACCTGTTTCACTGAAGTAGTCGGGGGGTACGCCGGAAACTAACTGCCGGTTTCCGATATCATCCACTTCAAAAAAGTGCTTGTTAGCCCATACATCGGCACTGTTATGATCAACAAAAATCGGAATATCACCGATTATTAATATTTTTTTCCCGTTGGCATACTTTCGCAAAGCCATCCACTGTTCAAAAAATTCGAATTGCTTCCAATATTGAGCTTCGATCTCTTTTGACTTTTTCTTTCTTTCTGTGGCAAGTGCCTCTTTATCACGTTTGGCCAGTTTTTCTTCCCATTGATTCCATGGGATTCTATTTCTGTCATTTAAACAAACGTTGAACAACACATAATCATCGATCCAATGCTCATTATCCTTTTTAAATTTATTGAACCGTTGCTGCTCCTCACGGTCATTCCGCTCAAAAAAGCGTCTGCATGCTTTATCAAGCAACACCTCCTTGTTAGCATAGGCCTGGTCATACTTCACCGAAACGGTTTGTGGAAGGCTCGAATCTGCCAACTCACTTTCCTCAATCAGCCCTTTTTTATTTAGAATCCCTGGGCTAATCAAATAGGGATTACCGGCGAATGCTGAATAACTGGCATATGGAGAATAGCCAAGCCCGGTCGGTCCCAGCGGTAATATTTGCCAGATACCCTGTTGGGTATCTTCCAGAAAATCGATAAACTGATACGCTTTCTCTCCAAGATCCCCCATACCGAATTCCGATGGAAAAGAGGTTGGGTGTACCAGGATTCCACACGATCTTCCCATGTCCATTCTAAAGAATATTATTTAAAAAGATTTTAAGATAACCCCTGCCAAAGGCGGTATATCCAGTTTCAGCTTCGCCGGTTGGTTATGCCACACTCCTTCCACAGCGTTAAGCTTTGAATTACCAAAGTTGGTTCCCCCATAAAATTCGGAGTCACTGTTAAAAATTGTCTGATAGTTACCTTTTCGGGGAACACCGATCACGTATTCATATTGAACCTGAGGGGTAAAGTTAAAGACACATACCAGATGATTATTATTGTTTTCCCCACGTCTGATAAATGCAATAATCCCATTGTCGGCATCAGAAAAATCAATCCACTGGAACCCGCTCCAGTCAAAATCAATTTCATGAAGTGCTTTTTGTTCCTTGTATACTTTGTTCAGATCCCGAATCAAAGATTGAATACCCTGGTGTCGTTCATAATCCAGTAAATTCCAATCGAGTGCCTGTTCGCTGTTCCATTCGGTCCATTGAGCAATTTCACCCCCCATAAACAGCAATTTTTTCCCTGGATGGCAATACATATAAGTATAGAGTAACCTGAGATTGGCGAATTTCTGCCAGTCGTCCCCCGGCATTTTGGAGATCAACGACCGTTTCATATGAACAATTTCGTCATGGGAAAGTGGCAGTAGAAAATTTTCTGTAAAAGCGTAGACTAACGAAAATGTAAGCTGGTTGTGGTGATATTTTCTGAATAGCGGATCCACCGAGATATACTTCAGTGTATCATTCATCCATCCCATATTCCACTTGTAATCAAAACCGAGACCTCCAATATATGTAGGACGAGAGACCATCGGCCAGGATGTTGATTCTTCCGCCATAGTGACAACCCCCTGAAATTCCTCGTTCAAAATTTCATTGACCCTTTTCAAGAAGGCAATTGCCTCAATATTCTCCCGACCTCCAAATTTGTTTGGAATCCATTCCCCATCTTCCCGGGAGTAATCGAGATAAAGCATGGAAGCAACAGCATCCACCCGAAGTCCGTCGATATGAAATTTATCACACCAATAAACAGCATTTGAAACAAGAAAATTCAATACTTCCGTTCGGCCGAAATTGAAGATCATCGTTCCCCAGTCACGGTGTTCCCCCTGTCGCGGGTCTGAGTGCTCATACAACGCCGTTCCATCAAATTGCCGCAACCCATGATCATCTTTGGCGAAATGGGCAGGAACCCAATCCAGAATTATTCCGATTCCGGCCTGATGGCAACAATCCACGAAATGCATAAATTCCTCTGGTGCGCCAAAGCGTGAAGTCGGTGCAAAATAACCGGTAATCTGATACCCCCATGACGGATCATATGGATGCTCAGCAACCGGTAATAGTTCAATGTGAGTATAGCCCAGATCTTTTACATAAGGAACAAGTTGATCAGCCAGATCGCGATAAGATAAAAACCCGGACTCTGACTGTTCGTTTTTCTTCCAGGATCCAAGATGAACTTCATAGATCGACACCGGTTCACCAAATCCCTTGCTCCTGTTCTTCATCCACTCATTGTCTTTCCATTTATAGTGGTCAATTTTTTTTACTACCGAAGCATTACGAGGTCGTTTTTCTGAATAAAATGCAAATGGATCCGCCTTTATATGTGGCACATGCCGCCCTTCAACAGCAATTTCATATTTATATATATCGTTTTCGCCAATGCCAGGAATAAACAATTCCCAAATTCCCTGATCTTGATATTTACGCATGGGATGGCGACGACCGTCCCACTCATTAAACGATCCTATGACACTGACTCTTTTGGCACCTGGCGCGGCAACCACAAAACGGGTGCCCGAAACGCCTCCTACTTTCATAATGTGCGCACCCATCCATTGGTAAGCTTTTCGGTGTGTACCTTCACCCCAAAGTTGCAGATCGTATTCACTGATCGTGGGTCCAAATGAATAAGGATCCACAATGGTATATCTGTCTCCCTCACTGGGAATGATTTCAAAGTAATAAGAGGGTATTTCGTCAATATCTTCTATAAACAACTCAAACAAACCGCCTTCGCTGACCTTGTCCATTGGTTTGTAGGAAGTCGCATTATCGTACCATATATTGACGGTTTCCGCGTTTGGCTGTAATGTGCGAATCACGAAACCCTTTTTCTTGCTTTTGGACAATGCGTGCGGCCCGAGCACAGAAAAGGGATTGGAATGATCGGCCTTTTCAAGTGCCAATATCTGAGATTGATTCAATAAACTTTTTCTCACAGGATTTGTATTTAAATTACACGCAAAATACAAATAATATACACCAATCGTTGTCGGATTCACGGTTATGATATAGAAGTATGGCCAGCCGAAAATTCGACTTTTTTCTATATAGTGAACGGCATTGTAATTTATATCACTTATTAATCAATTTTTTTTGTAATTAAACCTCTGTTTAACATATAGTGAATGCCACCAGTCTCATAGCCAGAAGGTATCTCTTCTCAAGAAAACACATTACACTGATAACCACCTTGTCTGCCATCAGTATTAGCGGTGTGACGGTGGGTACAGCTCTACTGGTTGTGGTATTATCTGTTTTTAATGGGTTCTTTGATGTTATCAAATCCATGTTGCTGTCCAGTGACCCCGATTTACGTATAGAATCTGTTGAAGGACGCTCCTTTATTCTTACGGCTGAAATGGACAGCCTGATTGGACGTATACCTGAAATTGCCGTTCAATCTCCATATATACAGGGTAAAGCCCTGGTCGCCCATCGAGGAATTCGCGACCAGGTGGTATTGGTCAAAGGAATTGAACCCGAACTGTTTGCGCGTTATGCAAATATTAATGCTTTACTCATTGCCGGTGGCCTTGAATTGGATGTACAAAACCAGAAGCCTGGAATTCTACTCTCAGAACCACTGAGCCGAAATCTCCGATTGAATATCCGTGATGACGTTTCTCTACTTAGTGCAACAGGAATGCAACGCGCTTTAACTCAATTCACCGGACCAAGAGTCAGTCGATTTGAAGTTCGCGGAATTTATAGCTTACAGCAAGTGATTGACGATCCGGTTATTTACATCGATATTCATGCGGCACAGCGTCTGTTTGATCTGAGAAATCGCATTTCAGGGATTGATATCAGTCTGCACAATCACGAACAAGCTAAACAGATGAAGCAAATCCTGGAACAGAGTCTGGGCCCTGATTTCAAAGTTCAAACCTGGTACGACCTGCAGCGACCCCTTTATGATGTAATGAATCTTGAAAAATGGGGTGCATATTTTATTTTGATGATCATTGTCCTTGTAGCGGCACTTAATATCGTAGGCTCTATGACCATGATCGTTATTCAGAAACAGAGAGATATCGGAATATTACGCTCCTGTGGGTTTCGTAAACGTGACATTATGACCATTTTTTTTAAACAGGGATGGTATATCGGATGGATAGGGTGCATTCTGGGCGGTTCCTTTGGTCTTCTTCTCAGCTACCTGCAAAAAAAGTACGAACTGATAAAACTGGCTGGTTCGGAATCCTTTATTATATCTGCCTACCCTGTACAAATTTTATGGCAGGACGTTATGCTTGTACTGTGTGGCAGTATGATACTTTGTCTGATCGCGAGCTGGTATCCTGCTGTACGAGCTGCTTCCATTCAACCGGCTGATGCCGTTCGCAATGAATGATCGCTCCCTGCTATTATCGTCATACCCGTCTTCACGATCCGCATTTTAAATAATGATCTGCGAAGTGGTACTCAGTGCTCCGAATAGGTATCGGGCAGATCATTTTCATAAAGAACCACATCCCCCTTCTTTAACTTTTTTTTAAGCAGATCGTTTGCTTCAAAAAGACTGTTAACCACTGATATCTTGTTTTGATCAAAACCACCCCTGATTAAACCGTTGTAAATGGGGCGAGTCTGATTCTTGCCTACAAGATATATATGATCCGGTCGACTTTCAGCCATCCAATAACCAAATTTCAAATTTTCTTCTTCCTGACGATCCCCCAGCTCAATCATCCCTGGAGTGATGACATAGCGCCGGCCTGTCTGAAACGATGATAGTACTGAGACAGCATTTTTCGCCCCGACCGGATTAGAGTTGAATGCATCGTCAATGACCATAATTCCGTTGTGCTGCTTCAGTTCCAGGCGGTGCTCCACCGGTGCGACTTTTTTCAAAGCAATTTTAATAGTGGGCAGACGCAGTCCCATAACTAAACCGACAGCAGAGGCAAGCAGAGCGTTTTGAACACTGTGTTCACCTAAAAACGACATGGTTACCGTTATCTTTTCAGATTCCATGGGACGCCTGGTTGTGTCGGTCCGAAACAATGACTGCGACATCATTAGCTTGAAAGAGCAGCCTTTTTCATCGTGAGTAATATCATTGGCACTGAGGTGGTTATATTTTTCGGATAGTCCGGCATACCACACACTGATATCGGTTCGATCTGCCATTTTTCTCACTTTTTCATCATCCCCGTTCAATATGGCAACACCACCCGGCTTCAAATGATCAATTAATGCTTTTTTAGTACGAGCGATAGCTTCTATCGAACCAAAACTTTCCAAATGGGCAATTCCCACATTAGTCACCACAGCAACATCCGGCTGTGCGATCCGGCACAGTTCATCAATATTTCCAGCGTAACGTGCCCCCATCTCCAGAATCAATACCTGGTCTGAATGTTGCAAATCGTTATTTATCACTTTGCAAATACCCATTGGGGTATTATAACTGCCAGGGGTAGAACATACCCGGTAACGTTCGTTAAGTATGGCCTCGATCATAAATTTGGTGCTTGTCTTTCCGTAACTCCCGGTGATAGCGATCACCTTCAGATCCGGCATTTTTTTAATTTTTTTCCGGGCCAGGCGCTTGAAATTACGCTGGATCAACTGTTCAACCGGATAAACCATTCCGGCAGCCAGAATTAAAAGTGTAGGTAATATCAGATCAGCGATGACCCAGGAATACATCAGGAAGTAGATATCCGGATATAAAATCCCAATCTCAAAAGCCATTATACTCCCGAACAGCAATATCCAGAATACAATTATAGAAAATACCATCGTCAACCTTATCATTCTCGCTGTAAAGACAAGGGGCTTTTTGACCTGTGGTTCACTGTAACGGGACACCGAACCGAACCAGCTGATACTGAAAATAATGAGCGCTATAGTAATCGCTGATGTAGTGAGAAAGGAATCGAGATAGTAATGACTCACCAGGGTCGCCAGAAGGAGAGCAAGATTCGAAGCCGGAAAGAGAATGGTTCTCCAATGTTCTGAAAGCCACTGGAAAAATTCATTGAATTTGTATCCACTCTGTTGAAAAATATGCAACAGGTACCTTCCCCGGTAGATCATATGCCGCAACATGAAATAGAGGAAGATCCAAACCAAAATCTCAATGACCGAATAATACCAACTCAATAGTGCACCTGTTGCGTTAATAATAGGATGACAGATTGATAAAAGGTTGGGCGTAATATACCAACTTCTGTTATCTTGTCAGGCGATTCTTTCGAAAAGATCCCTTTCATTTTATTATCAATTAATTCAGATCATTAACGGTTGACACATGAAACTTGTCATTCCGATGGCCGGAAGAGGTACCCGACTTCGACCTCACTCACTTACCACGCCCAAACCGTTGCTCCCCGTGGCCGGGCCCATGCTGATTGAACGAATCATTCAGTCATTTGTGGAATCCATAGACAAAAAAATTGTTGAAATTGCATTTATTCTGGGTGATTTCGGCAAAGATGTAGAACATCGCTTGTCTCATGTAGCGAAGAAATTCGGAGCAAAACCAGTTATATATTATCAGATGGAGGCACTTGGCACTGCACATGCCGTCAACTGTGCCGCTGCCTCACTCTCTGGCGAGGTGATTATTGCCTTTGCAGACACCCTTTTTGAGATCGATGGGCGGCTTGATCTTGAAAACGCGGAGAGTCTGATTTGGCTGAAACAGGTGAAAGACCCATCACAATTTGGTGTTGCTGTGATCGAAGACGGCAGAATCACTCGTTTTATAGAAAAACCCAAAGAGCCGGTTTCGGATATGGCTATTATTGGTGTTTACTATTTCCGGGAAGGAGAACGACTGCAAAATGAGCTTCAGTATCTTATGGATAATAATATACGGGGGCATAAAAACGAATTTGATCTAACCGATGCCATCGACCGGCTTTTGAACCAGGGCCTGCTTTTCCAGGCGGCAAACGTGCAGGAGTGGCTTGATTTTGGTACGATCCCTGCCTGGCTTCAATCGACGGCGGCCGTTTTAAACCGATCTGTCTCGCAAGTCCCCGATAAGGAAGACTCCGTAAGATACCACGACACAAAAATCATTCAGCCCTGTTATCTCGGCAAAAACAGCCATATTTCAAACAGTATCATAGGCCCATACGCCTGTATTGGTGATGGATGTTCTATTTCCGACAGTACGGTTAGTCGCAGTATCATCCGTAACCATGCAACCGTAAACCATTCAAAACTTGTAAATTCAACTGTTGGAGAAACGGCAGAAGTATACGATTGCAGCCAGGAAATACACATCGGCGACTGCTCACGCATTGGAAATTCAGATAAAATATAAGCCTGTTTTACTGATACCTGAAGCTTTTCCTTAATTTTAATTGAACTTCAGTGCATAACTTTGAAGTCCGACCACATATTAATGAATATATGATGCTGTGTCGGCCTTCAGCAATATAATTGACTTGATATGTATATTTATCTGTTTGCGAATCATTACTTCTAATGCTTTACATCCCGAAGCGTTTTATGATGCTCAATATGAGCTTTTTCCGGCTCCAGGTGAACGGTCACCACCACGTCTCCATCCAGCTCATCTATCACACTTTTCTCCAGAATAGTAGCTTCCTTGTGTGCCTCTTCCAGATCGATTCCGGGCCGGAAAAGAGCATGAAACTCCACCCAAATCGTATTGCCAGTACTTCGATGACGCAGATCGTGCCACCCGGCCATATGAACTCCGACTTTGCTGTCAAGAACTTCCCTGATACGCCGATCCGTTTTATCGTCGCTCTGATCCATTAATCCAGATGTTGCATATTTCAGCAGTTTATACCCTTCCAGTGATATATAAACCGCAAGACCCATTGCAACCACGGCATCAAGAAATTGAAATCCGGTCCATGAAATCAGTAATAATGTTATCAACACACCGGTACTGGTGTACACATCGGTCAACGTATGCTTACCATTACCGATAAGGATCATATTGTTTTCCCGGCGCCCTGTTCGTACAAGATATATTCCCAAAAATAGATTAATCAATGCCGAAAATAATACAATACCGGCACCAATGCCGAGATTGAACATTTGATAACCTGTAAACAGCCCTTTAATTGACTGATAAACGATAGTAAGCGCAGCAATGACAATGAGCATCCCTTCCGCACCCACTGAAAAAAAACCGATGCGTTCATGGCCGTAAAGATGATCCCGGTCCGGTGGTTTACGACTCAGGTATATACCAAATGCCGAAAATCCCACTGCAAACATATGAACAAAACTCTCAGCAGCATCCGAAAGCACACTGTTAGCACCTGTGAACAGATACGCGGAAAACTTAATCAGGAATACGAATAACGACACCACAAGGCTGATACGGATCGCCTGATTGCTTTTTTCCGTTGCGGAGTCGCCGGACTTTCCAATTTTCTGAAACAAAACCGTCTTAAAGTAAAATGATCATTATCTTTTAATTTAGATGTCGACTACAAAACCTTAATATCCATTCCTCGTTACAGACTTAATAATAATTCGATACCTGTTTCTGAACGCAGTAAATCATAAATGTAAACCATTCTGTTTTTCCATTGAAAGACCTCAATCAAACTTATCAGAACCTGTTCAGCGATATTTCAAAAACTACCTCGGAAATTAATCAAAATATTTACGTGATAGGAGGTTTTGTCAGAGATTATTATCTGAACAGACTTACAGAAAATCGTGGACAAGATATCGATTTTGTCACTGTTGGCTCGGGGATTCGGGCAGCTGAAGCTGTGGCAAATAAACTCGGTACCCGGAATATCACCTCCTATCGTCGATTTGGTACCGCACGAGTCGCCTGGAATAATTTTGTACTGGAGTTTGTAGGTGCCCGTAAAGAAAGTTACCGGTCTGATTCCAGGAAGCCGATTGTAGAAGACGGTACCCTGCAAGACGATCAGCTTCGACGAGATTTTACAATCAACACTCTTTCTTGGTCGCTGAATCCGGAAGATTTTGGATGTCTTCTTGATCCCTTTGGCGGACTTCACGATTTAAAGCAACAACTCATTCGAACTCCCATCGATCCCGAGCAAACGTTCAGTGATGACCCGCTAAGAATGTTACGAGCTATTCGTTTTGCTTCAGAGCTTCATTTCAATATAGATCCGGACACCCATGTAGCCATTGAAAAAATGGCACATCGTGTTGAAATTGTCTCAAAAGAACGGATTCTGGATGAATTAAACAAGATAGTAATGAGTGACCAGCCTTCAACGGGATTCATGCTTCTTTATACCACAGGTCTGCTCCAGTTGATTTTCCCAGAACTGGTTCACCTTGAAGGTGTTGATGAATTACACGGGTTGCGGCACAAAGACAATTTCAGGCATACTCTTAAAGTATTGGACAATGTGGCTATCGTATCAAATAATTTATGGCTTCGATGGGCTGCCATCATGCATGATATTGCCAAGCCGGCGACAAAACGGTTTCACACGCAACATGGCTGGACATTTCACGGACACGATGCTCTTGGAGCACAATTGGTTCCTAAATTTTTTCGACGACTTGGCCTGCCGCTTGATGAACGTATGCGATATGTCAGTAAACTTGTAAAATTGCACCTGCGTCCAATTGCGCTTGCCAATGAAATCGTCACCGATAGCGCCATACGTCGACTCATTTTTGAAGCCGGTGAAAATATAACGGATTTGATGACACTTTGTCGCGCTGATATTACCAGTAAAAACCATCGCAAGATCAAACAGTTTTTGAGAAACTTTGATTATGTCGAAAAACGGATCGCCGAAGTTGAAGAAAAGGATCGTCTCCGAAACTGGAAGCCCCCTGTCGACGGAAATGAGATAATGAAAATTTGCGGATTAGCACCTGGTCCTGAAATTGGACGCATTAAATCTGCCATTGAAGACGCCATCCTGGAAGGCACCATTTCCAATACACGTAAAGGCGCTCTTGAATATCTTCAAACCATCAAAGATGACTTAAGTGAAAGCAGTAAATCGAAACCAACATCAAACCATTAAGGAACCCTGGCCGAGAACCAGATTCTTTAAACAAATTTGAAATCGCTACACTTCGGCAATATCAATTAATGGAACAAAATACACGCAATATAACATGGATTTCCCGTTCCTTTGCGAAGATCAATCTTGGATTACAAGTTCTGGAACGATTGCCAAACGGATACCATGAAATTGCAACCGGCTACTGCTTTATCAATTGGAATGACCGCTTTGAGTTGAAAAGCAGTCCGGATTTTCATCTTGTCATGTCGGATGACCGGATTCCGGTTAGCCAAAACAATCTGATAGTTCGGGCACTTGAAACATTAAGGCGTTACGTAACGTTTAATGATAATTTCTCTGTGTCCGTCGAAAAACTCATTCCATTTAGTGCCGGTCTGGGAGGTGGAAGCAGCAATGCCGCAACCATTATTCGCATGGTCAACAAAGTCACTGGTCTCGATCTTCCGACCGACGATCTGGTACAATTTCTCTCCGGATTGGGGGCAGATATACCCGTTTTCCTGCATGGAAAACCCGGAATTGGTTCCGGTATCGGATCAGACATCACCTTTTATGATATCCAGCCAGATGCCTGGATCGTCACCGCTTTCCCATCCATTCATATATCCACAGCGGATGCCTACAAGCATTGTATTCCAAATCGTTCACCTGATATTCCCATTGATAAAATTCTGATGAACGAACCACTTGAAGAGTGGCGCTATATGCTTGTCAACGATCTGGAACCCTGGGTTATTCATCAACATCCCATCATCGGTGATCTTAAAGACCAGTTTTATGAGCTCGGAGCGGTTTATTCAGCTATGAGTGGTAGCGGATCTTCGGTATTCGGCCTTTTTCAACAGGAGTTCGTTGCTGTTGACGCCTATCACCGCCTGATCGACTGGAAAATGCAGGCCAATATTACGCCGGCATCATTTGAACCCGATTTTGGTGTTTATCGTAATTCATGATTTTTTATTACCTTTTTTGTTTATCAGACAAGGATTGTTGTTGCATATATGGCCGGGGCCTGATAGACTTTGCTTTAATACAATTATCCCATTCTCATATGTCCCGATTTTTAAAAATTTACCCGATTTAGTCCCTCATTTTATCAGGATATTACAACTACTATGATCAAAACAAACGACGATATCAGCAAAAGTTTAAATCCTCAATCTCTCAAATTGGATATTCAACGTCATTTGCGCTTCACACTTGCCAAATCCCGCTATTCAACAACACAATGGGATAAATTTCGCAGTGTCGCTCTTACTGCTCTTGATCGTCTTCACGATCGATGGATCGATACCCAGGAGCATTACTATAATGTTGATACCAAACGGGTTTATTATATATCCATGGAATTCCTGATCGGCCGGTTGCTTGACAACATGCTTGTCAATCTGGGCATTCTTGAAGATGTCAGAGAGATATTACACGAACTGGGAATTGATTATGACAATATCAAAGAAAATGAATTTGATGCCGGGCTTGGTAACGGTGGCCTTGGCCGTCTGGCCGCTTGTTTTCTCGATTCTATGGCTACACATGGAATCCCCGGATACGGATACGGAATCCGATACGACTTTGGAATTTTTCAGCAACAGATAATAAACGGTTACCAGGTTGAAAAACCGGATATGTGGCTTCAATTCGGCAATCCCTGGGATGTTGTACGACCAAAGATTCTCTACCCGGTCAATTTTTATGGTGAATCCGCTCCCTATACCGACTCTGACGGGAAATTGCGTTTTAAATGGGTAAACACTCAAAAAGTGAACGCCCTTGCCTATGACACACCGATTCCCGGCTACAGAAACGGCATCGTCAACCACCTCAGACTATGGAAAGCCAGTTCTTCTAAAGCAATTAACCTGCAATCTTTCAGCCAGGGCCAGTACATCGATGCCGTACGCGATGTGCAACTTCAAGAGAACATTACACGCGTACTCTACCCAAATGACAAAGTATTTGTTGGCCAGGAATTGCGTCTCAAACAGGAGTATTTTCTTGTCTGTGCCACACTTCAGGATATCATCCGACGATTCAAAAAAGTGCACAACGACTGGCGAAAATTTCCCGATAAAGTAGCGATCCAGTGTAATGATACTCATCCGAATTTAACCATACCCGAACTGATGCGCGTTTTACTGGACAACGAGGGGCTGGATTGGGCGACCGCCTGGGATATTACGAGCCGTTCTGTTAACTATACCAACCATACTGTACTCCCAGAAGCGCTTGAAACCTGGCCGGTTCCGCTCATGCGAAATCTCTTACCCCGGCACCTTCAAATCATTTACGAGATTAATAAACGATTCCTGAACCAGGTACGGGATACATTTGGCAATGACGTTAACCGGGTTCGAAGAATGTCGATCATCAGCGAAGGTGAAAACCCCTCCGTCCAGATGGCTACGCTGGGCATCGTGGGATCTAAAAAAGTGAACGGGGTAGCACAACTTCATACTGAGCTGATCAAGAAGACCATTTTCCATGATTTCTTTGAAATATATCCCGACAAATTCGTGAATATGACCAATGGGATCACTCCGCGACGCTGGCTCAAGCAATGCAATCCCGGCCTTGCTAAACTGATCTCAAATCAAATCGGCGAAAATTGGATAACTAACCTCGATCAACTTCAAAAAATCGACAAACTGGCAGATGACAAGAAATTTCGTGAACAGTTTTCAGAGATCAAAAAAAACAACAAATATACACTGTCCAAATATATCGAACTCAAGTATGGTGTTAAGCTGAATCCGAATTCCATGTTCGATATTCAGATAAAGCGTATTCACGAATATAAACGTCAGATTTTAGTAGCCCTGCACACAGCCATGCTTTACAACAGGATCAAAGAAAATCCGGACGGTGATTTTCTCCCACGAACCGTGCTTTTTGCGGGAAAAGCCGCTCCGGGTTACTCAATGGCCAAACTACACATCAAATTAATCAACACCATTGCGGAAAAAATTAATAATGATCCGGATGTCAAAGATAAATTAACTTGTCTGTTCCTTGAAAATTATAGTGTATCATTAGCTGAGCGATTGATTCCATCCGCCGATTTGTCTGAGCAAACGTCAACGGCTGGTATGGAAGCATCCGGTACCGGAAACATGAAGTTTGCACTTAATGGAGCACTAACCATCGGAACCCTGGATGGTGCCAATATCGAAATCCGGGAAGAAGTAGGGGAAGATAATATTTTCATCTTCGGGCTTACTGACGAAGAAGTGGAACAAAAAAGGCGTGAAGGCTATAATCCCCGGGAATATTACGAAAGCAACTCAGGTCTACAACAGGTCCTCAACCAGATTCGCGATGGGTTTTTTGAGCCTGAAAATCCCGGACTGTTCCATCCGATTATCCGGACTTTACTGGATCAGGGCGACTATTTTATGGTACTTGCAGATTTTCAATCCTATGCCGATCAGCAGCATGAAATAGAGAAACTTTACAAAAACCAGAAAGAGTGGATAAAAAAAACTATCCATAATGTCGCACGAATGGGAAAGTTTTCATCAGACCGTACCATTAACGAATACTGCGAGAAGATTTGGGAATGTAAAAGGATTGATTCGCCGATCATAAAAAAGCATCGGAAAACCTATCAAAAAAAATCAGAAAAGAAATAGCTCGATACCTGGTTACAGAACTTTCACTCCAACTCTGATTAATTGTTTTACCCTCTTGAATTAATTCCCGTTACGTCAAAAAAACAGCAACGTATTCATCAAATGGAACCGGATGGGTGATTACTCAAGTACAAACCGGAACGTGATAATGCCATATTGTGATTCCTGCGGGATATTGGATGGGAGTCTAGAAAATCTCCATGTTCTGAGTGTACGAAACACCTCTCTCTCCAGCTCTGGATTCGCCTTGATTAGCGGTTGTAGCCTTCCAACCGAGCCATCGGGTCGTACTTCAAAACGTACTGAAATCACTGCTTCTGTTTCAGAAACATAGTTCGGCAGAGGTTGTACTATGGGAGAACGGTTGATATCACCTTCCCATTCCAGCTGGTAGGGCGAAGAGCGGATCGGATCGTTCTCCGACCCCTGGTCGGCATCCACTCTTCCCCGGATGCCTCTTATATCACCGGTCTCCTCTACGCCTTCCTGCTCCAATTCGTCCTGCTGAGCGGATTCAGGCGTTGCCGTTTCTTCGGTGTTTTCCGTTTCCTCAGCAAGTTGTGTCGGATCCATACGTTCTGTCTCCGGTGTAGTTACAACTTCCTCCGATACAATATCCTGTTGCTGATCAGGTAAATCAACATCCCTCATTGGCTCTTGTTGAACCGGTTCGGGTTGTGGCTCTTCGGCCGGCTCCGGCTGCGGCTCGTCCGTCACTATCTCTGCCGGCTCCGGTCTTGTTTCCGGTTGTTCCTCCTCCACCCGAGAGAATTCGGTAAGTGTTCCGTCCTGAAACTCTCCCAATGTTACCTCGATAAAAGCCATCCGGTCTTTTGCCTGTGGTTGAGAAATCATTAACCACGCAAAAATCACCATAACCAGATGCAGAACCGAAGTGATTGAAAGTCCAAATCTTTCTTCCCGGGTAAGTCTATGTATCATGTCAGCGACTTGCACGTTCCGTGGCCATTAACATATTCATTTCAAGAGCCCTACCAATATTCATAACGTGAACCGCATCGTCTATTATTGCATTTCTATCTGCTCGAACCACAAGAGTTGCATTGGGATTTTGTTGATGCTGTTCGCGAATTGATGATGCAATATTGGCTTTAAGGACAGGATTGCCCATGACATAAAAACTACCATCACTGGTAATTGATACATTGATAAAATATTGATCGGTTGCCGAAGCCGTTTCAGCTCTGGGTATGTTCACCCTGATTCCAAAATGAGTTACAAAAGAAGAGGTAAGAAGAAAGAAAATCAAAAGTAGTAATACAATATCGGTCAATGACGCTGCGGCAAAGACCGCCAACGGCTTTTTAACTTCGCTTTCAGTTCGGAAATTCATTGCGGTATAGCCTCTTTCTCTTTTTTATTTGCTGGTTTTTGCAATAACTCAATAAACTCTGTAGACGAATCTTCCAGGTCAAAAATCATGCGATTCATACGCCCCAGCAAGTAGTTATAAAAACCATAGGCGATGATCCCGACCGCCAATCCCGATGCCGTTGTAATTAATGCTTCCCAGATTCCACCAGCAAGTACACTCGGATTCACATTTCCTTCAAGGGTCTGTATTTGTTGGAAGGCCTGAATCATACCGGTTACCGTACCAAGGAAACCAAGTAGTGGAGCAACGCCGGCAATAGTAGCCAACCAATCCATTTTTTTTTCGAGTAGATGAACTTCTCTCTTTCCTGCGTTTTTAATGGCATCATCAATATCCTGTATCGGTCTGCCCAGACGTTTAATGCCTTGTTTCATGATCCGGGCAAACGGCTTGTTCATTTCATCGCAATAGGCCAAAGCACGTTTCATCTCTCCGTTTTTCAAAATATCTTCCAGACTATTCAAAAATCGCTGATTGTCCATTCCCGAATTGGCAAGTACTCTCCAACGCTCTGCAATAACATAAATCGCCAGTAACGAAAGCAGAGTAATGGGTATCATCACAAATCCACCATCAAACAACATTTGAAGCATGGAAATTCGCTCCGGATCAGCTATAATTTGCTGAAGGGTATCTTCTGCAACTTCATCTTGCAGAAAAATGGCCGAAAAAATTAAAAATACAGATGACATGGAATATGATAAGTTAAATGGTGAATGGATCAGTAAGCTGGGCACACAGTTGAGGATCCGGCAAAACCATTTTGCAGATCAACAAATGCAGTAACCTTTGTGTCATCAGCGTCCTGTTATTTATTATCTTGATTAACGAATCCTGATAATAAAATTATTACTTTTGTAAGGTTCGGGTAAATTGGAGATAGCCTCTTCTGCATCAGATACATTTTCAAACTGGCCTACACCTACTCTCCAGGTTTGCCTTCCGTTGGGAAGTGTCGCTTGCCACATTGTCGCTTTAAATCCTTCCTCCTGAAGCCGGTTTTTTTCAATTTGTGCCCTGTTTTCACTGACAATCGAATGCAGCACAATGGTGTATGAACCGTACAAGAGATCACCTTCCTCCATACCCATCAAACCAAATGGAGAAGCATCAATTCCATCTTCCAAAGCATCAATTCCATCTTCCGAAGCATCAGGCTCTGCAATCTCATCACTTACCAGAGGTACTTCCGGCGAATCCGTCTGTTGCTCTGTTATCATTTGTTCTATTCGATTTTTTTGAGCCAGGAACCAGCCTTCAAAATGGAAATACAACATAGCAGCAAGTATGATTGCTGCTACAAAAATAGGTAACATCCAGATTTTTGAATTGCTTTTATCTGCTCTTCTTCGTTTATCCGAGACCTTTGTATTCTTCTTTACCCCACCCGAGTCTGAACCAGAAACACGAACGGCATCGGTGAAACCGGTTGAGGTTTCTTTTTCAGGCGCCGTAGCTTTACGGGGCACATCATCGGCTTTTTTGCCAGTCTTTGTAACTTCTTTATCTGCCTTCTTATCAGTCTTTTCGTCAACGTTAATACCTGTCTTGCTATTCTTTCCAGTGCCTGAATCTTGATTTACAGCATCTTTTTTATCTTTGTCAAGCCTGGCCTCCATTTTACTATCATCGGTCTCCTCTTGCTTCAAGATGGATTTTTTTTCCCCCGAATCAAATTCATCCAACACATCAAACGGATCATGAAAATCTGAATCCGCACTATCCAGTCCGAAAAAAGGATCTTCATCTTCCAGCTTTTCCTTGTGAGATATCGACGTTTCCGGTGGTTTTTCTTTTTTCGATTCCTCTTCAGGTGATTTTACTTCCTGCTCTGTTTTGACTTCTCCACTTTCTGTCTTGTCGTCATGCGACTTGTCTTTCTCGTCTTCCGCTTTACCAATCTTGCTTGCATATGCAGGGAGAATTTCAATAGGTTTCATACCTGCATATTTATAATTCACTTCTAAAGCCAGCTCGTTTTCCGGGGAAAACGACCATTCTCCTTTTACCAAAGAAAAGGTACCCAGCCCGGCAACATGATATTCTCCGTTCTCTTTTGCACCTTTTTTAACCGCCTCTACCCATGCCGCAAGATTTTCAGATGCCAGTTTTTCATCGATTTTTAACTCTGTTGCCAGTAACGTAATCAGATCCTTATAAGATAATTTCATCTCCATCTCCCATTAATCCGAACGGAATGTTATAATATCTGCTGGCGGAGCCAACAATACACGGCCATCTTTTTCCTGGCGATGATCCTGTTTCCGATGAAAAATTGAAAATACCCCCAAATTTTTCAATTCAACCTCCTGGTGCTGTTTGAGCGCCTTTGCAATCAGGGCTGTAATTTTTTGTTCTGTTTCTTTTTGTGTCATAGCCATTACCAGTGCAAGGTTATTCCCCCGGATAATTGAAAAGGTCGTTCTTTGTAGTCTTGCCAAACTTCATATTCCTTATTCAGGATATTTAGTACCTTGACAAAAGCTCCGAACCGATTATGCAAACGGATATCTGTTTGGGCTCCAAGCTGGACAAACCCGTCGATGTCAACCTCTTCCAAATATGTTTTACGTTGCCCTATCAAGTCAAGCCATATGGATATATCCAGCCAGCTTATCGGACTGGAAATAACATGCGTTGAACCTCTCCAACGGGGAACATACGGAATTTCTCCGGATGGAACGATATCTTCATTTACTGAAGAATAATTTAATCCCAGTTCAACGGCTATCAAAGTTTCTATCACCGGCAATGATTGTGAAAAACCGGAATACCATTCAACCTGTGTTGCTTCTTCAACATAACTATACCGATAATACGGATTAGTAATCTCTTCATAGCGCATGAAAAACCCATTATTATAATACTGCCAGTAATCCAGTCCCGTATATACCTTAAGGTTACCGATCAACTTCAAATCACTATGGAGATTGATATTCAGCCCTCTTTCATGTTCCAGATCGGTATCTGATTGTATAAAAAAACGATTCCTGGATTGCAGTTTTGCAAGCGAAGGATCATTTACAAATCCGCGAATCCAAATAGCGGCACTAACTCTTTCAGGTCGATAAAACTGATAACGGATGTCCGGATACAAATATAGATCAAACTCGTTAACAGGGTCATATAACTGATATAAACGGAGCCAGGCTTCCACTGTGTGAGAAGTACCAAACCGTTGATGATAACGCGCACCAAAACTGTTGGTCAACCAGTATTGATTTGTGTTTTCAGCTGTATCGTAGAAGGCTCCGGATGCTTCAACCCGGACACCAAAAACTTGTTCCATTAGCCTTCCTTCCCAAAATCGGTTGATATGCACACGATATTTCGTTTCATCGGATTGTAACACTTCGTCCACCGGCATACCGGCACGAATAGAAAAACGATCCAAAGAAAGGGCTGACTGCCAACCACGGTAAGCATTTTTTAAATTTTGCCAACGTACTTCAGCACCTAAGGAATGATGAGAAATTCTTTGTGGATCAGAGTCTGTAATTGTGGGCGGCAGCAAGAGTGAATCACTTACCAAGTATGGTGAATAATTATTTGATGAAGACCCCTTCATTCCTGCACCCCAGCGATTTGCTCCGGATTGTTTTGTCCACTGAAGCTCCCCTGCCAGATCGCGATAGGAACTGAAATCCCGATCACCTGTGGAAGAATGATGGCTTAAATCCAGCAATACACTTTCACTCTGTCGAAGCGGTGTCTCCGCTATGAATGTCAATTCAGGAGTATTATAAGCTCCATATCCAACTCTTGAAAATACTACTCTTCGGTTGGCAAATTGAATGAATCGTTGCTCTGGTTTTAATGCCGGTTCCAGATCGCTAATGGGAATGGCGGCCACGATCTCATCATCTGATTCCAAAAATGGCATCCGATCCGGATCCACACGAAAAATACCGGGCCTGGGGTCAAAACCTAAAACGGGTTGTCGGGATAAACCCGGGAAACTTGCTTCAAAATCTCCACGAATTTCTATGTCTTGCGGATCAATATCCGGCAAGAGTGATGTTCTATCATTTTGCTGTTGCGCCACTATCGGTGAAACGTGGATCAACAGTAGAACAAGGTTTAGGGGTATTATCAATTGCAAATGCATTCTGTAGAATCTAAATTTTTCAGGAGACAGAATTAAAACGTATTCATTAAAAAAAACTGTTACTGTAATTTAAATCAGCTACTAATTTCATCTTTTTATTTTGACAACGCGTGTGGCACAACAACGATTCAAAGCAGAAACAGCGTAATTTAAGTATGTTGATCGACTTTAGAAGCGGATCTATTGACGGCCAGAATGATCGGTGTGAAAATCAAAATAATAATCATCATCACCAAATGTGTGACAATAGTGTAGCTTATTCCAACCGCTTCCGGTACCGCAAAGAACAATACCAATGCTCTGCTTACAAACAAATGATACGTTCCGATACCACCCGGGGAAGGGAGTGACATTCCGAGAGCGGAAACCATTGTAATGATCAGAGCCTCCCTCATTCCGAGCCCGTAATCGACATGCATGTCAAATGCGGTAAATGGGATGTAGGTCATCAACACATAACAAAACCAGATTCCTGCCGTCAATAACAGGAATAACGGCCAGTTTTTCACAGCCCGGATACTCAAAAGTCCCTGGATAAAATTATTAAATATATCATTGGTCAAATTCATCAATCTGTAGATTGACGGAATCCATCTACCCAACATCAGCATGAGTTGATACAGTAAATAAAGTACCAGCAGAATGATACTCAGTACTAAACCCATGAAAAGCATTCCATCAAGACTCAGCAGTGTCTGCATCCATTTAACCGGGTTCACTCCTAATAGTGATACAATGATCCTGAAGTCCGTGATCAGGTAAATAAAGATAAATATCACTATTGCCAGCATTACAAAAAGATCCAGTGCACGCTCCAGCAGCACGGTACCCATCAGTTTAGACCTACTTATCTGTTCTTTATTTCCCACATAAACCGAACGGGTAACTTCTCCGAGACGAGGAACAGCATAGTTTACCAGATATCCAAGCATGACTCCGCTAAACAGGGTTACCCTACTTGTATTTGTCCCGTTCTGTTCCATAAGTTGCTTCCATCGTTCTGCCCTCAAATAGTGACTAAACAGTGATACCGCTATAAAAGGTACAAGCCAGTGATAGGTAAGCCTGTTCATAGTCAAACGAATATCGACATACGATATATCCTTAAGTGCAAGCCACAAAAAGAGAACGGCAATGGTAATACTGATCAGGACACGTAAATACTTTTTTACCATGCCGTTTTATTTTCGTAAATCGATGATATCCGCATCCTCCGGGTAATCCAGAAGAAAATGAGCTTTCGAATGCTCCTGATAAACAGCATTCTGAAATATGGTTTTAAATTCGTTATCCATCTGGTCAACAGCATTGATTTGCAACGGTACAAGGGCACGGTCCAGCAAAATTCTCACTTCCAGAAAAATCTCAAACGGATCATCGGGATTCAGTATGATTTCCACCGAATTTTCTGTACGGTTAATACCGGTTACTGTATAAATCTCATCACTTTCTGAAAAAAAACGAGAAGGTGCAAAATCATCTTCCTCCGGCACATACCGGCTTATGACCAGTTTGTTTTGTCGTGCATTGTAGACCCTTGATATTGCCCCGTCCACAAGTACAACCTGTTGATCAGCACTGATTTTATAACTGTTTTTCGAAATCCAGATCGTACCTTCGGTGACTTCTGTTTGACCGGTGTATGAATCTGTGAATTCGTGAATCATTGCTGCGTGGAGAACTTTGCCATCACTAAATTGCTGTCGGACTTGTTCCAGTTCTGTCGGTATATCAGAGGGCTCCTCTGTAACATCTGTAAAGGTCCCGGAGGAATCGTATAAAACGTATCCACTCAAAAGTAACACCGAAAAAATTACGGTCGCAAAGTTATTAAAGACCTGCCTTGTTAATTTTGAATTACTCATCGAGCTCCCTTAATAGTTCTTCAAGTTCTTCATTATTCTCAACTAATACCTCCCGCGCCGTACTTCCCTGATAAGGTCCAACAATTCCTGCTGAAAAGAGTTGATCTATTAGCCGTCCTGCCCGGTTATATCCCAATTTCAATTTGCGTTGCAACAGCGAAACAGAGCCCTGTTGATGCAATACCAGTAATCGTGCTGCTTCTTCAAACAGATCATCGCGTTCACTTTTGTCTAGCGGCCCGTCCTGGCCATTTTCGTCTTCAATTTCCGGCAAATAATAGGGATGTGGATATCCCATCTGATTTCCTATATACCCATTCATGCGCTCAACTTCTTCCGTGGACACAAAGGCATTTTGAAGTCGAATCATACTTGCACCACCTCCATTGTAAAGCATATCACCACGCCCCACAAGCTGATCGGCACCCATAGTATCCAGAATTGTGCGTGAGTCGATCTTTGACGCTACCTGATAAGCTATTCTTGCCGGGAAATTTGCTTTTATCGTTCCGGTAATCACATTTACCGATGGGCGTTGAGTTGCAACTACAAGATGAATTCCGACCGCGCGGGCCAATTGTGCAAGTCGAGCGATTGGCTCCTCGATCTGCTTACCGGCAGTCAGCATCAAATCTGCCAATTCATCAATGATTACTACTATATACGGGAGATATCTATGGCCCAGCTCTTCTTCCATAACTCCGGTTTTGAATTTCGTATTATAAGCTGATATATCACGGACTACCGCCATTTTCAACAACTCATAACGGCTGTCCATCTCTTTGCAAACACTGTTCAATACCCGTAAAACCTCCGCTGTATCAGTGACTATCGGTTCGGTGGCATTTGGAAGTGTCGCCAGAAAGTGGTTCTGTATATTACGATAGAGTGATAATTCAATTTTCTTAGGATCAATCATTACAAATTTCAGATCATCGGGATGACATTTGTACAACAAACACGTGATAATAGTATTGATCCCCACAGTTTTTCCCGATCCGGTAGCACCTGCAATCAGCAAGTGAGGTAACCGCGTCAAGTCGATCATAAACACTTCATTTTCGATGGTTCTTCCAAATGCCACCGGAAGCTTCATCCCTGTTTCCGCAAATTTACGGGTATTAATCAGTGACCGGATATAAACGATTTCTCTGTTCCGATTCGGCACTTCAATGCCTACAGCTGATTTTCCCGGAATCGGTGCGATGATGCGTAATCCCCTGGTTGCCATGGCCATTTTAAGATCATTGGCATAGCTCTCGATCTTGCTGATCTTAACATCGGGAGCCGGCTGCAATTCATACAGTGTTACCGTTGGACCCACAACAGCTTCAATCGCTGTAATATCGATTCCGTGGCGATTCAATTTATCCAGAATAATCATTTTATTTCGATTGATCTCCTCGTAATCAACTTCACCGCCATCTTCAGGTGCTTTGTCCAACAAATCAATCGTTGGAAACTTGTATTTGATTTGAGGTTTTTCAACCTGATTCTTCCGTTCAATATCCAGTTTTCGCTTTCCGGCTTCTTCGTCAGGTGTTCCCTTGTATATGGTAATGTCGAGGTCGGAATCTCTTTCAGTATCTTTATCGGAATCCTCCTTTTTATTTAGCAGATCAGCGCGTGGAGGCCCGTTTCCCTGAACTTCGTCCTTTTCCTTCTGCAAACGCTCTTCCTCTTTTTGCCGGGATGCAATAACCATTTTTTCCCATCTTTTCTGGCGATCGTTATCCCCTCGCGTTCCCTGGCTTTGTATTTCCACACTCGTCTCCATATCCTCAGCAATTGACTGTCCGGATATTTCGTTTTTCCCCTTCACACGGTCTGCTTTGAAATCGTTCGATGAAAAATCATCTGCAGCGCTTTCTGACTCCGGTGTTTTGTGATTACGGCCCTTCCAAAACCGACTTATCCACCCCATCACGGCATGAATATGTTCCTCAGAGGTTTGAATAGTTTTCCTGATTAATAACATCAGGACAATAATACTCAAGCTGCTTAAAATTATGGCCGGGCCATACTGTCCGGTTAACGCTCGTAACACATATGCAATCGCTATGCCTGCCGAACCGGACCAGATAGGTGAAACCGCATCAAACTCGTTGTGAATCCAACCCAGAATGGAAGCCACCAGGATCATTACAAATACTGAATACAAAGACTTGATGTGAACGTGATATAGCGATTTGTGTAGAAAAATATTCCATCCATAAACAAGGATAATCAAAATCATAACAAGGGAGATATATCCGAATAGCATATGGACAAAAAAGTGCGAGATCAGTGCACCCGTTGGCCCCAATCCGTTTTGAATACGTAATGCCGGACCTTGACCAATGTCGAGAATAGTTCGAAAATCCAGACTCTGTATAATCGCGAAATCTTCACTTCGATATGTGACAATGCTGATGGCAAACGTGATACCGATGGCCATAATCACAATGCCGAGTATTTCCAGCTTGCGCTCTAAAGTAAAAAACGGGGTGTTATTTTTTTGATTTTTATTCATGAGTTGATAAATGAAGCTTTATAATTAATAAAAAAAGTCGACATCATCATTTATCTTTTTTATAAAAGGGTAATCTTACAATTCTGGCAGCGTACTCACTATTTCTGATCACCACTAAGACGGTGTCGCCCAGCCGTGCATTTTCACATAACAAATATGCCATGGCAATTCCCCGATCCAAAACAATAGACAATCCACCACTGGTTACCTCACCAATCAGGTTTCCGTTGTTATCCTTTACGGGATACCCTTTTCTTGGTATGCGTTTACCTTCCGACATGACCAGTCCAAAAAGTTTATACCTGATTCCATTTTTCTTCAATTCCAGCAACGATTCTTTACCAATAAAATCACCTTTATCCCACTTGACCAGCCACTCGACACCTGCTTCTAACGGTGTAACATCTTCAGACAGGTCATTTCCATAAAGCAAAAGACCTGCTTCCAGCCGAAGCGTATCCCTTGCAGCAATACCACAGGGCTTGAGGTCAAATTTATCCCCGATCAACATGATAGTTTCCCAAAGATCAGTCACATTCACATGCCGAATATTACAATAGAGCTCGTATCCGTTTTCACCCGTATATCCGGTTGCCGATACAAGGATATTGTCATAACCGGCAATGGTCATGGATCTGAATTCAAAGGGAGGTATCTCGACAACCGCTTCATCCGATACTTCATTTAATATTTTTACAGCTTTCGGCCCTTGTAGAGCTATCAAGACTGTTTCGTCCGATATATCACTCACTTCTGCACGTCCGTTATTCACCTTCATGATCCATGCCAGATCTTTTTTAATATTGGAAGCATTTACCACCAACATGTATTCCTTGCCGGAGAGACAATAAACCAGCAAATCGTCAACAATTCCGCCATCCTCTTTACACATCATAGAGTACTGAACTTTTCCAGGTTTGAGTACTGAAGCATCATTGACAGTAAGTTGTTGCACTACTTCCAGAGCTGTATTTCCACTGATCAAAATTTCACCCATATGTGAAACATCAAACAAACCGGCACTTTTTCGCACCGCAATATGTTCGTCCTTAATACTTGTATATTGCTGTGGCATTTCAAATCCCGAAAAATCTACCAACCGGGCTCTGAACACACGATGAATTTCATATAATGGAGTTTTTTTGATCATATCGCTGAATTTTTATTCACTAAAACAAGATAAGAAAACTCAAGCGGCATTTGTGTATATCATTTCCTGGAATCTGTTGCGCTTAACTTATTTTTTCAGGAATAGTTTTGAATATTTTCTTGTTCAGGGCAAGAGGTAACCGATTAAATCGTTACAGAAAACATCGCATACCGGCAATCTCTGACACACAGACGCACGATTAAGCACATCGTTGCACCGTATAATTCGATAAATAATTATTTTTTAAACAGATGCTCAATGAAACGCGTTACCGAAACATCTTTGTTTAGATTTCAGCAAATTTGAGCAGGATGGTAAATCATGAGTGTACTATAAGACAAATAAACAAAAAACTGTTTCCTGAAATAAATAAGTAATAACCGGATATATTTATGGCTATAACCAAAGAAAGTGTCCTCGATGCTCTTAGAAATGTCATCGATCCTGATCTGGGGAAAGACCTTGTATCGTTGAATATGATCGAGGACATTCAAATCAAAGAAAAAAATGTATCCTTCACTGTCAATCTGACCACCCCAGCATGTCCATTGAAAGCTGAAATCGAACGTGCATGTATTAATGCCGTCAAACACCTTGTAGATGAAGAGGCGGTAGTTAAACCGAATATGAGTTCCAAAGTTACCGGGAGCCGTACAGAAGGGCAGGGTGATCAGAATCTTCTGAAAGATGTGAAAAATATCATTGCCGTTGCATCCGGAAAAGGCGGCGTTGGCAAATCAACCGTTTCGGTAAATCTGGCCGTCTCACTGGCAAAAAAGGGAGCGAAAGTCGGTCTGGTGGATACCGATATTTACGGACCAAGCATCCCTACCATGTTTGACATTCATGAACGGCCGAATATCAACACACAACGTAAACTCGTCCCTCTTGAAAAATTTGATGTAAAACTTCTTTCCATGGGGTTTTTGGTAAAACAGGATGAAGCGGTGGTTTGGCGTGGTCCCATGGTTTCAAGCGCTGTTAAACAGTTTTTAAGTGAAACGGAATGGGGAGAACTTGACTACCTTATTTTGGACCTGCCACCCGGAACAGGGGATATACAGCTGACAATTGTACAGTCCATTCCGTTAACTGCCGCTATTATCGTCTCCACACCTCAGACTGTTGCGCTTGATGATGCAAGGAAGGGGGTAGCTATGTTTGGGAAGGTGAATGTACCGGTACTTGGAATCATTGAAAATATGGCCTTTTTCACCCCTCCGGATATGCCCGATCGAAAATATTATATTTTTGGCAAGAATGGTGCCAAAGACCTGTCGGAAAAATTGGGAGTGCCTTTTCTCGGCGAAGTCCCTTTAGAACAGGAGTTACGTGAAGGAGGAGATTCCGGGAAGCCGATTGTAGTAGTAAACCCCGATGCCCTTTCATCGTTGGCCTTTTCTGAACTGGCCGATCGAACAGCTCAACAGATCTCCATTCGAAATGCCACCCGTGAACCCACTGAGAAGGTGGAAATTCAATATCGTTAAGCCATTTAGCTTCCCTCGAACAGTATGTATTATTTCTCTCGAAGACGTGCCGCTTTTCCGCGAAGTTTCCTCAAATAGAAAATTTTGGATCGGCGTACTTTTCCTTTTTTCTTTACTTCTATTTTTGCAATATGAGGAGAAAAGAGTGGGAATATGCGCTCAACACCAACGTTGCTGGAAATTTTCCGGACTATGAAGGTCTGATTCGCACCACTACCCCGTCGAGAAAGAACCACTCCTTCATATTGCTGAATCCGAACTTTATCTCCCTCACGTACACGGTAATGCACATTTACTGTATCACCAGCCTGAAATTCAGGAATTTCGTCTTTAGCCTGTGTTTGTTCAACAAGTGTAAGTTTTTCCATTTTCTTAGTATCCGTTTTACTATTTGTTAATATAAGTCCTGTATAGATCCGGCCGCTTTTGTTTCGTCAACTCAAGCGCTTGTTTTTCCCGCCATGATCGTATTTGTTTATGATTTCCTGATTTCAACACTTCTGGTATCTCAAGTCCGCGAAAATTTGATGGTCGAGTGTACACCGGTGCGGAAAGCAGACCATCCTGAAAGGAATCATCCAACGCACTAGCTACATCCCCCAGTACCCCAGGCAGCAATCGCACAATACTGTCAACAAGTATCATTGCTGGAAGTTCACCGCCGGAAAGTACATAATCACCAATACTTAACTCCATGGTCACCAATTCATCACGAATACGTTGGTCAATTCCTTTATAATGCCCGCAAAGAATGATTGTATTTTTAAAAAGCGACAATTGATTGACCATTTTCTGATTGAGCCGTTCGGCATCTGGTGTCGGGAAAATTACCGCATCGTATTTCCGTCTTTTATTAAGTCGTTCAATGCAATCGAAGACCGGTTGAGGACTCATTACCATGCCGGCCCCTCCACCAAAGGGATAATCATCTACATTATGATGCTTGTCAGTAGAATATGTCCGAAGATCGTGAATCTTGATCTCGACCAACTTTTTTTCACGTGCCCTTCCGACAATACTGTGATCTAGCGGACCGGATAGTAGTTCGGGAACTGCGGAAAGAATATCAATTCTCATGTTTTACTCCAGAGATTCAAGATCGGAAGTATTTTTTACTGTGATTTGCCGGCTTTTCTTACTGATGTTTGTAACAAATTCATCTATACATGGAATCAATATCTTTTTTTTACCTGCTACAACAACCAAAACAGAATAAGCCGGGGTTTCCAGGGTATCCGTAATCATTCCGAGTATCGAATTATCACTTCTTTTCACCTGAAAACCAACCACCGACGTCAATTCTTTGGTTAGTTCTGCTTCCTTGTCGGTCATTATTTCATGATTTCGAAGTGCCTCTGCTTCCATTCGGGAATCTATTCCTTCCAGTTTGACAAAGAACAATTTCCGATCCCGGCTTTGGTGGAACCTTATTTCTTCAATACGATAGGGAATCCACTGTTTTTCCGGATATCGAATATAGATTACATTCATGGATTCCAGATCAAATTCGGGAATCGCAATATCTGCTAAAAATCCTCCTTTTATTCCATGAGCTTTGACAACAGCGCCAAGGCGATAAAGACCCGGGTATGTCGCTTGTGCCATATCATATAACCTCAGGAAATCCGAAAGGTGATTTACTTCTTTTCTTCATTCTTTACTGATTGATCCGAAGCGTTGTCATCGGTATCGGTTTTTTCTTCCGCACTATCGGATTCGGCTCCTTTTTTTATTTCTGCTTTGGGTTCGGCCTTCTTCTCATCCGACTTATCTCCGGTATTGGCCTTTTCCTCCGGTTTAGCTTCTCCTTTTCCTTTAGCTTTTGTCCCGGATTCGGTATCAGATTTTGCTTTTTTCGAGTCTTTTTCTCTTACCTTTTTATCAGACTGTTCAATCGTTGTTTCTTCATCGGATTCAGCTGTCTT
>JBBDQZ010000024.1:97096-144894 GCA_040905705.1 Balneolales bacterium
AGACTGTTCAATCGTTGTTTCTTCATCGGATTCAGCTGTCTTTACTTTGCTTTTTGGTTCGGCTTCACCAGTCTCTGCTTCTTTTCCCGTTTCACTAACTGAACTTTCAGCTGTTTTCTCTTCCGCTTCTTCTTTCTCCGAAGTTACTTCTTTTACCTTTTTATCAGACTGTTCAATCGTTGTTTCTTCATCGGATTCAGCTGTCTTTACTTTGCTTTTTTCTTCAGATTCAGCTGTCTCGGTGGTTTTCTTATTTGCGTCTTCAGCCGCTTCGGTAGCCTGCTCTTCGTCTATGGCTTGCTTCGCTTTTTCTGCTTCCGCCTTTTCAGCCTCTTGTTTTGCTTTGGCTATCTGGTCCACTTTGAATTTTTCTTCTTCAGCTTTCAGCTGATCTTTCATCCGCCGGGCTTTTGTCATAGCCGTTCCGCGATTTTTTTCACGCTCTTCCTTCCAACGAGAAAGCGTTTGATCAATCTCATCTTCAGACTTGCCCCAGCGCTCGAGGTGAAGACGATAGTAAATACCTTCTTCTTTTAAAATATTACGGACCGTGTCTGATGGCTGAGCACCATTTTTTAACCAATACACTACCCGGTCCGTCTCAAGACGGACGAGGGATGGATCTTTTGTGGGACTGAATCTGCCCAAATCTTCTATTATACGGCCATCCCGTTTCGTCCGGATATCCGTAGCAATAATGTGATAATATGGGAACCTCTTTCTTCCGTGTCTTTGTAATCTTAATCTAACCAATGTATTAACTCCTAAACGGGTTTATCTTTCGTTTCTGAAAAAACTTACTGTGATCGTTGTTGTCCTGTTATATTTTTCAATCCTTCCATCGCCCGACCCATACGATTCATTTTTGTCATAGTTTTCATCATTTTCTTCATTTGGGAAAATTGCTTAAGAAGGTCATTCACTTCGCGAACTGTCGTTCCGGATCCATTTGCTATTCGTTTTCGGCGACTGCCGTTAAGAAGTTGTGGTTTGCGCCGCTCTTCAATTGTCATAGAATTAATAATCGCTTCAACCGATTTCAATGCATCATCATCAACCTCTGCATTTCCCAGCTGTTTGCTCATTCCGGGAATCATTCCAACGAGATCTCGCATTGATCCCATTTTTTTGATTTGCTGTAGCTGCCCGTAAAAATCTTCCAGATTAAAAGCATCCGAAGTTATCTTGGACTGAAGTTTCTTTGCCTGAACTTCATCATACTGTTGTTGTGCTTTTTCAACCAGCGAAAGCACATCGCCCATACCAAGAATACGCTGTGCCATCCGATCCGGATAAAATGGAGCTATCGTATCCAACTTCTCTCCGGTACTGATAAACTTGATCGGTTTATTCACTACAGACTTGATCGAGATAGCAGCACCACCACGAGTATCTCCGTCAAGCTTTGTAAGCACAACTCCATTGAAACTGATACGCTCATTAAATGCTTTGGCCGTATTCACAGCATCCTGCCCGGTCATGGAGTCGACAACAAACAGGATTTCCGACGGATTTACCACTTTCTTGATATCGGCAACTTCACCCATCATGTGCTCATCCACATGCATCCTGCCCGCTGTATCAATTATGAGCACATCCCTTGCCTTTTTTTTCGCCTCCTTGATAGATTCCCTGGCAACCTTGAGAGCATTCTTTTCTTCAATTGAGTACACAGGAATGTCAATCTGACCACCGAGTGTTTTCAACTGATCTACAGCCGCCGGTCGGTATACATCCGCTGCTGCCAGCATTGGGTTTTTCCCCTGATCCTTTAGCCATTTTGCCAGTTTTGCTGCAAAAGTGGTTTTACCAGAACCTTGCAGTCCTGCAATCAATATTATAGTGGGAGAAACCTGACTATAAGCAATTCCTTCATTTTCATTTCCCAGTACCTGGACGAGCTCGTCATAAACTATTTTAGTAAATTGCTGTCCAGGTGTGACGCTGGCTAAAACACCCTGTCCAAGCGCTTTTTCTTTTATTGAAGCCGTAATAGTACGTGCAACTTCATAATTTACATCAGCATCGAGCAACGCACGGCGTATCTCTCTAACTGTCTCTGCGACATTGATATCACTCAGCCGGGCCTGCCCGGTAACCGACTTGAATGCGGATTCTAACTTACCCGATAGATCTTCAAACATGGTAATCAAACGGCATGATCTGTACTGCGATATTTATTCTATTGCTGGAAAAGCCAAATCAGATTAAGATTATGATTTGCAAAGTCTAGAAAAATATGCAGAATATTGTCCCCAATCAATACGATTTTTGTAATCACCTATACAGAACTCCTGTTAACTTTTGATACTGTTGTTTGTCATGGCGTCTGTTTTTAGGTACTTTATGGCATTCTAAACGAAGCACCCATATAAATAATCGGAGATATGAACGACACTAACAGTAGTAATCTATTACAAGGAAAAAACGGCCTTATTTTCGGTGCACTTGATGAACGCAGCCTTGCCTGGCATGTTGCACTGGCCTGTAAACGCGAAGGAGCTACTTTTTCGCTATCCAATGCTCCCATTGCACTTCGCCTCGGTACGCTTCAAAAACTGGGAAAGAAAACCGACTCTGAAGTTCATCCATGTGATGTTTCCGATTTTGAACAGGTGCGTGTCTTAATCGATAAGGTAAAAAGTAAATTTGGCAAGCTTGATTTTATCCTTCATGCTGTGGGCATGTCTCCGAATATCCGCAAAGACATCGATTATAAAAATCTAAATTACAAACTGTTACAACAGACTCTGGATATTTCAGCCATTTCCCTCCATAAAATTCTACAGGCCTGTGTAGAAAAAGATGTCCTTAATAATAACGCCAGTATTATCGCTCTATCCTATATCGGGGCACAACGTGTTTTTTCTAAATATTCAGACATGAACGATGCCAAAGCTCTTTTAGAAAGTGTGGCAAGAAATTTTGGAAGCCGATTGGGAGACAAAGGCATACGCGTTAATACCATTTCCCAGGGGCCAACCAAGACATCCGCCGGATCCGGAATCAGCGGGTTTGACGCCATGTACGAATTTGCAGACAAGTTATCACCACTCGGAAATCCGACAGCAGAAGAGTGTGCCGATTATTGTGTAAGTCTTTTTTCTGATCTGACCCGTAAAGTCACCATGCAAAATTTATATCACGACGGTGGATTTTCAACAAACGGAATCAGTGAGGATCTTATTCATGATCTTCTGGCACTTCATAATCAAAAAGCTTAACATCATTCTAATAGTCATTATTTTTTCTGTTTTCTAATAACATCTGCTTCTCTTTAAATGACAACTAAGATTCTTGGTATCGATCCCGGTTCCAGAATAACCGGTTACGCTGTGTTGGAGCACCATGACCGATCGTTCAGAGCTCTTTGTTGCGATGTACTTCGTTTAACCGACACTGAAAATTCCTTCGACAGACTAACTTTATTGTATTCAGAATTCAACAACATACTTACCACCTGGCATCCCGACTATTGCGCTATTGAGACCCCCATCTACGGTAAAGACCCTTCTGCCATGCTTAAATTGGGTCGGGCCCAAGCCGTTATCATCATCGCTGTCCTCCATCATCAAATTCCTCTTTTTGAATATTACCCTAAGGCAGTTAAAAAGTCCATAACCGGAACTGGAAATGCCCGTAAGGATCAAGTGGCATACATGCTTCACAAAATGATTGATTTGCCGAAAGAAAAACTACCAAATGACGCCACTGATGCTTTGGCTGTTGCATGGTGTCATTTTCAGAAACTGACGGATCCTGGACCGGGAGACAAAAACACTGGTATCAATAAATCTTCTAAACGTCGCAACACATGGAGCTCTTTTGTTGATAATCATCCTGAAAGAGTTCGCAAGTCCTGAATACTTTGAATGTAGCGTTCCTATTCTATTACTTTATGTACGAATTAGCAGAATATTCCATATCTATAAATACGCCCTTGAATATCATATATTCCTATAGCAGCCCTCTTTTCGCCAAGAGTATTTCCAGTCCAGATAATCGAATTGTTTCATTATGATTGCTTATTTAAATGGGAATATAGTCAGTAAGAATCCTGGTGTTATCATTATTGACATCGGTGGCTTGGGCTACTCGGTTCGAGTGTCCAATCATACGTTTGACAGGCTTCCCACAACCGGGGAAAACTGTATCCTTCATATACACCATCATATTTCAGAAAATGATCAGCAATTATTCGGTTTTGCTTCTATTGAAGAACGTAATTTATTTGAACTGTTGATTACTGTAAAAAGTATAGGCCCAAGGCTTGCTCTTGCACTTCTTTCATCTATGCCTCCCCTCCAAGTCATAAATGCCATAGTCGATCAGAATCCCGCACTAATTGCCCGAAGTCCCGGGATCGGGAAAAAATCTGCTGAACGCATTGTGCTTGAACTTAGTGACAAACTTGGCGATATCGCCTCGCATGAGGAACATGCTCCTGAAATCGGTTCTATTCAAAGTGAAACCGTTTCCGCACTTGAGGCTTTGGGATATGCACATAACCAGGCACTGAAAGCAGTCAGAGAGGCCATTGATGATAAAGAACCGCCCAGCAACGTATCCGAATTACTCAAACGAACTCTTAAACTCTTATAATTGATTTTTATTAACGGTGTCTGATCAGATACAGCTTTGAGTTTTATCCTGAGCCATTTAATTGTTAAGTTTTAAATTCTTAAAAACCATATTAACCTGTTTCCAGGAGTATAAACATGGTCTATGCCTTGATAATGGCCGGTGGAATCGGATCCCGTTTCTGGCCTAAAAGCCGAACTTCCAGGCCCAAGCAATTTCTGGATTTTTTTGATCATCAAACACTTTTACAATCAACCATTGAACGAATCACCCCGTTAATACCACTGAAACGTGTCATCGTAAGTACAAACAATGAATACGTTGACCTTGTTAAAAATCAAATCCCCGATCTTCCAGTTGATAATATTATTGGTGAACCTGTAGCTAAAAATACGGCTCCCTGCATTGCATTCGCATCTGCATTAATCCATCATCGCGATCCGGATGCTACTATGATTGTTCTCCCTTCTGATCATTATATTCGGAATAACGACGTTTTTTTAGAGGATCTAAAAGCTTGCATGCGATTTACAAATCAAAAGGGACATCTTGTTACAATTGGCATTAGTCCAACCCGGCCAGAAACCGGCTATGGCTATATTCAGTATAACGACAATGAAACGATAACGGTTGACGGTATTGTTGCACACCCGGTCAAAACATTTGCTGAAAAACCGGATTTGCAAACAGCTATAAAATTTCTCCAATCGGGCGACTTTCTATGGAACAGTGGCATGTTCATCTGGAAAACAGAGCACATTTTAAAAGAAATTGAAGAACATTTACCGGTTTTACACCATCAAGTGAACTTGTTTTACAATGATCTTCAAAAAAACAACGGATCGATTCGAAATGAGATGTTGACTTCTGTATATAATTCATGCTTCCCGGTTTCGATTGACTACGGAATCATGGAAAAATCCAACAATGTTATAGTTATCCCATCTCATTTTGACTGGAGTGATCTGGGAAGCTGGATGGCACTCTATGAGTTAAAAAGTGATCAAAGTGATGACAACAAAAATATCTTTGATGCTCCAAATGTAATTTCTGTCCATTCCGAAAATTGTTATCTGGAATCCCGGAATAACAAACTTATTGCTATGGTTGGCCTGGATGGTATAGGTGTTATCGAAACCGATGATGCCATGTTGATTTGCAAGCTGGAAAAATCCCAGGATGTCAAAGAGTTGTATTCAATGTTTTCAAAAAAACAAAAACAACAGATTGGGTGATCTTGTGTAGATTGCGAAATCTACATTTTTATAGCCATTCAAATCCTGATTTGCAACTGATCATATGCCAGTTTCACATGCTTTGGAAGTTTGTCAGATATTTCCTCATGCCTAACATAAGGCGACATATGGATCAGATAGGTTTGTTTGATTTGTAGCTTTTCAGCTATTTCAATCGCCTGTGGTATTGTAAAGTGAGTAGGGTGCGGAGGCTTCCACCGTAATCCACTCATGACCAATACTTCGGAACCCTTAATTTTATCAGCTGTATCATCTGGAATTCCGCTTACATCCGTAATATAGGAAATCTTATTTATCCTGAATCCAAGCACATCCATTTTCCCGTGTTTAACAGGTAATGGAGTAATTTCACAATCCCCGTCACGGATGGTCTCATTTAATATTTTAAATTCAATATCAACTGAACCGGGTGTTTTGTTCGGGGTAAACATGTAGTGAAATTTTTGACGGATTGCGACTGCTGTTTGTTCACTGGTATACACGGGAATAATAGATTTCTGTGCATAATTATATGCACGTAAGTCATCCAGGCCTCCAATATGATCCATATGCTCGTGCGTAATTAACAAAGCGTCAATATGTCTGATATTTGCACGCAGTGTCTGTAGCCTGAATTCTGGCCCAATGTCTACAATAAAGGATCTTTGGGCTGTTTCTATCCACGCTGAACATCGATATCTCTGATCCCTGGGGTCATTATTTTGAAAATTGGGACCAAATCCTCCAGCTACCGGAACTCCCATCGATGTTCCGGTTCCTAAAAAAGTAAACTTCATCAAGGTACCTTGATTAAAAATATTTATCTATGACCTCACTTCCTGCAAGGTTTCAACGGGGTCGGAAATTAATTAAAACGCTTAAACTATACCTCTTTTGATTATTGTGTATTCCTTTCACCAATTCGTTCAAACCAATTATCCAACTCTTTCCGGAAGGCTGGTTTTAAGTAAATATTGTTTAGCTCCTGGCTTGCTAAAAAGCGCACCATTTGTCCGACATGGTATTCCGATGGATAAATTTTATTCATCATTATAATTTTATCACCTTCCAAAACACAAAAATCACCTCTGAAACCGCCTTTTTCCTTTCTTATGCGATACCCTAATAACTCAATTAACTGTTCAAGTTCAACCAGAAATTTTTCTGTCTTCATTACAGGTCAAGTTTTTATTTAGGTTATACGTTAAAAAGATACCCCCAAACTCACATTGTTTGAAGTCATATCATAATGAAAACGCTCTTCTCCCCCTGAGTATCGTCTCCAGCTGTAATCGTAACCGATCAATAGACCGTATCGACCTGTCAGTTGATCAAAATATAAACGAAGCCTGTTGTTGAGAGACATTATTTGGCCCGAATCTGCCCCAAGCGATGTAACCGTGAATCCGATTTGTGGTACCGATTCAGCTTGAAATCTGATATTTTGACTCAATTTGTAAAATAAACCGATACCCAAACCCACGGAAGCTGAGCTTTCCCGAAATTGATCTGTTTCGGATTGTTGCCTTGTTGAACGTACGCGTGTAAAGTCTGTAGATAACCACATTGGTAACGTGATGCCAATTTGAGGATTTCTTGTGACTGGAATAGCCCCTGAAATATTAATACCGAGATTTAAGTAATTCAATGTATCGGCATTGCCAATTTTGGTTTTAAAACCTCCATATACTTCCAAGCCCGACATATCCAGCCGTAATCGATAAACAGGATCTGATAAATCATAAACGGATAAAACACTATTTTCATCCGTCCTTAATTTCATATTCACTATGTCTGGCCCGAATGACAATGCACTTGTTGTCTGCTGCATTCGTTGCCCGGAATCATCTATTGAAAACATTTGAGCATATGCATTCCGGGAGATTAATCCCATTGCGATTAATATTAAAGTTTGTAATATCAACTTCATTGGAGTTTTTATTTATTTAGCTGGAAATAATTAATAATCCATTAATTATGCGCGTCAACACTTAATGAGTATCAGAGCATGATCAACTTTCCAAATATGACAATGTGTATACTCTTAATCTTAATGTTGAATATAAATATCGCTGTATAGTTTTCCTCGAATTAAAAACAAATAAATTTTGTAATCTGTAGTGACAATCATCTAACGGAATTCAATCACCCATAATTCGGTTTCTCTTACTTTGTCAAACATGCTCAATCCCTAATATCCCTATTCGGAATATCTGATCACAATTTAAATCCGTTTACCTTGACTCTGAGGAGTTCTAATTCGTATATTTAGTCATCTACGGTCCGGTAGTTCAGTTGGTTAGAACGCCTGCCTGTCACGCAGGAGGTCGTGGGTTCGAGTCCCATCCGGATCGCAAAAGCGTAATCGATTGGCTACCAATTGATTACGCTTTTTTGTTATAAAGAGATTACATATTCCCCACGTTAGTGCGTTCTACTACTCTCCAGACTATAATATCATTGATTTAATCTGAGTAAACTATGAATTGGAATCCATCCCATCAGAAATATGATGTTATCGTTGTCGGTGGTGGTCATGCCGGAAGTGAAGCAGCGGCAGCGGCAGCCAAAATGGGCTGCTCTACATTGCTGATTACAATGAACTTAAATGCAATTGCACAAATGTCCTGTAATCCTGCCATTGGGGGAGTGGCAAAAGGGCAGATTGTTCGGGAGATTGATGCCCTCGGAGGAATAATGGGAAGGGTAGCGGATTCCTCAGGTGTTCAATTTCGGATGCTAAATCTAAGTAAAGGTCCGGCCATGTGGAGTCCGAGATCTCAAAACGACCGTTTACTTTACTCACAACAAATACGTTCAGAACTTGAAAAGATACCATCTCTTCATTTTCGACAAGATAACGTTGTAAATATACTTACAGATAATAAGAAACGTATCTCCGGTATTGAAACGCAAAGTGGACAGATCATACGATGTAAAACGCTAATCCTAACCAGTGGTACTTTTTTAAATGGTATTATTCATATTGGGGAACAGCAGTTCGGTGGTGGACGGTCAGGAGACCGTGCTTCCATTGGTATTACGGCTTCGCTTGAAAAAATGGGTTTTGAATCAGGCAGACTTAAAACCGGCACCCCACCTCGAGTTGACGGACGCTCAATCGACTTTGACAAACTGGAGATTCAATACGGAGATGATAAACCGAATCCATTTTCTTTCCTGAGTGACAAGCTTCCGGGTGTTGAAAATCAACTGACCTGCTGGATAGGTTATACCAATCCAAAAGTACACAAAGTTTTAATAAGTGGCTTTGACAGAAGTCCTATGTTTAACGGACGTATCAAATCAACCGGTCCCCGTTATTGTCCATCCATTGAAGATAAAATTCACCGATTTTCAGAGCGTGACCGTCACCAGCTTTTTCTTGAACCAGAAGGTTGGAATACCTATGAAATGTATTTGAACGGATTTTCCACCAGCCTGCCTGAAGATATACAGTACCGGGCAATTCGAACCATTCCTGGATTTGAACAGGTAATTATGATACGACCTGGTTATGCCATTGAATACGATTATTTTCCTCCATATCAAATTCGAAGGAATCTGGAAA
The DNA here is from genome assembly GCA_040905705.1 of Balneolales bacterium. Taxonomy (GTDB): domain Bacteria; phylum Bacteroidota; class Rhodothermia; order Balneolales; family Natronogracilivirgulaceae; genus JBBDQZ01. The sequence goes on from JBBDQZ010000024.1 coordinate 106,484, forward strand.
CTAAAATAGTCGATGGTTTGTTTTTCGCCGGGCAGATTAATGGAACAACCGGTTACGAGGAAGCTGCCTGTCAGGGCTTGATGGCTGGTATTAATGCTGCACGTAAAATCCAAAACAAATCAGAGATAATACTTCAACGATCGGAAGCGTATATAGGAGTGTTGATCGATGACCTTGTTAACAAAGGTACGGACGAACCGTATCGCATGTTTACTTCACGTGCCGAACATCGAATTTTACTACGACAGGACAATGCAGACTTTCGGCTTACTCCCCTTGCTTACAATATTGGTCTGGCTACTTTTGAACGCAAAGAACGTTTTGAAATAAAGCAGAAAGCTACAGAACTTCTCCTGAACTTGTTAACCAATTATAGTGCTCGACCGGAAATTTATAATGCTTTTCTTACCTCAATCAACCAATCTCCAATAAAACAATCCATTAAATTACCCAAATTAATAACCCGTCCACATATTTCACTACACGAATTAATCAACGCGGATCCCGAACTTTTGGAAGAGGTAAACAAAATAACGGATAATCCCCTGGTTTTTGAACAAGTAGAAATTCGTTTTAAATACGAAGGTTATATTCAAAAAGAATTTGAAATGGTTCAGCAGATTAAGGAAAAAGAGCATCAGCTCATTCCTGAAAAAATTAATTACGAACGTATCAAATCTCTTTCTTACGAAGGACAACAAAAGCTTCACAAGATTAAACCAGAAACTATTGGTCAGGCTAGCCGAATAAGTGGAGTGTCTGCAAGTGACATTGCTGTGCTAATGGTCTATATCAACAACTAACACCGTTCCGATGTTTCACGTGAAACATCTTATTGTTCAAAGGGAGGTGGCTTTTGAAAAACAAAGTGTCTGTAATTTCATCAAATGTTTCACGTGAAACATTTGATGAAACACATGATATTTATTCCAGTTATAAAAACATTTTTATTTCACTAATTGATAAATGGCTGATGTGGAACAGATCCATCAATATAATGAGTAGACGAACAAGCAGGTCTGATTTGGAAAATCATATTATTCATAGCTTGTTATTATTGAATCTCGATAATGCTTCCACATATGATATGGTTCTTGATGCAGGATCCGGAGGTGGCCTTCCCGGCATTCCCCTTGCAATTGTTGATCCCGGGATGCACTATTTACTGGTAGAAAAGGTTTATAAGAAGCAGCTTGTTTTAAAGGATATTATTCGTTCATTAGGCATATCAAACGCAGAAGCCGTTGTCAGCAAGGTTCGGGATATTTCATTGGATCAAAATATTCGGGTTGTGTCCAAACACGCATTTCACATAAACAATCTGATAGATGAATTAAAGAGTTGCAACTGGTCTGAAATTAATATGCTTAAAGGCGATGACATATTTGATGAAATAAAAAACTTGTCTTATTCAGAAATCATTAGTCACATTGAAATAAAAAGTATTTCCATTGATCATTCAAATTTTTTTCAAAACAAGTACATTCTTACTATAAAAAGAAAAATCGAGCCTGATACATCATGAATAGCAATGAGAGGAGACTGAAAATTTTATACTTGTTGCAGTCAGGGAAAAAATTAACTTCCAATACGCTGATGGAAGAATTTTGTGTCAGCAAAAGAACTGTCTACAGAGATCTTAAAGTCATTCAGGAACTTGGCGTTCCCGTTACCCACTATCCGGACACAGGGTACGGTATTTTACGAGACGGACTTATTCCTCCCATCATGTTTAATTTTCGCGAACTCGCAGTGATCATGATGGGACTTTCCTTTGTGAAGTCACAAATCAATGACGAAATGGTGAACGATGCCGAGAACGTAGCTTTAAAAATTCGAAGTTCCGTACCAACTAATCTTCAGAAACAGATGAACATCCTTGAACAGAGGACATTGGTTTCCCCTTACATTCATAATATTGAAAAAAGGGAGGAGGGTGGTGATTGGTTTGTGCTATGTTCAGCCTTTGTCGATAAAAAAACAGCGACTTTTTTATACCAAGACAGGAAAGGAAATCATTCTGTTCGAACTATTGATCCGTATGCTTTAATTCATTTTACTGATCATTGGAATGTAATTGGGTATTGTCACGATCGCCGGGCACTTAGAAATTTTGTACTCTCCCGTATTAGTGATATTCGTCTTGGAGAATCATTTGTTGTGTCCGAGCGGGAATACAATAAAGAAGAATTACTTTATGAAAGAGCCGAACAGGAAATTGAGATTATCATTGATGTCAATAAACATAAAGCCTTTTCATTTTTAAGTGAATTACCGGGAAAAATTCTATCAAAAAAGGAATTTAGCACCCGATTGCGGGTAACGTTTGTAATAGATAACCTGGACTATATAAATGAATGGCTACTACGCTTTGGAAAACACATAACCATTCTGGCTCCTGATTCACTAATCAAGAAACGTCAATCGCTGCTAAATGTTCTTCTTAATAAATCTCTTTAATGAAGTATTTCATCTTAATTCTCATCATCCAATCCAAGTTGCCCGTTAATTCCAGACGAATCATTAATATCTTTATCCAAAGCAGAATCTGATTCTTCATTATCATTATTACCGGCGGCACTTGTTATATCAATTTCCTCATTATCCCCAACCTTTTTAACAATATCAGCTTCATCTTCACTTACAACCCTGGTTATTCCGGATATTTTATCTTCACTACCAAGCCGCATCATTCTTACTCCCTGAGTATTCCTTCCCATTGATCGAATATCCTTACTATGCATTCGGATAATCTTGCCTTTTTCAGTAATAATCATGAGGTCATCCCGATCACTTACTTCTTTTAATGCGACAAGTTTGCCGGATTTCGTCGTTATTTTCAATGTGATAACTCCTTTACCACCGCGCGTCTGTTCCCGGTAATCGTTTACAAAGCTTCGTTTTCCGGAACCATGTTCCGAAACAGCCAGTACGGTTGCGTCATTTGTATTTTTGATGACAACCATATCGACTACTTTATCATCCGATCCAGATAAATTGATTCCACGTACTCCCCGCGTATTTCTTCCCATCAATCGTACATCTGTCTCTTTGAATCGAATTGCGCGTCCATTTCTAGCACCTAGTAAAATTGTACTGTTTCCATCCGTCAAACTGGCGCTGAGAAGTCGGTCATCTTCATCTACGTTTATCGCCATAATCCCATTTCTTCTCGGCCGGCTGTAAGCTTCAAGACTCGTCTTCTTTACAATACCTTTTTCGGTAGCCATAATAATATTATGGTTGCTGGTATACTCATTATCGTCAAGCGTTTTCACGGGTACAAATGCTTGTACATGATCTCCTTTTTCTATTTCGATAAGATTGACAATAGCACGTCCCCGGCTTAATCGTGTTCCCTCCGGTATTTCATATACCTTTAACCAATAGCACTTTCCATTCTTCGTAAAGAATAAAATATAGTTGTGATTTGTGGCGACAAAAAGATGTTCTACATATTCATCATCTTTAGTCGTAGCTCCCTTCATACCGGAACCTCCACGTTTCTGGCGACGATATCCACTTACAGCGGTTCTCTTGATATAGCCAGTATTGGAAATAGTAACAACAACATCTTCATCTGCTATCATATCTTCAATGTTGAAATCTTCAGCTGAATGAACAATTTGAGTTCGACGCTCATCGCCATAGCGTTTAACAAGTTCATCCAGTTCCTCTACGATAATTACGTTCTGAGCCTCACGGTCGGTAAGAATACGCCGAAATTCCTGGATTTGTTCCAGTATATCTTTGTATTCCATCTCAATTTTGTCACGCTCGAGTGCTGTGAGTTTTTGCAATCTCATATCAAGAATTGCTTTGGCCTGAAGATCGGTGAGTCCAAAATCTCTTCGAAGCCGATCATTCGCTTCGGGCACATTTTTAGAAGAACGGATAGCATTTATAACATCATCAAGATTATCAACGCCTATTTTTAATCCCTCAAGAATATGTGCTCTTGCTTCAGCCTGATCCAGATCATAAAGCGTGCGGCGAATGATCACCTCAATCCGATGATCAATAAAATAACGGATGATATCCTTAATGTTCATCACCTTCGGACGTCCCTTAACGAGGGCTAAATTGTTAATTCCGAAAGTGTGCTGCATCGATGTGTATTTATACAGCTGATTTAATACAACACTAGGTACAGCTCCGCGCTTCAACATGATAACAATTCGCATCCCCTCCCGATCTGACTCATCTCGCACATCTGTAATATCCGTGATCTTCTCTGTCTGAACAAGGAATGCAATTTTTTCAATAAGAGTAGCCTTGTTAACCTGATAAGGAATCTCGGTTACAACAATTTGCTCGCGATTTCCTCGCAGCTCTTCCACAGACGCGAGAGCACGAAGAACAACTCTTCCTCTTCCGGTTTCATATGCTTCCTTCACCCCGTCATAACCATATATAATACCTCCGGTTGGAAAATCTGGTGCCGTGATAAACTTCATCAAATCGGAAATCTCGATCTCAGAATCTTTAATTTGTGCCTTAATTCCGTTTACCACCTCTGTAATATTGTGAGGTGGCATATTGGTTGCCATACCTACGGCAATGCCGGAAGAGCCATTGATTAGAAGATTGGGAACCATCGAAGGCATAACCGACGGTTCATTTAACGTATCATCAAAATTGGGTTGAAAATCTACCGTGTTCTTATTGATATCTGCCAGGATTTCTTCCGCAAGACGTTCCATACGAACTTCAGTATATCTCATAGCAGCAGCAGAATCTCCATCTACAGATCCAAAGTTCCCTTGTCCGTCAACAAGCGGATACCGCATGGAGAAATCCTGTACCAACCGTACAATGGTGTCATACACAGCCGAATCTCCATGAGGATGGTATTTACCCAATACTTCACCAACTATCCGAGCACTCTTCTTATATGCTCTGTTGTGAAGCATCCCCAGTTCACTCATACCAAAAAGTACACGTCGGTGAACAGGTTTGAGACCGTCACGGACATCCGGAAGAGCTCTGGAAACAATTACCGACATCGAATAGTCGATATACGAAGACTTCATCTCATCTTCGAGATTGATTTTGATGATCTTATCTGACATGGAGATTTATGCTATTGATAATATTAATCTTATACGTCAAGTTTAGCGTATTTTGAATTTCTTTCGATGAAAGCCCGTCTTGGTTCTACCATATCCCCCATCAATACGGTGAAAAGTTTATCAGCGGCTGCAGCACTCTCAATAGTAACCTGTTGAAGTGTGCGGGTTTCGGGATTCATGGTAGTTTCCCAAAGTTGTTCAGGGTTCATCTCGCCCAATCCTTTATACCGGGCAAGTTCAACTTTACGAGTGCTATTTTTCTTTAATTTGTTGAGCGCTTTATCACGGGTATCATCATCCCAAGCATATTCAATTTTGGAACCCTGAGTAATTTTGTATAAAGGTGGGGTGGCGATATATACATGTCCCCCTTCAATAAGCGGCTGCATATAACGATAGAAAAAAGTCAGTAAAAGTGTTCGAATATGGGATCCGTCTATATCCGCATCAGTCATAATAATAATTTTGTGGTAGCGTAAACTGCTAATATCAAAATCCTCTATAAATCCAACTCCTACACCGAGCGCTGTGATCATCGCTCGAATTTCGTTATTCTCGAGAATTTTTCCGATACGGGCCTTTTCAACATTCAATATTTTCCCACGCAGAGGTAGAATAGCCTGAAAACTTCTGTTCCGACCAGATTTGGCGGATCCTCCGGCTGAATCACCTTCGACAAGGTAGATTTCACAATGAGCAGGATCATTGATAGAACAGTCAGCCAGTTTCCCTGGAAGACCCATTCCGGCCATAGCGCTTTTGCGTTGTACCAGTTGACGGGCTTTTCTGGCAGCTTCACGCGCTTCAGCCGCTTTCATAACTTTTTCTATAACCGTTCTCGCTACCTTCGGATTGAGTTCGAGGTACTCACTGAGTTTATCATACACAACGACTTCTACCGCGCTTTGAACTTCCGAATTTCCAAGTTTTGTTTTTGTCTGACCCTCAAATTGGGGTTCCGGTACTTTGATATTTATCACCGCAGTCAACCCCTCCCTGAAATCCTCTCCACTCAGAGTCATTTTACCTTTGATCAACTTGTTTTTATCACCATAGGCTTTCAGTGCCCGGGTAAGAGCACGGCGGAATCCAGAAATATGGGTACCCCCTTCGTGGGTATTAATATTATTTACGTACGAGTGAACATTTTCGGAATATGAAGTACTGTACTGCATGGCTACTTCTACCGGGACATTCTCTATTTCACCGGCAAAATACATCGGTTCCGGAACAAGTGAATCGCGACCTTCGTCCAGGTACCGGACGAAATCCTTGATTCCACCTTCAAAATGAAATGTCTCTTTGAGCAACTGATCTTCATCTCTCTCATCTTCAAGCTCAATAGTAACATCAGGATTAAGAAACGCCAATTCGCGCATTCGTTCAGCAATAATTTCAAAACGAAATTCAGTAGTTTGCGTAAATATCGAATTGTCAGGAATGAATGTAATTATTGTGCCTGTAATTTCAGTTTTGCCAATCATCTCCAGTGGTCGAACCGTTTTTCCCAATTCAAAACCCATAGTGTGGATTTGTTTATCCCTGTGTATTTCAACCTCGAAAGATTTTGACAATGCATTGACACAACTGACTCCAACACCGTGAAGTCCTCCGGAAACTTTATAGGAATCTTTATCGAATTTTCCGCCTGCATGCAATTTAGTTAAAACCAGTTCAACGGCTGGTATACCAAACTTTTCATGTATGTCTACCGGAATACCACGACCGTTATCGGATATTGTAATGGAACTATCCTTATTGATTTTAAGTTTGATATGATCACAATATCCACCAAGTGCTTCATCAATCGAGTTGTCGACAACTTCATTGATAAGATGATGAAGACCTCGCGAGCCGGTGTCCCCAATATACATGGATGGTCGTTTTCTAACTGCTTCCAGCCCCTCCAGTACCTGAATATTTGAAGCCTTGTATTCCGGAATTTTAGTCATACTCATTTTAATATTAAAAGGGTTACTTTTGAGATAGTGAAAAAACAGGTAGGACAACCACTTATATCTTCACATCTAACAGGCTAAAATAGACCTTAATCGCATCATTTCAAAAAAAGTTATGATTTTTATCAACTTTTAAAACAAAATGGATTTAAAAAGATTTTCAGCGTTACACAAATTATTTGTAGCAAAGATCATACAGGGTGTATCAAGCTTGTATTTTGGTAGAAATAAGACTATATTTTGCCTTTGTTTTAATTCAACAAACTGAATGTATTCTTAAAATGTCATTACGAGACGATATATACGGAACCAAAGCATTGAACGGGTATCGTTCATCAAAGTCCAACAACAAAACAAAACATCGTTTCAAGCTGAACCTTCAGAAACGCCGGTTTTACATTCCTGAAGAGGATCGTTGGATTACATTACGGGTTACTGCCAAAACGCTGCGAACCATCAATAAAAAGGGTATTCATTCGGTCTTGGAAAAAGCCCGTAAAAGCGGCTCAATTAACCAAAATCTTTAATAACATTCCTCTATGGCCAACTCTAAAGGAAACAGGATACAGGTGATTTTGGAATGTACAGAAGCACCGGGCACGTCGCGTTATGTGACGACTAAAAATCGCAAAACAACTACCAACCGGCTTGAGCTAAAAAAGTATAATCCAAGGTTAAAAAAACATACACTCCATAAAGAGATTAAATAAGGTAAGGTATTATGGCCAAGAAACAGGTCTTCGGAGAACAAGTCCTCGTTGCCAAAGCGGCTCAAAGGAAAATGGCCAAAGTCATTCTTTCGAAAAAATCCGCAAGAGGCAAAATTGCTTTTCATGAGGCCACAATTGATCAGGATCAGGTAAAAGAATATATCTCGAAAAACAAAGCCTGATTTTTCGAGAATCTTCGATGAAAAAGGTTACGCAGCACTGTGTAACCTTTTTTTGTTTGTGCAAACTGACTAATTTGCATATTGATGAATCCCATTCCGGAAATCAGTTCCTTTGATATAACACTCTAGATTCCAGCCATTTTCTTTTAATACAAAAAACCGGCATGAGTACTATTTACGAAACTTTATTAACAGACCTGAAAAAAGCCTTGAAAGCTAAAGATACCGCCCGACTTCAGGTACTCCGATCAATAAAAGCAAAATTAATGGAAAAAGAGATAAGTGAAAGAAAGGGTGGCAAAGTTTCACTGAATCAGGAACAGGTTCAGGAAGTGCTGATGAAAGCGGCCAAACAACGCAGGGACTCGATAGCCCAATACTCGGAGGCCGGGCGCAGCGATCTGGCTGAATCCGAAGAATACGAGCTGAAAATTATCGAATCTTATTTGCCCGAAATGCTTTCCGAAGAAGAAATCCAGGTCCTTGCAACTCAAATTATCCGACAGACCCAGGCCTCATCACTTGCAGATATGGGTAAAGTAATGGGAATATTAATGCCACAGGTCAAAGGCAAAGTGGATGGGGCTGTCGTGAACCGTATTGTACGTGAACTTGTGAATAAACTATGAACCTCTTAGACGGTATAGCCGCAATTTTTATACTTTTTTTTGCTTGGAAAGGGTTTCGAAACGGACTTGCCAAAGAGGTCTTTCGAATCGTTGGATTAGTTCTTTCAGGTTTCATCGCATTTCAATATGCTGAAGTTATCGGTCGATGGTTACAACCGTTGTTTAGTATTTCGACTGATCTTATTCCATACATAGCTTTTGCATTACTTTTTATATTGGCTTTGATTGCTGTTCAGCTGGGAATAGTATTTCTTGACACACTCATCCAACTCCTTTTGCTAAGTATTCCCAACCGACTTTTCGGAGCTCTTTTTGGAGTACTTAAAAGCAGCTTACTATTAAGTATTTTTGTGATATTTCTTGCCGGATTCGGGGTACCTGATCAGGATGTCCGTAGACATTCTCTTCTCTACAAACCCCTGCTTAAAGTCGCTCCTGCAGCCTATGATATTGTCGCTGGAGTGCTACCCGGAGTAAAACCGTACAAAGATTCTGTCGCACGTTATTTGTCTCTTCCAAAAGTCAACGACTAAAAAATATGCCCTATCCCAATATCAAAGAACAACTTAGAATTATTCAACGAGGGACTGTAGAAATCATTCCAGAGGAAGAACTTAAAGTCAAACTTGATAAATCATACCAAACTCAGACGCCACTCCGTGTGAAACTGGGATGTGACCCGACACGTCCCGATCTCCATCTTGGTCATTCCGTGATTTTACGGAAAATGCGACAGTTCCAGGATCTTGGACATCATACCATACTCATCATTGGAGATTTCACAGCAATGATCGGAGATCCTTCGGGAGCCAACAAAACACGTCCGGCACTGACCCGTGAGGAAGTCGTTGTTAATGGAAAATCCTATTTCGAGCAAGCTTCAAAAATACTCGACCCTGATAAAACCGAGATAGTCTATAACTCCGATTGGCTTTCACCTATGAACTTCAGCGACGTGATACGTCTCGCATCTCATTATACTTTAGCTCGAATGATCGAACGGGATGATTTTACCAAAAGATATAAAAACAACGACCCTATATCCCTGCATGAATTTCTTTATCCGTTGGCACAGGGACAGGATTCCGTTCACTTAAAATCAGACATTGAATTGGGCGGCATTGATCAAAAGTTTAATTTGCTGGTCGGCCGACATCTTCAGCGTGAGTTTGAACAATCTCAACAAATCTGCTTGATGATGCCATTACTCATAGGTACTGACGGTAGACAAAAAATGTCAAAGTCCTATGACAATTATATTGGAATTGATGAAAATCCAGATGATATGTATGGAAAAGTACTTTCTATCCCTGATTCTCTGATTTATTCGTGGTTTGAGCTGTTAACCGATATCGAATATGATAAGCTGTCGGACTTAAAAAAATGGACCACATCAGATCCTCGAAATGCAAAACATAAACTGGCATGGAATATTACACGAATGTATCACAGTGCGGAAGCAGCTGACCTTGCCCGTTCAAATTTTGAGAAAACAATTATAAATAAGGAGTTACCAGATGATATTCCGGTGCTTCACGTTCAAACGGGTCGAACTTTGCACATTCTGGAAATAATGAAGTCTGCAGGCTTCGTTACCAGCAATAGTGAGGCTCGCAGGCTTATTGGTCAAGGTGGTGTTACGCTGGACAGCAAAAAAATTACCGATTTGCATTTTGAATTTAAGATGGCTGTTAACAGTGAAAAAATTTTGAAAGTCGGAAAACGAAAATTCTGCAAACTTACAAGCAACCCAAACGCCGCCAATAACTTGTAATATTATAAATCACCCTGTTCCTTAGAGAATTACCTTTCTTAAATATCCAGAATAAGCCGCCTTTCTCTTGTCGTTTGATGCTCCTCCTTATTAACAACCCATTCAAAGACCAGCCAAACATGACGGTTTCAATTTACCTCACTTGATTATTAGCTACATATATGAACATCGGGGGGATATTCAGAAAAACTTTTTCCATCACCACATGCTCAAAATACTCTTTTAAATACGGTATCAGATGCGATGATGTTTGATATGCAACAAAGCACCCTTCCTGTTTTAATAGTTTAGCAGATTCTTTTAAGATCTTATGTTTAACAGGATCGTCGATAAATGAAAAAGGAATCCCCGATATAATGTAATCTACAGAATTCCAGTTTTTTTTCTCAGCAATAGCCCCAACATCTTCTGCACTGTTATGACTGACCATTAGTCGCCCATCTTTGATTTTATGCAGGTTACTGATAAAATTTTCATTTGTTTCGATGGCCATTATTTTTGAATCCAGGGATAAATTTTCTAGCATAATTTTTGTAACAACACCATCTGCCGGGCCATATTCAATCATTTTTATGGTGTTATCGAAATCAATATTCTCACAAATTCTTTCAATAGTAAAGCGTGATGTAGGTGTTATTGAGGCGACATGCCGGTCGCTCAGAAAATTTTTAATGTACGATATTGTTCCCATAAATCAGGATGTAAAGTTTTGTTTTGGAATACACATATCACCTGTTTAAAAAATTTATCAATTTCTCATGTCAGAATACGGCTATCCATGTATTAAATAATTTCTCATACAAATACTCATTTCAGCTCCTTTTGCACCTGTTCAATCTGATCCCGTATTCGCGCAGCTTCTTCAAATTCCATGTTTTTTGCTGCTGTTTTCATAACTTCCGTGAGATGATTAATGAAAGATTCTTTGTCTTCAAAAATAACTTCTTTCATAGCAGGCGCCGCTTTGTACCTGATACCATCATCTGCAACTTTTACTTGTTCCAGTGCCTTGTTGCTATTGTCATCAAGCTCGATTCCAAATGATCTTGAACCGATCATTGAAGGGTCGACAAGAGGCTTGAGTTCTTTTGTAACAGATGCCGGAACAATATTGTGCACTGTGTTATATGTCTTTTGAATCTCTCTTCGTCGTTCCGTCTCGTCAATAACTTGCCTCATACTTTCAGTGATTCGGTCTGCATACATAATCACTCGCCCCTCTACATTACGGGCCGCCCTCCCTGATATCTGAAAAAGAGACGTTTCCGACCGTAGGAAACCCTCCTTGTCGGCGTCAAGTATAGCAACCAATCCCAGTTCCGGAATATCAATTCCTTCTCTAAGCAAATTAATACCTACAAGCACATCATAATCACCGCGACGATAGCGATACAATACTTCAACTCTTTCCAGGGCATCCAACTCGCTATGCATATATGCTGATTTAACCCCCATATCCTTCAAATATTGCGACAATTCCTCACTCATTCGCTTGGTAAGTGTCAAGCACAATACTCTTTTTTTATTTTCAACCTCTTTCCGGATCTCACCAACTATATCATCAATTTGATACTTTAATGGGCGAACTTCTATCTTCGGTTCCATTAATCCTGTCGGACGAATGATCTGTTCCACATAAACTCCTTCACTTTTCTCAAGTTCATAGTTCGAAGGTGTTGCACTTACAAAAATACATTGATTAACCATAGACTCCCACTCCAAAAATGTTAGCGGACGGTTATCCAGCGCCGAAGGCAATCGGAATCCATATTCAACAAGGTTAAGTTTTCGGGATCGGTCGCCTCCATACATAGCCCCGATTTGAGGTATGGATTGATGTGACTCGTCCACAATGAGTAAAAAATCCTTGGGAAAATAATCAAAAAGGCAGTAAGGCCGCTCTCCAGGTTTTCGCCCGGCAAGATACCGTGAGTAGTTTTCGATACCAGAGCAAAATCCAATTTCCTGCATCATCTCAATATCGAAAAGTGTTCGTTGTTCCAAACGATGTGCTTCTAAGAATTTTTCTTCCGATCGAAGAACTTCGAGTCTTAGATCAAGTTCATCACGGATCTGATCAATCGCTGATTTCAAACGCTCCTTGGTTGTAACATAATGAGATGCCGGATAGACATGAAACTGATCAATTTCTCCAACGATCTCGCCCGATTCAGGATCAAAGTGACTCAAGGTTTCAATTTCATCCCCCCAAAAAGTAATTCTCAATGCATTTTCCGAATAAGCCGGAAACAGGTCCACCACATCGCCTCGGACCCGAAATTTTCCCCGCTCAAACTGTTGATCATTTCGGCTATAATGTAACTCTACAAAGTCATAAAGAAGCTTGTTCCTTGGAATTTCATTACCTACTTCAAGATGTATAATCAGCTTTTCATATTCACTGGGAGAACCGATTCCATAAATGCAGCTCACGGAAGAGACAATGATCACATCCCGCCGTCCAGAAAGCAACGAGCTGGTAGCACGAAGCCGCAATCTCTCAATTTCATCATTTATCGACAGATCTTTTTCGATATATTTATCCTGGGAGGCGATATAAGCCTCAGGCTGGTAGTAATCGTAATAGGAAATAAAAAATTCTACACAATTTTCCGGGAAATAATCACTCAACTCGCGATAAAGTTGGGCGGCGAGCGTTTTGTTATGACTCATCACCAATGTCGGTTTGCCCGTTTTCTCTATTACGGATGCAATCGTGCGTGTTTTGCCTGATCCGGTTATGCCAAGCAAAGTTTGAAATTTATCTCCTTTTTCAATGCCATTAACAAGTTCTGCTATAGCCGAAGGCTGATCACCGGACGGCTTAAAGGAAGAATGCAGTTTAAAGTATGAGTTCTGCTCTTTTAACATTCAATAATTCATTACATTTTACAGCCGTCAATGTATCACATCCCTTTGTCAGGATCGGGTTTTATAAGTAATCTTCAATACATATGGCGCAATACTGCAGCAATAGACATACATTCGAGGTATTGTTTTATAGACTACGAAATCGCCGGAGTATTACATTTTTATGGAAAAAAATCACAAAAAAGAACACATAAATAAAAACCAGAAAAGTTTAAATACTTTCCGGGTTCGCATCGACGAAATTGACGATGAAATTCTTCGATTGTTGCGTGAACGCAATGAGACTGTCAAGAAGGTCATCAAAACAAAAATACAAAATAAACTACCCATCTTTATCGCTAAACGGGAAAAAGAAAAAATTTTAGACTTCAGAAACAAAGCGAACAAATTAGAGCTGGATTCGGAGTGGGCAGAAGACTTTTTACGTATGATCATGAGCTCCTCCCGTGCTTATCAGTCAGAAGCCAGCTTTCCCCGTGCTACAACCGATGTTAAAGAAATATTGCTCGTCGGTGGTCTAGGTGGTATGGGATCACTGTATGGACGACTGGCCGGGTCTTCGGGATATCGCGTTTCAATATTGGATAAAAACGACTGGAACCGGGCGGAAGAACTCACCCGGAACAAGGACCTCGTTATTGTCACTGTTCCCATCAAAGTAACCGAAGAGACTATGGAAAGAATAGGCCCATACCTGGGGGAAAAGACTATTCTGGCTGATTTTACAAGTAACAAGACGCACATTCTGGACGTGATGATGAATGTTCACAAAGGACCGGTGGTAGCACTCCACCCGATGCATGGCCCAGATGTTGCCAATGTATCCAGGCAGTTGATGATGATATGCCATGGACGGTATCAGGAGGAATACGAATGGCTTCTTGAACAGTTCCGGTTATGGGGCTTACGCTTGAAAATCGTAGATCCTGAACAGCACGATCGAGCGATGCACCTGATTCAGGGATTACGCCATTTCGTTGCCTTATTACACGGTTCCTTTATGCAGAAATTTGATCTGAAACCAAAGGACATGGCTGATTTTTCCAGCCCGATTTATCGTGCAGAGCTGATGATGACGGGCCGCATCTTTGCCCAGGATGCCGAACTCTACGCTGATATAGTTTTTTCCAATTTTGAACGTCGAACCCTTCTAATCGAGTTTCTGGAACACCATCAGCAATTGGCCGAGCTTGTCAAGAATAATGATCGTGAAGGGTTCATCCGGGAGTTTAATAAAATTGCAGAATTTTTCGGGGATTTTGCAGAACAGGCCCTTGAAGAAAGCGGATACCTCATTAACCGTCTGGCTGATCGATTTGGTTGATCTGCAACAAACATAATCGAGAACCTTTACAATAAAAGGGAAATTAAAGTCCGGGTTAAACGTTATACGGTCGCAGGTCAATGGTAAGAACACAATAATATGCGTTCAGACCTGTTTTTTAACCCATACCATACCCTCCCCTCAAAAGCCCGTCCTTGATCGGACGGGCTTTGATTTATCCACCATTAATAATCCCTCTGGTAAAAGGTGGATTATACCTTCCTTGCAGAATACATCTATTGACGGTATTAAATGCCCTGGATTATGACATACTTATGTAACACCCATATTGATATGTCTCCGGTACACAAACGCATGATTCAACACATCGATGCTCCATCCGTTCTGCTAAATTAAAACAACATTATTTAACAGACGAATTACAAATAATCGCTCTATTCGGATAGCCCATAAAGAAAGCTGAATTTATTCCGTAATAACTATGTTGTATATTTTCAATCAAGAAAACATTCATATTTTTCAACAACCTGTAGTCTTTAATGCAAACCATTCAACAAGCACTTAAAAATCGAATTTTAGTACTTGACGGGGCCATGGGCACCATGATCCAGAATCATACACTATCGGAAGATGATTTCAGGGGTCAGTCGTTTAAAAATCATCCATGCGAACTTAAAGGCAACAATGACCTGCTGAGTATCACCCAACCTGAAATTATTCTTGCTATCCACGAAGATTTTCTTGAAGCAGGCGCAGATATCCTCGAGACCAACACTTTCAGCTCTAATTCTGTATCTCAAAACGATTACGAATTAAAAGATCACATTTACGATCTCAATTATGCATCCGCTTCACTCGCTCGCAAGGCGGCCGATACCTATACAAAAAAGAATCCTGACAAACCGAGATTTGTTGCCGGTGCGATGGGGCCCACTAATCGTACACTTTCCCTTTCTCCCGATGTGAACGATCCCGGTTACCGTGCTGTGACTTTTGATGAAATGGTAATATGCTACGCAGCCCAGATTCCCGGACTGGTGGATGGCGGTGCGGATGTACTACTTGTTGAAACCGTTTTTGATACTTTAAATTGTAAAGCGGCACTTGTGGCCATTCAGAACTATCGTCGTGAAAGCGGTAATGACATCCCGGTAATGATCTCCGGAACCATTGTGGATCAGAGTGGCCGCACCCTCTCCGGCCAGACACCGGAAGCATTCTGGATTTCCATTTCCCATATGACCAATATGTTGAGCGTTGGTCTTAACTGTGCACTGGGCTCGAAACAAATGCGTCCTTTCATTCAGGAATTGGCAGAGATCGCTTCGGTCCCGGTCACCCTCTATCCCAATGCAGGCTTGCCAAACGAATTCGGTCAGTACGACGAAACCCCTGAATTTATGGCCGAACAACTGGATTCATATGCTGCGGAGGGCTGGCTAAATATTCTAGGTGGATGTTGTGGAACAACACCTGATCACATCAAACTTTTTGCAGAGGTCGCCGAAAAGCACAAGCCTCGTATTGTTGCAAAGCCCGAGCCGCTAATGCGTCTGAGTGGCCTTGAACCACTGATTATCCGGCCGGAAACCAATTTTGTAAATATCGGAGAGCGGACTAACGTCACCGGATCAAAAAAATTCGCCCGGCTGATCCGCGAGGAAAACTACGAAGAAGCCCTCTCTGTAGCACGTGACCAGATCGAAAACGGAGCACAGATCATCGATGTAAATATGGATGAGGGTATGCTCGATTCGGAAAAAGTCATGACCACTTTCATGAATCTGATCATGGCCGAACCTGATATTGCAAAGGTCCCGATCATGGTTGACTCTTCCAAGTGGACTGTGATTGAAGCCGGGCTGAAATGCCTTCAGGGCAAGGCGATCGTTAACTCCCTCAGCCTCAAGGAAGGTGAGGATGCTTTCCTTGATAAAGCCCGGAAAGTGCGTGATTACGGTGCTGCAATAGTTGTGATGGCCTTCGATGAGAACGGTCAGGCCGACAGCTACGAGCGACGGATTGAGATTTGTGAAAGAACCTACCGCTTGCTGGTTGATCAAATCAATTTCCCTCCGCAGGACATCGTCTTCGATCCCAACATCCTCACTGTTGCCACTGGTATGGAAGAGCACAACAACTATGCAATCGATTACCTTCGCGCAACCAAGTGGATCAAGGAAAACCTTCCATTGGCCAAAGTAAGCGGTGGTGTCAGCAATGTTTCCTTTTCCTTTCGCGGAAATAACCCTGTCCGGGAAGCGATACATGCTTCCTTCTTGTATCATGCCGTTGAAGCCGGAATGGATATGGGTATTGTCAACGCTGGTCAGCTCGAAGTTTATGACGAGATTCCTAAAGATCTTCTGGAACTGGTCGAGGATGTTTTGTTTAATCGCCGGGAGGATGCTACAGAACGGCTTGTGGATTTCGCCGATTCAATAAAAGACAATCAATCGGCCGATGGTGATTCACAACAGATCGAAGAATGGCGCTCATGGGCGGTCAACAAACGCCTTGAACATGCACTGCTGAAAGGTATTGTCAGCCATATCGAGGAAGATACTGAAGAAGCCCGAAAGAAACACGATTACGCTTTGGATGTTATAGAAGGGCCGCTCATGGACGGTATGAACATTGTAGGTGACCTGTTCGGAGAGGGTAAAATGTTTCTTCCGCAGGTGGTCAAAAGTGCACGGGTGATGAAAAAAGCAGTAGCGTGGCTTATTCCATACATTGAAGAAGAAAAGAAAAAGCAGAATGACACACGTCCAAAAGGCAAGGTATTGCTGGCCACTGTAAAAGGAGATGTTCATGACATAGGAAAAAATATTGTTTCCGTGGTATTGGGTTGCAACAATTATGAGGTTATTGACCTCGGTGTAATGGTTCCATCACAAAAGATCCTGGATACAGCACATGAAGAGAATGTGGATATTGTCGGAGTGAGTGGTCTTATCACTCCTTCGCTTGATGAAATGGCGAACCTTGCCATTGAAATGGAAACCCGGGGTATGGACCTGCCTCTTCTGATTGGTGGAGCAACAACATCCCGCATTCACACTGCTGTTAAAATCGCCCCGCAATATAGTGGACCGGTCGTTCATGTACTGGATGCATCAAAAAGTGTTCCGGTCGTCAGCAAACTGCTTTCCGACGCCAACCGTGAAGCATTCGCTACTGAAGTCAAAGAGGAATATCAAAAAGTCAGAAACCGCCATACAAAACGCTCGCAGTCAAAAAATTATCTTTCCCTGGAAGATGCCCGGGAAAACAGCACCCCCATCACATGGCGCGAAGAGGATATCTCTAAGCCTGCTAATACCGGAATTATTTCACTTGGCCAGCTGGATCTGCAAACGCTTCGATCGTATATCGACTGGACTCCATTCTTCATAACCTGGCAGCTAACGGGTAAATATCCAGCCATTTTTAATGATGAAAAGTATGGTGAACAGGCACGTAAACTGTACGAAGACGCACAAATCATGCTGGATTCTATCATCTCTGAAAAATGGCTGGAAGCTCGTGGTATTTGTAGTATTTTCCCCGCAAACAGTGTAGGTGACGATATTGAAGTTTATGAAAACGAATCACGTACAGAAGTGCGTTCCGTATTGCGGATGTTACGTCAACAAAGTCAGAAACGTAAAGGACAACCCAATCGCAGCCTGGCTGATTATATCACACCCAAAAAGAGTGGGTTACCTGATTATATCGGTTGTTTTGCCGTTACGGCAGGAATTGGTATCGAAAATCAGCTTGCCCGTTTTGAAAAAGAACATGACGATTACAACGGAATATTGCTTAAAGCACTGGCTGACAGACTAGCGGAAGCAGCCGCAGAATGGTTACACAAAAAAGTACGAACGGAGATTTGGGGATATGCCCCTGAAGAAAATTTCAGCAACGAAAATCTGATCCGTGAAAAATATCGGGGGATCAGGCCGGCACCGGGATATCCGGCCAATCCGGATCATACAGAAAAGCCCGAAATCTTTGAACTGATGAATGTAGAAAAACATACGGGTATCTCCCTGACCGAAAGTTTCGCCATGTATCCGGCAGCATCGGTTTCAGGTCTTTATATTGCACATCCCGATGCGCAATATTTTTCCGTTGGAAATATTGCGGAAGACCAGGTGATCGACTATGCCCGTCGCAAAAACATGCCGATTGAAGAGATTGAAAAATGGTTAAGCCCCAACTTATCCTATGACCCTATGAAAAAGACAGAACAGGTATAATGATGATCTGACTACCTTTTCATCTGATCATAAATATCTCCAAATGAAATGCCCCTGCAAACGAAATTTGGGTCACGCTACTGACGTTTATCAGTAAATGATTGCTGAATTCGTTATAGTAGAATCCAATAAATCAAACCGGCATGATAATACCTTACCGATCTAATATGAAAACTCCAAAGATCCGGATACATCACCTCCATCTTTATAAAAAAGGATAAACATGAGCTATTCATATACCGGCATTTTACTTTTCTGCATTACACTGATATCAACCACATCGTCAGAAAGCCAGATTCGATTAGAAATTGGCAAAAAAGCACCGGATTTCGTATTAAAAGATGTGAGTGGAAAAAGCCATGCTCTATCCGATTATGAAAATAACTTTGTAGTACTGGAATGGCTTAACCATGATTGTCCTTTTGTATCCAAACATTACAACTCTGGTAATATGCAAAAGCTGCAAGAATACTATCGAGACCTCGGAGTTATTTGGTTATCCATCTTATCATCCGCTCCCGGTTCCCCGGGGCACTTGACACCTGAACAAGCAAGAACTATTACGAGAGAACATAGAGCTAGACCCCATGGCGTATTGCTGGATCAGGAAGGAAAAGTCAGACGCGCATACGATGCTCGTGTAACTCCACAGATGTATATTATTAATCCATATGGTGTATTAGAGTATATGGGGGCTATTGACAACAGACCTACAGATAATCCTGCTGATATTGACAGAGCTCGCAATTTTGTAAATGAGGCGTTACACAATCTACTAAACGGATTACCCGTTGAGGTAACTATATACCAGCCTTACGGTTGTCCGGTAGTAACCCCATAGACAGAGTGCTTAAACAAAACGTTGTTTAAATAGACGGATTTTAGTAAAACCAATTTTTACGTTTAAACGTTAATTGTTGCAACATATAATTTAATTTTGTATTCTCCAGTCATAGAATTTTCCACTTTCTAAGTCACATAAAGTCATGTCGCTGGAAAACGAAGTTAAACAACCGAAATTTCGGAACAATCGACATCGCGCCGTAGTAAATGTTCTGTTCACCTACAGTAATGTCGCTTCACGGCTACAAAAGATATTGAATAGTTATAATCTAACCCTTCAACAATTTAATATCCTTAGAATACTACGACGACAATATCCGGAACCGGCCTGTAATTGTACGCTCCGTGATCAAATGTTTGATGCACGCTCCGATGTGACTAGAATCGTTGACCGTCTTATAAAGGAAAATCTTGTAATGAGAGATCATTGTACCCATGACCGCCGAAAAGTAAATATTACCATTACCAGCAAAGGCTTAAATATCCTCAAAGATATGGATCCATTAAATGAACAGATGGATGGTGTAATGGCTTCATTAACAGAGCAGGAGTTATCGGAATTGAACCGGCTACTGGACAAGATTCGTAATAGTCATTAAACCTTAGGGGCATTTATCTAACAGGCGTAACTCGAATCGGGAGATATCATGACAACTCAATTAACAGCTGAAGAAATTCAAAAGCAGGAAGATTTCAGTGCGGAAATATTACCGCATCTTGATGCAACCTACAACTACGCCCTTCGACTTACGACAGATCCTAATGATGCCGAAGATCTGTTGCAGGACAGTATTGTGAAAGCGTATCGTTTCTTTAGCAGTTATCAAAAGGGTACCAATGCTCGTGCATGGCTGTACCGCATTGTCAAAAACTCTTATATCAACAATTACCGGAAAGCCTCCCGACAACCACCCAAAGTTGACTACGACGAAGTAGCAACCTATTACGAGACCATTAGAAGTGAACAAAGCGATACTTCAGATCTTCAGACACAGTACTTTCGCAAAGAATACGACGACGATTTCGCCAAAGCTCTGGAAGAATTACCTGAAGACTTCAGAACACCATTGTTATTATGCGATGTGGAAGATTTTACTTACGAAGAAATTGCCAATATGCTCGATGTTCCCATAGGAACTGTGCGATCCAGACTTCACCGGGGTCGTAATCTTCTGAAGGAGAAAATCAAGGATGTAGCTAAAAACCGGGGATATCTTCAAAATTGAATTGATAATATGAATCAAAACGTTTTGAATAAAGATATTTTATAATTTCTATAAGAATAGGTACACTTAAAATTTTATATCCAGGCGAAAAGGGCCATTATCATTCCACCAATGTGCCGCTCTTAAAATATTTGTAATGGTTTTTCCATCACTTATCTCCCCCCGGAATGCATCATTAACAGCTTTTTGAAAAGGCATACGAACAGGTTTGACAAATTCATCATCATCAACACGGTTGTCCTTAACTTCCAGATTCCAGGTCAAGTACAGATAAATAACTTCATTCGTATAACCGATACTCGGATGGAACAAGCCAAGCGAAATCCATTGCATTCCACGTATACCACATTCTTCTTCAAGTTCTCTTTTTGCGGTATCAAGTGGATCTTCACCCGGATCAATTTTCCCGGCAGGAACTTCCAGAAAGTTTTGATGCAATGGATAACGATGCTGTTTGACCAATTGTATATCCCCGTTTTTGAAAACCGGCAGCACTGCGGAAGCGCCCGGGTGATCGATCCATTCTCTTACCGATTCGTTTCCGTTTGGCAAAGTTACCCGATCCTTAAACACATGGAGTAAAGTTCCTGAGTAGACATTATCCGAACTGATTTTCCTCTCTAACAGTGATTGGTCGGTTTCTTTCGTGTTCATCTATTTAATTTATATTTTACGTTCCCGATAAATGGAATACCTGATGTTAGAAAAAAAGGTACATTACAGAGGGACCTGCTTCATTCCCATAAAAACAGGCCTCGTAAATCTGTCGGCGCCCGTATTAGCATACAGATTCCAAACATAGAGTATTGTGACTGAAGCTAAGAATATTGATGGAAAAATCATTCCAGTAAAACAGGAAGTGCTTACACTTGCCAATGCAATCTCTTTGTCACGGGCTCTTATTGCGGTTCCGATTTTATATTTTCATCACGCTTCAGGCAAGGAAGCAACATGGTTGATTACAACGTTCATAGGCTACGCTTTTATTTCGGACTACCTGGACGGACTAGTAGCTCGTAAAATGAAACAGGTGACCGAGTTTGGAAAAATTGCCGATCCTCTTGCTGATAAAATTTGTGGTTCCATACTGTTTGTTTACGGAGTGTTCATCGAAATTATTCCCGCTTTCTTCCTGTTTATACTCTTGATTCGAGACGGATTGATCCTGGCCGGTTCACTTATGATCAAGCGTAAACGTGGAAAATATGCCATGTCTGTCATATCAGGAAAAATCACCGTAAATATACTGGCTATTTACTGGATAGTCGCATTCTTTTTCCCGCACCGAGAACAAACTATTCAATTTTTAATGCTGCTAAGCCTTATTTTACTATTGTACTCACTCGGATCATATATACATCGCTATTTTATGATTCAGAAGATGGGGGCGGAATTTAATTGAGAATGTGAACAGGGGTAATTATTTCGGACCACCGAAATCAAGCCACTTAAAACGGGATTATTTTTTATGGGATTCTTGGATAAACTGGGTTTTGGCCAGAAACAAAAAAAGCTGGAAGATGGACTCAAGAAAACACGGTCCGGCTTTCTTGACAACATAGGAAAAGCACTTGTCGGAAAAGACAAGGTCGACGATGATGTTCTGGACAATCTGGAAGAGATACTAATCACCTCCGATGTGGGTGTAAAAACAACCCTGGAAATTATCCGGCGAATAGAGTCTCGAGTTGCAAAAGACAAATTTCTCAACAGTAACGAGTTTGAAAATATCTTAAAGGATGAAATTATAAACCTGTTAAGAGAAAATGAGCCGGACCGTCCAGCTGAATTCAATGCTGAGCTGAAAAATAAACCCCATGTGATCATGGTGGCTGGTGTCAACGGGGTCGGAAAAACCACAACCATCGGAAAGCTTGCCCGTATGTACAAAATGGCTGGTAAGAGGGTAATGCTCGGTGCGGGTGACACTTTTCGTGCAGGGGCCGTTGAGCAGCTGAAAATATGGAGTGAACGAGCAGATGTGCCTGTGATTCAGCAAGGTCAGGGCGCAGACCCTGCTGCCGTTGCATATGATACTGTTGCCTCCGCAAAAGCTAAAGATGCCGATATCGTTCTGCTTGATACAGCCGGAAGACTGCATAACCGGGGTGCCCTGATGGATGAACTTGGAAAAATTAAGCGTGTCATGGGAAAGGTGGTCGACGGAGCACCTCACGAAACACTTCTGGTATTGGATGCTTCAACCGGGCAAAATGCTTTTCAGCAAGCCCGGGCGTTTACTGATGTGGTTGACGTAACAGGTCTTGCACTGACCAAATTGGATGGAACTGCAAAGGGCGGGATTGTCATAGGAATTTCATATGAAATGTCCATCCCTGTGAAATATATCGGGATAGGTGAAACTATAGAGGATTTACAAGTATTTGATCGTGCCCGTTTTGTATCAGCACTTTTTGAAAAAAATCTCCCTGAAAAAAACAATTGATGAAAGCTTTTTTGTAACTCTGCTTGTAAGATTCCCGGGATGTTGACACTTGTAAATTAGGCGATTCGTCTTAATTTACTACTATGAAAAAATCCCGATTCAGTGAAAACCAAATCGTTGCTATCCTCAACAAAGCTCAGCAAGGCATGAAAGTGGTCGATATCTGCCGTGAGCACGGTATCAGTGATGCCACATTCTATAACTGGCGCAGTAAGTACGGAGGATTGAGCGTCAGCGAACTTAAACGTATCAAAGAGCTTGAAGCCGAGAATACACGCCTGAAACGTATGTATGCTGAGCTGAGCCTTACCAACGATGCGCTGAAGGATGTACTGGAAAAAAAGTACGGGGGCCTGTAGAACGAAAAGAACTTGCTCTGTCATTGATTGGCGAGCATGGAATGTCGGTTCTCCAGGCCAGTAAAATAACCCGGTTGGCTCGTTCGACGATTACCTATGAAACCCGCTCTAAAGTCGATGATGATCCCTGGATCACCTTGCTTGGCCAGTTGGTCGAAAAGCATCCGGGAATCGGGTTCTGGAAGTGTTATCGACGCCTGCGTCTTCAGGGCCATGTGATCAATCATAAGCGGTTGTATCGGATATATACGAAAATGGGACTGAATATTCGGCGCAGAGCCAAGAAACGATTGCCTGCACGAGCCAAACAACAGCTATTTGTCCCAGACGGGCCGAATAAAGTCTGGAGCATGGATTTTATGCACGACAGCCTTTGGGATGGACGCTGTTTTCGATTGTTGAATATTCTGGATGATTACAACCGCCAGGTTCTTTGGATCGAAACCGATTTGAGTTTGCCGGCCCAGCGTGTTACACGTGTCCTGGAATACCTGAAGGAGTCCCGTGGGCTACCGGAAATGATTCGTGTGGACAATGGCCCGGAGCTGATTAGTCTTAAAATGGAAATTTGGTGCCGCGAGAATAGTGTGACGCTGGTTTTTATTCAACCGGGCAAACCCACGCAAAACGCCTTTATTGAACGATTTAACCGAACGCTTCGCGATGAAGTGCTTAACGCATACATTTTCAAATCCTTACCAGATGTTCGCGATCGTATGGAAACATTTATCTTTGATTACAACCATAACCGGCCGCATGACAGCCTGGGAAACCAGACCCCTATGCAGCTTTACCAAAAACACGAATCCCTAAGTTTACAATTGCAAGATTTTTAGGGAAGCTTACATGCTCATATATTTTAATACCGATTTATACCATTTTAGAAAAATCTTAACCGGAAAAAATAAAATTCAAACTTATGGAAGCTCACGTTCTGTTTCGAGCTGTTCCTTGGTTTCTGCCAGCCTCCATACAAGATCCGTAATCAGTTTCGCTCTTGATGAAATTAACGACCAGGAGAGCCGGTCCGGCGTATCCGAAGGAACATGATAATGATCGTGCAGCCCTGAAAAGAAAAAGACAAAAGGCACCCCTATTTCACCGAAAGCCCAGTGGTCACTTCTTCTGTAAAGTGAAGAGGGGTGGTTAATGTCATTGTACAATTCATCCAGTTTCAGATTTACCGTTGACTTATTCGCATCATTTACCAATGCTTCCAGCTTGGACGAAACGAGTCCTGCACCAATTATATAAATATAGGAGGTATCCTTCCTTCCTGAATACTCGATATCCACACTGCCAATCATATCGACATTTACATTAGCTGTAACATTATTATTTGGAAAAAGTGGATTTGCCACATAGTGGCGAGCGCCGATGAGTCCCCACTCCTCTGCCGCTACATGTAAAAAAACTATTGTTCGGGAAGGTCGATACCCCTCATCTGCAGCCTGGCGGAAGGCATCTGCGATCTGAATTAAAACCGAGGTCCCGCTTGCATTGTCATCCGCACCGTTAAAAATAATGTCATTGTGTTCATTTGGTTCACCAAGTCCCAAATGGTCATAATGTGCTGTCAAAATTACGATTTCATTTTTTAATGAATCATCGACACCGGGAATTATTGAAATGATATTATGCTCCTCGAACTTCCGATGGTTTGTTAAAGGACTGTTTTTAAAGCGATAGCCGGTAATCTCCGGGGCGGCAGACGTTTCAGGTATACTCCAATAGGTTCGGAGACTATCCAGCTGGCTCAGGTCATGAAGCCCAAGCATTCTCGCTGCAAGCTCGGGATGTACAGAATATGCAACATTTGTCGATGAATGTGCTCCACGAAAAAATCCGTCTTTTCGTATAGCAAGGGGACGCTCAAGCTGGTTACTCATGAAAACAGCTTCTTTTTCCCATTGTTCCGGATCATGGTCTGAGATAAAAATCACACCGGATGATCCATAATCAGATATTATTTTATGCACAAGATTCGTTCGAGAAATGGATTTACTGTTGTCGGCAGATGAATTTGAACTATATCTCTGCTGCTCTTCAAATACCATGATCCAAGCACTTTCCAGCGCATCCTCATTTCCTTCAAGTTGAAGATTTCGATAGGGGCCATCTGTATGTCCGTACCCCGCAAAAACCACAGGAGCATCGACGGCATTATGCCCTCCCATCAGAGGAAAAAATGAAGCATCTGAACCTTTTTTTAATATGGATTTATCTGTAAAAAGCGTGTCGTTGTTAATCAGTTTGTAAACTAAAAAAACAGAGGTGTCCCAAAATAATCCTTCGAGTAAAAAAGGCTGTTTGACAACCTCTAAGTTTTCCATCACATCAAATGATTCCGATGTATAAAATGAATAGAGATAATCGGCCATCTTCGATGAACCGGGCTGGCCGGTTCCCCGTCCGAGCATGGAATCATCTGCAATGGCTTTTATATGTTTTTGTATAAACGATTGAGAAACGTATGCGGCAGGACTGTCGCCGGAAAAAGTATCCGCTGAAGAAGATTCTCGAGAAATAAGAGTACAGGAAGTAAATGGTATCAGCAGTTGTAAAAATAACATCAGCCTGAATATACCCCTGTTTTTAAGATAAAATTTATTTTCGATCAACATGACTTTGATAACACTATCTAATAAATCCGTATAAAGACCCTTGGAAAATTTACCGTGAAATTGATCTAAATTATGGGAATAACCGATTGACACTGGAGAAAATGTTGAATAACGGACATGCTAAAATACTAAATATGGGAATGCATGTCATTCAGTTAGAACGGGATGAAGCAGAAAGTTCGTCGGGTGAAAAAAGTTCGATATAGAACTCCGTTTGAACTTCTGAAACAAAAAGTTTTACTTCCTTCTCCTTAATCAGTTCCAAAATGGCAAGAAAGGTAATGATCACATACATGGTTGTCTTCAGTCCTGAACAAAGTTGGGTAAATGACGATTTACCATGTTTACGAAGATGGTCGACGACATACTCAGATTGTAATTCCAAATTGGTTTCATCCGTTTTCACATCATGATAATTTACTACCCGGGTTGCTTTCATAATATGTTTAAAAGCGGTAATCAGATCGATAATCGTTACTTCCCTTAACGCCTCCCCTGTAAACTCCTGCTCCACTTGATCTGGCTCGATATGGCCTCTGGTATAAGAAAATCTTGCTTTATTTTCCAGGGAGAGCATTTCCTCCGATACCTCTTTGTATCGTTTATATTCCAGCAGCGCCTGTACTAACTCGTATCGCGGATCTTCCTCATTAAAATCTTCCTCATCTGTTTCTTCACTTGGTAACATCATCCGAGCTTTAATGGACATAAGTGTGCTGGCCATATAAATAAATTCGCTCGCAACAGATAGATCCAGCTCTTCCAGAAACCGGATGTATTCGAGGAATTGCTGTGTAATATAAGAGATAGGAATATCGTAAATATCCAACTCGTCACGCTTTATAAAAAAAAGCAACAGGTCTAACGGACCTTCAAAATTTTGTAATTGTACCCGATACATAAAAATGTATTTATCTTCTCATGATCGAATTTCCGATTGATAGATTTTTGTAGATTTACAGCTAAAGCATGAATAAAATCCATATGCATTCTATAAAAAATCTGATATTGAATAACAGACGACAAACAAGTTATTCAAATCTAATATAAAATCCGATATACAGCGTATGACATTAAAAATGTTTTATTTATCTCCCATACGTGCTTTGACGTTGGAAAATATCGTTTTTTCACTTTTTTTGTATTATAAAAAAAGAAGTCAGACACCATAATTAGTAATCACAACAGAAAAAGCCGGGAATAGAAACTGCAAATTTTGATAAACCGGAGCGTGCTGTATCACGGATCCGGAGGTTGATATATGGATTACTTGAAATTGATTACAGCTATAAAAAACGGAAAGCAGAAGGAGCTCGACACGCTCTATACCGAAGCTTTTGATATTCTTTGTGGTTACTTGAGGTCTACCATGAGAGCAAATTTACCGGACGCCGAGGATTGTGCTCAACATGCTATTATGATGACCATCAAACGGATTCAAAATAACGCCATAAAAGAACCCGAAAGCATCTATTCCTATCTGATTCAAAGTGCCAAAAACCGGTATTTACGTGTTCGTTTCGAAAACAACCGAAGTAATTATCAAGATAATATGGAACCGTACATCCCGGTTGAAGAACAAACGGATTACCTTGTAACGGAAGAGGAGCAACTCGCGCTGGAGAATTGTCTGGAAAAACTCCCGTCCGACTCAAAATCATTTATTGATTTTTGGCTGACTTATCCAAACTCACAAGCGAGAGATGTCGCTGAAAAGTTCGGGATATCTGTCAATAATGTCTGGATCAAGAAGCACCGGATCATAAAAAAACTAACCGATTGCATTGAAAAAAAAATCGGAGAATGAATGTAAGGAATCACGCTTATAGTTGTCATAATAGTAACTCCTTTATTTGAAAGAACAGTATGGACAAGAAGGTCTCATCAAGAATGATTCGATCTATAGACGATTACGTCAATGGCAAGCTAGGTATGCAAGAAGTGGATGCCTTGTGGATACAGCTATTACGGTATCCGGAATACTATCGTTATTTAAAGACACAAGCGGCTCTAAAAAAACAATATCGGAAGAACCACACACCGCATAATATAGGACTTGGCAGGAAACTAATCTCCGCAAGTACTGCCCCATGGATAGCAACAGCCGCGGCCCTACTGTTGGTCTTTCTGTTATACTCAATTTTTCGAATTACCTATACACCTCAGATTAACCCGGTAATGAACGAAATAAACCTGCTCCATCTCATTTCTCCGGATGTAACACGTTCTTCAACCCAAGAAAGTCTTTCTGAGGAAGAACAGCTTCTTCAAAACGCCTTCTCCCTTTCAATTGCCGGTGATATCAATCGAGCCATCGGCATATACAAGTCTCTTGAAGAGGATGAACATTATAGAAATACCGTACTTTTCAATCAGGGCATCCTTTACTACAACGTCGGAAACTATTCAGACGCCGTATCCGCTTTTAATCAAACTGCGTGTCGGGATTTTTCAGATAATCTGTATACCGAACAATGTTTTTGGTTTTTAACAAACAGTTATATCGCGATTGAAGAATTTGAACGTGCACGCGAGACAGCGCAGCAGACCCGTGCATCAAATGGCATCTATCGTAACGATGCTGATGTTCTGCTGAAAAGGCTTGAAAAACATCCCTGAGTGACTTCCGGTCACTCTGTTTTTTACTGACAAAGAATTTCTGTACTT
This sequence comes from Balneolales bacterium, assembly GCA_040905705.1. Lineage (GTDB taxonomy): Bacteria > Bacteroidota > Rhodothermia > Balneolales > Natronogracilivirgulaceae > JBBDQZ01. Next base: position 135,377 of record JBBDQZ010000024.1, read on the forward strand.
AATAGCCCATTTAATCTTCTGTTTCGTATCTTCCAGACATCCGGATTGTACCATCGGTTAACGCCATTTTACAAGACCCAGCGGGAAGGGTTTCGAGTGATCCGATCTGATAATATGCTTGCGAGAAACCTTTTCGGATAGCATTATTGTTTGATCATGAAAACCCCTTCACTATAAACACAACCCTGACAAGTGACAAATCCTCTTTTGAGTGCAACCGAACGCGATGCAGGTTTTGAACAACATATTCGACCGGCTCGACTGCAGGAGTTCATTGGCCAAAAAAAGATCATCTCAAATCTCGAGGTGTTCATCACTGCAGCCCGACAACGCAGCGAAGCACTGGACCATGTGATCCTTTCAGGTCCACCAGGCCTTGGAAAAACGACTTTAGCTTACATAATAGCACAAGAACTGGGGGTGCAAATCAAGCCAACCACCGGACCGGTCCTGGAAAAGCCTGGAGATCTCGCCGGCATGCTTACCAATCTGGAAGTGGGTGATGTCTTATTTATTGATGAAATACATCGGCTTAATCCTGTTATAGAGGAGTACCTCTATTCCGCCATGGAAGATTTTAAACTGGACATTGTCATAGATTCAGGCCCCAGTGCCCGGAGTGTTCAAATTGATTTGATGCCGTTCACTCTTATCGGTGCAACTACGCGAAAAGGTTTGCTTACCTCTCCACTGAGAGCACGTTTCGGTATAGACTTGCGACTGGATTATTATGGAGTGGAATTACTACAGCGTATTGCCGTTCGCTCCGCAGGTATTCTCGGACTACGTATTACCGATAGCGGCGCTTATGAACTGGCCCGCAGAAGCAGGGGTACACCTCGCATTGTAAACCGGTTGTTACGCCGAACCCGGGATTTTGCCGAGGTGGGAAATAAGAAAGTGATTGATGATAAAATAGCGGACAAGGCACTGAACGCCCTGGATGTTGACCCCCGGGGACTGGATGAGATGGATATACGTATTCTAAACAGTATTATAGAAAATTATCGTGGCGGGCCTGTTGGGCTGGGAACACTGGCGGTGGCCGTTGGTGAGGACAAAGGTACTATTGAAGAGGTCTATGAGCCATTTCTCATCCAGGAAGGATTCTTGCAGCGCACTCCGAAAGGAAGGGTGACCACACAGAAGGCATATGAATATCTCGGGATCCCCTCTCCTGATCGTTCCACTAATAAAGATCTGTTCTCATCCCACGGACCAAGATAATTGAAGTGACAAAATAGGCTCCCTTTATTGAATGCCCTCTTGATGGAAAATTCCAACACACAATCAACTATTTAAATTATTGGGGCTTCTAATATGCTGATATATCAAATTATATTTAAACTCCTGAATTAGTAGGATTAAGGGAGCGTGTTTCAGCTGGCCGTCACTTTTCAATATACACGCAGTTTTTTGTATCTTGAATAAGTAAATGAAAATATACAAATGCATAAGATTGATCTTTAACCTGTTATGAAAAATCTTTTTACCTCAGAATCTGTTTCCGAAGGACACCCCGATAAAGTATCGGACCAAATTTCAGACGCCATTCTTGATGCGATGCTGGAACAAGACCCGGACTCAAGGGTCGCTGTTGAAACCCTTTGCACAACGGGATTAGTTGTGGTATCCGGGGAAGTAACCACAAAAGCGTATGTAGATGTACAGGAATTGGTGCGCGATGTAATTCGTGAAATTGGTTACACAAAACCCGGTTATCGTTTCGATGCCGATTCTTGCGGGGTTCTTGTAGCCATACACCAACAAAGCCCTGATATCGCTATGGGTGTGGATCGTCTGGGCGCCGGCGATCAAGGCATGATGTTCGGATATGCCATAGACGAAACCGATACATACATGCCTATGTCGCTTCAATTTGCACACAACCTGATGCGCGAACTGGCTTATCTCCGAAAGAACACTAACGATATGCCTTATCTGAGGCCCGACAGCAAAAGCCAGGTAACCATCGAATACGATGATAATAACCAACCACTACGGGTGCATACCATAGTTGTTTCTACCCAACATGATGATAGTGTAAGTCAGGAAAGGATTCAGGAAGATATCAAAAAGTATCTTATCCCACGTGCAGTTCCTGAAGAACTGATTGACTCCGACACCTTCTTTCACATTAACCCAACCGGTAATTTTGTGATCGGCGGCCCTCATGGAGATACCGGACTAACCGGACGTAAGATTATTGTAGATACATATGGAGGTCATGGTGCACATGGTGGCGGTGCTTTTTCAGGAAAAGACTCCTCCAAAGTGGATCGAAGTGCCGCTTATGCCGCACGACACATTGCCAAAAATATTGTCGCTGCCGGTCTTGCAAATGAGTGCCTCATTCAGCTCGCTTACGCAATAGGTGTGGTGGATCCGGTCTCCATTAACGTAAAAACTTTTGGCACAGGTAAATTGAGTGATGCTGAACTGGCCCAATTGGTCAGCGAATCCTTCGATTGTACCCCCGATGGCATCATTAACCGTTTTGATCTGAAAAAACCACTTTTCCGTAAAACGGCAACTTATGGTCATTTCGGTCGCAATGAATTTCCCTGGGAAAAACTTGACTATGTCGAAAAACTGAAAGATCTTTCGGAAAGAAAGGTGGGAATCTGACGATTTTTCGTAATATAGAACGGCAACTCGTGTACCATATCTTTTCGATATGTCAGTAATCGTCATTCTGACAGGATCCATTGCCATTTTGCTGAGTGCCTATCGTTATTATGGCTCCTACATAACACGCAAACTTGGCATCGATAACAACAATATCACCCCTGCGCACAACCAGAAGGACGGGGTGGATTACGTTCCGAGTAATCGTTTCATTGTATTGGGTCATCACTTTGCTTCGATTGCAGGTGCCGGCCCAATCATCGGGCCGGTCATCGCCGTCTCATTCGGCTGGATACCGGCACTGGTATGGATTCTGATTGGTGGCATTTTTTTTGGTGCGGTCCATGACATTATTTCCATGAGTGCCTCTCTCCGAAACCGGGGGAAATCCATCGGAGAAATCATACAGCTACACATTGGAAGCGCAGGAAAGAAACTTTTTCTGATCTTTGCTTTTGCCACTCTCATGTTGGTAATCGCTGTATTCATAGATATTGTGGCCAAGACTTTTGTCACCGTTCCCTCTGCCGCTTCCGCCTCGGTCTTTTTCATTTTGCTTGCATTATTGTTTGGATTAATTGTTAACAGGTTCGGCTTTCCATTGTGGAGCAGTACCATTGTCGGTGTAGTACTGATGTACTTTTTTATTTATCTGGGCGAACTAATTCCACTTGACTTCTCTTATGGTGTATGGCTTGCCATGCTGATCATTTATATTTTCATAGCTGCCGTAACACCGGTCCCCGTTTTGCTACAACCCCGTGATTTTCTTAATTCCTTTTTGCTCTACGGAATGATGCTTTTCGGTATGGCAGGCGTTCTGTTTAGCAATCCGCAAATAGAAATGGCTCCTACCATCCATTTTCATGTTGAAACGCTCGGTTTCTTGTTTCCGGTTTTGTTTGTAACGATTGCGTGTGGAGCCATTTCGGGATTCCATTCTCTTGTAGCCTCTGGGACAACCTCGAAACAAATTAACAAGGAAGAAGATGTCAAATTGATTGGTTTCGGTGGAATGCTTATAGAGACACTGTTGGCCGTTGTCGCCGTTATGGCGGTAGCTGTTATAACACGAGCTGATTTTACAGCACGTCTGATAGATGTTGGCCCGGTCACTCTTTTTTCCGAAGGACTCGGAGGATTTATTTCCTCACTTGGAATTCCCTCTGCTATAGCAATCTCTTTTGTTGCACTTACCGTTTCAGCATTTGCACTCACTACTCTGGACACCTGTACGAGGCTGGCTCGGTTCATAATTCAGGAGTATGCGGATGACCTGGCCGATTCTAAACCGAAAACATATCTGCAAAACCGGTTCTTCTCTACCATCTTAGTGGTAATTCTCAGCGGATCATTACTTCTTACCGGACAATTCGAGCAACTTTGGCCCATATTTGGGTCTGCCAATCAGTTACTGGCCGCTCTGGCATTACTGGCCGGTACGGTCTGGCTTACCAAGATGAATATAAATCCGATTTTTACAGTTATCCCGATGATCTTCATGTTTTTGGTAACCTTGATGTCACTACTGATTTTTGCATGGAATCAGTTTCAGCAAAACTCATGGTTTCTGAGTTTGTTGTCAGTGGTATTATTTTGTTTGGCACTGTTGCTCGCAGCGATGGCACGAAATAGTTTGAAAAAATTTTACAACAAGGAAAAGATTAATCAAGTCAAAAGGGACATTGAAACGGTATCTGCAACATAGAACGTGCTGTACATCTTTATATCAATGTCTCAACGCGCGTTTACCTCTCACAGAACTTGCTTAATGAACGTTTTTATGGGGTATTGCAATCCCATTGTTTTTGTATCCGTAATTTTGATACTTTCTGGCGGGGGAGATTTTGCTACCGCTCAAATATATAATAATGTATACCGTCCGGCACGTCCGGAGTGGAATCAACTTCAGACACCACACTTCAGAATACTATTTCAGGAGGGAGAAGAGTCTGCTGCAATTCAAAGTGCCGCCATTCTTGAAGAACAATATCCACTGGCTCAATCACTTGTCGGTGGATCCCTCACAAATATGCCGGTGGTTCTGAATGGAAAAAATGATCTGTCCAACGGATATGTAACCACACTCCATTTCCGGATTGAAGTGGAAATACCAAGGCCTAAAGGAAAAAGTTCAAATCCTTTGGATGGTAATTGGCTCAACTCCGTCATGCCGCACGAGCTGGTACATGCCCTTCATCTAAATGTCACCCCATTCCCGGGGGTGTCCTGGTTTATTCGCTATTTTTCACCGGATGTTGCCAGAACCATGCATTTTGCCGCACCACTTGGACTGCATGAAGGCGTCGCAGTTTTTCATGACACGCATCATCATTACGGGATTAGCGGCCGTGGAAACCACCCCTACTTTACTCACCAGTACCTTGCCGCATTCGACAGCAGAAATAGATGGTCCCTAGACCAAATGCTTATGGCTCCAACTTATTCATATCCATTCGACCGTCATTATATCGGTGGTTATGAATTTATCCGTTGGTTGCAATATAGATATGGCATGGAGACAACCCGTGAAACCATCCGGTTTGTTTCGAGATGGCCATTTCTGGGTTATGGAAGTGCGCTCTGGTATTACACCGGGGTGCGTCCTTCCATACTATTCAGACAGTATGAAAAAGATCAAGAAGAAACCCGAAGCAACACCCTGCAGGCTTCCACAAAACCAGTCTTAGATAAGCCATTCAAATCGTTAGCCAACCTGTCCACTCAGCGCCCACATCGGCCCTTTTGGATTTCTGAAAACACGATTATCTATTACGCTACCTCTTATAACCAGCGTCCCGGATTTTATCTTTTTAATATACAGAGTGGCAATAATGAACTGGCGTTTGAAACCGGTTCCGTTGAGGACTTCGTATTTGATCTTCATGCAGACCGTTCCCGTTTTTTGTACGCTAGATACCATCGTCATCCCTATTATCATAATTATCACCGCATGATGGTCCATGAGGCTATCCTGGAAAATAATGATCAAAAATATAATGCTTCGGAATATGAGGATAATTCCCGTATGCGAAGCCACATGTCCCTTAATTTTTCAGGACAACCTGTCAGATCGATAGAAAGAGTTCATGCGCCGGTATACGGACCTGAAAACACGATATGGGGCTTACAATCACATCATGAAACTAACTTGATTGTTCGATTAAAAGATTGGCAAACAAATCATATGGAGTTAGACACTTTGCTCGTACCGAATCAGGGGCATTTTGTACAGATCGCTTTTCATCCGCAGCACTCCGATTCTTTGGTTCTGTTAGCCAACCGGGACGGACTTCTCGGACTCTGGTTGTTGGATCAGAATTACCTCGCAGAGTTTAATGAGCGCAAACCCGATATCGTGTTTGAAAAAGGATCGATATATGACCCCGCCTGGCACCCAGATGGTAATCGTCTCTTATTCACCTCCGATCAAAACGGGACCATGAATTTTTATGAATATCGTCTAAAAGAGTCTTCTCTATTTCAATTGACCGACCACCCGTATGGAATCATGGAAGGTCAATACAGTCCAAAAGGTAATCGACTGGTCGGCAAACAGATACGAGATAATGGCTTTGAACTTGTTATTCTGGAAAAAGACGACTTATTAGATATACGTATTCCGGAAAATAAATGGGAAAAACCCTCCTTTTCCGGGTTGTCTCCATCTCCCATTTACCAAAAAAAATCTGGTTCCGAAAACTGGAACATTTCTTCCTACCAAACCGGCCTGAAATGGTTAACGCCCCGTTCATTTTTCCCTTACTGGAAAAATGAGTCACCATACATCGGGAATCGTTATGGTGCCAGCTTCTCCGGCGGTGATGTTTTAAGAAGAAATCGATATCTCCTGGATTTCAGTACCTCAAATAATCGGTTTTGGTATCACCTGGAATATCAGTATAGCGGCTTTTATCCGGGGTTTCAACTGAACGGATATCATCAACCACTGCAAACATCAGATCAATTTTGGGAGCAACAAGGGATCAGGCTCGAAATACCGTTTCATTATGTATTCGACCACGATACACGGACTTCTTCTTTCACCTATATTCCGGGGTTTGATATTCTTAGACAGCGAATAATAAGAACCGACGGGGATGTGACCGGAAGCTGGATACAAAGAATTATAGTGTCTCAACATGTGTCGTATCAACATAAACTGCAACAAAATATCAGGGATGTTCAGCCAAATACGGGTTGGCTTTTTTTTGCACGCACTGAGTGGGATCTTGATTCTGAATTTCCGGCGGGTAAAATGCGTGCACTGAGAATCGGGACATACCGCTATTTATCATTTCAGTTAAAAAAGAACCGGTCCCTCCGGATTGGAACCGAATGGATCACTCAGAATCAACCGTTATATGATATTAGTGGATTTTATTCCTTCGGTTTTTATGATCATATCCTGTCCGGTATTAATAATGCTTCGAGATGGAATACTCGTTACACTATTCCTGTTTGGCATGTAGATCGTGGACAAATCCTGTTGCCCCTCTTTTTTGATCGTTTTTATGTCGTAGTTTTCAGTGATACTGTTGTTCCACTGATTTCCAATGATTTAGAGAACCTCTATCACAATTCAAGAACTCTGATAGGTGGGGGCCTGCAATTGAGAATGCGTATTTTTAATTTTCCTTTGGATATCGGTGTGACCACGGCATATGAACCGACTCGTGGAAAGGTTTCCTTTTTTATGGGCTCCTTTTGACAGGGACGCATTGTAAATTAACTGCCCGCCAATTCCGATAAAGAAAGTACGGATTACAAATGAAATCTTTATATAAGCTTACATCTGTTTTTATGATTTCCTGTCAGAAAAATTTTCAACTATTATAGGGCCATAACTCAATTTATACTTCCGATTTCAATTATTTTATACGCGTCTGATTTGTAATGACTTATAATCTTCTCCTTAATATCTTGTCTGGCAATGATTGTCAACCCTATTCCAAGATTGAAAGCCTGGCGCATATCTGCATCAGGCACATTTCCTTCCCTTTTAATCAGCTTGAATATTTCCGGCCAACGCCATCGATCCCAATCTACATTTAAAAAACAATTCTTTGGAAGAATACGCCGTGTATTTCCCTCAATACCACCACCTGTAATATGAGCAAACCCTTTTACTCCCTCCACATTTTTAAGTACTCTAATAAGAGGTAAATATGATGGATGAATTTGTAAAAGATTCTCAGACAGCGTCATTTTCAAGAGTTCTATATAATCATCTATCTTATATTTATTAAAAAGAATTTTTCGGGCAAGTGAATAACCATTCGTATGAAGCCCATTACCAATTACACCGAGAACAATATCCCCTTTTAAAATTTTCGATCCATCTATAATTTGTTTCCTGTCAACAACCCCTACCACTGTTCCCGCCAAATCAAATTCACCTTCAGCATAGATATCCGGCATTTCGGCTGTTTCCCCTCCGATTAGTGCACACCCATTCTCTTTGCAGGCAATACTGAATCCTTTTAAAACATCATATGCAATACCTTGTTCCAGCTTTCCTGTGGAAAAATAATCAAGAAAAAAAAGAGGTTCCGCCCCACACACAGCAATATCATTTACACAGTGGTTTACAAGATCCTGGCCAACTGTATGATAAATGTTAGCCATAAAAGCTACTTTCAATTTGGTTCCAACTCCATCCACACTACTTACCAGCACTGGTTTATCCATGCTTGAAAAATCCGGTTGGTAAAACCCTCCGAAGCCACCTATCGATTTGATAACTTTCGGATTATGTGTTTCCGTTACAAGTTCTTTAATCGATGACACAAATCTGTTTCCGGCTTCAATATCTACCCCGGAAGTTTTATAAGTTATCTTTTTGGACATTCTGCAATATTTTTAAACCAGTGAAAAATTTTGAGATAAGAATGCTTTGACAGTTAAGCAACATTTATTGAAAAACTGATTCCGTAAGAATGAATTGGAACCATCTAAAGTTTGCTACAATCGGTTTTAAAACCAAGCTTGATTTTAACTTTTTTTCCACAGAGTGTTTCTATAATTAAATAGTTTATTAGTAAATATAGTTTTAGTTATTGTTGGTGTTGATATGTTAATATTTTTTTTATGCCTATAAAATGCATTTATAAACGATAGGTGTGGAAAAAAAAGTTAATAAATAACTGTCTGTTGAAAGAGAAAATCAGGGTAACATCAGGTTATAAACAGTCATATAAATGGCACATATATTTAGACACATTTTTACTAACACAACGTATACCAGTTTCTCCGTGTTTAAAAGTGGTCTCTCGAAGTTTATAATTGATTTCTTTTAAACATACTATAACTTTAGAGCGGATGTCCACAAATTACGGGGTTTGTTATCCCCATACTTGTTAACAATTATATATCTATGAAAGTAGTAGTTCAAAGAGTTTCGGAAGCATCTGTTAAGATAGATGATAAAGTGTCAGGGAGTATTAAAAGAGGTCTTCTTCTCTTTATTGCGGTGCATAGAAATGACAGTGATGAACAAATGAAATGGGTTGCAGATAAATGCTGCCGGCTCCGAATATTTGAAGATGAAAACGGAAAAATGAATAGAAGTATTGAAGACGTTGGTGGCAAATTACTTATCGTATCTCAATTCACCTTATACGGAAAGGTGGCAAAAGGATCACGTCCAAGTTTTATCCATTCGGCCGGATCGGAAAAAGCGGAAAAAATGTATCATAAAATGATTGCATATATGGAAAAAACGCTGCCTGGGAAAATTCAGACCGGTGTTTTTGCCGCAAATATGAAGGTGTCTTTGGTCAATGACGGGCCGGTTACAATTATTATTGAGCGATAAGAAATGATTTTTATATGATGACCTCCTCCCAAAAAACTGGTCCAATCTAAAATAGAGAATTCGGGCAATAATG
>JBBDQZ010000025.1:0-41722 GCA_040905705.1 Balneolales bacterium
TGAAATCAAACTAAGAAACCTCTAACAGCTGTCCTCGCTTTTCCGACCATCTTATATATCATCCGGCAGCTTGAAATCAAACTAAGAAACCTCTAACAGCTGTCCTCGCTTTTCCGACCATCTTAAAAGGCAAGGTCGAATCAGCGGTCAAATATGTCAAAAACAACTTTCTGCCGCCTCGTCGCAAGCTCAGCTACCGGCAGCTGGAAGAAGAACTGGCGGATTGGACGGAGCAGACAGCCAACCGGCGTACTCACGGCACCACCCGAAAGGTGCCGCGAGCTGTTTGGCGAGAAGTCGAACAGCCGGTGCTACAGAACTTACCATCCCATCGATACCAACTATGGGACTTGCAGACGCGGAAGGTCAGCCAGCTCGGGCATATCGCCTATCGCTACAACTACTACTCCGTACCGAGTGAGTATGCCGGCCGACAGGTCAACGTACAATGCAATGAATCACTGGTTGCCATATATTATGAAAACCAGAAGCTCACCGTCCATGCCTTGTACACTGGAACAGGCCATTACATTTCCTGTGATGAGCATCGTCCGGCTTATAAGCGTAAAAAATCCAGGGAAGAGTACGTTTGTAAAATGGCGGCTATTGGCACGCATGCCATGGATTTTATGGAAGCACTCGAACACAACAAACCCCGCCACTGGCATGAGATGTGCAGCGGAATTTTGCAGCTGACAAAAACCTGGCCGAGGGATGCCGTCAACCACTCCTGCAGGCGGGCCTTGCACTACCGGGCTCTGAGTTACCGGGAGGTTAAAACCATCCTGGAAGAGAACTTGTGGGAGCTTCCCATCGAGGAAGAATCGATACAAAGAGTTCCTCAACCTGGCCATGGCCATCCCCTTGGAATTTATGATCAACTGAGCTCAACGATGGAGGCCTCGCATGGAACACCTTAATGACCGTCTTACCGCTCTGCGACTTTCCGGAATGCGGAAAACATTGGACGAGCGTCATCGTCACGCACTCGAGCAAAAGATATCCTATCTGGAGTTTCTGGAATTGCTCTTGGAAGATGAGCAGGTCCTGCGGGCTGGAAAAAGCTATCAAAAACGACTAAAGCAATCCAGATTGAATCAGCAGAAGCGATTGGAAACCTACGACTTCTCTTTCCAGCCGGAACTCGACAGACGCCTGTTGAGCGAACTGGCCGGGGGCCGATTTATCGAGCAAAAGCAGAATGTAGTACTGATGGGCAAGCCGGGAGTCGGCAAAACACATCTTGCCAATGCACTGGGCCTGAAGGCAGTTGAACAAGGCCAGAAAGTTCTGTTGATTCATGCCAATGAACTGATTGATGATCTGCACCGCAGCCGGGCCGATGAGAGCTATCATCGACTACTCAACAAGCTGGTCAAATATGACGTGCTCATCATCGATGAACTCGGCTTTAAGAGTTTTCCATCACGAGGGACCGATGATTTTTTTGAAGTGATCCGTCGCCGGTATGAACATGCTTCCACGATCATTACCACCAATCGTGACTTCCAGGGCTGGGAAACATTGTTTGGGGATGCGGTGATTGCTTCGGCGATCATAGACCGGATTGTTCATCATGGACACATCATCAAGATACTGGGGGAATCATACCGGCTTAAACCCTTCAAAAAAGATGGAAAAAGTAGTTCTGAACCGAAACCGAAAACCCAATGATTATGAAGTTGATACTTCCCGAAATCTGTTGTTAATTAAACCTGCTCGAGTGGTACACTTTTGGTGAGAACAGGTGGTACACTTTTAATGATAAATAACAATCAAACATTCATTAATAACGCCGTTGCCACTTTTTCCTGAGTCGCCTCATCAATAGTAGGCCAAATAGGAAGGCTGATCACCTGTTCCGCCAACTCGTCACTTACCGGATTGCGTGGATATTCATCCCGGTATATCGGCAGCCGATCCTGAGGGACCGGGTAATAGACCATACTGCCGACGCCCGCTTCTTTGAGCGCGGCCTGCACTTCATTTCGATCAGTTTCTAAAAGGCGCAGCGTGTATTGGTGAAACACATGCCCGTCGATTATTTCGGGTGTGACGATGTTATCATGACCTTCAAACAGTTTGTTGTACCTTTGGGCCGCTTCACGCCTCCCTTTATTCCAGCGGTCGATATACGGTAGCTTTACCCGTAATACGGCCGCCTGTATCGTATCCAGTCTCGAGTTGTAGCCCAACAGCTCGTTGTGGTATTTCTTCCTGGAACCGTGACTGCGTAGCATGCGCGCCGTTTCCGCAAGCTGATCATCGTTGGTGACGATCAGGCCTCCGTCACCAAAACCACCCAGGTTTTTGGTTGGAAAAAAGGAAATGGCCCCGGCATTTCCCATGCTGCCCGTCTGTTTGCCTTGTAAATTTTCTGTCTGTGCTGCGTTTCCGGTAGTACGGCCGCCGTTATTCCCGGATTTTGCTGGATCTGTCAAGTACCGGGCGCCGAATGACTGGGCCGCGTCTTCAATAACATAAAGGCCGTGTTTGCCGGCAATCTCCATGATGCGTCCCATATTGGCCGGACGTCCGAACAGGTGCACCGGTAACAGTGCCTTTGTTGCCGGGGTGATTGCCGCTTCGATTTTCTCCGGATCGATATTGAACGTATCAGCTTCTACATCAACGAATACCGGTTTGGCTCCGAGAATACTGATCGATTCGGCGGTCGCAAAAAAGCTGAACGGTGTAGTGATCACTTCATCACCCGACCCGATTCCGAGTGATTTCATGGCAATGACCAGCGCATCGGTACCGGAGTTGACGCCTATGGCGTGTTTTACTCCTAAATAAGCGGCGGCCTCTTCTTCAAAGGCCTTTACATCGGGCCCCAGAATGAACGCGGTGCTGTCGATGACCCGTTTGATGGTGGCGTCGATTTCACGCCGGATTTCTTTTATTTCAGGAGTCAGGTCGAGTGGTGGGATCATGCTTATCGTTTGTTCGTTGTAAATATTATATCAGTGTGGTATAAATATTCGAAGAATTACTATATCGTGCTGCGATTAGTCTTGTTTGAATGCGTCATAGTTTTTACTGCCGGTGCGCAGATGTTCCGGCAATGATTCCTCTTCATCCAGGTCCAGACATCTCATATCGGAATCTTTTTCCAGACGGTAGCGTAGTCCCGATTCCGGGCAAGTGAAAATACCTTCAGCATCTGGATTTGAAAGGGGAAGACCGTGACGACTCATCCAGCCTTTCTGCCGGGCGGGATTGCCGGCCATCAAAGCGTAGTCGGGAACGTCTTTGGTCACGACACTGCCGGCTGCTACAAAGCAGTAGCGCCCCAGGGTGATGCCGCAGACGATCGTGGCATTGGCGCCGATCGTAGCCCCGCGCCGGAACAGCGTCTTCTCATAGAGTCCGCGGCGATTGACCTGGGAGCGGGGATTCGTGACGTTGGTCAGTACACAGCTCGGGCCCAGAAAGACATCGTCTTCGATCGTGCATCCCGTATAGATCGATACGTTGTTCTGCACCTTGACGTTGCTGCCGATGATTACATCATTGGCGACGTTGACGTTTTGTCCGAAGGTGCAATTGCGGCCGATCCGGGTGCCGGATTGGATATGCCCGAAGTGCCATATTTTTGTACCCTCCTCGATGCGACACGGCTCATCCACGCATGCCGACGGATGGATTTGTACACTGGAATGAATGAAATGATCCATATCAGTTGCTGTGCTCGGGGCGCCCGGATGAAACCACTTTCTGCGGGACGCCGTTCTCCTGAAGGGATCCTTGCGCCGCCTCCAGCACTTCCAGGACACGCACGGCGCTGTAGCCGTCGGTGAGCGGGGACGTGCGGGTCCGGATGGCCTCAGCAAAGGCCCGGCATTCTTCTTTCAGCGGCTCTTTTTCTTCAAATTCTACGGTGGCGGGGGTCGATTTCTGCGCTGTCGGGATGCCGTTGACCATATCGGCTCGCTGGTCGTACAGTTCCAGCTTCTTTTTTACATCATTATATACGGCCATCTTCTCCGAGCCGATGGCCACAAATCGGTGCTCCTTGAACGGATGCAGCCAGGAGACGTGGATGTGCGCCCGGATTCCCCCCGGAAACATTAAATCGGTCAGGGTCACATCGTGAATATGCGGCTGTACCCAGGCGCCGCCGGTCGCCTGTACCTCCGAAGGCATTTCACCGGTCATCCGGAGCAGCAGGGCGATGTCATGCGGCGCAAAGCTCCACAGGATGTTTTCCTCGGTACGGATCTTGCCCAGACTCAGACGATTGGAATACAGATAGCGAAGCTCTCCAAGCTCACCCTTCCGGATCAGGTCATGCAGTTTCAGAAAGGCGGGATGATACTCCAGCACGTGCCCGACCATCAGGATGCGCTTATGCTGTTCCGCGATAGTCACAAGCTCCCGGGCTTCGTCCGCCTTCAAAGCCAGCGGTTTTTCACAGAATACATCCAGCCCCGCTTCCAAAGCCTGTTTGCTGTGCTCGTAATGATGAACAGCCGGCGTGGCGATGACGACCCCCTTGATTTCGGAAGGGACGTGACCGAAATCAAAATGATCCCTTACCGGAACACCGGGCGCGTTTTCTTTCGCGTGTCTTTTGCCTGTTTCCGTAGGATCTATGATCAGGCTGAGCTGATCCAGTTCAAAGAGGTTGCGTGCAAGATTTTTGCCCCAGTAGCCGCATCCGATAAGTGCGATCATAAGAAATCGGTTATTAAATGATAGGTTGACCTAATTTATGCTGAATCAATATAAGGCACCCGAGAACCCTGTTTTCAGGTAAATACACTTGATACACGGGACTGAGTCAGATTATGCAAGTCGGAAGTGACCGGGAATCAGAATATTTAAATCCCTTAAAAATACAACTTTTTGGATCTTAGTATCAAATTTGAACTGCAATAATTAGAAACGGCTGCCATTTTGAGGGTGCATGGGGCCAGGAAAAAATACCACAACGAATGCTCGGCTACAACGGCCGGCGCCGGTCAGCGGAACGCTTTAAAAATACGGTACTCAGTTTGCCGATTGGGCCTTTTTTGTTTCGAATCACAGTTATGACATTAGCCATTCTTAATGAAGAATGAAGTTTTTTTTATGACAAATTTTTAGTACATTTTGTGTCCTTTAGTGATAGCAGTAAAAAAATTGATAAAATACTTTAAAGGTTTGATTGTTTTAATTCATCACATGAGAACCGTCGATCATGTTATTAATGCAGATCATGGAAGAATTTATTGAACAGGAAGTAGCGATTCCAAAATCACCCGGGAGAGAGCAGATTGAAAGCTACAAAATCCCGGAAACGCAGGTAGAGCAGTTTATCCATACTTTTTATAATGGATCCACAGATAAACAGTTTGTGTTGCGCGAGGCTTCCAATAAGGAGAGCGAGGCGTTGCCGGCGTCGGCTCTTGCCGGAATCATTTGTTATCAGAAGATCAATAATGTCCGCTATCTGAACAAGTTTTTTGAAGCCATTAACCGGTCACTGTTACCCGGAGGCGTTTTTGTCGGGTGTCTGGAGACGCAACATCAACTCCAGCATCGCATGCGGCAAAAATACCCGGTTTGGATGCATTATCCCTATTTCTTTCTCCTTTTTATAGGCAGGCGGGTGCTTCCCAAATGGGCCATCACCAAACGTATGTATTTTTACCTGACAAAGGGTAAGAAGCGGGTGATCTCGCTTACCGAAGTGTTGGGGCGGCTGACTTCATGCGGGTTTGAAGTCTTTTCATATAAACAGGTGGATGGCCTTACCTGGTATTCGGTAAGAAAAACCGAAAAGCCGGAGTTTGACATGTCGCCTACCTACGGATTTTTGGTGAAACTGAAACGTGTAGGCAAAGGGGGCAAACCGATTCATATCTACAAATTCCGAACCATGCATCCGTATGCCGAATATCTGCAGGATTATGTGTATCGTCTGAACAATCTGAAGGAGGGCGGTAAATTAAATGGCGACATGCGGATTACCGGCTGGGGCAAAGTTATGCGCAAGCTTTGGCTGGATGAGCAGCCCATGTGGTGGAACTTTCTGAAGAGGGAACTCAAATTGGTCGGGGTGCGTCCGTTGAGCCGCCAATATTTTAACCTGTACCCAAAAGAGATGCAGGAAATGCGGATTCAGAACAAACCGGGGCTGATTCCTCCGTTTTATTATGACCTGCCAAAAACGTTTGACGAGATTCTGAAATCTGAACGCAGGTATCTGGAAGCCTATCAAAAACATCCGGTCAAAACCGATATCCGCTACTTTTTCGGAGCATTATACAATATCTTCATCAAAAAGGCCCGAAGCGGTTGATGTAAGCTGCGCCGGTTTTCCGTACGGCACTTGTAAGCAACTGTAGAAAGGCCGTATCTTGAGAGAGGACAAATAACCGGGCAATGTTAAAACCAGAATGTAAGCAAACAACAAATGGCATCAATGGAAACACCTTCGGTACTGGACAAGCCGGTACGGGAACTGATTAACCTGATCAAAGAGAAACGTTACAGCATTGGTGTGGTCGGGCTGGGTTATGTAGGGCTGCCGTTATTGCACACCTTTCATGAACAGGGGTATCCGGTGGTTGGTTTTGATATCGACGAAGAGAAAATTGCCGCCTTTGAAAAAGGGCATAGCTATATTCGTCATTTCTCAAATGAGGCCTTTGCGCACATGGGAAAATCCGATCGTTGTTCGGTTACCACTGATTTTTCCCGTATATCGGATGTGGATGCTGTTATGATGTGTGTACCTACACCGCTGGACAGACACCGGGAACCGGATATGAGTTTTGTGGAAGGAACGGTCCGTGAAGTCGCCCCTTACATGCGCAAGGGACAGCTGCTGATTCTGGAGTCGACTACCTGGCCGGGTACCACGGACGAACTGATCCGTCCGCTGGCTGAGGAGTTGTCGGGCCTTAAAGCGGGCCGGGATTTTTATCTGGCCTACAGCCCGGAACGGGAAGATCCCGGAAACACTGAGTACAATACCTCGACGATACCCAAAGTCATTGGCGGAGATGGCGAGGCTGCTCTCAGGCTTACCCATACCCTCTATTCAGCTGTAATCAGCAAAGTGGTACCGGTCAGTAACACACGCACCGCCGAAGCGGTAAAATTGCTGGAAAATATTTTCCGGTCGGTCAATATCGCGCTGGTCAATGAGCTGAAGATGGTGTTTCAGGAGATGGGTATAGATGTCCATGAAGTGATCGACGCGGCCGCCACCAAGCCGTTCGGATTTATGAAATTCACACCGGGCCCGGGTCTGGGCGGACACTGCATCCCTATCGATCCGTTTTATCTCACCTGGAAAGCCCGGGAGTTCGGCCTTAACACACGATTCATCGAATTGGCCGGAGAGGTCAATACTGCTATGCCGGCCTATGTGGTGGACCGGGTGATCAAGGCGTTAAACAAACACAAAAAAGCGATCAACGGTTCACGGATTCTTTTTATTGGACTGGCTTACAAGCCCGATGTGGATGACATGAGAGAATCCCCGACCTTTGTGCTGATGGATTTGTGCAATAAATTCGGAGCCGATGTTTCCTACTATGATACTTATCTGCCGGCCATCACCAAAACACGGGAACATGCCCGTTGGACCGGTGAAAAATCGGTGGAATGGTCCCGGGAGGTCATCGGTTCGTATGATGCGGTGGTGATTGCAACCCATCACAGTGACATTAACTACAAACAGCTTGCTGAATGGTCCCGGCTGATCATCGATACACGCAATGTATACGGTAACGGGACGATACCGCCGAATGTGGTGAAGGCGTAATCAGGTAAAATCCAATTTGTTGTATCCTTTTAAATATTCAGGAATTGCCGGACAATTATTGCGCCGGATTCCTTTGATGACATGAGGCCGGAATAGCAGTGACTCATCACGCCAGGGTTCATGAGGCGCCAGGCGACCGGTTTCATACAGTTTCCATAAGACTTCGACGATCCGCTGGGCCGACCGGCCGTCCCAGTTTCCGGAACGGACCCGCTTTTCCATACACCGGAACGGACTTTTTCCAGCGCCGGAACAACTCCCGCCGGATCGGTGCCCGATCAGTTCGTTGGTGCCCTGCGTTACCGTCTCGGGCCGCTCGGTATTGTCACGCAGCGTCAGGCAGGGGATGCTCAGCACAGTGGCCTCTTCAGTAATCCCGCCAGAATCGGTGATTACCGCCCGTCCACTCCGGACCAGCCAGATGAACTTCAGGTATCCCAACGGTTCGATGTAGTGCAGCTTGGGCCACTTTCCACCGATACGGCTCAGCATTTCCCGGTTCCTTGAAGGAGTATTCGGTTCACTTTGCCCCCTATTGTGCATCCGAAATCTGGAAAGAGAACCGTTATTCCCATGCATACAAAAAGCCTGCCCGAGGGGACACTCAATGCCATTCTAAAACAAGCTGAAATAGAGAAAAAAGGGGGTCAAGTGAATTTTCGGTTTACTTTTAAAGCTACTTACCGTATGTTCTTGTCTTCAAATTTCAGGGGTATGATCTGTCATTAGTTTTTAATAACAATCCCGGTGAATGTCCTTTAAACAAAGGGAAAAAGGAACGTAAATTTATTATTTAGCATACAGCACAATCTTTCCAATATTTAAACCGGTGAAATGCTCACATCTATCATAGTTATTCTTTATGGCCTTGGAGCTGTTATTATTACATTGTATTCCATCGGCCAGTATCATTTGATCTATTTATATCTCTCAAATTACAAAAAAAAGCAGTCCTATCCCCGGTTGCCTGAAATGAAGGAGGAGGATCTGCCGTCTGTGACGGTCCAGATTCCGATGTTCAATGAACGGTATGTTGCCAGGGAGGTCATTGATGCCTGTGCAAAATTGAACTATCCGTCCGACCGGTTTGAAATACAAGTGCTTGATGACTCCACCGATGATACTCTTGAAATTATTCAGGAACGGGCGTCCTACTGGAACAGTAAAGGTGTCTCTGTTCAGGTACGGCACAGGGAGGAACGATGGGGATTCAAGGCAGGGGCGCTTCGCGATGGCACTCCTTATGCCAAAGGCGATTTTATAGCGATTTTTGACGCCGATTTCCGGCCTTATCCGGATTTCCTGCTCCGGACTATACCTTATTTTGCCGATCCAAAGGTTGGGGTGGTTCAGGGGCGATGGGGGCATCTCAACCGGGATTACTCCTTTCTTACACGCGGACAAACCCTGTTGCATGACGCCTTTTTTATGATCGAACAGCAGGCAAGGGCTTTCGCCGGCTTTTTCCTTCGATTCAACGGCACGGCCGGTATCTGGCGCAAGGAAACTATCATTGATGCCGGCGACTGGTCGGGTGATACCCTTTCTGAAGATCTCGATCTGTGCCTTCGCGCTCAATTGAACGGGTGGAAAATTGTCTATGACAATGATGTAGTTGCCCCTGCAGAAATTCCGGTGACCATGCTTGACCTTAAAGTGCAGCAATACCGATGGACCAAAGGGCGCGGGCAGGTGATCCGAAAGCTGCTGCCGTCATTGATGAAGGCCAAACTCCGGCCCATGGTCAAAGCGCATGCTATATTTGACCTGCTGAATGTGTTTATTATACCAGGGATACTTTTACTTGCCATTACCAGTGTTATATATATCTATTTACTCGATAGCAACCCGGTCCTTCACAGATTTCTCATTATTTTTTCCTTTGCACTAATCAATGTGGCATTGGCTCCCTGGCTGGCCTGGCTCGTCATGAGGTACTATGGAGAAAACAATATACGTGCTACGGCAAAACAGTTTTTCAGTATTTTCCCTCCTTTTCTGATCATCATAGCAGGGATACCGTTATTCCAGTTTACCGCACTTATGGATGGTTTTTTTAACCGGAAATCTTTTTTTCACCGCACTTCCAAATACAATATTGTTGAAAAAACAGATTCGTGGCGCCAAAAAATGTATTCTCCCCGTGAAATTCCACTGCTAACCTGGTTTGAAGGCCTGGCTGCCCTTTATTTTCTGTTTGCGGTATTTTTGAATTTTTACCTGGGGACCTATGGTTTTTTGCCGTTTCATATATTACTTTTTGGTTCTTATGGCTCGGTATTTGCACTTTCCTTTGCCAAATCCTGACACCGATTCCATTTTTACCCATATTTTGATTCCGCTATTTCCCTCTGATTTCACATGGCCCCAATGGAATGATGACTGCTTGTTTTTTTGAGCTTTTACAGGGCGTAACGGTTGTGGAATGGATCCCGTGGATTCTGATCACCATCTATGTGGTGATGATGCTGGTGCTTATGATCGGCTTATACAGGGTCTCGTACAGCCGGTATGAGTCTTCGGGAAAACCGATGCCGTCCGTATCGGTCATCGTTAGTGCAAGAAACGAAGAAAGAGATTTGCCCGGTTGTATTGAGTCTCTGTTGCGGCTCAACTACCCGCCCGGATTGCTGCAAATTATTCTGGTCAATGACCGGTCTACCGACGGCACAGGTGCCATTATGGAAGAAACAGCGCGGCAGCATCCCGGAATTACCGTGTTGAATACCACCGAATCGGGGGCATCCCGGCTCGAAGGAAAAGCACGCGGTATTGCCCGCGGTTTTCAGGCAGCAACAGGTGAGTGGGTTGCCATCACCGATGCCGATGCTCGGGCTAATCCGGACTGGTTGCTGCATTTATTGTACGACGTGGATGAAAACGTTGGGATGATCGGAGGCTCTCTCGTAGTGGAACCATCCGGCCTGCTCGGCAAGGCCGAGCGCATGAACTGGGGGTTTGTTCAAATGTTTAATGTGGGTATTACCGGATATGGGAAATCAATTGTCTGTGTGGGGCCCAATATGGCTATGCGTCGATCCATTTATGAACAATCGGGCGGACTCGAACGAGCCCAATTCAGGATTGCGGAAGATCTGGCACTACATGAGATGGTGAAAACGAACGGGTATAAGATCAAAAACTATATGGATGAGCCCACCACGATCACACTGAGGCCGGTATTGTCATGGAATCATCTGTTCAGCCAGACAAAACGCTGGCTGGGAGGGGGGATGGACAATCCTGATTATGCATTTTTACTGATCCTTGGATTTGGTGCTGCCTTCCTGTTTGGTTTATATCTCCTGTTTGGCTGGCTGCTTGGGCTTACTGCCTGGCTGGCGGTTGTATTGATAAAATCACTGACAGATATTGCTTATTTTCAATTACAAGCCCACCGGATGAAGCTCAATAGCTATACCATTTATTTTTATATTTTTGCGGTGGCCTTTGCCATCATTATGGTTTTTTTAACCCTTTCATTTATTTACAGCCGCAAAATAACCTGGAAGGGGTCCGGCTATACCATCACCTATGATTAATCTGACATACACAAGTCATTTGAGCATGAAAGCAAGATTATTTAAGGGTACGAAAAAGATGTTTTACTACGGTTTTTCCCGTTACCCGCTGCTGTTTGTATGCGCATGTATATTAATATTCATTCTTACCATAGCGATGCCCGTCGCGAGCTGGTCCCAAACTTCTGTGGTTCCGCTGACCCACCCGGTGTATGAATGGCTGCACTACCAGCGGGTAGCCGGACGAATTACCGCCTATCATGTGGAACTGGCACCTTATTCAAGGGCGGATATCACCGCATTTCTGAAATCCATTGAACAGAGCGACAGGCCGCTGAACAGATTTGACCGTCATACGCTTCGATCCTATCGGAAAGAGTTTGATCCGGAACTCCTTTATGACGCCTCCATTCGCAAGTCGTGGAACAGGAGAGAAGGTTTTGGGAGCAAATTGGCCGGATTATGGTTAGATCAGCCGGAGCCCTATTTATTTCGCTATTCCAATCCGGACCGCTCGCTGGAAACGTATCTGTATTACTCTCGCGGACGAGCGGAGGTAAATGCCTGGGACAACGAAGCCTGGCGCTGGGCACGGTACTATGTGAATGGAATTAACGGTTTTATAAATGCCGGGCCGCATTTCGGCTTTCATACCTATATCGATAATGTGTATGCCCTGGGTGATCAATATCTTTTAAGACTTGATCCCGAGTGGGGATATAGCGCGGCTATAGACTGGAGGGTTCATCAAAGAGCGTCGTACTCCTATGAAGTGTTCAGCAGTTTCAGTCATGGTATGTTCAACATGGACCTGGGAAGAGGTTCTTTGGATTTCGGACCTGCTGTTTCTGATCCGTTGGTGTTTCGCAGGGAAGCTCCAAATTTCAACTGGCTTCGTTTTTCCTTCGGCAACGAAAAATTGAATCTGATGTATTTGCACGGTTCACTTCAGTCGTATGCTTCGACATCGGATATCATAGTGGATGGATCGCCGACAAGAACACGTACGGTTCCACCCCGCTGGCTGGCACTACGGAGGTTAACCATTGAGCCGTTACCACAAATCACTCTGGGCCTGTATGAAATGGTGTTCTATAGCAACCGGCAAATGGATTTAATGTATGTAAATCCGATGGTACCCTGGTTTTTTTCTGAGTCGGATGCCGGTGATAAGGATAGGAACATGGTTGGAGCGGATCTCCGGATACGTCCGTTTCCCAACAGCGAATTATTTGGATCATTTGTTATCGATGAAATGAAAAGTTTGGGTTCGGTTGTTCGACTTGAAGATGCCCAGGTTGCCCTGAACGCAGGATTTTATCAAAACCTGCCCTTTTCTTCTCAAATAGGGGCAAGCTACACAAGGATCGACGCGTTTACGTACACGCATCGTTTCCGACTCAATGTCCATGAAATGGCCCGCCACCCGCTGGCCCACCAGATGGGCCCTAATGCTATTGAGTGGGCGTTTAAATGGACAACATGGCTACCTTTCCGTAGCCGGCTGATTGCAGAACTGCAGTTTGTAAAAAAGGGAATGGACCCTGTCGATTCAGAGGGCAACAAGATTGAATATGTAGGTGGTGATCTGTTTAGCGATATTATTGGGGTTGGGAAACTTTTTGAAGGTGCCGATATTCATAGGATGACATATTATAAGTTCGAAGTCCAAACCGAGCCTATAAGAGGACTTTTATTGAGCGCTCGCTTTTGGGATCGTAAGGTCATACAGGGGGAACAGATTCAGCCTTTTCGATACGTGGATCTCCGGTTTGGATTCGGGTTTTAATTTATGAAATATACCTGCCGTACATTATGCCTGGCATTTGCCGTCGTACTTATATCGATACCGGTATCGGGCAATAATTTCGCGCAAGCGCAACCGGCGGACAGTGTCCGGTACGGATTCCTGCCCGCTTTTTCTTATGACAGTGATAATGGCCTGTATGTCGCCCTGGAATTGCAGCGTTTTTTCTATCAGCCCGATATACAGCCTTACGGCCATTTCAGTCGAGCCAATGTCAGTTTTCGAACCATCGGTGCCTACTCGGTTTATATCGCCCGGGATCAGGTTCGCACCTTTCATACCGATATCCGTACCTGGGCCGATGCCCTGGTCTCCCGGAATTACGGAAATTACTATACAGGGGATACCTTCACGGATGGATTTTCACAATCGGCATTTGATACCACGAATTATTACCAGTTCAGCAGTTTTATGTACAATATTGGAGTGACCACCCGAATCCCGGTCAGTCCCATAAAGCAAATTCAGCGCAGTGATGTCAAATTTGGGCTTCGCGTGGTATACGAAAAGCCCTTTGATCTGGATCCGGATGGATTTATGGCTCAACGACAGCCGGTTGGGTGGAATGGAGCTGCCTATGTACTGGGAGAAACAGGCTATATCATTGAAAAGCGGGACAGTGAGTCTCTGCCCGGGACAGGATATTTCTACGGTTTTACGATAAGGGCCGCATTGCCGGGAATCAGCGCGACCCATGCCGCCTTGTTTACGTCGGATTTCCGATGGTACCGTAATCTCACGAGGAGAGCCTCCATTCCTTATTTCATTTTTGCACAGAAAATAATGTGGGAGCACAGTATGGGAGAGGTGCCCTACTGGTTGCAACCCAACCTGGGCGGGAGCGGTGGTTTGCGGGGGTATATATGGCGGCGATTTACCTCGGATGGGCTGGTTCTGAGCATGAATGAAATCAGAGCGGTTCTCGTTCAACTGCCCTGGTGGGATATCCGTTTGGGCCTCAATGGTTTTGTAGATGCCGGGTCGGTTTATAACCGTTCCCTTACCGAATGGGACCCGAGAATTACGTACGGATTTGCCGGTATATTTTCAGTCTCCGGATCAGAGTACTACCTCAAATATGAAATGGGATTCTCTCCGGAGGGAATCGGTATTAATATCGGGTCAGGGTATGCATTCTGATCATTACTTTGGAATCAGTATTCTGTTGGCCTTTTTCCTTCCGCTTCAGGAATCGGCAGCGAATGGGCCGGCTTTTTTCCCGGAGGCGGCCGAATGGCGGCATTCCGGCGGGACGGCTGCATCGGAAATTATGTGTCCGTACGAACTGCTGGATACAGGCATGGAAATCCGTGAAGATACAGGACGCATAGCCGAAGTCCGGTTTTATGAAAGTTTCCGGGAAAAATGCTTTCCCGACTCCCATTTTGCCGGAAATTTGGCCAACCGGTACCTCGAAGCCAGTGAGGCGCTTAAAAACAGTGATTCCCGAAGGGAACGCCGGTGGTCGTCTGAATGGCTTCACATTGCTCACGATCTGGCCTTACACGCCACACAGGAAGATGATTACAATTCCTTTGCTTTTGAAATGCGCGCGGCCATTTTCGCGGCAATGGCCGACAGAGCTCCGTTGTATCGGATGGCTGCTCTGGGTGACAGTGTATGGGCCTATGCCCACAAAGCCCTCGAAAGAAATGAATACAATTATGAAGCGCTGTATATTTTGGGGCGGTGGCATTATGAAGTTGCCGGACTGCCGTGGATTGCGTCTTCCCTGCGAAACCTGCTGACTACAGGTACACAGGCATCAAATGAAAAAGCCGTATGGTATCTGGAGCGGTCCGTGGAGACGAAGCGGCAACCGGATTATGTGTACTGGCTCGGGATGGCCTATAAAAAGCTCGGCCGGCTGGACGAAGCCAGGCAGTGCATGCAGGAAGTTGCGGATGCGGATGCTGATTCGGCATGGGATCCATCCCTGATTGAAAATGCCGCCAGGTTCCTGCGGGATGGTTTATTACATTAATTAAACTTGTTCCGGATATATAGAACCTATAAAATTTGATTTTCTGAATCATTGGACATATCACTTACTGCACCTTGACCTGTTTTTTAAAACACTATCGTTTGTTATGGCATTTATTCGATCAGATGATCCGGAACCACATGCAGGGCGTCGCAGAGAGATTCTGGAGAAACACCCGGAGATTCGGTCTCTTTCAGGACGCGAGCCGAAAACTTTCTTTTTTATTCTGCTGGTATTAGGTATTCAGACCTCCACGGCTGCCGTGGTTTCATCGCAATCGGTATGGGTCATGCTGGCCGCTGTACTGTTCATAGGTGCCTTCGCCAGTCACTCCACTTACGCGCTGATTCATGACGCCATTCATTACCTGATTTTCAAAAACGTAACAGCGAACAAATTAACCGCGATCATAGCAAATCTGATATCTGCGGTGCCATCCGCCATATCATTTAAAACCTATCACCTGAAGCATCATGCGCATCAGGGTGTTGAGGAAATGGATGCAGATTTGCCCAGAAAATGGGAAATATGGCTTTTCAACAGGGGGTTTTTCGGTAAACTCCTGTGGATTAACTTGTATTCCCTCATACTTATGTTCCGGCCAATTGATATACGCAGTTTCAGCACTCCTTTTGGCTGGACTTTCATAAACTTCATTGTGGTATTAGCGTATGACGCACTGATAGTGTATTTCTTTGGTATTCAAGCGCTTATGTATCTCTTGCTATCAACATTTTTCGGATTGGGATTACATCCGGTCGGAGCCCGCTGGATACAGGAGCATTTTGTAATGCACGAAAATCAGGAGACGTACTCCTATTACGGCCCGCTTAACTATTTGGCATTCAACGTGGGCTATCACAATGAACACCATGATTTTGCAGGGATCCCCTGGAATCGGTTGCCTAAAGTTCGTGAACTTGCCCCCGAGTATTATGACACTCTTGTGTACCACACATCGTGGTCGCGGTTACTGTGGCGCTTCCTGACCGATCCCAACATTACCCTTGAGTCACGCGTCGACCGGGAGACCAGGTTTGGGTTAAAGACTCCGGTTGCTCCATGAAATATCTTCCCGATTTTCTTGTCTTGTGCTCCCGACTCTTATTAGTGGCGCTGATGATTGCAGGTGTATACTATTCCGAACGCACTTTTTTTGCAGAATCCGATCCGGCTACAATCGATTCATCAACACTAACTTCACATAAGGGTACATCCGGGTCAAAAGTTTTTGTATTAGTCGTTGATGGATTGGCTTATCGTACGGCTATGGATCCCATGATAATGCCACATCTGGCTGAAATGAGGCAGACCGGTTCTTTTGCTCAAGTGAAAACGACGTATGAAGCGTATTCAAGCTCAGCTCTCAGGGCGGCGTTTAGCGGCACCTCACAAAATACCATTTTGGGAGTCGTGAATAATTTTTCCCATAGAAATGTGAACATACAGTCCATTTTTACAGAAATTCAACACGCGCAATTACAAACGGCCATATATTCCAATGGGCACTTCAATCAATTTGGAAATGTCTTTCTGGATAAATATCACAGATTTGAAGGAGAGGAATATCTCGATGCCGACAAACGAAACCCAAAAACAGCATTTGAATATTTTAAAGCAGGGGAGGCCGACCTTGTCATTGCGCATTTTGAAATGACAGATTGGGCCGGGCACGAATACGGAACACTGGCAGAAGAATACAGGAATGTTCATACTCATGTAGACTCATTGATCGGTGTATTTCACCATTCACTGGATCAGGAAGAATTACTTATGGTGATGGGTGATCACGGATTGAGCGAACGGGGCGAGCACAAAACGGGAATGGACTTGCCCACTTATTTGTCACTTACTGGAAAAAGCTACAGGAAAAATGTAGATCTCGGATTGATTGATATTACTTTAATAAGGGATTTTATTGCATTATCGATGGGTTTACCCATTAATCAGTATCAATCGAACATTGATTTTATCCTGCCTGCTTTTACCCGTGATATACAGGAACTTATTTTCGTATCTACTGCGAAAAACAGGACAAAATCACTGGATTATGCTCTGTTTATCGGGTTTCTTCTGACATTTGTACTACTGTTTGTGATCTGGTTGTACCTGAATCACTATCAAAATTATTCAATCAGTTTGTATTTTGTTGCCGGAATAATGGCCCTGGTATTTTCACCTGCCCATTGGATTTACTTTCAATGTATTGCGCATACGATTGCATGTGTGTTTATCATAAAACGCTATTTTATTGAGGAATTGTCATTAAAAATTATCATCCCCGTGGTGATGGCATTAACGGTTGCCATACTATTTTCCATTTTCGACATCTCAGCAGTAATTTACCTTATATTCTCAGCTGCGGCTCTTGTGATTTCCCTGTTTGGGGTTCACAATCTGTCAAAAAAAGGCATTGCAACGGACGATTTATTTATCATGCTGAGCCTGGTAATTTTGGCAATCTTCCCCGCGTATTTACAAAAAACAGGATTTATAAAATTTTCACCCATCGGGGCCTATGGACTGTTTATTTGTATAATGATTTTTGTAATTCATTTCCGGACGTTTGTAACGATCAAAACCGGATTATGGATGGCAACAGCTGGTTTGGGGTTGCTGCTGTTGGTAAGTCCCTACAGGTGGTCTGAAACACCGGCGATGCTATTTTCCCCTCAAAATGTTATGGAAATTATTTTCCTGTATGCAGCAGGAATGATTTCAAAGCTGTATATCTACTCTAGACAGGCTAACAATGGGAGTGACTATATTATTGGAGCTGTTGCTTTGACAGTCGTAATCATTCCCGAATTAATGGCCATCAATGTATTTACATCTTTTCCTGACAAATACTATTATCTGTTTTTCTGTGTGGCTTTTCTATTCAGCTATAGGTACGGGTTAAAAAACGGCCGAAAATACATATCGGAAATATCACTTATCAGTTTGTTATTTCTGTTGTTGTATCATTTAATTCAAATTCCGATATACTCCTATTTCCTTTTTGATATTGCTGTTGCCTCCTTTCTTCTGATATCAAACGTCATATTCCGGCTTCCGGATCACGCAATCAGATACGCTTACTCCAATTTATTCCCTTTGGTGAGTATCATTATCGCATCATCCATATTGATAATCGGGACACAGAACGG
The DNA here is from genome assembly GCA_040905705.1 of Balneolales bacterium. Taxonomy (GTDB): domain Bacteria; phylum Bacteroidota; class Rhodothermia; order Balneolales; family Natronogracilivirgulaceae; genus JBBDQZ01. Next base: position 18,224 of record JBBDQZ010000025.1, read on the forward strand.
GATGGAGTGGCGCTTTTTATTTCAGTGGTTTAGCGCCGCAATAGTAGAAAAATACATTGTTTTTTTCCTTCCACTTATTTTGCTGAAGTTTCTTATCCCTGTCTATTTGTTAAATGTATGTACCCGTCGATATTTATTATCAGATGAAAAAAATGATATAACTACGACAAAATATATGGGTGTGTATTTCGCATCCCTGTTCCTGGGATACCTGGGCATTGCATTTATCTTTCAGGATTACCAGTTTTTTAAAATTGTAATCGAACAAACAGCCATGAGTCTGTTCATGTTGTTTGCGGCATAGTTCACGATCTGATCTCAAATATAAATAATATCAGTACCCTGTCGATATATCCGTTGAACGCGCATTCTGTCTACCAGAATCTTCGTAATAGCGGAAATTTGTATGCAACAGGCACACTGCATGCTTCCTGGCTTAAGTGCCGGATTTAGGCTGCACATGTAATATTCTGAAAAATACTGGTTACTTATGAGCAATTTAAAGCTCGAATACATTAAAAATGGTTGTTCAGAGTCAAAAAACATAGCTGTGATAGTCAGCATTTTTAATTCTGGTGCTGAATATTTCACAAGCACTATTTGTTTTCATGCCCAGCCAGCAACGGAAAAATCGGCTTGCTCCCATTTTAATAATCATATTCCTTTTTGAACCATATCGTGCGGCTGGAGTGTACAGTGTGCAAATCAATCAATTTATCCTCACTCTGCCGATGTGACCGGTATCCGTGCCGAACCAGATGGACCGCGTTTCGGCATCGAAAACCATGTTCCGGATGGCTCCGCGTCCGGTTTCGATTTCAACAGAGGCTGTAAACGCTTCAGCCCGGGTGTCAAAGGCCACCAGTGAGTTCGGATTCAGCCCGCTGGCCGACAGCCAGAGGCGGTCGCGGTCGTCAACCAGGACGGCATATGGCGCCGCCTCCGGGCCTTGCGGCATGTCCCATTCGGTGATGGAACCGTCGGCAGGGTTGTATCGCCCGATGATTCCGCCCGCGTAATCACCGTACCACACATTTCCGTCTGATGTGATATTCAGCCTGCGCGGACGGATCTCTTCGCGGGGAAGCACGATCTCCTCCAACTCCATGGTTTCCGGATCCACCGTCGCAATTTTGTTCGTCCCGAAGAGCGAGACCCAGGGACGCTCGCCGTCAGGGCTCATCACGATACCATACGGGCGCGAACGATCCGTGGGCACCCGCACCCCCCGGATTTCGCCGGTAGCGACGTTGAAATGCCCGACCCCGTTGCCGCCGTAAGCGGAAAACCAGAAATTGCCGTGCCGGTCAAGCGCCATGGTATGCGGGCCGATCAGCTCGTCTTCCAGGGTAAACCGGGTAATTTCGCCGGAAGGCACATCGACCCTGCCGATATGATGAGACCGCAAGGCGGTGTACCAGGCGGTACCTTCTTCAATGACCAGGACATTGTGCGGGCCGGTGCCTTCTTCAAGATCGTGATAGCCAAATTCTTCGGTTTCCGGATCGAACCAGCCCACGTAATGGGCCCGCTGCCCCACAAAATAGACGATCCCGTCCGGGCCCACGTAGGGATCGCGCGACCAGCTGTCATCCCAGGGAACATTCCATTCATCCACGGACAGGATGATTTCCTCCGTCTGTACGGCCGGCAGGCCGGGCGCCACGGCCTCCGCCTGGCCGGAACCTCCGGACAGAGCCGGTATGATCAAAATTGAGAGCCATGCTTTCATGATTCCACTCCGTTTTTTGGTGAGAATTTCACTCAAACTGACCCGGATGGTTCATTTCGGGTGAAACGGGTTGTCCGGTGAAGTTACATTCGCTGCAACTTGTTAAATATAATAGATTTGATGGACTTTTATTGCTTCGGAGTTGCCGTAATAGTGTGAAATTGTTACTATATTATCACGACATTTAATCCACTTCCACCCGGAAGGGGACCCGGGCCGTATCCCAGTGCAATACAATGGTGCCCGAGGTTGCATCCACATCCTCAAAGAAAAACATCATCTGCTCCCTGCGGGGTACTTCCTCCGCTGAAACATCCACGCGCAGCACATCTTCTTCGTTATTGTAATCGTACGCACCCCATTGATTGGCTGTGCTGTTAAGAATGATCGTCCAGTTTTCGTCTTCACGGGGGATGGTAAACAGGCCGTATGTTCCTGCTTCCACGGGCTCGCCTTCAATGAAAACATCATCGGAAAAGGTGATGGTGGTCGCCTCGTTGGCTCCCGCCCTCCAGACTTCCCCGAAAGGCACCAGTACACCGAATATCACCCGGTCCCTGACGGAGGGGCGGCCGTAGGTTATGGCCACGTCCGTTGTGCCGATCGTTTGATGGACTACGGCATTCGGGCTGACCCGGGGATTTGACCGGTCCCGGCCCTGTGCGGAAACGGGCTCGAAAGCCGTGATAGTAATCATGCATCCCACCAATAAAGCAAGGGTGAGGGTGCGAAGCGTATTTGTTATGTAATGTGGCATGTGCTTAAAAGGGTTAGGTTAAAAGGGTTAAGTTGAGCAAGGCCGGATGTGTCATTCATGGCTGAATCGACCGCCCGGTGGTTGGTAACGGACGGCAGGGATGGTTCCTTTTTAATAGCCCGGTTCCATGAAACGGTGGTGTTCGGGATGTTCGTATAACCGGAAATATACAAAACAGAACCCATTTTCGTTTGAAAATTAAACGCCGGTTGTCTTACCTTGTTTACAGCTATGCGTTGTTACAGGTATTCCTTTTGTCGATGGGGTTCGGGACGGGCTCATGGCTTACATTGAAATAGATTTTTGTACAGAATAAGTAATTATTAAGTGAATTATTAATCCAACATGCACATTTTGGTCACCGGCGCCGCCGGTTTTATCGGTTATCACCTGTCACGGCGCCTGCTTGAGGAGGGACACCGGGTTACCGGGCTGGACAATATTAATGATTATTACACTCCGACACTTAAATATGGCCGGCTGGCCGGCCTGGGAATCTCTCGCAGGAAGATAGCGGGCGGGCGGGCCACAGAGAGCCGCACCTTTCCAGGCTTCCGTTTTTTCAAAATGGATCTTCAGGACGGGGAGGGTGTAGGGAACCTGTTTGCCGGATCCGGCTTCGATGCGGTGGCCCACCTGGCTGCGCAGGCCGGGGTTCGCTATAGCATCGATCAACCCCGCAAGTATATCGATAGCAATATCTCCGGGTTCCTGAATATTCTGGAGGCGTGCCGCCATCAGCCCGTGCAGCATCTGCTCTTCGCATCGTCGAGTTCGGTCTATGGCGCCAACACCCGGATGCCGTTCTCCACACGCGACAATGTGGACCACCCCGTATCCTTATATGCGGCTACCAAAAAGGCGAACGAACTGATGGCCCACACCTACAGCCACCTCTATGACATTCCGGCTACCGGGTTGCGTTTCTTCACCGTTTATGGCCCCTGGGGACGGCCCGACATGGCCTATTTTAAATTCGCCGGCCTCATTACCGCCGGCAAACCGATTGATGTCTATAACCACGGCCGGATGGAGCGGGATTTCACCTATATTGACGATATTGTCGAGTGTGTCGTGCGGCTTATTCCCAAACCGCCATCGGGCAACCCCGGATGGAGCGGCGACACGCCGGATCCGTCCACCAGTTTCGCCCCGTACCGGCTGTTTAATATCGGTAACAACCACCCCGTGCCGCTGATGGATTTTATCGACGAACTGGAACGGCAGCTGGACACCACCGCACAAAAGAACATGATGCCGATCCAGCCGGGCGATGTGCCGAAGACCTGGGCGGAGGTCACCGGCCTGTATGAATACATCGGATACCGCCCGCGGGTACCGCTGAGTGAAGGGATCGCGAACTTTGTGGCGTGGTACCGGAAGTATTACGGGGTGTGAACCCGGTAGCGATGTCCGTATATTGAGCTCTGGTATTATGAGCGCCCGTATACGGAATACTCGTATGCTGAGCGCCTGTATATGGAATGCCCGTACATTGATTGACTTGCTGATAAAATATTTCTAAAAAAGGTATGAATAACGTGTTTTTGTTGAGTGATTTCCGGCCGGAGCGAAGCCGTCGTCTTCGCTTTTTTTGTTGGATGGCGACAGCCTGCAGCCTGGTTGTTTGGGTACTGTTGTTTGTTGTTCCGGTGATACCGGGACAGGGGGCGCGTGCGCAGTCTTCTTTAAAGGCACCATCATCATCAGCGGTATACTCCACGTCAGCGGTACAACCTTCTCATACGGGCCCGTTTATTCAACCGGCCCCGGCTCAAACAAGGGAGATCACATGGGGATGGCAGTGGCGCGGCGCGGCAGGCAGCGCGGGGGACATGCCGTTCTGGCTCCATTCCAACCGGTTCGGGGCGCTGGACCGCTACAGCTACAACACCACGTTCAACCTGTTCGGGTCGTGGCGGCACACTTTTGATTCCGGGGTGCGGGTTTCCGCCGGAGCGGATCTCCTGTTTCGAGGGGCCGGAGACGCGATTATCTGGTTTCAGGAAGGGTATGTGCAGGCAGGGTATGGGCATTTTGTGTTGAGGGCCGGACGCAAGCGCGAGGATTTCGGGCTGCTCCACCCGGAGCTGACCATGGGTACCGTGGATCTGTCGCACAATGCCCGCCCGATGCCCAAAATCGTATTTTCCACCGACGGATGGAAACCCATCCCGGGAACCCGCCGTGTATTCTATTATGACGCATCCCTGGCACACGGCTGGATGGAAGACTCCGGCTATCGATATGTTGACGGAGTCCTGCTCCACCAGAAACATCTCTATTTGCGGATGTTTACTGAAGATTCCCCCGTCTATCCCCGGGCGGGCCTCAAGCATTTTGCCCAGTGGTGGGGGACTTCGCCGGTGAATGAAGAATCCAATGTAAACATGCTGCGTGCCTACCAGAATGTTTTCTTTTCACGCAGCGCGGATAATGATGAGATTCTGGGAAGAGGGGAACTGCTCAACCGCTTCCAGAATCATGTAGGCAGCTATGACTTCGCCCTGATGCTGAATCTCGGCCGTTACAAAATGGGGGTCAGCCGTCAGTTTATCCTGGAAGATAATCCGAATGCACGGTTCGGAACACCCTGGGACGGCTTGTGGGGTGCGTATTTCGAACTCCGGCCCGATTCCCGGACCCGGTGGCGCTCCGGCCGCCCGTCCGACTGGCCTGCCGAACACCGGCCGCTGCTCAAAGCCGTCAATTACGAACACCTCAACACTATTAATGGTGTTGACCGGATGCCGCACCGGGATATGACCAGTTATTACAATTATTATAACCATTGGGCATATCGAGGCGGCTGGGCTTACTATGGCCGGGCGATCGGCAACCCGCTCTTTTTCAGCCATCCGGATTATTTGGGGGTGATCAATAATCTCATGCTGGCGCACCATGTGGGGGCCATGGGGTATGCCGGCCCGGTGGACTGGCGGTTTTTTACTACCTACAGCCGCAATTACGGAGGCAGCCGGCTTACGACAACCGGGGGCGGCCGGGTGTCCCTTCCAAATGACCGGCGGGACCAGTGGTCGATGATGCTGGAGATGAAAACGAACATGTTGTCCGGAAACACCGGTCCCGGTCCCGCCATGTGGATGAGGCCGATCCAGCTCACCGTTACCCTGGGCTACGATACGGGCGACGTCTATCCCGAAAATTTCGGGGTGATGATCGGGGTCCGCTGGGAAGGAGGACGCTGATCCGCGTCACTGAATGGTCCGGAACGGGTTATCAAGGGTAAGGAATGCGCCGGCCCGCAATATCGAATTGCCCGTCACGATATCGTCCATCGCGGGTATTGACCAGTACCGCTAATTATGGTAATTTATTTCGGGCTTGGGACACCGTTAGCCAATTAACCACACCGTTAGCCAATTTTATATATGCTGTTCAGGCGATTAATAAACTTGTTCTATGACCACATTGTACTCGAGTTCAGAGACACCCGGAGCATGCACCAGCTCGCCCCGTTCTATAACCACTATTTGCCCTGGAGCGGCGCTTCGATCCGTCCCACGACCCTGGTTTATATTCTGAACGACATTATGTTACACGATCGCAAGGTCATTGTTGAGTGCGGATCGGGTATATCGACACTTTTTATCGCCGGCTTCATAAAAAAAACAGGCAGGAAGATCGCGTTTTATTCGATTGATCACGATGGTTATTGGCAGGATATTATTAAAGAGGAAGTCAACAGACAGGGGTTGTCAGACTGTGTTCAATGCATTCATGCCCCGTTAGCCCCCCATTCCTTGTGCTGGGGTGGCCGGGGCCGGTGGTATGACACGGCCGCTATCGAGGCATCCTTTAGTGAGCCGGATATCGATTTGTTAATTGTGGACGGGCCACCTGCCAACAAAAAAGGGCTGGAATTTTCCCGTTATCCGGCCGTGCCGTTTTTCAGGCCCGGATTGAAGGGCGATTACAAGGTCATACTGGATGATGCCGGCCGTAGCGCTGAAAGAAAGATATCTCAAGAGTGGGGGAAAATGCTCAACACGAAATTTAAACAGGACTTGCTGAATGGAAATGTGTTCGTGGCCGGCAGCGGGGCATTTGCCTATAATGTGTAGCGGCAGGGCATCTACTTTAATCACGACGCATCCCGAATAAGTTGATCGATCACATGCCTGATTCTGCTTTGATCCGCGTCATCGAATTTTTCCATTGCGTGCAGGCAGGCAAAACGCACTTTTTGCTCCTGCAACAGTTTCAGTTTTCTGTACAGCAGGAACCGGTAATCCGTCTCCCCGTTGATCATCACAAAATCATCCGCCTTTCTCAGTACGGCGTTTTGTTTTTTTATCTCCAGATGATGAGCGAGATAAATAGCGGTAAACTGGGCCGTACTCCGGAACGGGTAGGTAATATTGCCTTCAAAGACGGAAGGGTTCTGTTGGAAAAAATCACGCAATGTCTCCGTACGGACCGCATGGGGGACATGGGGCACCCTGAAGTACCGGTCCGAAAACCCGGCAAGGCGTGCCGAACGAATTTGCAGCAGCAGGTGCATGGTCCGGGTAATGCCCAGCAGGCGCCCGGCAAGAAAAGTGCCCAGCTGATTCAGCCACATCCGCACGGGCCCGTAATGGATCATGGTATTCCATTCCCCGCGCAGGACGACCCGGCCATCCTGGAAAAAGTGCCCGGGCGTCACCTTTCCGGCAAGGACAAAATCATCATTGAAATAGATAAAACGGGGAGCCAGCCCCGGTATCCGCCATAGCGCCGTTTCAATGGTCCGTGAATTGAACGTGGGAAGCGCCCATTCATACGATCGAAAGATCTCCGAGTGGTCAACGATATGAATATTATTTTTCTTCCGGGTTTCCGGTGTGAGGAATGCGGGAACCTGCTGGTCGGTCACTACATAAATGTGGCGGATCCAGGGGGCAAAAGCGCGTATGGAATCAATACAGCAGGCCAGCTCATTATTATTCACAAACCGGGTCGGGTTACGTCCGGTCGATACTTCATCCCGGTTGTTCACCGGTTCTCCGGCAAGCACTTGCTGCCTCTTTTTGCGATGCGCCGGGTCGTCTCCGTCCACCCAGGTGATCACGGCATCAATACTGTTATTATGGTTGTTCTTCACAATGGGCTTTTATAGCCGGTAATTACACCCGGTCTGGTGGTATTCACAGGTTGGTTACGGTGTTCTGTTTACGATACCATGGCAGATCCGCCAATCTAACAGATTTCTGTCATAAAGACTACCTTTTGGTTTTGCAATCCTCGCCCTGGTTAACAATTCTCGCCCTGGTTAACATTATTTATTTTTTTTAGGTATACTTCCCGGCATGGCCTTCTTGTCATTGTGCATGAACCACAGGGTTCCACACTCCATATTTAAATCGATTCTGTCACTATGAATCAACGATACCGCCTCCCTCTGTTTTTGTTCATTCTGTGTGCCGCGCATATTGGATGCAGCCGGGCTCAACAGGAGATTCCGGCCGGCTTCTACTTTCCCCTTCCCGCCAACCCGGGTGAACCGGTACAATCCGAAAACCAGGTTTTTTATCTTCAGGCCGTTGCTGATGGCCTGGATATCCCATGGGGAATGACTTTTCTCCCGGACCAAACCATACTGGTCACCGAACGCAAGGGTACGATTCGCATGATCCGGAATGGAACCCTGCTGGATGATCCCCTGAGGGGAACACCGAATGTGGTGGCCGGTGGTACCGGCGGCTTGATGGATATCGCCGCTCATCCTGACTACCGGCGTAACGGGTGGATTTATATCACCTATTCTGCAGAGGGGGAGGACGGGGCCACTCATACGGCTCTGATGCGGGCAAAGCTTTCCGGCCAACAGCTGCTCGGAAGAGAGGTCCTTTTTACCGCTCAGCCCATGACCAGCAGCCCGTCTCATTTCGGCAGCCGTATCGCTTTTCAGGACGGTTATGTCTTTTTCTCAACCGGCGACCGGGGAGTCCCTACCCTGGAAACGGCACAGGACTTGAGCTCCCATAACGGATCCATCCTTCGTTTGCACGATAACGGCAACGTGCCATCGGATAATCCTTTTGTGAATACGGAAGGGGCTATGCCGGAAATCTACTCATACGGACACCGGAACCCTCAAGGCCTGGAATTCGATCCGGAAACCGGATGGTTATGGGCCCATGAACACGGCCCGGTAGATGGTGATGAACTCAATATCATCGAAAAAGGCGCAAACTATGGATGGCCTGAAATTTCGTATGGTGAACCGAATCGGGGGTCTGAATTGTCCGGAGATACGGCTAAAGCCGGTTTGCAGCCCGCCGTGCGCCACTGGACACCCGCTATCGCCCCGTCCGGCCTGGATTTTGTTTCCGGCGAACTTTATCCGGAGTGGAAAGGAAATATGCTGATCAGCACCCTCAGAGGGGAAATGCTGCTGAGGCTGGTGCTGGATGGAGGCCGGGTGGCCCGTGAAGAAGCGCTGCTCCAGGGAATGGGACGCTTGAGGAATGTCCGCATGGGGCCGGACGGCTTGATCTATGTGGCCAATGAAACCACCGGTGAAATTGTACGACTCCTTCCGGCAGCACTGTTCAATGAATGACAAAAGAGTCGCCGTAACAAAGGGAATTTCAACGGCCTCTCTATACAGTGGAGCAAGGGTGATGTGCAGGTTTTGCCACTGCGATGTTTAAGAGGGTTTTATCATTAAGAGAAATTAATAATCAGGAGATTTCTTCACAACTTATCCACAATTATAAAAAATTCACTGTATTTGCAGTGACTCTGCATGGGGAAAATATTCCTGTTGAAAAGTTGTGGGAAAATAACCCTTTTTTCGTGCTTCCTGAGGATTATATTGGGACATCTGGCCATCTCGTTTTGTCACCGGTTTGCATTGAAACTATGGGTGCTGTCCAATAATAAAAACGATTGTGGCCGGTTATTCACATTAAAGAGCCGATTTGTTCGTAATCACCGTATAGAATCCCGGAACCTTCATGAAGATCAACACGCATTTTACAAAAACGTTTGACGACAATCCTTACAAAGGAATCCGTTTCGAGGCCAGAAAATCGGAGATCAGAAACCCCGATGGGTCGCTTGTTTTTCTGCTTGAAAAGGTCCGGGTACCTTCCGGCTGGTCACAGGTAGCCACGGATATAATCGCCCAGAAATATTTTCGCAAGGCCGGCGTGCCCGCCAGGCTTGTCAAAGTCCATGAGAAAGGGGTGCCGAAATGGCTGCAACGTTCGGAAGCGGATATGGCCGGGCTCAAATCCCTGAAGCCCGATGAACGCTACGTGCCGGAAACCGACAGCCGGCAGGTTTTTGACCGGCTTGCCGGGGCATGGGCTTACTGGGGATGGAAGCACGACTATTTCGATTCGGAAAAGGATGCGCGTACTTTTTATAATGAAATGCGATATATGCTGGCCTGCCAGATGGCTGCGCCCAACAGCCCGCAATGGTTCAATACCGGCCTGCACTGGGCTTACGGCATCAATGGCCCGTCACAGGGACACTACTATGTCGATGCCAAAACGGGCAAGGCCCACAAATCGAAAGACGCTTACAGCCGCCCGCAGCCGCATGCCTGTTTTATCCAGAGCGTGAAAGACGATCTGGTTAATGAAGGCGGTATCATGGACCTCTGGACCCGCGAAGCCCGGCTCTTCAAGTACGGGTCGGGAACCGGCACCAACTTCTCCGATATCCGCGGAGATAACGAAGTGCTCAGCGGGGGTGGCAAGTCTTCCGGACTCATGAGCTTTCTGAAAATCGGCGACCGGGCTGCCGGCGCGATCAAATCCGGTGGAACCACCCGCCGGGCCGCCAAAATGGTCACCCTGAATCTTGACCATCCCGATATCGAGGAGTATATCAACTGGAAGGTCAGGGAAGAGCAGAAGGTGGCTTCGATCGTGGCCGGATCCAAAATTTGTGAAAAACACCTTCAGGCGATTATCCGCCTGTGTCACGAACCGGTCGAAATTGAGGGACGCCTGTACAACGGAAAAGTGAGCCGCGATCCCCGGAAAAATAAAAAGCTGCGTCAGGCCATTAAAGAAGCACGGCGCGACCGCGTGCCGGCCAACTACATTGAGCGCGTGATCCAGCTAGCCGCGCAGGGCTATAAGGATATTCTCTTTGAAACCTACAATAACGACTGGAATTCCGAGGCGTATAATACGGTGAGCGGACAAAATTCCAACAACTCGATCCGCATCCCGAATGCTTTCATGAAGGCCGTGGAGGCCGATGGAGAGTGGGATCTTTACGGGCGTGTTGAGTTGCGGCAGGCTGCTGATGAGGGGCGCCAACCCCGGCCGATCAAGACACTCCGCGCACGGGAGCTCTGGGATCAGATTTCGTATGCGGCATGGTCGTGTGCCGATCCCGGAACACAATACCACGATACCATCAACGAATGGCATACTTGCCCGGAAGACGGCCCCATCAAAGCCAGCAATCCCTGCTCGGAGTACATGTTCCTGGACGATACCGCCTGTAACCTCGCATCACTCAATCTCATGAAATTCTATGATGTGAAGAAACAGCGTTTCCGTGTCGACGACTACCGTTATGCAACCCGGCTCTGGACCATCGTTCTGGAACTGTCGGTTCTCATGGCGCAGTTCCCGTCCCGCCGTATCGCCGAACTCTCGTATAAATTCCGCACACTCGGCCTTGGATATGCCAATATCGGCACTCTGTTGATGGTCAACGGGATTCCTTACGACAGCCGGGAAGCCGTGGCTGTTTGCGGAGCCATTACCGCCATCATGCACATGACTTCCTACGCCACCAGTGCCGAGATGGCTTCGGAAATCGGGCCGTTCCCCGGTTATGAGAAAAACCGCGAGCACATGCTGCGCGTGCTGCGGAACCATCGCAGAGCAGCGTATCATGCCGACGACTCCGAATACGAGGGCCTGACCATCAAGCCGGCAGGTATTGATGAACGCTACTGTCCGGATTATCTGCTCAAAGCGGCCCGGGAAGATGCCGACCGCGCCGTTCAGATGGGAGAACAACACGGCTACCGGAATGCCCAGGTGACGGTAATTGCCCCTACCGGTACGATCGGCCTGGTTATGGACTGCGATACCACCGGAATAGAGCCTGATTTCGCGCTGGTCAAATTCAAGAAACTGGCAGGCGGAGGATATTTCAAGATTATCAACCAGAGTGTGCCGCTTGCGCTCTCAAAGCTGGGATACACCAACCGGGAGGTTGAAGACATTGTGCTATACGCCAAAGGGCGGGGTTCCCTTGCAGGCTGTCCGGCCATCACGCATGACCGGCTGTATGATGCCGGTTTTACGGAAGAGAAGATCAACGCCATTGAACAGGCGCTTCCGGGCAGTTTTGATATCAAGTTCGCCTTTAATCACTGGACCCTGGGAGAAGATTTTTGTAAAGAGGAACTGGGTATTACCGACGAACAGCTCTCCGATCCCCATTTCGACATGCTCCGCTTTCTCGGCTTTACCCGCAAGGAGATCATGGAAACCAACGACTATGTCTGCGGAACCATGACGATCGAAGGTGCACCCCAACTCAAAAAGGAACATCTTCCGGTCTTTGATTGTGCCAACAAGTGCGGCCGGACAGGAACGCGTTTCATCTCTGCCTCCGGCCATATCCATATGATGGCCGCAGCACAACCTTTTATCTCCGGCGCGATCTCGAAAACCATCAACCTCCCGAATGAAGCCACGGTGGAAGACATCCAGAATGCTTATCAGTTGTCATGGGAAAAGATGTTGAAGGCCAATGCGTTATATCGTGACGGATCCAAGCTCAGCCAGCCTCTGAATTCCATGGCGGACATAATTGACGAGCTTGAAGAGGAGGAGGAAACCGCCGAGCCGGCAGAACAACCCGAACTGAAGTACGTTCAGGATCAGGTCATTGAAACGGCGGAAAAGATTATTCACAAGTATGTGGCCGGACGCAACCGGCTTCCGCATCGGCGCAGCGGCTACACGCAAAAGTGCAAGATCGGCGGCCAGTCGGTCTATCTTCGTACCGGTGAATACGAAAACGGACAACTGGGAGAGATTTTCATTGATATGCACCGGGAAGGAGCCGCGTTCCGAAGCCTGATGAATTGTTTTGCCATAGCCATATCACTCGGATTGCAGCATGGTGTGCCGCTTGAAGAATATGTCGATGCCTTTGTCTTTACAAAGTTTGATCCCAGCGGAATGGTCGCCGGAAGCCCCCATATCAAAATGACCACTTCCGTCATCGACTATATTTTCCGTGAGCTTGCCGTGACGTATCTTGATCGGGATGACCTGGCACATGTAGGCCCGGAAGAGATTCTCAAACGCACCCTGAAACCGCTCGACAATGACATGGAATCCGGGGATGCGTCGGATCAGAATCACGACTCCGGTTCATCCGGTGAGGTTTCCTATACCGAGTCAGAAAGCGAATCGGGTGGCGAATCGGGTGGCGAATCGGAAAGCGTATCACCGCCGTCCGGTGTCGCTGCAGACGCAGCCGGCAGAAGGGGTGAGGCCGCCGGAGGAGCCGGACGTTCCACCCGATCGCATCGAGCTGAAAAAATGAATCGCGCCAAAGAGATGGGATTTACCGGGGATGCCTGTCCCGATTGCGGCAGCATGACCATGGTACGTAACGGAACCTGTCTGAAATGCACTACCTGTGGTTCAACCACCGGGTGTTCGTGATCCCCTGGCCTGCGTATGCATTGTCCCTGGACTTACGAATGCATTAACTGTTCTGCTACTGTCCTGACCCCCTGTTCCAGGTCAGGATAAAGGAATTCATACGATTCAAACAATTCGGTGTGATGGGTCCCGAGATCCATGGAAAAGGTGAGGGCTTCCCGCACAGATCTCCCGTAAGTTTTCCCGAGCCAGGATTCCGGATACCAGCGAACCGGCTTGCCATAGATATGAGAGAGTAGCTGAACCCAGTCCCGATGACGTATTCCGGAATGGGAATACGCATGAATAACGCCCCCTTCACGGGGAAACAATTTACCTTGTCCCATCATCCTGCAGACATGTGTAATATAACCGGCCAGATCGTTCACATGAATCAGACTCATGATCTGGGAACCGTCTCCGAATGCCGGAATCTCCCCATACCGCATGACATGGCGATGATAAAACTGCCGGAACCACGATCCCGGGCCATATATCCAGGGAGGACGGACAATCAGCACCGGCAGCATGTCCCGTTTTTGTGCTTCCAGTACCGGCGTTTCAGCCAAAAAATATTCGCGCTGAAAACTTGTCGGCTCAACAGGAGTATCTTCTCTGACGAGCCGTTCATTTTGGTCACCATAAACCAGGGTACCGGAAAAATAGACAATAGCTGGCGGGGAGGGGAGTCCGGCTGCCCATCGAATCAGCCGACGGTTGGCGGACCGGCCTCTGTATCCGGCCCATACCCGGGATAATGGCGTTCGGCCGGGAATCCGTGCGGCGTGGAATATGATCTCCGGCGGATGACTGCGGAATCGATCCCATGGAAACCGGCTGATGCTGCCGGCATGCCAATATAATTGTTTTTGTATGGACGATGCCGATTTCCCGGAATCGGGCATCCCGGTGTGATCTGGCTCTCCTTCCTTCAAGTGGCCGGGTACCTGCCTGTGATAAAGCGCATCTACCACAGCACCCTCATTAAGCAGATTGTGCAGCATTGCCGACCCGACAAATCCGGTACCGCCAAGTAATAGAGCCCTCAAGCAACCCATAGGTATCTAATCCGGTATATGGTTATAAGACATCCGGGATGAACCGGTATTGTGGATATAAAACATACTAATAAATTCAACCATTCTGTTTTGCAGGTTTTAGTGGACACAACAAGCGTTTGCGACGGCAAATGCGGCACCGGCGTTTATACCAACGGTTTGATTCGCGGGTTATCCTCGCTGGATGCAGTCACCCGGATACGGGCGCTTGGTGGCCGGCGGGATTTGTTGGCCTGCCCGTCCGGGGACAAACTGCAGCACGTTCCGGTACCGCATGGCAACTGGCATAAACTCATTCAACGGGATCTTTTTGCCAATGCGCACAATCTGTCCGCCGACGTGGCCCTGTTTCCAAACTATTTTGCTCCGTCCGGCCAGCCGTTTCCTGTGCTCACCACCATCCATGATCTTTCGTTTATCACCCATCCTCAATATTACAGTCGCCGCATGGTGGCCTGGTACCGCTATTTTGTGCGAAAAAGCGTAGAGCGTTCGGACCGGATTCTGACTATCAGTTGCACCTCCTCCCTGGATATTGAACAACATTTGCATGTGCCTCCCTCACGCATCCATGTCATCCGGCCGGGGATATCACTACCGGATCCGGATAGGGTACCACCGACTTTCCATTCCTGGCAAAAACCGGATCAATCCGGCACCGGCCAGGGTCCTGGACAGGGTTTTTATTCCGGCCGGAGGGATCGCCTCAAACAGGAATTGGATTCCATGATTAAAAGAAACGGTAACGGGTGGGAAAACGGTAACGGCCGGAGAAACGGAAACGGTGTTTCGCATCATTCGTCACTTCCCTACTATCTCTACATCGGAAATATCGAACCCAAGAAGAATATTCTGGCTATGGTGGAAGGGTTTCTGGCATCAGGAGTAGAGGGCAGGCTTGTTATAGCCGGCAAGATCACCCATACAAAGCTGGGAAAAAAATTTTTACGGATCATTCAATCAAATGACCGAATCAGGTATATCGCTTACCCGGATGATTTGACGCTTGCAAGATTGCTGAAAAATGCGGCCGGGCATGTCAATCTTTCGCACATCGAAGGGTTTGGGCTGCCATTGCTTGAAGCATTCCGGTTTGAAGTACCGTCACTTATCTCCCTGGATCCGGCTATGGCAGAGACCGCTGAAGAACAAGCCGTACAGGTTCCGGCCAACAACCCGGATGCCATCGCTTCCGGGTTTGTATCGTTGTCCAAATTTTCCCGTGATGCCGGTTTTTACCATCACTGCCGGAAAATCCGGTCCCTGCACACCTGGGATCAATTTGCCGAAAGCCTGGAACCTCTACTGGAGACGGGCCCAACACCACCCGATGGGATCCTCTTGTATAACTGGCCGTCTTCATGTGAACAGACAGAAGAGAACATCCCTCATTTAAAAAACGGAATATCCGATCTGGCACAATGCATAATACATACCCTCGCCTACAGTGCGGTGTATCGAATGCCCATGGATAAAAACGCACTTT
This sequence comes from Balneolales bacterium, assembly GCA_040905705.1. Classification (GTDB taxonomy): domain Bacteria; phylum Bacteroidota; class Rhodothermia; order Balneolales; family Natronogracilivirgulaceae; genus JBBDQZ01. The sequence continues at coordinate 33,906 of JBBDQZ010000025.1, forward strand.
ATCATGGCCTGATCGAAAAAAAATGTACACGCGACGCGTTCGACAAAGCCTGGAGCAACCTGCTTGATCAGTATCCGGATCTTTTCTTTGAAAAATACGGTTCATGCGGCATGGCCGGTCTGTGCCGTTCACCGCTTGAGATTCGTCAGAAACAAAGGCAGAATACAGACTTTCTTTATAGAAACAGCGGGTTGCTCCGGTTATTATCCAGGTTTCCATTTTGTGCCGGCCTGTTCCTTTCCGGAGGAGTCGTGCATGGAACGCACCTCAGTGAAAAAGATATCGATCTGTTTGTAGTGGCAGAGAGGAACCGTGTCTGGGTACTTTACACCTTGTACCGGTTGTTTGCCCTGCTGACCCGGCGCAGTGCCAAAATTTGTACCAATTACCTTGTGGACAGATCTGCAATGCGTATTCGCTGGCAACGGGATTTCTATACCGCCCATCAGCTTGCCCATCTGTATCCGGCTAATGCTTCATCCTCAGGTATTCGTCCATTAAGCTATAATCAATGGATCTATGAAATTTTTCCCAACATGCGGGATGATCAGTACGGGGAATGGACAGAAGAAGAAGACGGGAATGCGGCCAATCATAATGCTGCCGGGACCCATCATGATGAAGGCGTACAGGAGCTCTCGGGAATACAGGGGGACAAAAAACAGAAAGGGCTGCTCTCCCTGGTTAATTTGATCCTTATGATCTTCTGGACCCGAAAGTGGCGCTGGAAAGGACTGCGAAACCGGCAGGGCGGTATGCTCTGGGATATGCATCGTATCAAATTGCACAGTAACGATCACCGGCCGGGTGTATATCATAAGTGGGAAAAGATCATAAACGATATCGAATCAAAAATTTCCAAAAAGCACTATGAGTACAGCGACCGGGAACCCGACCGGGTTTAATGACCAATGTATTAATCCATTGCCTGTATCCGGCAGTGAACAGTATTATCGGACGGTAGCCGACTATTTTGATCAGGATGCTGTTGACTTCGAAAGGAGATACGATGAAAATCCGGTTCTCCAGAAAATCCGGGGGGATTTCCGGCAGGTTACTCTGGCTTATCCGTTCAGAAAAGCGATGGAAATCGGATGCGGCCCCGGCCTGGATGTGATTTGGTTTGCCACGCAATTCCCGAACCGGCAGATCGACGCTATTGATGTTTCACCCGGGATGACGCGGCTGGCGGCAAAGAAAATTTATGATGCAGGAGTGGATAATGCCCGGGTTAAAACCGGATCGGTCGAGCATATTTCCCGGCTTTATCCCGGAGAAACCTACGATCTTGTTTATGTCTATTTTGGCGGACTGAATACGGTATACGACCTCGGAACGGCTGCCCGTCACCTTCACAAAGCCGTTCATGCCGATGCTACGCTGGTGTTGACATTTGTAAACCGGTATTACCTGGCTGATATCCCGCTCTGGCTGGTACGCGGCCACATGAAAAGAGCGTTCGACCGTTTGTTGAACCGCTGGCAAGGATATTCGCCGGATAAATCTGCCCCCAGCCGGGCCATTTCACAATCGGACGTAAAAAAAGCATTCCACCACCGATTTACGATTGTTGATCATCGAGGGTACAGCATTCTTTATCCCGCCTGGTATCGTGCCCACCTGCTGGATTACCTTCCGGGCCGCGGGGAATCACTTTGGAAGCTGGATCAATATATGAACAGTACACCCTTCTGGAACACGGGCGAGTACAGCCTCTATGTGCTGAAACCGAACCAGGGTTAGCGGTCGATTTGATTACAGTCAATTTGATAACCGTTGTTTATGGCCGTCCGGCTGGTTATGTTAGTTTTTCCCTTCGGCACCAGGATGACCATTCCGATTTGTATTATGACCGTATTCTCCATTGATATCGAGCCTCTTAATTTGCCGATGAAACGAACATTCACCATTTCAAGGGGCTCGCGTGAACATGTGAACAATGTATTGATCCGCCTGCATGCAGAGGGGGTGACAGGAATCGGCGAGGCAGCGCCTAATCATCGTTATAGCGAGACGCAACAATCGGCAATGAATTTTCTCGAAAAAACGGGAAACTACAAATCGGAAAATCCTTTTGATGTAGATGAGCTGGTAAGATACATGGAACAGTCGGAGCCGGGGGAGTACGCTGCAAAAGCAGGCCTTGAAATGGCATTGTATGACTGGATCGGGAAAAAATTGAATCTGCCGCTCTATAAATTACTGCGGGCACCGGCCCGCACCGGTCCACCTACTACCTTCACCCTGGGGATCGATGAACCGGATCAGATGAAAGAAAAAGTGGAAGAAGCCGGCCCTTATCCGCTATTAAAGGTGAAACTGGGAACGGATCATGATAAAGAGATCATCACAGCCATCAGAGAGCACACCAGCAAACCACTCATGGTGGATGTCAACGAAGGCTGGAAGTCGATGGATCAGGCACTGGACATGATCCGTTTTCTTCACAAACAGAATGTATATGCGGTGGAACAGCCCCTGCCGGCGGATTGTAAAAAAGAGATGCAGACATTGCGATTAAAATCGAATATTCCCCTGTTCGCTGATGAAAGTATGGCCGGAAGAGAGCCACTGCAGGAACTGGCAACGCAATTTCACGGCATAAATATCAAGTTGATGAAAACCGGAGCCATCAGCACGTCATTGCAAATCATTCATGAAGCGCGTAAAGAAGGGCTGCAGATTATGGCCGGGTGTATGGTTGAATCTGTTATAGCCGATACAGCATCGGCATTGGTGGCCTTATGGGCGGACTTTGCAGATCTCGACGGCCATCTTCTGGTTTTGAATAATACATTTGAAGGGCTTGAAATATTGCCGTCGGGCCATGTTCAGGTAAAAGAGATTCCTGGGCTGGGGCTTTCAGAAGCTGTTTTTTAAAAAAAATTAATATTTTTTGTAACAATCTGCCTGCACGCCTCTCCTGTCTATATAAGTACCTTTAAGTCATTTAACCGGCATAAATCATAAATTATTAAATGAACCCCATAAGTATGTACGAACTTTATTCCATAACATCACGAATTGAGTTTTTTTCAAGCAGTAATAAAATGACTCTTGAGGAAGCGTGGGTGGACGGGAGCTATAAAGCGGCCGATCATCTTACAGGGTCGGATAAAACAAATATTAACGGAATGAGAATTGCAAATAAATCCTATAGAAATGGTTTTAATGGACGAACTGTGATAAAAAATAATTTTGATACAGTATCAAGTAGCAGGAGCAGCAGGAAACGCAGATACCGGGTGTTGCATATTGAAGACGATCCGGAAATTCAATATCTGGTGCAGATATTTCTGAAAAAGGAAATGGATGTTGATTCGGTATTAGATGGGCCTGAAGCATTGACTCAAACATCCGATAATAGTTATGACCTGATCATTACCGATATCAATCTTGGTGGAGGAATGGACGGGATTGAAGCGACACGTGAAATTCGCAACAGAATGGAATACAAGGATATTCCTGTCATAGCAGCAACGGCTAATGCCGGTTCAGAAATACGTAATCAATGTAAAGACGTCGGCATGGAGGCATTCCTGCTGAAACCTTTTATGAAACAGGATCTGCTCAATATCATTGAACAGGTTATGGAGAACCGGTAAAAAATGGTAACTTATCATATGCCTTTAGTGCAAAAACAGTGAGTAATACAGTGAAAAGCAGCCAAAAACATATCTACGATCAGATTGATGCTTATCGGGCCGGAAAACTTTCCGACAAGGAATCGGAAGAGCTTTGGGCAAAACTGATTGAAAACGATGATCTCATGGAGTATCTGGTTAACTCGGTTAACGTGGAAGAGATCGCTAATAATGAGGTTTTTGCTTCGCCATACATGTCCAAAATACAATCCAAACCGCCCCGGGTGGCAAGGATTTTTATTCTTTCGAACAAAAGTGCTCGCATAGCCGCTGTATTCCTTGCGTTCATTGGTGTGCTTTCAGCTTTATATCTTTTCCGGTCCGATTATGTTTTTGATGCACACCCCATTTCAGCTATTGAGCTGGACAGCTACCGGTCCTCTTCCATTCCGTCCGCTACTTTTGATTACGAGTTACAAGAAGCGATCAACCTCGCTTCCCTTGAACAATACGAAGCGGCGATTGATAAATTGAATGAAATGGAATTGGAAGACCTGTCGGAAGAGCAAGCCATTTCACTTGAACTCAATAAGGGCTCGATTTACTACAACAGAGGTGATTATACGGCAGCACGGGATGTATTTGTTGCTATTCTGGATCATTATGAAGAGATGCATGTCCTGACGGAAGAACAGATACACTGGTTTCTTGGCAATGTCTATCTCCAGCTTGGCCGGGAAGAGTTGGCCCAGGTACATATCCAGAAGACCTATGATCTGAACGGCGCTTACCGCAGACTGGCCGAACGTTACCTGGATTAATACCGGCCTGACAGAGGAAGTTGTTATCCGATTCGCCCGATCGGTATTCGCGCCAGTCGAATCCATGCAATGACAATAGAGATGCTTCCGATGAGCAACAAGGCAATTCCGGCATACCACGGATATGGTGTACGAACAATAGCAGCGGTATTACCGTAAACAACAAATGAGCCCCAGTTTGACGGATTACTGTTGATTTGATTGATGTAATCGATTTTTGCCTGACGCATGGCCTCCTGTTTGCTCATCCCCTGATTCAGATAGCTGTAAAAAGATACAGATAGTTCGTAGGCTGATCGGTCCCGAATCGACCAGAGATTCATGACCAGGCTCTGGACTCCGGCATAGTTGAAAGCCCGGCTGAATCCGATGATTCCGCTTCCCTGGATGTAACCGCCCGATCCCGACTCGCAAGAATTGAGCATCACCATTTCGCTCGACAAATTCATACCGAAAAGTTCATAGGCATAGACCAAACCGTCGTCTTGCTGATCACCGGAATTAGCATCTGAAGAGTGCATGTGAACCAGAGAATAAAGGGGATCGTTTTCGAATATTTCACTGTGGGAAGCAATATGTAAAATACGGCTGTTACCGGCGCCATCACGAAATTGTTTTTCCGTTCCGTTCTCGCCAGTACGATAAGATGTATTGGGAAGCTCCGACAGCAATGAGGCAATTTCCCGGACTTCCTGCTCGGCCAGCGGAAGGGGGGGCAAAGATCTTCCGGGTAACAGCTGGCTGCCGGTCCGGCTAAAATCCGAAATTCCAAATCCGATAAAATCCAGTTCCTGACTTATTCGTGGTGTGCCGGATAGGCTGCTTTCAAGATCCTTGAGAGAGTTGGCATAGGAAATGGAAGCATGCTCAATCAGATATTTTGCATCTCCGTAGCTGTAATCGCCGGAAACCTCGCCGGTGGGAAGGATTTCAAACGGTATATGGTACAAAAAATCATCAGGAACCACGATGATATTGGTATAACGGTCTGAAAGATCAAGATCGTCCAGGACGAGTTCACGAATCCACTCCAGATCGGTGAGTTTGACCTGGTCCGTGGAGAGGCTTGTCACGACGGAATCGACGCGTGACAATGTATCATCCGAAAATTCGATACGTTGAATATTGAAAGAACCGGAGGTGATCGTCGAGGCAAAGAGGTAATTTTCATACATGCTGAAATAAAGCACAATATCGGAGCGGCCGAGTTTTCGCCTTAAACGGCTCAAATTTACAGGGTTGAGGTCAACGTTTTGCAACACCTTGCGACGTAAAATGTTTTGCTCGGATATGGCATCCAACAGCAGGTTGTTTAACTGGATTTGTTGTGACGCTTCGGCGTTGTATATTTCTGATCGCAGACGCTCGATCCGGTTACGCAGAGCAAAATCCAGAATCAACTCACTTTCACTAAGAATGCTTGCTTTAAGCGCCGGGTTGTTGTAAAAAGTAAAGGCACTGAGATTTTTAACCTCATCCATCCAGAAAAACGCTTCCTCATATTGGCCGGATTTCACAAGCTCATTGATCAGCAGCTTGAACAGAACAATGTATTCAGGATCCAATATCATCCGGCCGGATTGAGACTCGGAACTGTGCCTGACGCGGGAGATGACTTCGTCTGCATTTGTTTTCATCTGGGCAATGGCACCCTCGGGATTATTATTATAAAGCATGTGCCGAGCCAGTACAGTAGAGCGAATAACTTGCGAATTGAATGTTAAAATATTGTGGTTCATCTGCAGTACACTGTCAATGTATTGTCCTGCATTTTCATGCTCTTGATTATCATAATAAATTTCGGCATTTCTAATATATGCTCTAAGTAGAACGGTTTTGTCATCTCGTGACCTGGCATTATTTATGATCATATTGTTAGTTTCTAAAGCTCTGTCATGTAAGCCAACCTGAATATAGGTTCTCGCTAACTCAGATAATATCCTGATTAGCAGACGATAGTCCTCAGAATTTTTTGCTAGTTCTTGTGCTTCCATAAAATATGATAGGGCACGATCAAAGTCTTTTTGTGAGTCTCTATAGTATGTTGCAATAGACTGGTTTACAAATGCTAATCTCCCAAAATCACCAATTTCAGTTGCTTTTACTCTAATCTGATTCAAATATTCAATAGCGACTGGCCAGTTTTCAATTTTTTTATGATAAACATGCAAGTTATTCAGGTATTGAATTTCTAAATTGGGGTCATCATTTACTCTTGCATAATCAAGTGCTTGTAATATCAGTTGAAGATAATCTTCAAAATATCCGGTACGATAGTATACAATTCCTAAATTATTTAACAATGCAGACTGATATCTAAAGTCACTAAATTCATCAATAGATTTGTAGACATTTTCAAGTTCAGTTTGGGAGGTCTGAATGTTACCAATTCGATATAAACTAACGCCTAGATCCAATCTAGCTTTTAGCTGCTCTTCCAATTCGAAATATTCTGAAATTGGTATGAGTAAATTTCGATTTAAATCAATATCATAATGATAATATCCACTAAAAAAAGCTGAAAATGATATATATCTTAGGATTCGTAGTGAAATTTTTGAAATGGGAAGATCATAGTAATTTTTTATTTGTTGAGCAATGGAATGAATGTCATGTTCTCTTTGATTTTTAAATAGTCCATTGATTGTGACAAGCAGTGAGACAACATGATCCGTATTTTCAAGAGTTGACCTGTTTGCTATATCATCCATCCATACATCCAAATAATCATCGCTATTATTATCATGATTATTATCAGCATTGAAGATATGATCAAAATAGTAAAAGTCTAATATGCCCGGTTCATCCGAAAATTGCATGGTATAATCCTTTTCGGGATTCCTTAAATACTCCAGATGAATCTTTTGATTATCCGTCAGATCATGCTCGTCTAAAAGAGAATATAATTTTGTATTGGAATCGGCCTCATTGTTATAATCATGCAAAAATGAGAGTATTAGTTCGGGTTCATTCAAACAATATATAAAGCGAAAGGATACGGATTGATCATACTCATCCTGGCCTGGAAGGGTATTCATACAATCAAACAGATGATGCACAGTTATAAATCGATCCTTCCTGTCCTGTATATAGCCTTCTGCAAAGGAGATCGTCTCAGGGTTGGCATCAAAAAGCAGATAGAGCAGCCAGGCAGCATTGTTGGACCTGGTCTGCTCATATTCATCAAGATATTGAATTAGCTGATCTGCTAACGCTTCTTTCTGCTTTTCCGTGTAGGCACGTTCACCCGAAACACTGTGGGGAGTACCTGTCAGAAGTAATATTGCAAGAATGTAAGGGTACAATGCACAAAACAATTTTGTTTGCAAATGAACCCTTAAAATATAATAATTTTTTGTATCCGTCCTACGAACTACACCCTTGACTTGAAGTTCTGCGGATAAAGAGAACG
>JBBDQZ010000026.1:0-7528 GCA_040905705.1 Balneolales bacterium
GGTTCAGGTGATCGGGGTATGATCTCAGCTCGTGCGTACAAGCACCCCCAACCTTTCTGGTTGATTAATTCTTTTAAGTATACAGAGGATTCTGGTAAAATTCCAGTGATTTGATAATGGCTTGTGTACCCGACATTTCTGTCATGGATGTTTCATCTGACTTAGGCGAAACGAAAGAAGCATTATAAGCGTGGTAGTGACGGCTGATATCAGGCAATAAATGCAAACCGCTTCTAGCACAAAAAACATCAGGTAGATCAACCACATTGAAAACAGGAACGCGGGTACCGTCAGAAAGGGAAGATAGCGAAACAGCACCGGGTTCCTCGTATCCAGCCAGGCCACTCCACTGATCAGTATAATGACATAAAACAGCACGCCCAAGAGTGCAACAGGAATCGGGCCGATCGTGGCGTAGGTACTCAGCGCCACTTCGTCACATCCCTGAACTATGGCGCAGACAGGCAAACTTCCGACATAATGAGAGGCTGTCAAATAGACAGCGTCTGTAAATCCTACAAAAGCGATCACCAGTAACGCAATCACCCGTGTCAAGATTGATGGCAGAGATCGGGTCATGACAGGCAAGGTTAAATTATCACAACCGTGATTCAATCAGGGATCGATAGGCATCCACTGATCTGGGATTGGTGATCTTTTCACCATTGATATAAACAGATGGAACCGATCTCACTCCTGCACTTCGTCCACTTTCAAAATCCGATTCGATCTTACTCACGATCTCGGGATCCTGTAAATCTTCCTCAAACTGTTCCATATCCAGTTCCATCGACTCGGCAAACTGCCGGAATATTTCCTCAGCGTTGCCTCGTGACCATCGTTGCTGATTGATATAGATCAGATCGTGCATTCTCCAAAACAACCCCTGCCTGCCGGCTGCCTCGGCGTACCGTGCCGCCATCTGAGAAAACTCAAAATTCCTCAGCGGGAAATGACGAAAGACAAACAGTACCTCTTCACCCAGTTCACCACTCAGCTGGTCATCCATAGACGCAATAAAACGGCATGCGGGGCATTGAAAATCACTGTATTTCACTATAATCACATCGGCATCCGGATTACCTTTGTACCAGTCATCCTCCCTGATTTCCAGAAGATCAGTATTAACCGGCGCCTGAACCTCGGCAGCATTGGTATCTGACACAGAGGAATCCTCGTCGGCAAATCGAACCATTAAAAAAATGACCATGGCCATTGCGACAGCAAATCCACCCCACAGTGCAAATCGTTTATTCATAATAAGGAAGTATATAAATGTTTGAATTCCGAAAACTACGAAATTTCAGGATTCAATCAAGCCCGGCTTTTCTTCATGCCAAATTCAATCGAATACGCATGATCAATATTCGTGAACATGCGGTGCGCTCGCTGCCTACACGACAATAAATAAAACTCCCGGGGATCATGGTGTATTGTCCCGTCCTTGATTATTCAACCGGGACTTCCAATATTTTCAGCCTTCAGAGCATGTGTATTCCCGTCAGGCCTAATGATAAATCAGTGCATTTCCAACCTCCGGAATAGAAACCGTCACATCGACCACAAATCCGTTAATCACGGCATAAACCACCTCGTCCCCTCGATAAAACACAAGGTTGGCTGCACGCCCGGGTACCGGTCCCGCAGGCTGACGCCCATTCGGACCCAGTATATTCATCGGGAATTCCGTATGTCTGCCATCGGGTGGTGCATCCAGCCTGACCGCCGTATACCCCTGTCGGATCAGGCCCATGGTATCGACCGCCTCCAAATCCTCCTCACCAGCCAATAAATCAGGGTACACCCTGCCCGCTTCAGCCCGAAGTCCGGTCTCATCAATTTCCTCGTAACCGTTAAAAGTCGACAAATCACCCAGTTCGCTGATGATCCCGCGCTCATAGAATCCGGTTGCCCGGTTGATATTGACCTCTGAGCGGTTTACCGCCAGGTCCAGATCAAATTCATGTCCGTCAAAAGCAATGGTAACATTCCGAAAAATGACGCTGTATAATCGTAAGCTATTGGGAAGTATTGAATTATATTGTTCCACCGTATACTTCTGATAATCTGTACTCGCAATCGACCGGAACGATTCGAGCAGCAGCAGATAGTTCAGTTTTCGGATGTACTGTTTTTCGGGATCGCCCGGCATCCCGCCACTCTCGATGAGGATTGTACTTGTTCCCCATTTTTGCATATTGTCACCGAATGCCCGTGGCTCAAAAGCATCCGAATAGGCCGCCACATGTCCGGGAATATATTGCTGAAGCATTTTATCCAACTGTGCAATCAATTGCATGCCTCGCTGCCGGACAGGGTTAATCCTCCGCTCTTTGTCACAGGCAGGTGCCAAAAAAGCAATAATCGTACTTTTCGGAGTATCGCCAACTGAATAACAGATAGACTGGTCATGAAGATTAAACCCGAAATCGGCGTCCAGTTCGTCCCGGATCCCCTTCAGGATACGGGATTCCGGTGACTGCAGCTGCAATGCGTCCCGGTTCATATCGATACCGAAAGCGGTGCGCCGCTTATAGCGCTCTGCTCCGTCCGGATTAAGCATCGGGACGGCATGAATGGTAAGATGCTCCAGGATTTGGGACCGTTCATTATCGTTCTCATCTTCAGCCGTCAAAAAATTAAAAACATCAAATACCGCCATGGTGGCGGTCGGTTCATTCCCGTGCATTTGCGTCCACAACAGTACAGAAATATCACCTGTCCCGGCTTTAAGACGGTAAACTCCACGACCTTCCGGAGAATTCCCTTCATGAATCACCTCTATGACAGGGTGCTCACCCAGTTTGTCTATCAGCGGTACAAGGTTATCATGCTTGAACCTCCGGTGCGAAAGAGACAACTCCTTGTACTGTTCATACGATTCAAACAGATGATGTGCAAAGGTGTCGGATGGATATTCGGGCATGGAAGAAGAAGATTAAGAGGTATATTCACGCTAAAAATATGACTTCCATGATAGTGAACCAACAGAAAGACAACGGGAAATGTGCCGAAAATCAAAGGCAGAGTTATTAAAAAACTCGTGATATTCTCGTTTACTTTTATTTATGTATTTACACCCAAAATCGTGAGTGGGTTTTAATCCGGGATAGAGCTACAAAATCAGATTCACAGGAACAATCCACAAGAAATGTTCCTGATAATATTTTAATGGCTACGCTGCGTACATTTAATGATTAGAATACACAAAGGAAAGAGGATTCAGCGCAATAAGCGTGATCACGGCGGCACTACACCGTTCATTCGTGCATAGCTCACAGACTGACCTACGTGCTCGTTCATATGTGTGATCAAGAGCATGAGAACAGCCCAGCCTTGCGTCTCTTCACCAAATATAACTACTGATTCGTTCAGTGCTTCATCCGCAAGCTTTTCTGAAAGTTCAAATACATACTCCACCGACTCCTTCAACATTGTTACAACCGTCTCCTTGTCGGTGATTTGCTCCATCTCACCCGGTATGATGTGATCGGGCACCTCTATTCCATGCAACCGCTGAGGAAGGATGTAGTTATACCTGGCAATGTGCATAAATACTCTGGCAACACTCATCGCCTCGTCATCAGGTGACCATTCATAAGTTTCGTCAGGCATTGTTTCCGCCAGATCAACCACTTTCAGGGATGATTGCTCAAAATGCCAGTAAAATCGCTCGATAAAGGCTTCTGTGAAATGTTGCGCGTTCATACTTGTTGTGTTTACAGACAGGCAAATGAACAAATAAAATGCGAATTTATGAAGTGCCATGAAATCAAGGTTCCGGTAAATGCATCAGAATATCAGAATATCAGAATATCAGAATGATGGATATATAGTTACAAAAATGCAAACATCTCTTAAACTTAGTCAAGATATGCATACATATTCATCGATCTTTCAATTTCCATCCATACCTGCGGTAATGTCTTTAAATGGGTATGTGTCCCTTTTATGAACTCGAAAAGTCAAAAGGCATTATGATCCTGCCGAGCGGACTGAGTATTCTTTTGTGAAATTTATGGTTATGACTGCATCCATGAAGCATATGTTTTGGGCCATTGATGTTCCCCAAATGGCCTAAATACAGACGGGAAACTTCAAAACCCTGTTAACAGGATGTGTGGTGAGGAAACCTCCGGCAGGCAGAATCCTGGTCTCCGATACCAAACCAATTTTTCCTGCAATACGTAGTGTTTATCATGTCTGTGTCAATATTACCAATATGTATTATTATCCATATATCATACACCTTTATCCGGGTAGTTAATTATATGATGAAATGACCCGTCTTCAAATCATTCCGTCAATTGCAGGTTCAATGGAAGTTATTTTCTTTTGAATCCCCTATCGACCCCCCCTAAAGGTATCGCATACAATCACATATTTTAAAATATAAAGCTGCTTTTATCATGCATAAAATCAAACTTACTGACCGGGAAACTCTCCGCGACAGAATTCCCGAACATTATCAGGTAAACGGACTGGATCTGGTTGCCGTTCGATTTGATGATCAGGTTTCGGTCCTGTACGGCCGGTGTCTGCACCGCGGCGCCTTGATGGGAGACGGATATGTAGAGGGCGATAACCTTATCTGTGGCGTACATGGCTGGGATTATCGCTACGATACCGGTGTGAGTGAATACAATAACGAAGAGGTACTCTACAAGTTCTGGTCAGAAATAAGCGACGGGGTGGTTTGGATAGATGAAGAAGAAATTAATGACTATCTGAAAAATCATCCGCAGCCTTTTGACAGGAAACAGTATCTGGGTCAATATGCCGATACCCATCCCGAAGATACCGAGCCTTATACCCTGTACATCAAAGAGCTTGCTCAAAACGGCCTTGGCAAATTCGGGCCTCACGGTCCGTCGGCCGCTATGGGCGTTGACAGGAATCTGCTTCCGAAATGGGATAACATACAGTTTTTACCGGCCCAGCTGGCACGACGTCCGTTACCGGATAGCGAAAATGTGAATACAAAAGTTACCATTGGTCCGGCTGCCAAAAAACCATTGGAATTGGAACTACCGGTCCTGGTGTCGGATATGAGCTTCGGGGCCTTGTCGCGTGAAGCGAAAATCGCGCTGTCGAAAGGGGCGGAAATGGCCGGGACAGGCATCTGCAGTGGCGAAGGTGGTATGTTGTCCGAAGAACAGGAAAACAACTCGCGATATTTTTATGAACTGGCTTCCGGCAAATTCGGCTTTTCCTGGGAAAAAGTTAAAAAAGCACAGGCGTTTCATTTCAAAGGAGGACAGGGTGCCAAAGCAGGTACAGGCGGTCATCTGCCGGCTAACAAGGTGTCCAGAGAAATTGCGGAAGTACGAGGTCTTGAGCCTGGTGAAGCGGCCATATCTCCGGCTGCCTTTCCGGATCTTGTTACAACGGATGATTTTCGGGCATTTGCCGATGAGGTACGTGAAAAAACCGGAGGTATACCTGTCGGATTTAAGATTGCCGCCAGTCACATTGAATCAGATATCGACTTTGCACTCGAAACGGGAGTAGACTACCTTATCATAGATGGACGCGGGGGTGGCACCGGATCGGCACCCACGGTCCTGAGGGACAACATCAATGTACCCACCATCCCGGCATTGGCACGTGCCAGAAAGCATCTGGATAACACAGGCGCCAATGATGTGACACTTATTGTTACAGGCGGACTGCGAGTCGCCGAAGATTTTGCCAAAGCCCTGATGCTGGGAGCCGATGCCGTGGCTGTTGCCAATTCGGCCATCCAGGCAATCGGATGTTTGGGTATGCGCGCCTGCAACAGTAACTACTGTCCGGTGGGTATTGCCACACAAAAGGAAAGCCTGCGAAGCCGGCTGATCATTGATACCTCTGCCAAACAGCTCTACAACTTTTTCAGCGCCACGAATGATCTAATGAAGGTCATTGCCCGGGCTACCGGCCATGCTGATGTCCGTGAATTTAATTTAGATGACTTGTCTACGGTAGACTACAACATATATCAGTTAACCGGCATACGGTTTGCTGGTGTTTAAAAATCTGATTTAAGAGGCTAACACTTGTTTGGATCAATGTCATCAGTAAAACACAGCATGTCGAGTTTTTCCGGATTTTCCAACAGTGATTTGGCTACAATTAATCCGGAAAAGTAGGCAACCTCTTCCGTAAGCCAGTCTACTACCCATAGCGGAATCACATTCGGATTGATATTAAACCGATTTACGGTTTGTTCTCCGTAATATTCCTCTGGATATCGGTTTATCTCATTCAATCTTCGGAGGTCCACCAAGTAGTAAATGCGGATATGGAACAGCAGATGCAGGGCTCGTTCATGGACACCCGAAATAAAAGGTTCATTTTCAGGGGTATCCGTCAATAATTCCAATGAAGCACGCAGTCCTGCATAGAAAAGAGCCTGAATTCCAATTGGATTGCAATAAAGGAAAAAACAAATAATTCATTTAATTACTTTCTAAAATGATAGATTATTATATTTATGTTGTTGCTTAAATTATGTACCATTTAAAAGCCCATGAACAAACAGACCTGTATACGTGAAGTCGCCGATCTGAATCAGATCAACACCTGCATTCGGGTGTTGCATGAGGTAGAGCCTTCTATATTAAAATTAACGGATATCCTGAAACTGGTTGGTAATGAAATGCGCCTGAAAATTCTTTTTCTGCTTGATAAGGAAAAAGAGCTCTGTCCCTGTGATCTCAGTGACATATTGGACTTGTCGATTCCGGCTGTTTCACAGCATTTGCGGAAATTAAAGGACGGCGGGCTGTTAAAAACCCACCGGGACGGAAAACAAATCTTATACTCCTTACAGGACCCGTACCGGGAAATCCTTCAACCACTTTTCGGCCAGCTCAATAAAAACAAACTCATTGAGGTATTTGCCGCATGAAATGGCCATGACCGGACAACCCAAAACACAGGAGCATGATTAAATCAAGTCATGGATATTTCCTTTGTCCTTATTAATTAAATATTAAAACACATGAGATCAACAGATAACTCAAAATGGCTCGGTGCAGGCATTGCAACTGCATTTTTAGCAGCACTCTGCTGTATCACACCGGTATTTGCCGTGCTGGCCGGTATCAGCGGAATTGCATCCATGTTTTCGTGGCTGGAGCCGTTTCGTCCCTGGATGATCAGTCTGTCAGGGCTGTTCATCGGTTTAGCCTGGTTTCAGCATCTGAAGCCCCGCAAGCAGGTCGACTGTAAATGCGAGGATGATCCCTCATTTTTTAAATCCAAAGGGTTTCTTGGGATGATAACCGTTGCCGTGAGTTTATTAATCACCTTTCCCTACTACTCCGATATCTTTATCCGCAGTAATAATTCCCCGCAGGTGGTGATAGGATACGAGACTCAGGTAGAACGTGTCACCTTTGATATCGAAGGGATGACATGTACGGGGTGTGAGACTTCCGTGAAACATGCCGTTCAACGCGTAGATGGCGTTCTGAAGACCGAGGTGTCGTATCAAAACCGGAAGGCCACCATCGCTTTTGACAAAACCCAAACAACCCGCCAG
>JBBDQZ010000027.1:0-7512 GCA_040905705.1 Balneolales bacterium
TCCTTTTCATCGAAGTCGTCCGGCACGCGCACAACCCCGTAGAAGGTGGCGAATTCAGCAGGGATGGGACCCTCCGACTCCTGCTCATTCCTGCCGGGACCCGTTTTTTCGGAAAGGTATTTCTCAACCATGTCCGACACAGAAGATCCGCTTCTCCGCGCATACTCTTTAGCCTGCCGGATTACCTCTTCATCCAAATACAGCGTCAGCTTCTTGTTTTTCTTCGTCATAACAAGATTATACGTATAGTGATTATTTATACGTATAATAATATAGCCATCCACAAAAATCAACTCCTGACAAGTACTGTTTTGTGCCCTCTTTGAGCATCCAGCTCTTCCAGTCGCCGCGTTGGGATACTCTCGCGAGATTTTCATAATAATCCTGCTTGTGCTCAAGAATATAACGGCTCAGGTAAAGAATGGGGAGTTCCAGCTGATGGCTCCGGGTTCACTCTGTAGCGCTGTGCTTTTGGCATTAATTATATTGATTTTAATGTTTGCACCCAAATCTGACATTAAAACAAGCTATTAAAATCAGGCAAACATTAATGTTCTCTATTTTTAATGCACATCTTGAAAAACGACCTTAAAAGGGTAAAGGGAGGAACATGTCGGAAGCTCCGTTGAATGGACAGTTTGCGATGTTCAGAATTTAACGAATCGTTAAAGTTCAAACGGTGAATATTTAGCCATTACAGGATACAAATTCCAGACAATTCCTGCCGCAATCTGAAAATCGGCATCCACAAATCTGAAGTTGTAATTATCGTGCCCCCAGCTGCCTCACAGTTTAAAACCGATATCGGAGCCTGACCATGGATAGTACTCATATGAGGTTTCGATTCTGACCGGGACGACATGTGGATGTGGATTTAAAATGTATTCCACTTTGGTATTGAAGACCCCATACCGGGCATGTTCACCGGGGCCTCGGTCATTCAGGATGTTTAATTGTTCATAACTGATGTGGAAGCGCCATTTTCCATAGAGGTCAATATCTTCATCAGAATATCCACCGAAGCGGACAGGCATCACCAAACTGAAAAACTCATGATACATGACCGTGCCAAAGTATATTCGACGTGACACGAGCGGAATTCCATTATCATCCCTTAACGTATGTTTGTTGTATTGGTAACTCACAACCACTTCGGTCAAATTCGTAGAGAAGTTTCCACTGCTTCTGTTCAAGAGGTCCGACAGGTTGGTTGAGCTGTTTATAGAACGGTAAATATCTATGCAGCCCTCCGAACCATCTTCCAGGCTTGCCGAAAACGCACATCGGTTTTGTCCGTTTGAATAATGCCCGGACTCAATCGCGATGCTTAAAAACCGGCTTCGTCGGGGCATGGAAACGGATGGATCTTTTTGAATAACATTGCCCAATCGGTGTATATACTGAAAGCCCGGTTGTATCCTGTAAGAGGGCATTCTGACCGGTTTGGAAACCGATGCATACATTCTCACTTGCGGCTTATAGGAAAAATACGCCGCATAGCCATATGGCTCGCCAGTTTCCAGGTTATATTGTATGTTATTGACAAAGCTGTAATTAACGGCCGGATTCGCTTCAAACAGAATAGGATCATCCTGTTTATAGGGACTCATCAAGAGGAAATTCGGGTTCTCAATGATGGGATAATAGGTCTTGAAATTATCCGGCGTTCTAAACCTCTGGCCTGAAACGTCTGCAGGAATGATACAAACAGTCGCGAGTAATACGGATAGCAGCAAATGATAACATGGATTCATAGCTCATCCTATTTGGATTTAATCACCAGTAACCGGACTCTGTTTACCAGTTGTTTGTCCACGTTGCCGGCTCGCAGAGCATTTTTACTTTTATGATGTAAAAAAATCAGGGTATGAGCAATTCCGGCTTGTGTGGTTTGTAAAGTGATTTGTCTGGAATTTTCCTGTGAAGTGGATTCTACAAAAAAAGTATTATCAATTTTTTCAAACCTGGTGTCAAGATCATTCAGGATTTGCTCGACATGAGATAAAACACTTTCTTCTGTATCGTAAATAGTCAATATATTACCCCAATAGGCCATATTGTCACCTCATGGTTGATTCGTTTGCAAGCTGCAAGCTGTTAATAAATGGAAACTTATAAATAACAAAAAAACAGGGGAAGAATAAAAGGCGAAAATTTTAATACTTTCCATCGTTGTAATCACTAAAGCCATTGGTGTTCATATAAAATGGATAAAAAAGAGAAAATCGGCTCTGTCCCTGGTTACAAATTCGAAGTTTATTTTCTGCAAATGGATTACAACAAATACAAGGAGATCAGCCTGTTCCAGCTTACAACTTTGAAGTTTGTCCGTGCGGGTTTATAAATTATAACAGGAGTATGAGATCATATTTCCAGACATATAATTTCATATCAAGGGACTTCTTTGTGAAATATTAACGACTCTCTACGGTATCAAATATTAACTATGGCCTTCATTATGGACTTCCGCCGACAATGGGTAAGGAGGATTATCGGATTGTTTTTGTTGGCAGGGCTGGTATGGACCGGCCCGCTGTTGGGTGTGATTTTCAGTGGCCAATCCCCCGGCCCTTACCTGGAAATGCCGGCAAGCACTTTAATGGGGGATGATCCGGATTTTTCCTGGTATGCTTTTGGCGGGGTCCTGCTTTTTGTCATCGTGACTACCTGGCCATTCTGGCGGCGGCTGCCCCGGGAACGATGGAGTCCGGCGACGGTTGAAAATGCGCCGCACTTTCCCTGGTGGGGATGGCTGGGACTGGCCGGGCTGGCCGGATGCTGGATACTGGCATGGACTCGTTTTACCTGGTTTGAACCTTTGCAGCGCTTCACTTTTTTCCCCTTGTGGTTTTGCTTCATCGTTTTTCTGAATGCAGTGGCCTTCCGGCTTTCGGGCAAAAGTCTGATGACGCACCGTACCAGGTATTTTGTATGGCTGTTTCCGGTCAGTGCGATCTTCTGGTGGGTGTTTGAGTACCTGAACCGATTTGTCCATAACTGGTATTATACAGGGTTGGGGGAAATCGGCCCAATTCAGTATTTCAGCGAGGCCACACTGGCGTTTTCCACCGTACTGCCCGCCGTGATGAGCGTGCGTTTTCTGTTATTACGGATGCCGGTATTTTCCCGGGCTTACACCGATTTCCCTGCCATGCCCTGGCTGATCCCGGTCCGGTTTTGGATCGTTATGGGCCTGGCCGGCTGGCTGGGTTTGATCGGTACAGGCGGGATGCCGGAGTGGAGTTATCCGTTGGTCTGGATAGCACCCGGACTGCTTTGGATAGCTTATGAGCGGTGGTCCGGTTATATCAACCCTATGCTTGATGATCTTTCCCGGGGTGACTGGACGCTCTTATGGGCATCGGCTGTTTCCGCCCTGGTTTGCGGGTTTTTTTGGGAGATGTGGAATTTTTATAGTGAGGCTCAATGGATATACAACATTCCCGGCGTCGAACGCTTTTACCTGTTTAAAATGCCGATTCCGGGGTATGCCGGCTATCTCCCTTTTGGTGTAATCTGTGCGTTGATAAGTGACTATCTGTTTGTTGAGCCGGGGCAAAGAGAGCTGGATTTCGATGCTGGTTAATGTTTCATGATGACCGGCCGTATTTTAAATGACGATGACATTCCGGCTATCGACCAGCGATTTGCGGCAGTCTCCGGGTGAAATAATTTTCAGGTCCATACCTCGTCAAAGTTAAAATGGGACGGTTGTTATCCCTTATAATGTTATAACTTTATCCCCTTCAACAATCCAGTCAGCTAATTCTGGCATGGTTGCCTTTTTTGCACCTTCAAAATATGGTTTGTTTTTATGTATACCACAACGAGCCATACATGTGCCGCAAGCCTTGACTTCCACATTTTTTTTAATCAAATCTTTAAGCATTTGTGACAAGTCCTGATCATATCCAACAGGTGGCTTGCATTCGTCTCTTGCCATATCTACGGAATCATTCATAAGAAATATTCTTACAGTTTGCCCGGCATCCAATAATTTGTCTGCTAAACGCAGGCCGTTCCATGTAACATCGGTATGTCGTAAGGTTGTCGGTTAAAAATCATAAGTACCTTCATTTTTACTCCTCTATATACTATTTGTCTTGAACTGCCAGGAAATATAAAAAACTGGCAACCTGGCATTTCCGAGCACACTCCCAGCCCCGCTCTGCGAAACCCGGCGGGCAATCCCAAGTCACTTGATTAAAGTAAGTTGTTTCTTGTGAACTTGACCACCAGCCTCAAGTTGATAAATGTACAATCCAGAGGCAAGGCCGCTTGCATCAAATTGTATACTGTGATTTCCGGCTGTTCTGAAATCGCCATTCAGAAGGATCGCCATCCTTTGGCCAAGCATATTGTACACTTCGAGCGTAACAGGAGAAGAAACGGAAATGGAAAAGGGAATCGTGGTAATGGGATTGAATGGATTCGGATAATTTTGACGGAGGACCGTGGTACCGGGTATGAAAAGATCATCTTCCATGCTAACCAAATCCCTGTCTGTATTTTCGTAATGCAGCGAATCGTCGAGTGCCGGATCATCGAAATCAAACGTGGCCGGCAGCTGACCGGTCCCAGGCTGGCCGATACCGACCAGACCGACAGGATGGCGCCCGCCGTTCCAGTATTGACTGGTGGCGAACCGAAGTGAAGGCTTCAAGCCGGCGGGATCGACGACGGCCAGAGTCAATACGTATTCGCCCGAAGGAACTTCCGGATGAAAGGTCGCGGAGGTATTATGGCTGACCGGTGGATTGCCCCAGCCTATGGGTTCGCTGGACCACCCGTCGACCACGGCCAGGCTAGGCCAAATATCGATTTCTTCCCACTGTGGTGGTGTCCAGTTGCTGCCGGGTGTCCAGTCACGGATGTCTGCATCGGCGAAGAAGTCACGCCACACTACTTCGCGGGTCTCGGGATCGAGCAGGGCCACTTCGACCGGCCAGTCGTAGTAGAAGGGCGCCGAGCCTTCATTGGTGACCGAAAATTCGATGTGCAGACCGGCCTCATCCACCGTTTCAGAGAATCCGACTGAATCCAGCCTGTATCGATAACCCATGACGCGCTGCAGCTGCTCAGCGCCGGCGCGGGCCTCCGGATCGTTCTGGTCATAGGCCGAGATCCAGCGCAGCTGGGTGCCGTGCAGCCAACGGATGGAATTGATGATGAAGTCACGGTGGACCAGTTCGGAAACACTGATCGTCGGAGTTTCACCGGGCTGGATTTCCCAGGCACCCCAGTTGTAAGCTGTCTCGCCACCGATGTAGGTGGAGAGATATAGATCATTTTGTTCATTGAGTTCGGCGATCCGGTGGCCATTGCCCCACATTTGCTGATAATGTGCCCAGGAGTCCCAGTACTCGCCAAACCCGAAGCCATCGAATATCGCCCAGGCTTGACGAACAGAGACTTTTTTGTCGGGAAAGGCGTTTATGAATGCTTCTCCGACGAGTTCCTGTATTTCCGGCGTGGGGTTCGGCGAATGGTGTTCTCCCCATTTTCCGAAAATCCCCAGTTCGACGAAGGCGACCCGGGGATCATCGTTCCAGGCGATGCCCAGTCGTTCGATGAGTCTGGTCACACGTGCCTGGAACTGCTCGCTGGTGTAGTCGTCCTCCTCCATATCCTCCGGCCAAAATTTTTCATGATCTGCACTCCAGTGAAGGTAAACGCGCGGGATGAATTTGACATTGTTTTCCGGGCCATTGGCAAATTTCTGATTGGTCACGTCCAAAATTCGGTCCATGCCATCTGATTCATGGTTTTCCAGCTCATTCCAGCGGATGTACCGGTGCCTTAGTGTGGACCATTCATGGCCGATGTCGGCTGTAAAGCCCTTCATGGGGTTACGCAGGGCTCGGTCATAGTAACTGGGCGTGACGCGTACGAGAGGGTCATCATTGGTGATGATCTGATTGGCCCGGGCGATGGGACAGACGACAAACGTCAAAGTTGTCATGATCATGAGCCATACCCGGCGGATGTGGGTGGTCATACAGGCCTCCTCAATGAGTTTATTGGTCGTTGTCATTTCGTTATCAAATATTTTTTGTTTAACCAAGATAGTAAGCTAATAGTCGATTTGTAACTTTTAAAGTTTGGTGATGGAAGGTTGCTCTAACGGTCTGAAAATAAAAAATACGGTTAAGTCCTTGAATTTAAGCAACTAAATGCAAACGCGTACACTTGATCTGATTAGTTATACCTCAATCCTGGGGCAATATCTGTGGATTCCATACGACTTCCCACAGATGCTGGTCCGGATCCTGAAAATATCCGGCATAACCACCCCAAAATGTTTCCTGAGCCTGTTTTATGATAACGGCACCGGCTTTCTCTGCCTGAGTCATTATGTCATCAACCTCAGGGCGGGACGAAACATTATGCCCGAGTGAAAACTCTAATGGCCCCGGGCCCCCTGGCGCGATCCCGGTATCATGGGCAAGGCTTTTACGTGGCCAAATCGCCAGCTTTACTCCATTCTGCAATTCAAAGAAGGCTACGGCACCATGTTCATATTCCGTCCCAATGATTCCATCCGTCATTAAACCAAGGCCGTCACGATAGAATTGAAGTGATCGCTCCAGATTGTCAACACAAATGGTAATAACAGTAACACGTGGTTTCATGATAAGATTTTAATTGAGGTATAATGCCCTTGCGTATTATACCAATCAAAGTTTTTACTTGCTTACGCAACGGTGATTATTCATCAAGCAGTCTTCTGTGATAATTTATTTGTCCAAGGTGGTATGTCAAATGTGTTGCCAGGTGAACCAAAAAATATTCCGTTGAAGTTTTTGCTGAAAAAATCAGAATCGGATAATCGTATTCAAGTTCTTCTTTTGTCATTTTTTTTAGAGAATTCCCAACAATATTTATAGTGTCTTCAATTTTATTGATCAACTCATTTTTTGGAATATTTTTTAGAGAAAATTCAAGTTCTCTATTTCTAACATAACCCGTTTTTCCAATTACGGAACCAATGTAATAATTTAAATTCCCTGTTAGATGCAAAGCCAGATTCCCTGCTGAGTTTGAAATATTCTTTTCTGTGCTCCAAATCATTTCCTCATTTCGATATAATTCAATTTCCGCCTGAAGTTTTTTAAGGTCTCTTTCAAAGAGTAAAATTAAAGTCTCTGTAAGCATTTTCTATGTTGATTTTATAGCAGTGACAATTTGTTGGCTATCCCCGGTAAACTACCCTCCCCGTGACGGACGAAGCTGCTTTTCCTGGTTATGGATGTTGGCCTCATCCCAATTAGCTAAACGGGAATTACCATATTACATATTTTTTCTCATGCTTTCACCTTGTCATCCAAATCAGTGTGAAGTGTGGATGAAGCACACTGGTTTCGCTCGATGAACATGCCATCTTATCATCAAAATCGGTGTTAAGTGTAAATGATGCGGTCCAAAATAGCATCGGCATTATGCGAATGTTATGATAATGCTGATTATCCTCACTTTTTTATTATGCGAAGTAATCAGACTGCATCTGTTGTA
>JBBDQZ010000028.1:0-1239 GCA_040905705.1 Balneolales bacterium
TCTACTCAAAATACGGTTGAAATTACTATGGATTCCAATAAAGAAGTAACCGCTGTATTTGCCGAAGAGATGGGTGCCGAAATTTTCTATGCCGCCAACGGCATCACCGTTCGCTGCCCTGATGCCGTGCCCGGGGAGACAGGGTTATTGGATGGTGTAGAATATGAAGTTGTTGATCGTAATTTACTAATCGAGCGAAGGGATGGAGGAGCCGACCTCACACGCCTCTGCACAACACCGGTCACGGATATGTCCGGTATATTTACAAGTGCACCATCATTCAATCAGGATATAGGAGCCTGGGACACCGGAAATGTAACCAATATGCAAAGAATGTTTGACAATGCGCACACATTCAATCAGGATATAGGAGCCTGGAACACCGGAAACGTGACCAACATGCAAAGTATGTTTAACAATGCGAATCTATTCAATCAGAATATTGGAAAATGGGATACAAGCAATGTGAACAATATGAGTGGCATGTTTCAAGATACGGGTTCATTCAATCAGAATATCGGAGACTGGGATACACGCAATGTGATCGATATGAGTGGCATGTTTCAGGATTCGGGTTTCAATCAGGATATTGAAGATTGGGACACAAGAAATGTGACGGACATGAGTAACATGTTTTATTTTGCGCATTCCTTCAATCAGGATATCGGCGACTGGGACACAAGAAGTGTGACCAACATGCAAAATATGTTTTACGGTGCGTCATCATTCAATCAGGATATCGAAGACTGGAATACCAGAAACGTGACCAATATACAAAGTATGTTCTACAGAGCGTCAGCATTCAACGGGGATGTCGAGGACTGGAACACCCGAAACGTGACCAATATGAGCAACATGTTTTCACATGCCACATCATTTAATCAAGATATCGAGGACTGGGATACCAGAAACGTGACCATTATGAGCAACATGTTCGCTCATGCCAGCTCCTTCAATGGAGACATCGAAGACTGGAATACCGGTAATGTCACCAATATGGCAAGTATGTTTTCGGGCGCAACTTCCTTCAATAAGGATCTCGGCGACTGGGATACCGGAAACGTTACGGATATGGACAACATGTTCAGTGATGCCGGTGCTTTTAACCGCGATCTTTCCGGCTGGTGCATTTCGTTGATTACTGACAAGCCTGCCAACTTCGACTTGAATGCGGACAGCTGGGAGCTTCCACAGCCGGTGTGGGGCACATGTCCTTCAGATTAAAAGCTGCTAAGTAAA